>JBHHVL010000055.1:0-20965 GCA_046754245.1 Binatia bacterium | reverse complement strand
TAGGCCTGAAATAAGCGATAGCGCGAGCAGCCAGCGGAATCGAGGTGGAGCTAGAGGCTACTCAGCCGTCGCGCCGCGGCCGACGAAACCCAGGTCGCCTGGATCCAGCTCCGAGAACGAAGTGACCAGCAGGGACGCAGTCGAATAGAGAGACCGATCCATCGCGGGATCCGGCATCGCCACGACCTGCATCCCGGCCGCGAGGGCTGCCTCCAGGCCCACGGGCGAATCTTCAACGACCAGGCACAGCGAAGGGGAGACGCCGAGTATCTCGGCTGTCACGATGAATATGTCTGGCGCCGGCTTGCCCCGCTCCACTCTCTCATCGTCGCCGGTCAGCACCGCCTCGAAGATGGAGAACCACGAAGAGTGGTTAGTGGACTTGAGGTCAAACAGTGTTCTCTCGCTACTGGTGGCGATTGCCTGCGGAACGCCGAGCGCGTGGAGACGCCGGGTAAACTCCTCGGCCCCGGCGCGTTCAGGCGAGTGAGGAAACAGCTCCACGAGACGGGCCGACCGCATCTCGAGGTACCGTTCCGCGCTGATCGGAAGATCTAACGCCTCTACCAGATAGCGCGCCGAATCCAGCGACGGTCGTCCTATCATGTTGGCCTTGACGGTCCAGTCAAAACGTTTTCCCCAGCGCGACACGATCTCGCTGGTCGCCTGGGTGTAGAACTGCTCGGTATCGAGCAGAACGCCGTCGAGATCGTAGATCACGTGGCTCACGGGATGGGCTAGCTTCACACGCTGCAACCAGGGGTGCTACGGATCGGTAAAGGGTCAGAGCAACTCGAGAACTCGATCCGATGGCCGGGCTATAACCGCCTTGTCTCCGGCGACCACCACCGGCCTCTGCATGGCCCACGGGTGATCGAGAAGGAGATCGACCACGGCCCTCACGCCCGCACCATCAGCGAGTTCAAGCCCGGCCTCCTTGAATTTCTTGTCGCCAACCCGGACGAACTGTGTAGGATCACCGCCCACCAGAGTGACCAGTCGGGTAAGAACCTCCCGGGTCAACGGGGTCTTCGTGTACTCCACCACGTCGAACTCGACGCCGCGCTCGCGAAGTATCTCGAGCGAGCCGCGCGACTTACCTCAAGACGGGTGATGATAGACGGTGATCTCGGCCATTCGACTGCTCCTCCTGTAGGGCTTGCAGGGAAAGCCTGCAAGCCGCTGAGTAGGCTCGATCCAAGCCCCAGTCAAGCGCTCACTACCGCCTTCACGGGCCCTTACATCTGATCGCCTTGGGCTTGACCTTACAGGTGAGGGCCGGCGTCGTGAGGCAATCGCTCCCCGCCGGCGTCACACCGAAAAGGAGGTTGGCCGAGATCCGGCCCTGACCAGCGGCGCCGGGTATTTCCACCCCCACCGTCTTGACCTTCGCCTTGGCCACGCCCTTCCTGGCGATGATCTTCACCAACGCGATCGTGATGCCGTTAGCGATGGTTCCCACCTTGTCCTTGAACTTGAACGTCACGTTCTTGTCGCGGACGTTGACGAAGGAGACCGCTGGTATGACGCCACTGTACACCTCGTTAGAGGCGTCGTCATTGACGCGGACGAGCAACCCGGTATCCGAAGGCAAGGAAGCGAAATCGGACAGAGGCAAAAAGGCCTTGAGATTCATCTTGTCGTTACCGGCACCCGGCTTGAGCGACACCTTGAGCTTGGTATTGCTCATGAAAGAAGAATCGCTTGCGATGCAGGATCCGGTAGAGCACTGCCCCGATATCGCACAGAAGTCCGTCTCCGGGTTGCAGGGACTTCCATCGCCCACACTTGCAAAACCACAGTCGGCTACCGGATCACACACCTCGGAAGTACAGTCGTTGCCATCGTCGCAGAGCAGGTCGCTCGGAGCGTTCACACATGTCCCCGCGACACAGCTGTCAGCGGTGCAAGAAACTCCGTCGTCACACCCAAGGATATGACTGCAGGTCAACGTGCCAGGATCGCAGCTATCAACCGTACACCCGTCACCATCATCACACAGCAAATCGTCGGGAACCCCTACGCACACGCCGCTGGTGCAACTGTCGACGGTACAGGCCGCGCCGTCGTCACACGCGCTACCATCGGCAAGGTTATCGTTGGTGCAGCCCAGGATCTCATTGCAGAGGTCCGCGGTACAGGGGTTTCCATCGCCACATACGAGGTCATCGGGCGCGTGGACGCAGCTAATCCCAACACAGCTGTCTGCCGTACACGAAATCCCATCGTCACACGACAGAACGTGAGTACAACTGTGGCTAACGGTATCGCAGCTATCTACGGTGCAGCCGTCGCCGTCTGCGCACAATCCCCCGGCCGGGTATCCCGGAGTGTCGGCAATGCAGCCTTCATCCTGGCAGGTAGAACTACAGCCATCGCCGTCCAGCAGGTTGCCGTCATCACAGCTCTCCCCGCCGTTGACCGTTCCGTTACCGCACAGCGCGCAGGGTGCGAGCACCGGATCCAGCTGAACGGCAGGACTCGGGGTGGCCACACCATCGAGAACCGGCGGCGTAACAACGTCCCTGTAGGTCACGGTGTTCGCTCCCGTCGAGGCGTCTGCTAGAAGCTGGCTGCCTGCAGCGGTGGTGACCGACCCGTGGCCGACGAGCTTGTTGTTGCCGAAGACGCCCGCGTTGTTCACCACAGCCGTCGCCGCAAGTCTCAGTTCACAAGCATCGAGTTCTATCGTACCTGCCGCCGCCCCGAGACTCGCACCGGAGGTGGTCAGTGTTCCGGTGATCGTCGCGTTACCGGCGGCCCGAGCCGTTATCGAACCCGCGATGCCCCCGCCAGACGCACCAGAATCGATGCTTCCATCGAAAAAGAACTCCCCCGACGAAAAAATGTCCACGTCCCCACCGCCCCCGGCACCTCCGCTCACGTCGATCACCGCCGAAGAGGTGACGGAAAGGTCCCCCTGGG
Organism: Binatia bacterium; assembly: GCA_046754245.1. Lineage (GTDB taxonomy): Bacteria > Desulfobacterota > Binatia > UBA1149 > UBA1149 > JBHHVL01. Next base: position 18,040 of record JBHHVL010000055.1, on the reverse strand, counting down.
TCACGAAATCGATCAGCCCACCTCCACCTTGGCCGCCCAGCCCTCGCGATTCGATCTGCCCCTGGAAAACCAGGTCTCCTCCCGCATCGAGCGTCACTCCTTCACCGAAGCCGTCGGGGCTCGCTCCGTTAGACCTCAACTTGACGAACTGTCCCACGCTGAGGTTACCACCAGTCTCGTAGATCTGCGCCCCACCATCGCCGCCAACACCGCCGATGGAACCGTTTCCGTCTGTGCTGAGGAGAAGAGTGTTGCCAGCCGTGCCGCCCGCGATGACGAGGTTCCTACCGGCAAACACCAGGATCTCCCCGCCGAAGCCTTCACCCGCGACCGAATCCGCGCTGATGTCTTGCCCGACTGACACGTCCCTGTTGGCGCTGAGTTCGATGATCCCGCCGTCCAGGTCACCGCCGGTAACCCCGATCGTATTGTTGACGAAGATATCGAGTCCTGCACTGACGGAGACGTTGCCACCGGCTGAAAACATGCCGCCCGTAGCCAGGATTTTCCCGTTGAGGTTGACCGATCCCGCCACGGCGGTCGCCGTCAGATCTCCACCGTCGGCATCGGCAATGGTACCGTCGAGGTTGATCGTGTTCACAAAGGTCACTTCGCCCGCGGCCATGATATCGACCGCCGCCGGAAACTCGGCGTCGCCGAGGATCTTGCCGTCTATGAACACATCCCCGTTGCCAATGGAGCACAGGCCGAGTCCCGCGGCTGCACAGCTCACGTCGTTCAGGCAGGCGGTCGTCCCATCACCCGAACACGCCCGGCGAGCCCGGATGGTGGCTCGCCCACCCTGAGTCGCGGTCGCGTTCTTTACCTTTATTCCCGTTGCAGCCCCTACGTTGATCGTGAAGTCCCCACATAACAGGATCGCCGCCGAGGCACCAAAGTCGAGTTTGCCGGCTCCGATGACCTCGACCGCGCGTATACCAAAATCCAGAGTAGCCCCGTCGTCCACGATCACCGTCGAACTAATGAGGCAGGGGTCAACCGTCGGCGAGCAGACCTCCGCTGCCGAGGTGACCGCCGAGGCCGAACCCGCCGCAAACGTCACGATCAACACGGCCATGTTCGACACGGCCAGGGCCTGCGCACGAGACCGCCTCATCGCGTCGCCCTCCCTGTAGTCGAAACTACGCCCGGCGCGCGGTCGCCGAGATTACGCGCACCAGCGGTGTCGAGGTCACGACCCCGCGTATATATCCCACGGGCTGAATTCCCGATCGCTGCCACGCCGCCAAGATCAAGGCTGATGGGCACGGCCCCTCGGGGTGCACGAACCACCAATCCGTTGCTGTCGTAACGCTGCGTCACGACCGGATCGCTAGATCGCAGCACGGTGTCGGATACAGCGACGTCGCCGCAACGCGCCGTCTGCACGGCCGAGGTCGAGAGAACCAAAACTGGAACACAGGCCCGGGGGGATCGAACCCCGGGGCAACACAGATACACAAGGTGCTTGAACACGCACACACTCCTGCCCCGAAAGGGCTTCCCCCCCATCGAGAAACGGTGGTGCAACGTTAACCCTTTTTTCGATCGTATTACAAGTCCCTTTCCGGCCGGCCGCAGACCGAAAGTCGGGACAGAGCGCGCTCTCCCAAGCGTTCGGCCGGAAACTAAGTATGATCGACCGCGCGACCGACCCCCCGAGTGGGGGCTGTCGCGCCCCGGGGTTCGCGACTACGCCGCCGCGGGTTCGAGTCGGCCGAGTACGTCGCGGAAGGCCGCCGCTTCCTTCTAGTCTCCGGAGTCCTGGAGCAGCTCGAAGAACTCGCTCGAGGGGCTAAGCACGACCATGGTATCCGAGCCTAATGCCTTACGATAAGCCTCGAGGGTGCGAACGAAGGCGTAAAATTCGGGATCCCGCTGATAGGCTTTCGCGTAGATCTCCACGGTCTTGGCGTCGCCTCCACCGCGGATGATTTCGGCCCGTCGGGTCGACTCGGCCAGGATCACCCTCTTCTCGCGCTCCGCCTGAGACCGGATCTTGGTCGACTCTTCTTCGCCCTCGGCCCGAAACTTCTTGGCCTGTCGCTCGCGTTCCGTCCGCATTCGGCCAAAGACGTTGAGTTCATTCTTTTCTGGCAGCTCGGTCCGTTTGATCCGCACGTCGATCACGCCAATGCCGTACCCCGCCGCGCGTTCGCTCGACTTGCTCGTGACCTGCCGCATCAACGCATCACGATCCCCGGATACCACCTCGCGAAGAGTCACCTGACCAATTGCCTGCCTGAGGTTCGAATATATGATATCGTCAAGTCGTGATTGAGCGCCGGCCTGGGTTATCACCGTCTGATAGAACTTCAACGGATCGACAATTTCCCAGCGAGAGAAATTGTCCACCACGAGTTGTTGCTTGTCGCGCGTAAGGAGCTCTCGTGGGGCGGCGTCGTATCCGAGTAGACGTTTCTCGAAGTACACGACGTTGTGAACAAGGGGGGTCTTGAAATGCAGGCCAGGTTCGGTCACCGTGCGGATGGGCCTGCCGAACTTGAGCACCACCGCCTGCTGCCATTCTCCAACCTGGTAGGTCGCCGTGCTGAACAACAGGCCCGCGGCGATCAGAACAGAAACGACTATCGCGCCGATCTTGTTTTTCATCGCGATTCCCCACCCGCCACCGAAGGCAACCGTCCCCTTAGCGGCAAGAACGGCAGCGCCCGGGCGGCAACGCCGTCATCCACGATTACCTTGTCAGCCCCCTTGAGCACCTCCTCTAGCGTCTCCAGGTAGAGCCGCTTACGGGTCACCCTCGGAGAGCGCTTGTAAGCGTCGTAGAGAAGTTCGAAGCGCTCGGCAGCCCCCTGCGCCTCTTTGACCTTGGCCTGGGCGTAGGCTTCGGCTTGGTTGACCGCCTGTGCCGCGAGGCCCCTCGCCTTGGGCAGGATGTCATTCGCAAACCCCTCGGCCTCGTTGATCATTCTCTCTTTGTCTTGTTCGGCATTTATCACGTCCTTGAACGCATCCTGCACCGGATCAGGCGGCACGACGTCCTGCAACTTGACGGTCGTCACCTGGAGCCCCGCACCGTAGTGGTCGAGTATCGACTGGAGCAGGACCTGTGCGTGGGTTTGTACCTCTAGTCGACCTTCCGTCAAGGCGCGGTCGATGGTCGTGCGCCCGATCACCTCCCGCATCGCCGCCTCGGCTGAATCGCGAAGGGTCTCGGCGGGATCACGCACACGAAAGAGAAAGGCAATCGGGTCCTTCACGTGATACTGGACTATGAAATCTAGATCCACGATGTTGCCGTCAGAGGTAAGCATTCGTGCTTCCTTGATAACGCGGCGGTAACGGGCCGGTGGGCCCACGTCGACGGTGCGAAAGCCTACCTCTTCCTTCAACACAACCGTGAGTGGCGGTTTGAGAACAGTCTCTACGGGCCAAGGGAGATGCCAGTGGAGCCCCGGGCCAACCGTCGTGACCGCCTTACCAAAACGAAGAACTATCCCCGCTTCACTTGGGTTGACCTGGTAGATCCCGGTCGCCATCCATAATGCCAACCCGACGACCAGCGCGACGATTGACGCGCTACCAGCCCAACGGCCCTTGAGACGAGACAGCGCCATAGCGAGCAGTTCTTCCGGGGTAGGAGGCCTGTTACGTGGTCCGTGCCCACCGAGTCCGTTCGTCATCGCATTTATCCTCCCGGTATCTTGCTGGCTATCAGCCGACATCCAAGGTGTCAATCCGGTCTTGCCTGCTATCGAGGGTCGCTGGAAGATGCGATCCTCTCCCGCGCTTTTTCCAAGGGCCTGGCCGGCTGGTATCTTCTACGCCCGTCTCCATGGTCACCCTTCTGCTAACGGCTCTCAGCGGCGTAACCCTGGCAGGCTTGGGCCTTACCCTGGCTATCCGCAGACCGTTCCTGCTCATAGACCATCCCCGCACGGTTCTGGTGATTCCCGCGCTGATCTCGCTGGCCGCGATGTGCACCTTGATCGACCCACACACGCCGGGGTTCCGCATGAGACTGGATCCTTCAGAAGAGCCCATGCTCTCCGAAAGCGATCCGGGTATTCCCCCTTACGAGCGCGCCATCCAGAACTTCGGCGATGACAACCTGTACGTCGTTGCCGTCCAGGCCGGGGACATCTTCACGACCCACCGTCTTCTGGAACTACGACGCATCAGCGAGCGCATAAGACGCCTTCCCGGCGTGCGAAACGTCGAAAGCTTGGTGAACACGACCTCCTACCGCTACGTCGCCAGCTCCGACACCATCGTGGTCAACCGTCTCGTGGACGAGATTCCCGTCGCGCTGGAAGACCTGGAGAACCTGCGAGCGAGAGTCATGCAAGATCCCATCTACCGCAAGACCATGGTCTCGGCCGACGGCGAGACCGTCGCCATCAACGTTTCATTCAAACCCATGAGCGATGGAAAGTTCGTTGAGCGAATGCTCGACGAGCGCATACGCAGCATCGTGTCCGAGGAACTCAGCCCCCCGGTCAACTATTACGTCACCGGTCGCCAGCACGTGAAGACCCAGGCCCACCACGTCATGGTTCGTGATCTCAGCTGGCTGATACCACTCGCCATGCTGGTCGGCGCCGTGGTGGGTTGGCTCGTCACCGGTTCTATCGTTACCGGGTCCATTCCCGTAGGCGTGAGTCTCCTGGCCACGCTGTGGGTGTTCGGGATGCTGGCTATTCTCGGCCGACCTCTCAACGTGATCAGTCTGGTCTTGGGACCGGTCTTGATATGCGTGGGCAGCGCGTACGGAGTCCACATAATATCCCGGTACGAATCGCTTCTTGGAGAAGGGGCCACGGTGCGAAACGCCGCCCTGGAAGCTTTTCGCTACACCTGCCTGCCCACAATCATCGCCGGCCTTACCACCTGTGTGGGTTTCTCCTCACTGGCCATCTCCGACACTCCAGCCATCAGAGAACTGGGCTTGCTGGCTACCGTGGGGGTGGCTTGGTCCAGCGTGGTATCGCTGTGCTGCATACCGGCACTACTCGTTATCATGAGAGCCGAGCGAAACGACGCGCCCGGGGCAGTAAGCGCCCGGCTCGGGTTGGCGCTGCAGGCCGCGCTCTGCCAAACCGCGCGGTTGTGCGAACGGCGTTCGCGCTTTGTCACACGGTCCTGGATCCTGCTTGCAGTTGTAGCGCTACTACTATTGCCAAGAATCGTGGTTGATACCGATTATCTCACCTTCTTCGACTCGCGCTCGCGAGTACGCCGTGATTACGAAGCGGTCAGCCGCCTGCTGGTGGGCGCGGCACCAATATACGTAGTGTTGAAGGGGGATGGTGAAGGAGCTTTCCGCGACCCCGAATATCTCCGGAGCCTCGAAAGATTGCAGAATCATGTGGATCGCATGCCCGGGGTGAGAGCGACCCTCTCGATCGTAGACTTCATACGAACGCTCAACCTCGCCTACGAAAAAAACGATCCTGCGGCCGAACGCATACCCGACAGTAGGGAGGAGGTTGCGGACCTGCTCTTTCTGTTGCCCCGCAACAAGATACGTCGACTAATCAACTCCAACCACAGCAGCGTGAACCTCGTCGTCCGTACCAGCGCGAGCGGCTCTTCCACGGTCCGCGAACTTGAGCGCCGCCTGTACCGAGCGATCGACGAAGCCGACCTCCCGCCAACACTGTCCGTGGTCGTTACCGGCAATACCATCATCCTGAATCACGGCGCCGACGGCATAGCGCGGACCCAGTTCTCCATAGTGGGATGCGCCGCGATGGCCATTCTTGTACTGATCTCCCTCGTCTTTCGCTCCGTTCGCACGGGATTGCTGGCGATGATCCCCAACCTCATCCCGGTGTTGATGTTCTTCGGCGTGCTTGGGGCCGGTGCGGCGCCACTGTCTCTGCCCACGAGCCTGCTCGGCTGCATAGCCCTGGGAATCGCCGTGGACGACACAGCCCATTTTCTCACGGGATACCTGCGCCGTCGCCGGCTCGGTCTGCTGCCCTTGCCCGCCGCGACCGACTGTATTCGAAGCCTCGGACGTCCGATCGTCGTTTCTTCGGTCATGCTATCGGCCGGTTTTCTCGTGCTCACCTTGTCAGGGTTCGCCACGCTCAGACAGCTCGGCGTCCTCGCCGCAACGACGATGGTGATATGCCTGCTCGCCGACCTCACCCTCCTCCCCGCCCTCCTCGCCCGCGGCAGCCTGAACGACGAAGCCGGATCGGATCACGGTTTCGCCGCGAGCGCCGAAAGTTCGAGGTCAAGATCACTCAGATCGGGGTTGGCCTCGAGAAGGTCAACGTAGAGCGTCGTCTGAGTGTCCTCGAGTAAATCCTTCATCGTCGATTCCGACGCAACCCAGACGCCATCGAAGTTCTTGATCGTTGAGTGCACCGCGGTGAGTTCTTTCGATTTCACGCCGACGGAATCCCAGTACAGTGTTCTCAGAGGCACGTAGTGCTCCTTCTCGAGGTAGCTGAGACTCCGCGTATAAGTCGATTTCGCCTCTGGTTTCATGAACGCCTCGACGACATAGCAATCCACGCCGTCTACCGTCGCGTCCGCGTGTCGTTTGTAGTCGGCGTCGCCGATATCGTTGACGCTTACGAGAAAATCCTCGAAGCTGAAGTCGGTACCGGCTATGGCCTGGCCCTTGGCGCTCACGCGCATGGTCCGACCCCGCACCGGTGAGTACATGAACTGCTCGTCGTCGTTACGGTCGTGGTGGATGAAGAGGTACCCGCTGTGCCGCAACTCGTAGGGGCCTGTGAACTTGATGATCGTCTTGGAAAACAGGTCGCCAACGGGATTGTCATCGCCGTCGCGATAGTCCTTCCATTGCATCCAGAAGTTGACCCGCTGAGGATTTCCCGCTTCGTCGGAAGACACCGAGTGGCTCTCCTGATAGAGGGCACGGAGTCGATTGCGGTTCTTCAGAAAGCGGTCGTAGAGTTCACGCCCCGTGAGCTGCTCGCCTTCCTTGACCCGCTCCTCTACCTCCGCCGCCGAAGGGAGGTCCACCACAGCCGATTTGCCCTCGTGCGAAGCCGAGACCACGACGCGCTCCGATACTGCGCCGGCGCCAAGCGCGGGCCCCGAGACGAGAATCAAGGCCAGAAGGAAAGCACAGGGTATCGCGGGCATGGACCACAACCAGTGCCAGAAAGACGCGAGAGAAACAACACCCCGAGGGGTCGAGTCGGCCGCGCGGCAAGTCCGGCCGATCCACGCGAACGAGGGGGACTGAACCTGTGCCTATTCGTCGTTCGAATCGGAGAAGTCGACTTTGACGACCTTCAGACCACCGAGTCCGGCGGCCACCACCAGATGCTTGTCCTTGAAAGCTATGTGGTTCACCGACTGCAGGGCATCGAAACGCAGCTTCCCGAGCAGCACGAGGTCGACCGGGTCTTCACTCCCGGTGTGAGAAGGTTTTGTGCTCGCTCTCGCGACATACACGCCCGCCTCCCCGTTGGAAACGAAGATCAGATCATCCTTGACGGCAACGGAGTTGGTTACCACCACGGATGGGTCCAGCCCCGCTACCGTCGGCACGGGCAGCGAGCCCAGCAGCGTACCGGTCTCGATGCTGTGGACCTGAAGGCCCGCGGTACCCGCGGCGATGAATGCCTTTCCACCGACGACCGTCATGCTCGTCTTGGCTTCCGGAACGTCGGCGCCCGAAAACGGCCACGACCCCTGCAGGTCGAGGCTTCCCGCGCTGTATACCGACAGCCGACCCGGCATGCCCTGCAGGACGACGACCTTGTCGCCCGCGATTTCAACCCAGCGAACATCGTCGAGGTCAACACTCGCCATCACCTCGCGCGTATCCAGATCCACCGCGAACAGGCCACCGGTGTTGCCCGTCGTGACGTAGACCACGCCGTTCCCTACCGCACTGCTCGTAGCTGCAAAACTCGTCAGCGGAACGCTGACGCTGTCCTCGAGAACGAACTTCTTCTTCTTGAACTTGATGATTTCCAGTACCGCCGGATAGGGTAGCGACGCGTCGCCACTAGCCTCGGCCAGGTATACCTTGTGGTCGACGGCAACCAAGGAGTGAACGTCGGAGTTGACGAACAGGGCCTGAGACTTCAGCTTCGGTTTTTTCGGATCACCGACGTCATAGTACTCGATCGCCCCTAGATACGGAGCACCCCGCATCGCATAACTCACGATGAAATGGTTCTTCTTCTCGCCCTTGTAGATGGACGTCGCCTGCAGCTCATCGGTGCCGCTTCTCACGGTATCGACCTTGGCGACCAGGTTGAGATTGAAGTCGGCCGTTCCCCCGCCAGCGCTCATCGCCTGGTACACGTAGGCCGGAGTCGACGGATCCGGGTCGACGACCACCACTTCGTCGACCACGCTGACCCTACCGAGAAAACTCGTCTCGTCGTTGGTGATGAATACCCTGCCGTCGTCTTGGTCCGGGGGGTCTGGCTCAAAAGGACAGCCGAGGACAGCCGACATACCGACGGCTGCCCGCAGTAGAATCAGAGAGTCTGCAGTAGTGACCACACCATCGTCGTTGGCGTCGCAGAGGTATCGGTAACACTCCCGGGCTTCCACAGCCGCCCGCATCGTGCTGAGAGCATCGGCTGCGCTTACGGTCCCGTCGTCGTTGAGGTCGCCGCACTGGGCCAAGGCGCCAAGCGGTACAAAAATTGACACAAGTGCCACAATTGTGACGGTCCTCTGAAGAGATCGGATTTCGACCATAATAAAACCTCGCCTTTACACGGTCTTGGCGGCCCGGACTATCCGGGGCCCAATAGCCGGGAAAAGGCACCGAAGGTAAATGCAATAACCAGACCAGCGCGCGGACGGTACGCCCCCTGCGCACCGCCGGTCCCGCCGCGAACAGCAGCTCCGCTGGGGGCTACACGCGATCGCCGCTAGGCGTCCGCACCAGCGTGGGAGAATCCACGGCGCTTCATGTCTCCCCAGGAGTGCCTGCCCCTCAGCGCGCAACGAAAAGCGTCTACTCGCCACAACACCGTCATCTGACGGTATCCGAAGGGTTCGGCCAACGCGTAGCCGACCAACCGGAGAAAGTCGGCAAAACTTCGGTAGGTGCGAAAGGTCGACTCCTCCATGATCACGGCGGTCAGGGTGATGATCATCCCGTATCCCCAGGCCGCAGTGAGAAACAACAACGCGGCCTGGAGGTCGACGACCCCCAGGTAGAATCCTACGGCGGTGGCAATCAGTCCCACGATCTCGATGAGGGGCGCCAGCAACTCTCCGAAGAAGAAGAAAGGAAACACGACGAGTCCGACCACGCCGTAGCGCGGGTTGAAAACCATTCGCCAGTTACTCGCCATGGTAAGCACCAGCCCGCGGTGCCACCGTTCACGCTGGCGCCCAAGGGTGGTCAGATCTGATGGGACTTCGGTCCACGCGACTGGATCGGGAATGAAAGGCACCGAGTAGCGCACCCCTTTCTCCCGAAGGTGCTTGTGGAGCCTCACGATGAGATCCATATCCTCGACGACATTTCCGGTTCTGTATCCGCCTATCTCGAGGAGGTAGTCTCGGCGGAAAATTCCGAAAGCCCCGGAAACGATCAGGGTCCCGCCCAGAACGTTCCAACCCAGCCTTCCAAACAAGAAGGCCCTGAGATACTCGGGCACCTGCATACCAGCGAGAAAGCTGTGCGGCACGCGTGGTTCGACGATGCGTTGATGACGCATGTCGCAACCGTTCGCGATACGTATCGTACCGCCGGCGGCCGCGACATCGGGGTCGAGCAAGAACGGTCGAGCCAGTCTTATGAGGGCGTCAGGTTCGATCAGAGTATCGGCGTCCACTGCCACTACCAGGGGGAACCGCGCTACGGCGAGCGCGGCGTTCAGAGCGTCCGCCTTTCCTCCGTTATCCTTGTCGATGACGACGATACCGGGCCGGTTACGGGATCGGTAGTAAGCCCGAACCCGCTTGGTACCGAGGGTCGACCGCGATTCAGGTGAGACCTCGTAAAGCGAAAACGCCTCGCGCAACAACTCCATCGTCTGGTCGGTCGAACCGTCGTTGACGACAATGACCTCGTGATTCGAATACTTGAGCGCCAGCAAACACTCCACGCTGTCTACTATCGACGCTTCCATGTTGTAGGCCGGCACCATAACCGAAACAGCCGGTAAGGCTTCGGAACCGAGATAGCGGGCGAGATCGTCGTCCTTGATGATCTGCCAGTGCTTCCAGAGCTCCGGAACAGAAAGAAAAAGCAGCAACGCGTAGAAGGAGTTCAGGATCACGAAATAGGTGAGTATGAGGCTCTCACTCTGTACCAGAGCCTCGCGTAACAAGTCCATCAGTCGAGCCCACCCGCGGTCGCGATCAAGCTCCCATATTCCTGACCCCGATATCCCGACAGAGCCGGTTCTTCGAGGTTGAGAACGAATCGTGCAGCTTCACCGGCCCTGTCCGCGCCGCCGCGCAGCGCACGCCTCAGAGCCTCCAAGCCGTCGGCGCCCAGCCTCCGCAGCGCGATGCCAGCGTTTACCCTCACGTTTCCGTCGACATCGGTCAGAGCATCTTGCAACACCTGCAGTTTTTCCACTCCGCCTATCAACCCGAGCGAAACCGCGGCCTGGGCTCGCACCTGGGCTACCGGATCCGAGAGCAGGCTCGCGAGGGCGCCGGCAGACTCTGGATGGGGAAAAGCGCGCAGAACCGTGGCAACCGTCAGTCGAACGCAGGCGCTTTCGTGCCGCGCGTTTCCGGTAACGGTTCCAAGCAGCTCTACTGCGTTGAGTTCCCCGATCAGTGCCAGCAAGATCGCCAACTCATCGGGCGAAGAAGATCGGCCAACGCGATCCTTGATCACCGGTACGACCGACGCGCCCAGACGAGCAAGCGCCTGGAAGAGGTAACCCCGCACAACGGGCTGTGAGGAAAGCGCCATTGCTACGAGGCGATCAACCAGGGCTTGCTCGTTCACCCGGCCCAGCACAGGGACTACAGCGATCCGTACCATCTGGTGACGATCGGAGAACAGACGGCTGATCAGGGGTAGATCCTGTTCTCTACCCAAGATCGACAGCAGCCGCACCGCCACGAGCCGCCTCCACCAGAAGCGCGATCGAGCGTATCGCGTGACGTAGTTGAACCATCCGGACTCACGGATCATGGAGATCAGCTCGTCCCAGCGGTCGCCCCGGATGATGACGGCGTACTTGTGAAGTAACGATAGAACCGTGGCCGGCCGGCAACTCCCGATGGAATCAAGAAACTCCTGTCGCGAAGCCGTGCCCCCAATCCACCGCTTGAACGCCTCTGACGCTACCGACGTTTCGATGGTACCGAGTTCCTCTTGACGGAGGAGAACCATACGCCTGCCGACCAACACCCCCAGCATGATCAGCATCAGGGTGGTTTCGGTGGTGACCACGAGGGCCAGTAGTTCGAAGTTCAATTCTCCGACCCCGCCTGAACACGGTTACAGACTTTCTCGATCACAACCTCGAGGTTGAGGGGCTTGACGAGATAGTCCACGGCGCTGGCTTTGAGCCCACGTAGCTGCTCGCGTTCGCTGCCGTGACTCGTCATCATCATAACCTGGAAGGCCCCTGGTCGACGCTCCTGCAACCTCTCGATGATGCTGAAACCGTCGAGTTCTGGCAGATCCACGTCGAGCAGCACGACCGGTCGGGTGCCATCGGTATACTCGTCGAGTAGAGTCTCAATGGCTTTGGCCCCGTTGCCGATGACCCTGCATCTGATCCCTCGGTTGGACAACGCATACTCGAGCAACCCGCTCAGGTCCTCGTCATCGTCGACTATAAAAACCTCAGTGTTCGTGCCGCTGACAAGCTCCTTCCCCCTGGCGATCCGAAACCGCTTCCTCGTCCGCGCGGTGCTCACCGCCTTGTCGATGGCGGAGGTCAGTTCGTCGCACGGAGACAATTCCATCACGCAGACGTCGAGGCCGACTGCGTCGGTGAGGTTTCCGTCTGGCGAGAGCCGCTTGTCTGCGGCCAGCAGCGCTATGCAGCCCTCCAGGCGGACGGCGAGTTCTTCCTCGTACGCGTCGAGCTGCATCACCGAAAACACGGCGCCTGAAAGGCGTCCGGTGATATGGCTCGTAGAGCCCAGCGCGATCCTCAACTGATCGGCAACCGCCCTGACCACTCGTTCACCGGCGTCGAGGCCGTAGCGGTGGACGAAGTCTACGAGCCTGGCGATCTCTATGGTGGCGATCGCGCAGGGGGCCTCAGCATCTCGCCGTTGGTCGAGGAGCGTGCGCGCCCTTTCCATGAAACACTCGTGGTTGTAGAGGCCCGTCAGACGGTCTCTTTCAAAAGAGGCTCTCTTCAGTCGTTCGCGCTCCAGCCTGCCCAGCACCCTGACCGCGAGTTCAGCCGGCAGTATGGGCTTGTCGATGAAATCATCGGCCCCACACTCGTAGGCCTGCAACCGACTGTCGCTGCCGGTCAGGCTGGTCATGATCATTATGGCGAGCTGCCGCCACCTGTCCGAGCTTCGAAGCGCTCGGGTAATTTCGAAGCCGTCTGTATCCGGCATGTCCACGTCGAGAAGAAGGATGTCCGGGTTAATAGCGGCGAGTTTATCGAACAGCCCCTCCCCCCCCGGAGAACTGCTGACCTGGCAGCCCCTCGCGCCGAGGGTCTTGGAAATGAAGCTACAGATCGCGGGGTCATCGTCCACGACCATGACCGTCCCGGCAGCGGCAGCCTTGAGGGCGATCAGCTCCCGCCACAGTTCGGCCAGCGCGTCGGGATCGTGGTCTCCCTCGACGAATCTATCGGCGCCGGCCTTTACCGCCGCGACTCTGGCCTCGGTTGTCGCGTTTCCTCCGAGAATGAGGACCGCCGCCTCCCCCGCAGCGCGGCGAACCTCGAGCAAGCTCCGAAAATCCTGCCCACAGACGGCTTGCTGCTGAAGGGTAATGACTCGAAAGTCTGCTTCCCGCAAGCGTTGCAGAGCCGGTTCGGCGTTATGAAAGGTCTCCAAGCGATATCCGCGCTGCCTCGCAAGCGCCGACACCCCCTTGGCGTATTCGGGATCATCGTGAACCAGCAACAGCCGCGGCGGCGATTCGACCGCCCCCGATAGCTGCGGCGCTTCAGCCTCTCGCTCCCCGGAGCTTGCGGGCGCCGCGTTCGCCTGAGGCTCTCGCTCCAGGGAATCCAGCTGTTTGCGCATGTCTCCGACCAGCGTATCCAGATACCTCGAGCCAGCATCCGACAACCCTGCCCCCTCTTCCAGGCAACACTTCACAAGCGTCGCCGCTCTGGCCGCACACTGGCCCAGCTCCGCGAAACCGAATGCCGGTGCGGAACCCTGCAGTTGGTGAAGCAGGCGCCAGATCGACCGCAGCTCGTCGCGCTCGGCCATACCCCCTCGATGGGAGTCGATGAAGGCGGAAAGCTCACTGATCTTGCTGGCCAGAGAAGACGCGTATTCTAGACGCAGGCTCCCAACCTCGTCCGAGCCACCCTCCTGCGGCTGGGTAACGCTGTCATCGGCGCTCTCTTCCCCCTCAGCTTCGGCCGGCCCGGCCTTGCTCGCGAGTTGAGCCAGAGCAGCCTCGAGCTCGTCGACCTTGAAGGGCTTGGCGATGAAAACGTCAAAAGGGGGAACGACCCGCCCGGTCTCCGGGTCCGGCGGAACCTCGACTTCATCGCCGCTCAGCAAGACGATTGGAATGTCCTTGGTTCTGCAGTCGCTCTTGAGGCGTCGTGCGACTTCGACACCGTCGAGGCCCGGCATGACGCGATCAAGGACGATCACATCAGGGCGGGTGTCGAAGGCCAGGTCGAGCGCCTGCTCGCCGTCCTGCGCCTGTAGCACACAGTGACCCGCCCTGCCGAGGACCAGGGCCAGCAGCTTGCGTATACTTGCGTCGTCGTCGGCAACGAGGAGCCGCATCGCGACGGGCGGATGCGCCGATGCAGACCGCTTCGGCGATCGGCCCAATGTCGGACTGTCTCCTGACACTCCCCGCATGCCCCGCTCCGAAAAAATAGAGTCATCCGCCTCGCGTCGCCCTTACCCGGGAGGGCTCGACCACGCGGATGCCTTGTCCAGGCAGCAATTCTGGTGCCACGGCTTTTCGTGAAGAAGTAGAGCGAATCGGCGTCATTGCCACAGATACGGGGAGCACTCCGTACAATAATGTCCAGCGCCTCCCCGATTTCCCGCTGCGGGCATTGAGGAGCCCCTTCTCCGAGGGTACACTACTTATAGATCGCTTAGGTTTTGTCTCCTCCATGTCTGCCGCCGCCAACGACGGACTGGTTCCACCCTCCCGCGTGCAAGGGGACGGAACAGGGCCGGTATCCGACCCCTCTCACACCTTGCGGGTTCTGGACGGTTTTCTCCTCGGGTTCCGTATCGGTTGCACCGCGGTCGCCCCAGGACGTGCGTACCTGGCCTCTCCGTCTGAAGCGCTCGACGGCGAGCTGCTCCTCTTCCCCCAGGTCACGTTTACACGCCTCTTCGACCTACCAGAGGAAGTAAACGGCGAGTCCGCCTCCGGTCCTCGACTTATTCTATACCGTCGACATGACGCGCATTCGGGTACTGGTCGAGTTCTTCTTGGATGAAGCCGAACGGGAACTCGAACGAGCACAGGTCGGCATCGCGTTTGGCCCGACCGCGGCCTGGATCGGCAGGTTTCACAATCCGCTGGGCTACTGGAACACGACTTACCATCACGGGACCTTTCTACAGCCGACGATAGCCCGTCCCGACATAATCCAGTTCGAAGGCGACGGGGAGTGCTACCCGTTCACGTAACGGGGTTGCTGCTACAAGGAGAGGTGGAGGCTGGCGACTCCAGCGTGTTCTACGAAATCGGCGCCGGCGCGGGAAAAATCGATCGATCTCACTCAGCGGGTCAGCGCTGGCCTGGGGCTGGCGCACGCGCCGACCGAGACGACAGCTCTGGCCGATCACCGGCTCCAGACCACTGAGCCGTCGGCCACCAACGCCCTGCCCAGGTCTAGCAGGATGGGAGCTTCAAAAGCGTTGCTCGACTCCTACGCCAAGCAATAACTGTGTACGCGAGCTACCCGCCCCGAGATCCTGTTCTTCAGTACCGATAATCAGCCTACTCAGCCAGTCCCCTGTAATCCGTTTCTGCAGCTTGAGCTGCGCCGATTTCGACTCAATGTTCAGAAAATCGACGGTAGCGTTTCTTTCCAGAGAATCCCCCTGCGCGAGCAGGAGTTCGGCAAATTCCCCGTCACCGAAGTAACGTCTCGTCGTTAGCTGCCAGGAAAAGGTCTGTTTCCCGAAACTGTCGGTGACCGTCGGCCGAAAAGCGAGATAATAACTCCGGAGGTACTTCGCGAGCGAAGCGGTATAGAGGTTCACCGGATCGCCAAAACCGAGTCGTTTCACGCCCAGGGAAAGCTCGCATTCGCGCGGGAGAGCCTGGAAGAGCTCCGCCGCTACCCGGTATTCGGGGAACAGGTCCTTGTCGCCGTAGCCGGCGTTGAGGTACGCGTATCGTCCCCCACCCAACAAAGGATAGGCCTCCAGCTCTCCTTGTAGTGCCGACTGCCCGAACCTCTCCGCGTAGTTGATCCTCGCGGTTACGGTGGCCCCAGAGCTGTGTCGGGAAAGACTGAAGGAGGACGCGTGCCAGGGATCGAGGTCGTCGTTGAAATTCCGGTATTCGTAGTCGAGTGACGCCGAGATACGGGACGTATCCTGACTGACCGCCGGCAAACCGGGCGCGGGCTCCCGCAGAGGCACCGCTCGGTCTCGGGCTTCCTTGATCGGTGCGCCCATGACGTTCCACCTCGAAGCGAGAATCTTGAGCCTCTTTCTGCGAATGGCCCCCGACTCGGGATGGTGTAGCAGGCCACGGTCACAGAAGACCAGGGCCGCGGCCGGATGACCAGACCACAGCTCGATGTCAATGCGGGCGTCGATCGCTTCGATATCGGTCGGACTCTGCTCGAGGGCCCGTTCAAGCTCCTCGCGCGCAGCCTCGTAACGCCCCTCCCAACCGTGAATGCGCGCCGTGAAAATTCTCGCCCCGAGATAACGAGGGTCTCTGGCCAAGACCTCGGCGAAGATCTCCAGCGCCTCGCTTCGACGGCCGTCGAAGGCCAGCACCCGCGCGGCGCGGACCCGATCGTCCAGATCCGGAGTAGCCTGCGCCGCCGACACAACGCCCACCGTGCCGACGATTAACGCCGCGGCACCCGCGGACAGCTTTCCCATGAGAGTCATCAATACCCGAATTTATTATTATGCCCGAGCAACTGAACGGGCTTCAAGACAGAGCACGCTCCATAAGAACACCGAGGTCGTGCCAAGGCCCCCTTTTCCCCAATATCCGGCGCCGCGCGCCCAGGCCCTGCACAATGGCTTCACGAAATGGCCAAGAGCCAAGGGTCCCGCGACCTGAACCGGGCGGCCCAGAGCCTCGATTGCTCGCCCCGATGGCGTCAGGCACACCAATGGGGCAGTCTGGCCGTCGCCATGTCAGAAGAGTCAAAACCATTGGTATTGGTGACCGGCGCGTCAGGCTACATCGCCGGTCACTGCGTGATCCAGTTGCTCGAAGCCGGCTACCGAGTCCGCGGGACGATCCGGAACCTCGGCAACAAAAAAACCGTTGCTCGACTCGAGTCGTTGGTTCCGGCGGCAAGCGAACGCCTCGAACTGGTGCAAGCCGACCTCGCCTCGGACGGTAACTGGTCAGACCTGGTCAAGGGTTGTACCTACGTGCTCCACGTAGCCTCTCCCTTCCCCGCCTCGGCTCCCGATGACGAGAACGACCTGATCCGTCCGGCGGTCGAAGGTACCATGCGCGTGCTACGCGCGTGCGCAGCGACCCGAGGAGCAGTGAAGCGAGTGGTACTCACCTCTTCGGTGGCAGCCGTCGCTTACGGTCACCCGCCGGACGACCACCGGGTCTTTACCGAAGAAGACTGGTCGGTGGTCGAGGCCTGCGACCCCTATCAAAAAAGTAAAACGCTGGCGGAACGCGTGGCTTGGGAATTTGCCCAGGACCTGGCGGCGGATGAACGCTTCGAGCTGTCCGTGATCAACCCTGGCTTCGTCGCGGGCCCGGTCGTTGACTCTGCCGTCAATACATCGGTGGAACTCGTGCGACGCCTGATGACACGAGCGTTTCCAGCCTGTCCAAAGATCGGCTTCGCGATCGTAGACGTACGCGACATCGCAGCGGCGCACATTCTCGCGATGACCACGCCGGATGCCGCCGGCCAACGGTACATCTGCGCGGGCGATCACTACTGGATCGTCGACATCGCCCGAATCCTGGACGCCGAGTTCAGACCGCTCGGTTACCGGGTACCCACCGGTAACCTGCCCTACTCGTTGATGTGGCTCTTCGGACGCTTCGACAAGTCTGTGCGTATGATCCTCCCTTACTTCGGTCGTAAGGAGATGGTGTCTCACGCCAAGGCCACCGCTCAGCTCGGGTGGCAACCGAGGCCCGCCGCCGAGACCATCCTCGATACCGCCTACAGCCTGGTGGAGCGCGGCGTCGTAAAGCGAACGGCGGCCTACAGGCCGCCTCCCACGGACGACGCGTAGCCCGCCGAACCGGGCCCGACACTCATCGCCTGGCGGACCGTCCGGGCAGGACGCGGAGCCACCGAGATGACGATTGTATCTTGACAACGCTGCTTCGCCCGCGCGAAGTATTGTACGGGCATGTGCCGCGTTCTCACCCGAAGTCTGAGCCCATCTTGACGAGGGAGTGGTATCCGTGGGAAAAAAGTCGGGACGGAAAGCAGCCACGTTGGCGTGGGTGTGGTGGTCCGTGGCCTGTGTTTTGCCGGCTGCGGCAAGCGCGGTCTGTATGCAGGTCGATGGGGGACGGCTAACAATAAAACCAGCCGCCGCCAACCGCCACGCCAGGATCGCGTGGAAAGCCAGGGACCGCGGAGTGGCGTTTCTCATCGCCGACCCCACGCGGGGATCTACCACGATAGAGATGCTGAGCGCTGGGGTGCCCTTGATGTCGCTACCTTACACGAGCACCTCGGCACCCGCGTGGAGCAACTCGGGAAGCCCGATCCGAAAGTGGCGTTACAGGGATAAGAAGGATCCTAGTCCTATCGCCGGAATCACG
>JBHHVL010000054.1:0-21063 GCA_046754245.1 Binatia bacterium | reverse complement strand
GGAGGCCGGTGTTGCCACCGATCGATTGCTCGGGCCGCATCGCGGGGTGCTGCAGGCGATGCGCCTTTGCGGCCGAACCGAAGTCCCAGATGCGGAAGTCGCCGTTGCGGGTCATCAGGGCGAACCGCTCACCCGGCCCGAGACCGCACGCGACGATCGCCGCCGCGATGCGGTTGGCGTTTTCGTAAAGGTCTGCGTAGGTGCGCACCTGGTCGTCGAAGCGCCCGTCACTCGAATCGAGACGTTCAAAGGTGAGAACGTCCAGATCGGGATTCGCTTCGGCGCGAGCGGCTATCAGTTCCCACAGTATCGCTTCGTTTCGTGCCGCCATGGTCTACCGCTATCTCCCGAGCACGGTGACGCACATCGCTGCTGCGTCGGTACCGATCGTTCCCCCGCCGTTTTGTGCCAGAGCGAGCTTCGCTCCGTCGACCTGGCGCTTGCCGCTGCGACCCTGGAGCTGTTCGGTCAACTCGACTATCTGGGCGATGCCGGTGGCTCCGACCGGATGCCCCTTGCGCAACAGGCCACCTGAGGTGTTGACCGGTACGCGGCCTCCGAGCGTGGTGTCGCCGGCGTCCACCAGCTTGCCTCCATCCCCCTTTGCGCAGAGGCCTATCGATTCGTAGGTTATCAACTCCGCGGGAGCCGAGGCGTCGTGGCACTCGATGACGTCGAGGTCCTCGGGGCCACAGCCCGATTCTTCGTAGGCTTCCTGCGAGCACAACTCTACGGTTCCTTCTTCGGTCGGGTCGTGATCCCACCCCGAGTGGAGGACGCTCGACAGCACCCGTACCGGACTGGTGATCCCGAGCTCCCGAGCCTTGGCGGGGCTCACGACCACGACCGCCGCGGCGCCGTCGCCGATCGGAGAACACATCGGTCTGGTCAGCGGCTCCGCGATCATCGGCGATGCGAGGACATCATCGACCGACAGCACTTCACGGAACTGGGCCCGGTCATTCAAGCTGCCGTGCAAGGAATTCTTTGCTGCCACGCCAGCGAATTGCTCCGCCGTGGTGCCGAAACGATCCATGTGAGCCCGAGCGACGGCCGCGTATATGTCCATGAACATCGAACGCTTTTCCCCCGCGCCCGAGCTCGCCGACTTAGCTCCGCTCTGCTCGGCGCTCTGGCGAAGACTGTCGAGGATGATTTGAAGCGCCTCGACGTCGACCGCTCCTGTAAACGCAGAAAAGGTCTTCTTCTTGTCCGGGTGGTAGAGCTTTTCCACGCCAAGCGCGAGCACGACGTCATAAATACCGGCTGTTACCATCGCGCAGGCCTGGTTGAGCGCCGTCGAGGCGCTGGCGCAGGCGTTCTCCACGTTCACGACGGGGATCCGGCCCAAGCCCATCGAACGCAGGATGACCTGGCCGCGGATACTCTCCTGACCGGTTATCAGGCCCGCCGCGGCGTTCCCCACGTAGGCTGCTTGTAGATCACCGGCTTCGACCCCAGCGTCCGAGAGCGCCGATTTCACCGCCTCGGCGCCCAGCGACTTGAGACCGGTATCCAGGTGTTTTCCGAATGTCGTCATGCCTACGCCGGCGATGATCGCGTTGGTTTTCATTCTTGTCAGTCCTCTCTCGTCATTACCGCTTGGCCAACATTCCCCCGTAGGTGGGAGGCCACGGTGGTTTTCCAGTTACCGTCCGGCACGCGGTGGCGCAAGCAGCCAGTGAACGCGCCGGTGTGTTCCTTCCGCCCTAGCCCGCATGATTCATGAAGCGCCCTACTACGAGCACCAACTGCCCGCCCGGGCCGTACTCGCCACTCGCTCTTCGACGGACTGTCGAGTCCGCCTGCATCGCTCGCCGCTGCCTTTGACCCGATCTGGCGCACACTTCGCGCTCTCGCTACGACCGTTCACGAATAAACCGGGCTAGAGCTTCGATGCCCCTACGAGGCTGAGTACGTCGTTGCAACCGTCTTCGATCATCGACGCACGGGCGTCGCGCAGGAGCTTCTCGACCGGGTATTCGCGACTCAGTCCGTTTCCACCAAAAATCTGTACCGCGCCGCTGGCGACTTCGAAAGCCACACTCGTACAGAATACCTTCGACGCGATCGAGTACTGTACCAGCGGCGGGTTGGTTATGTTGAAGAGAGCCACACGGCGCGCGAGCGCACGAGCCGCTTCAAATCGCGTGAACATGCTGAACAACCTGGCTTTGACGCTCTGATGTTGGAAGATCGGTCTGCCGCCTTGCACCCGCTCTTTTGCATAGGCTATCGCGTGCTCCAAGGCGGCGCGGGCGACACCGACGAAAATGGCTCCCATGGAGGCGTTGGCCAGGGCGAGGACCGATTCGATGGCGAACTCGTAACCGTCTGGGCCGATGACAAGATTTTCGGACGGGATGCGGACCTCGTCGAAGAAAATCTCGCCCTGGTTGAGCGAACGCTGGCCCAGCTTGTCCAGCGGCGCTCCCCGCGAGACGCCGGGCAGGTCGAGGGGCACGACGGCGATGCCGCCGCCCCCGAAGCCGTGTTCCGGCTCCAGGGTGCAGAACAGCGCCGCGACGTCGGCTATGGAGCCGTTGGAAACCCAAGCGGCCTTCTGTCCGCTGATCACGAAGCCGTCGCCGTCCTTGCGGGCCGTGCAGTTGGGCTTGATGGTCCCGTCGGAAAAGGACTTTTCGGTAAAGGCCAGGGTGTCGCTTCCGTGATCCGGTTCGGTGATCGCCCAGCAGCCGAGGTCGTGGTTGTCGGGTGCGCAGAACTTTTCTATGAGGGATTCCTTCCCCGAGAGCTGGGCGAACATTTTGTGGAAACCCGCCACCCCCAGACTGATGGCGAGGCCCGCGTCTCCCCAACCGAGTTCCTCCCAGACCAGGTAACGGATGCGAGCGTTCTGCGCGAGATTTACGCCGGCTCCCGGATCCACCGATTCGAGTAGTTCGAGGCCAAGACCGCGGTACTTTTCGTGGGCCTCCCACAAGGGGGAACCCGCGGCTATGACCGCGGCTGGGTCGTCGAGCCTGTCCAAGGAGGTTCCGGCGGGGCGCAGGACTTCCTCGGCGAAACGGTGCGCGGTGTCCCGGATACTCTTCTCTTCTTCGCCGAGGCCTAGTTCGATGTCGGCAACGCCCATCGCAACTCCTGACACTGAAATCTCTTGGGGCGGCGTCTAATCCAATACGCTGCGCGCCAAGCTGAGCAAAGCCTCGAGGCGCGCTATCACGGCCGCGCGGGCCGGCGCAGGCCTTTCCCGGATCTGCGAAGAAAGGCCACGGTTGAAGCGAAAACAGGAATGGCGCTGCCTTCCTGTCTCCGGCGATTCGCGGTTGAGCGCCGGACCCCGTTGCGCGGCGCCCACAGGATCGTTAGCATGGTCTGAACTACTGGCCGTTGTCGCGCACGCGTATTCCGCGGGAGGGGAGTGTAGTGGTAGTAAGGTGGATTGGGGTTGCGTGCATCCTCGCGGTGGGGTGTTTGCTGCCGGTTTGTGCGCAGGCGGAGGAAGACCTCGGCGAGGCACTAGATTCCCTGAACGCGCAGGTGCAGCGCCAGGCCGGCGAGCTCGAGCGCGCGCGTGCGAGCAACGAGGAGCTCTCCGAGCGCATAAGAGAGCTGGAGCGGCGCGTATCCAAACGGCCCGAAGGCCAGGATGGGACGCCGGATGAGCGCTTAGAGCTCCTGGAACAACAGGCTTCGCTGCTGTCGGTTCAGCAGGAAAGCCTCGTCGAACAGCTCGCGAGGCGCACCGAAGTCTCCGGATACATCGAACTCGAGTTCGAGAACTTCGAGAACACGGATTCGACCTTCGACGCCAAGGCCATAGATCTGGTCGTTAGATCCCAGCCCACCAAGAGGCTCTTGATGGGCGTGGAGATCGAATTCGAGCGCACCGCGACCACCGCCGGCGGCGATCGCCAGGGCGAGGTGGAGGTCGAACAGGGCTGGATGCAGTACAGCCTGACGCCCTGGCTGCAACCGCGCGCGGGCGTGGTGATAGTACCCTTCGGCCGCTACAACCTCGAGCACTTCATGGTACTGCAGGATCTGGCCAGCCGTCCCATCATGATGCGGAGGGTGGTGCCGACGACCTGGGCGGAGGCCGGAATCGGGTTTACCGGTTCGGCGTCTCTGGGGAGAGCCGGCGGCCTGCTGCGAGAGGGTACCGGCCTCGACTACCAGGTCTATCTGGTCAACGGGCTTACCGACCGCTTTACCGACAGCTCGGCGCGCGGCGCGCGGGGGGCCTTCGGCTCCGACAATAACAACAACAAGGCCCTGGTGGGCCGGGCCTCGGTGTCCAGCCCCCTGGGTATCGAGTTGGGTGCCAGCGCCTACAGCGGTACCTACGACAAGGGCGGGGACGACAGCATACTCGGCTTCGCGCTGGATGGCGATTACCGCTGGCGTGGTCTCCGCCTTCGTGGCGAGTTCGCCCTGTTTGACCTCGACGAGGGCCTCAACGCCGACGGTGACGCCATCACCAGGGACCTGCGCGGTGCTTACGTGGAAAGCGCCTACAGCTTCTGGCCTCGCTTCCTCGAAGAGTCGGTGGGCCGCTACACGGGCGATCCCCGGTTCACGGCGGTCGCGCGCTGGGGCTTCGCCGAGTTCGACGACGACGGTGACGCCGGTAGTGGCAACAACCGCGAGGAGCGTCTGACGCTGGGCTTCAACCTGCGCCCCGTGGAGCAGCTGGTTCTCAAGTTCGAATGGCAGCGCAACACGAGCAACAACGAGGCGCTGGAACTCGGCGACCGCGACGGTTTCATGGCCGCCATCAACGCTTCCTTCTAAGGGGTCCTCGGTGCCGAGCGAGAATAAGCACCTGGTTCTGGCCTCTCTCGCGGCAGCCCTCGCGTTGCTGACCTTACAGAACGCTGTGGCCGGCGAATCCAGGTCGATCGCCGTCGTGGCTCATGCCAACAACGAGGCCGAGAGTCTGGCGCCCTACTTCGTGCGCAAGATATTCACGGGCGAGCAGACCCAGTGGCCTAACGGGAGCCGCATTCAGGTGCTGGATTACAAAGCCGGGGCCGCTGTTCGCTCGGCGTTTTACCGGTCGTTGCTCGGTTCGCGTGGGGCGAGGGCACATCCCCGCGGACAGCCGACGGTCTTCAGGCCGCTCGAGCACGAGTCGGTCGGAACCATCCTCAAGCTGTTGCGGATCATGCCCAACGCCGTGGCCTACGTCTGGGCCGACGAGGTGCCCGAGGGCATCAAGGTCGTGGCTACTATCGAGGTGGACAGATGAGCTCGGCGGGGGAGCCGCGCTGGCGTGGAGGCCCGTCGCTGAGGCGCGAGCTCCTGATCCTGTTTTGCGTCCTGGCGATAGTCCCCCTGGTCGTCGTCATGGTGTTCGGCTACTCGGCCTACAGGGGCCATCTCATCGCCCAGCGACGCGAGGTATTGGTCGCCCTGGCGGAACAGCACCGGCACCGTATGGAAACGCACCTCGCGGATCGCTATCAACAGCTGCTCGACGTTGCTCTGGAACTGAGACGCCGATCGAGGGGGAGGGGGGTAGACGAACTCGCAGAAGACCTGCGCTGGGTTAGGCGCAGCGTTCCCGAGTTTGCCATGCTCCTGGTCCTGGACCCGACTGGCCGGGTGGTTTCCTCTTCCTGTTCTCCTTCTTCTTCGCGGTCGCCGATGCCCCACCTGCCCGAGGTCGTCCTCGAGGGCCTGGCCGATCCGAGCGGTCCACAGATCGGATCGCCCGTGTTTGCCGAGGCCGCCGGCGGTCTCGTCATACCACTCGCGGTTCGCGTGGACCTGGAGCTGGAGGACGCCGGCGGACCGCTGACGCTGGCGGGCAAGCTCTACTGGAGCGACATCTTCGAGCACGTTCAGGAGACGGTCGTTCGCGAGGACGACGGCGACGTCTCCCGCTTCGGCTTGTACGTCGACAGCGCCGGCTCTGTGTTGGCGGCTCCCGTTTTCCTGCTCGCCGAGCTCGAGCCGTTACGAACGCACGGGCTCTTTGCCGGCGACGCGGTTCCATCGCCTGCCGCGGCGCGTTCGATCCGGACGGTCGTGGGGGACTCGACTTACGCGTTGGTGGTAGCGCGGGCGCAGGAGAACCCGACCCCCGATCCCCCGCGCGGCGGCTACGCCGGATGGGACGCCAACGTCCTGCTCTTCGAAAAGCCCGAGATCGCCACCGCCCCCCTCGAGGCCTTCGCGCGCGCGAGCCTGGCTGTTCTGTTGTTCGCGGCTGGTCTGTCCCTCCTCCTAGCAAGGGTCTTCGCCAAGCGGCTTACAGTCCAGCTGGGGTTGTTGGTGGACGCGACCGAGGTCATGCGGGCCGGCAGGAGACCCGAACGGGTCAGGGTCTTGGTGCGAAACGAACTCGGCGCGTTGACCACGCAGTTCAACCGCATGGTCGACGAGATCGCCGACAACCGCGCGGCGCTGGAGCACCGCGCGAGCGAGATGGAGGCAGCGAACCGGCGTCTGCGCGAACTCGACGAGCTCAAGACCAGGCTCTTGTCCAACGTTTCGCACGAGTTGCGTACCCCGCTTGCCGCCATCACCGCCGCGGCCAAGGCCATAGCCAAATACCACGCCACCAAACCCGAGGTCTCCGAGCGCTTCAGCGCCACCATCGTTACCGAGAGCGACCGCCTCGGGCGGCTGATCGACGACTTCCTCGACCTTACCAAGATCGAGACCGGCTCCATGCCGTGGAGCGATTCGGCGGTGTTGGTGAACGAAGTGATAGAGGAGGTCGTGGACCGATTCACGCCCTTGTTCGAGGAGAAACAGATCTTGGTCAGCGCTGAGGTAGAGCCCGAGTTGCTGCCTTTGTGGATGGACAGGGACAGGCTCGTCCAGCTCCTGACGAACCTCCTGAGCAACGCCGCCAAGTACACGCCGGCTGGTGGTCACGTCACCGTCTCGGCGGTACGCAGCCAGGGCGGGGTGACGGTGGCGGTGGCCGACAGTGGTGAGGGCATAGCCGAGGACGAACTCGAGAAGATCTTCGACAAGTTCTACCAGGTGAAAACCGGTCACGGCCTCGGCCTGCAGGCCACCGGAACGGGTCTCGGCTTGGCGGTGTGCAAGGATATCGTCGAGCACTACCGCGGGCGCATCTGGGTGGAGAGCACGAGAGGGGTAGGCAGTGCTTTCAAGTTCACGGTTCCTACCGGTCGTTACAACGGGGCGGGTGAAGCCGACGGGCCCCCGGCGGACGTGGAGCAAGAGACGGAGAGTTCTTCGACCTCGGCCTGAGTCAGACGCGAGCCTCGGATTTGAACGTCCGGCCGGTGCGGGGCATCGTGGCTAGAGGTGTTGACTCTGCTCTGGCCCCAAGGGCTTCTGGCAAGCCTGGTCGTAGCCTTCGCCGCCTGTGTGCAAGGTTCGATCGGTTTCGGCTCAGCCCTAATCGCTGCTCCGCTGCTCGTCCTCATCGACC
This sequence comes from Binatia bacterium, assembly GCA_046754245.1. Taxonomy (GTDB): domain Bacteria; phylum Desulfobacterota; class Binatia; order UBA1149; family UBA1149; genus JBHHVL01. The sequence continues at coordinate 13,682 of JBHHVL010000054.1, read as the reverse complement.
CGGCTCTGGTTCCCGGGCCCTTGATCGCCAGCGGACTGGTACTCACCGCCTTGCTCTCGTTGCGCGAGCGGCGGGAAGTCGACGCGGGTGGGGTTGCCCGTCTCCTCGTCGGAAGCGTGGCGGGGACGGTGGCCGCCGCGGTTCTGCTGAGGCGGCTGTCCGATGCAGGGTTTTCCGTGGTCTTCGCGCTGCTGGTCCTGCTGGCCGTTGCTCTGAGCGCCTTGGGCATACGGGTGAGGCCGACCACGATCAACATCACGCTGGCCGGGCTGCTTTCGGGTTTCATGGGGACGACGTCTTCCATCGGGGGCCCGCCAGCGGCGTTGATGTACCAGCACATGCCCGGTGCCCGGCTGCGGGGAACGCTGGCGGTCTATTTCCTCGTTTCGTCGTCTCTCGCGCTGGTAGCTCTGGCGTGGGTGGGTCGTTTTGGTGCCAGAGAAGCCTCCTTCGCGCTCGTTCTCCTTCCCGGCGCGGTGGGCGGCTACCTGATCTCGGGTTACACCACGGGCCTGCTGGACGGGGGCTACACGCGGCCGGTGGTGCTGGTCCTCTCGGCCGCGGCGGGGATATCGCTGCTTCTGCGCGAGTTGGGTTAGAGCGCGCCCGGCGCTCTCGACGCGGCCGTTCGCGACGACAGCGGGCTGCGGTCTTCGACAAAGCGCTGGAGTCTGGCTACATACCGGACTGTGCCGGCTGGAAAAGGCTGGTGCGGGGAGAACCATGGACGCCAAGCTGTTCGCGATGATTTTTGGCGCGGTCTTCGTCGCCGAGCTCGGTGACAAGACCCAACTCGCTACGCTGCTGTTCGCTTCCGATGCAGCCAACCCGAAGCTGACGGTCTTCCTCGCGGCCGCCCTGGCGCTGGTGCTCGCCGCGGCCATTGGCGTGGTCGCGGGTGCGGCGGCTTCGGATTACGTCAGTCGAAAGCTGCTGGACTGGGTGGCCGGCGTGGGGTTCATCGCCATCGGGGTCTGGACCTTGGCGCGGGCGTAGACGATCGGGGTGCGAGCCGGGTGGCGGGCCCGACGAGGAGAAACCAAGCGATGTCTGAGTCTGGAGCAAGACCGTTTACGCCCTTCGAGGAAAAGGTGGGTAACGTAGTAATCAAGTACATGTCCCTTGCCAACACCCTGATTTACAGGTTTTCGGGCGGCAGGCTGGGGGGGCGCTTCCTCGGCGGTGCGCCGGTGTGTCTGCTCACCACGGTGGGGAGGAAAACCGGTTTGCCCCGTACCGTGCCCCTGCTCTACCTGGAAGACGGGCGGGACCTCGTAGTGGTTGCTTCCAAAGGAGGCATGGCCCGCAATCCTCTCTGGTTCGATAACCTCGTTGCAGACCCTGAGGTCGAGGTGGAAATCGGCAAGGTTCGCCGTCCCATGACCGCCCACCAGGCCAGCGGGGAAGAAAAGGCTCGGCTCTGGCCGCTGCTCGTTGCGATGTACTCGAGCTACGCCGATTACCAGGCCCGCACCGAGCGCGACATACCCGTGGTCGTCCTCACTCCGCGCTGAGGTCTCAGTCCGGTTCGTCGGGCCCGGTGGTTCGTGCGCTCGCGGGCCGCGTTGTCGCAAGGAGTCCCTCGACCACCCGCCTCATCCTGGAGGTGTGGGAGCCGCTCCAATACACGCGACCGCAAGACGGACAACCGCGAAACGAGTCGTGGAGTTCCAGTATCCGAGCCGGGATCCGCTCTTTCAGGTCGCCGGGCTCGGCGGGGACCAGCGCGCGATTACAACGGCTACATATGCGGAACAGCCGCAACTGGGCTGAGAGCTTGAATTCGCGCATCACCTCGGCGAGTTGTTCCGAGGTCGAGTGCGAGTCCACAACGTAAACCGCGTCGGTTCGCCATTCTCGGGGCAAGCGACGATCACGGGTCAGTACGACGCGGTCTTCGAGCAGTGCCCTGCGAACGAGATCCGCGTCGCTGACGTCGCTTTCGAAGGCCGTATCGAAACCAAGCAGGCGCAACCAACGCGCCAGACGGCCGAGCATCACGTCGGCGAAGAAACGCGGCCGCCCAGCCTCTGCAGTCAGACGCCTGCGGGGCGCCATGGATACCCTGCAGCCGCAGGTACAGTTTATGGTACGGCCAAACTCGAAGAGGGTCGCGTCGTAGAGGCGCCCGCAATTCTCACAGGGCAAACCCATCGCACCCCCATTTCAGGTAGCCGCCGTATGACAAGAGCACCCACCTCGCGAGCCAGCGCCCGGGCTCGCGGATCCCTTATGGAAGCAACTTTCTGTATTGTCGATCCGGCTGGTCGGGATTCTTTCAAGGCCGCCGACCATCGGTATGGTTGCCGAACTCTGTTCGGCTTTTCGTTGAGCTTTTCCTGAGCTACGCTCACCGTGGCTGCGGGAAGCGGAGAACAACCCAGTGAGGCAGGCCGACCTACCCCTCTTCATGCGCGCCATGGTCTTGGTCCGGGCGGGCGCGCCTCTGCGGCTTCGCAGACTAGAGGTGCCGGAGCCCGGTGACGGCGAACTGCTGCTAAGGGTAGCAGCCTGCGGTGTGTGTCGGACCGATCTCCACATCATCGATGGCGAGCTCGGAGAACCCAAGCTTCCGCTGGTGCTCGGCCACCAAGTCGTGGGGCGGGTAGTCGCAACTGGCCCCGGGGTAAGCCGCTTCGAGACGGGTGACCGTGTCGGCGTGCCGTGGTTGGGCCGCAGCTGCGGAGCTTGTCGGTACTGCGGGTCCGGGCGCGAGAACCTCTGCGACGAGACTTCTTTCACTGGCTATAGCAGAGACGGAGGCTTTGCTGAGTACACCCTGGCTGACCACGAGTACTGTTTCAAGATTCCTCGGGCCTACGGCGACCTGGAGGCAGCCCCTCTGCTGTGTGCCGGCATGATCGGGTTTCGCGCCCTCCGGATGGCTGGTGAAGCGTCGAGGGTCGGTCTTTACGGCTTTGGAGCAGCCGCGCATCTCGTCGCTCAGATTGCTGGTTGGCAGCGGCGCGAGGTTTACGCTTTTACCAGATCCGGCGATGGTGACGGGCAGGCTTTTGCGCGATCGCTCGGGGCTGTGTGGGCCGGGGGTTCGGACGAGAGTCCGCCGAAGCCGCTGGACGCCGCCATCGTTTTTGCTCCCGTCGGCTCCCTGGTACCCGCGGCTCTGGAAGCCGTGCGCAAGGGGGGAGTGGTGGTGTGCGCCGGTATCCATATGAGTGACATCCCCTCTTTTCCCTATCGCCTTTTGTGGGGCGAGAGGGTGCTGCGTTCGGTCGCCAACCTCACGCGCGAAGACGGCGAAGCGTTTTTTCGAGTGGCCGCTGACGCACCGCTTCGGTGCTCGGTCGAGGCCTTTGAACTCGAGCGAGCTGGCAAAGCCATCGAGAAGCTCCGTCGCGGTCGCCTGCGAGCCGCGGCGGTGCTGGCGATCGGCGCCGGGTCCGTCTGAAGGTCGAGCCGTGAAAGGAACCGTCGATGAGTCGGGCATCCGCGTTTTCTTCGCCGTCAGCCCGGGTGAACTCGGACTCGTGGAGCTCGATCGCCTGCTCTCGGAACTGAGGCTGCAGAAATGGGGCAAGGCTCCGCGCTGGGTCGCGAGGGAGGGCCTGCACATGACCTTGCGTTTCATCGCGAGCATGCCAGAGGAAAAGATCTCCGAGACGGTGGAGGCCGTGGCTGAGGAGGTCTCAGGGATTGGCCGCTTCGGTGTCGAACTGTCCCGTTTGGTGTTCTTTCCTTCCGGGCGCCGCCCGCGGGTTCTTGCTCTGGCCGCCGAATCCGCGCCGGCGCTGAGAGAACTCGCGCGTGGTGTGGAAAAGGCCGTGGTCAAGACCGGTTTCAAGCCCGAGCGGCGGCCGTTTCGTGCCCACCTGACGCTTGCACGGTTGAACGGGGGACCGGGACTGGCCGAGCGGCCCCCAGGGTTGGCCCGTCCCGTTGCCATCGAAGTGAACAGCGTGTTCCTCTACCGGAGTCGTCTCGGTCGCGGAGGGCCGCGTTACACCGAACTCGCGCGCCTCGGACTACGCCGTCGCGGGTAACGTCGGTGGGGATCCGCGTCAGATCTCGTGGCTCAGGGTTTTGATGAAATCCCTCGACTTGAGCGGCCTGCCGAGGTGAAGGTCCACGAGTCTGTCGAGCAAGGCGGTGGCGGTTTCAATCACCTGGGAATCACAGTCGAACACCATGCTCTTTTCGGCTTGCCGTACGTATTCGAGCAGTGGCGCGTCTAGCACGCGGCGGCTGGGCCGGAAGGAAGGATCGAAGGGATCCACCCCTCTGCTCTCGGCTTCGTGTCTGGAGCACACGATACCACTCCCCCTCGGGTCCAGGACAGGACGCGTGTACGCGGTCACCGGTTCGGAACAGATGCCGCAGGTTGTGAAATCTGGACGCCAGCCGGCGTGACCGAGCAGGCCGAGGATGAAGTGGTGGGCCACGGGCTCGGCTTTGTTGCCCCCGGCGATGCTCGCGACGGTGCCGCGGTAGAGCGCGAACAGATCGGGACAGGGATCCCTCTCTGGCGTCATGGCCTCTGCCAGCTCGCTGATATAGCTAGCCCAGGCATAGCCGATTAGATCCCCGCCAACCACCTGGTAGCTCTCCACGACTCGCGCATCGTGAAGCAACACCAGGGAGTGCTCGCGGCCGAGAGAAAAACGGACCTGTACGTGCTGAAAGGGCTGCAGCGCGCCCCCCGCGAAACGCCGTCGCGATCGCCGCGCACCTTTCGCTATACCCCCGAGTTTTCCGCAGTCTTGAGTCAGCAGCGTCGCGATCAGGTCCGATTCGCCGTAAGGCCTGGTCCTGAGCACGAACGCGCTGGTGCGAGTGTCGGTCACAGCCCTCTTCCTAGCACAGTGTGCGTCGCGGTGTTATATGATCTCACCGTTGGAAGCTGGCTCGGGTTTTTCGGCCCAATCGAGTGTTGAGCACCGGGTGTCGAGCCCGCAGAAGTCTTGAGAGCGATCGCTCTGCCACCCTTGGAGATGGAGTTCGGTGCATTGACAACCCCTGCGCTCGTAACTAATTAGCTATGGACTCCATTCGCGCAAGTGGCTCGACGTGTCGCCCGAGAGAAAAACGAAAATGCCAGATCAGTCTATACCGATCAAAGGCAACGGTACGACAGCAGAATCGTCGGAGGAGGACTTGACCCAAGGACCTGACGGCGACCAGGCCGCGGGTGAAGTAACGGAGGAGGAAGTTCAGGAAGAACGCCCCCTTGAGCAGCAGCTGGCCGAAGCCCGCGCCGAGGCAAAGAAGAACTTTGAGTTGTACCTGCGGGCCCGCGCAGAGCAGGAGAACATGGCCAAACGCCATGAGCGTGATCGTTCCGAACGACTGAAATACGCCGCCGAGCCCCTGGCGCGTGATCTCCTTTCGTCGATCGATGATCTGGAGCGGGCGCTCGATCATGCCGACGAGGGCGGCGCAGGGTTTGCCGAGGGCGTAGAACTGGTGCTCCGGGGCTTGTTGACCGCCCTCGAAAAGCACGGGATCAACAAGATGGAAGTCGTGGGCAAATCTTTCGATCCGTCCGAACACGAAGCCGTCGCGATGCTGGAGACACCCGACGCCAGCGCGAATTCGGTGATCGAGGTCCATAGGGCCGGCTATCGCTTCAAAGATCGCCTGCTACGCCCCGCGCTCGTGGTGGTGGCCAAGGCCGCCGTGGAGCCAGGTCCCACGCAGAACAGCGAAAGCGCCGCCGAAGCTGGAGACGGACCCGACAACGGCGGCGCAAAAGCCGAGAAAAAGGGGTGAAAACCTTTGATCCAGCCTTGCGCCGGGGACTACGGTGATTATCAACAATAGGTAGGGACGGGGAGCAGCCGGGTGGTATTCGGGCCGGAGGCCTGTGGCTCGGGTGCAGGCGCTATAGAATTCCGTTTGGAGACGCTAAGTAATGGGAAAAGTTATTGGAATTGATCTTGGAACCACCAACTCCTGTGTGGCGGTTCTTGAAGGGGGGACGCCCCAGGTAATTACCAACAGCGAAGGCGGCCGCACCACGCCGTCGGTGGTGGCGATCAACGAAGGCGGCGAGCGCCTGGTGGGCCAGATCGCCCGGCGTCAGGCCGTTACAAACCCGGAAAACACGGTTTTCGCCATCAAACGCCTCATCGGGCGGCGTTTCCAGGACAAAGAGGTTCAGAAGGCCAAGCAAATCCTCCCCTACGAGATCATCAAGGCTGAAAACGACGCGGCCTGGGTCAAGATGGGTGGCAAGGAAAGCAGCCCGGCGGAGGTTTCTTCGATGGTGCTCGCCAAGATGAAGTCAACGGCCGAGGATTTTCTTGGCGAACCGGTCACCGATGCCGTGATCACCGTTCCTGCCTACTTTAACGATTCCCAGCGTCAGGCGACCAAAGACGCCGGAACCGTGGCCGGGCTGAACGTACAGCGGATCATCAACGAGCCTACCGCGGCGGCTCTTGCCTACGGGCTCGAGAAGAGCGGCGACCAGAAGATCGCGGTCTTCGACCTAGGAGGCGGGACCTTCGACATCTCCATCCTCGAACTGGGCGGCGGCGTATTCGAGGTGAAATCGACCCACGGCGACACGTTTCTCGGTGGGGAAGATTTTGACCAGGCGATCATCGATTATCTCGTAGCCGAGTTTCACAAGGACCAGGGGATAGATCTGGGTCAGGACAAGATGGCCCTCCAGCGGCTGAAGGAAGCGGCGGAAAAGGCCAAGTGCGAGCTTTCTAGTTCGGCGGAGACCGACATCAACTTGCCCTTCATTACCGCTGACCAGAGCGGTCCCAAGCACATGAACCTCAAGCTGACGCGATCGAAGCTCGAGGCCCTGTGCAGCGATCTGCTCGATCGTCTCGACGGTCCCTGCGCCACGGCCATCAAGGACGCGGGCCTCAGCGCGGCCGAGATAGACAGCGTTATCCTCGTCGGTGGGATGACGCGGATGCCGGCTGTCCAGGATCACGTCAAGAAGATCTTCGGAAAGGAACCCGGCAAGGGAGTGAACCCTGACGAAGTCGTCGCCATTGGCGCGGCTATTCAGGGGGGTGTTCTGGCCGGGGAAGTAAAGGACGTTCTGCTTCTCGACGTCACCCCGCTGTCGCTCGGCATAGAGACTCTGGGGGGAGTATTTACCAAGCTGATCGAGAAGAACACGACGATCCCGACGAACAAGAGTCAGGTCTTTTCGACTGCCGAGGACAACCAGCCGGCGGTGTCGATCAAGGTGTTCCAAGGCGAACGCGAGATAGCCGAGCACAACAAGCTTCTAGGACAGTTCGACCTTACCGGCATACCTGCGGCTCCGCGCGGCGTGCCCCAGATCGATGTTAGTTTCGACATAGACGCGGACGGAATTCTGCACGTGTCGGCGAAGGACAAGGGGACCGGTAAAGAGCAATCGATCAAGATAACCTCCGACAGCGGTCTTACGAAAGAAGAAATAGATCAGATGATCAGGGACGCTGAGGAGCACGCCGCCGACGACAGCAGGCGCAAAGAAATCGTCGACGCACGCAATCAGCTTGATTCGTTGATATATCGAACCGAAAAGAGCCTCGACGACTTGGGGGACGATATGGGCAAGGCCGAGGTCGACGCGATCAAAGCGGCCGTGGAGACGGCCAAGCCGATCCGAGAGTCGGACGACCTCGATGCCATCAAGGTCGCCACCCAGGAACTGGAGAAGTCGTCCCACAAGTTGGCGGAGGCCATGTATGCCAAGGCTCAGAAAGAAGCGGAAGCCCATGGTGGCGGTGCTTCTAGCGGTGCCCCTGGTGAGGACGAGGCGTCCGAGGCTACGGCTGGCGGTGACGACGTCGTCGACGCCGACTTTGAGGAAGTCAAACCTGCCGACGAAGGCAACCGGCCCTGACCACGGGGTCGCACAAAGGCGAGCCAGGCTAGTGGCTAAGGCCGCCAGCTTGAGTTATGGCCTCTATCTGCTAGCGCGGGTGGAGGCCTTTTGCCGTATATGAATTTTGGTGGAGGGTAAGGACCCGCGGGGAGTTCGGAGCGAGCGTGAGCAAGCGAGACTACTACGAGATTTTGGGTGTCGGCCGCGACGCGACCGCCGATGACATCAAGAAGGCTTACCGCAAGCTTGCGCTCAAGTACCATCCAGACCGCAACGCCGACGATAAAGACCTCGCAACCGCGAAGTTCAAGGAAGCCAGCGAGGCCTACGAAGTCCTTTCGGATAGCGACAAGCGCTCTCGGTACGACGCTTTCGGCCACGCCGGGTTCGACAGCGGCGGCGCGGGTTTCGGTGGTTTCGGAGCCGCGGGGTTCGGTTCCGAAGTATTCGAAGACGCGCTCGGCGGGCTGTTCGGAGACCTTTTCGGCGGGGGTGGACGCCGATCACGAAGCCGGGGAGTCCGTGGAGATGATCTTCGCTACGACCTGGACATCAGCTTCGAAGAATCAATCAACGGTGCGGAGAAGATTATTACCGTGCCCCGCACCGTTACTTGTGAGCGCTGTTCCGGCAGCGGTACCAAGCCGGGGACGGAACCCGAGGTCTGTCCGGCGTGCGGCGGTGCCGGCCAGGTGAGTTTTCGCCAGGGGCTGTTCCAGATTTCCAAGGCCTGTGGGCAGTGTAGCGGCGAGGGGCGTATCATCCGTACTCCCTGCCCACACTGCAGAGGACGCGGTACCAGCCGAGTACAAAGAGAGATCAGCGTCAGGGTGCCCGCGGGGGTATCCGCGGGCTCGAGGCTGAAACTTCGAGGGGAGGGTGAAGCGGGTTACCAGGGCGGGCCTACCGGAGACCTCTACGTGGTATTGTCGGTTGCTCCACACCCTCTGTTTTCGAGAGACGGTAACGATATCATCTGCGATCTTCCCGTTTCGTTCGTCGACGCCGCGCTGGGCGCCAGCGTAGACGTGCCGACGATAGACGGCGTCGTAAAGATGTCGATACCGGCGGGGAGCCAGAGCGGAAGCCTTTTTCGTCTCAAGGGCAAGGGGGCGCCTCCGCTGAGGAGAGGCGGTACTCATGGTGACCAGATCGTCAGGCTTCAGGTCGAGACGCCGGTTGACCTCACTCGAAAGCAGAAGGATTTGTTAAAACAGTTCGCCTCCGCGGGAAGGGGGAAAAAGAACCCTCTGGTTGCCGAGTTCTCTAACAAGGTGCGACAATTGTTCGGCTAATCGATTTGGTCGCCGTCACCCAGCTGAGTGAGTTTTCCTTCATTGATACGATCGCAGATCTGACCGCTCGAGGTCCTGCGTCTACCAAGGTCCGGGTGGGGATCGGAGACGATGCGGCCGTGCTCGCCGCCATCGCGAAACCGATTGTAACTACCGATACGATGACCGAAGCGGTCCATTTCGAATCCGATTGGCTGAGCGCGCGGGCGATCGGCGTTCGGGCCTTTCGGGTCGCGTTCTCCGACATCGCGGCGATGGGAGCGTCGCCGAAGTTCGCGTTGTTGTCGTTAGGTATGGTGCCTGGCTACTCGCTGTCCAAGGCCCGGGGAATGTTGAAGGGCTTCTTGGGAGAGTGCGCTGATTGCAGGGTGTCGCTTGTCGGCGGAAACCTGAGCAGTTCAACGGCGCTTTCAATTACCGTTACCGCCATCGGTGAGGGAGGGCGACGGACGCCGTTGCGATCGGGGGCGAGGGCGGGGCACGCGGTATACGTTACAGGTACACTCGGGGACGCCGCAGCTGGCGTAGAGTTTCTTCGTACCGGCCGTCGCAGGGGCCGCTTCGTCGACGCTTACCGAAGTCCGCCTCGTAACCTGGAACTCGGCCGGGCTCTCGCTCGAGCCAGTGGACTTGGCGCCATGATCGACCTGTCGGACGGCTTGGTCCAAGATCTCGAACAGATCTGCAAGGCCTCGGTGCTGTCCGCTCGCCTGGATCTCTGTCGTGTGCCTTTGTCCGCTGCCCTGCGAAGGTCGGCTTCGTCCGGTGGCGCCCTGGAAGCAGGGGCGCTCGACTACGCGCTACGAGGGGGTGACGACTACGAACTCCTGTTTACCGGCCGCCCCACCCGTGGGTTCAGGACCGCGGTTGCGAGACTCGCTCAGAAATACCGTACTCCCATCACTGCAATCGGCATCATGGAAGAGGCGGATCCTTTTCCCCACGTGATCGATTGGTCGGGAAGGCGCCTGTGTGGCGGATTCAGGCATTTCGAGGAAGCTCCATGAGCCCCGGCGCCCTGAAGAAGCTGCTCGACGCTGTGGCGACCGGTGAACTCGGTAGCGACGAAGCCCTGGAGCAACTCAAGCAACTCCCGTTTGACGACCTCGGTTTCGCGCGTGTGGATATCCACCGCGAACTCCGCAACGGTATTCCCGAGGCCGTGTTCGGAGAAGGCAAGACCGCCGATCAGATCATAGCGATCAGCCGGAGCCTGCTAGACCACGGACAGCGCGTGTTCGTTACGCGTCTCCGAGCGGATATAGCCGAGGAGGTCGCCCGGGACATCGAGGGTTTCAGCTATCATCCTACGGCACGTGTCGGACGTTGCGATGGAAGTTCGCCTCGGCCTGATTCGGCATCGGCCGGCGGAGCAGTAGCCGTCGTTTCTGCCGGCACCTCCGACGGGGCCGTTGCCGAGGAAGCGGTGCAGACCCTGGACTTTCTCGGCGTCGGCGTGGACCGCCACGCGGACGTCGGGGTCGCCGGCGTGCACCGGCTGCTGGCCAGTCGCGAGGCAATAGAGCGCTCGGAGGTAGCCATCGTCGTCGCTGGCATGGAAGGCGCTCTTCCGAGTGTGGTCGGCGGCTTGCTGGCACGACCGATCATCGCGGTGCCTACCAGTGTCGGGTACGGCGCGAGTTTTGGCGGTCTCGCTGCCCTGCTGGCGATGCTGAATTCCTGTGCTTCGGGTGTTACGGTCGTTAACATTGATAACGGTTTTGGGGCAGCTGTCGCGGCAGCTGCCATCGTGAAGACGAGAGGCAGGCGAGCGAACCGTTAAGACGGCGGCAGCGTTTGAGGAAGGGAGCTGGTGTGAAACTCGGACTCGTTGATGAGTCCGTCAGGCGCTGACCGCAGCACAGCCCACGCGTACTCCAGTGTCGTGGTGCTGTTCTCCGTATAGTCACGGACGACGGTCTTGCGAGGGCGCAGTCGCGACCCGACCATCACGTGGCCAGAATCGGTTCGGATTCTCACCAGGTTGCTCAACGTATCACGGTAGTACTTCACCACGAGGGGAACCATCTTGGCTTTGTCAAAGGTCGCTACGAAGAGGGTATAGGGAACGGAATCCGGAGCGTGAATGGTGACGGTTCTCTCCGTAGAGTTCTCGTCCGATATGAAACACGTTCCATAGTCAGCAGCCCAGAACGGAAAGAACTCCATCGGTCGAATGTCCAACCCGTTCACCCTTTCATCAACTCCTACGGCGCTGGGTTGGTCCCCGGCTTTGCGGATCGCCTTGCCCGCCCCCCAGGTCAGGGGCATGAGCGACCGCCACCCGGTCGACTTGATCCAGAGAAACTGATGACCCGGTGCACCCGGGTCGATGATGAGTATGGCTTGGTCGCGGGAGCCGTCGTTCTTGGTTATCTCGATATCTGCTCGGAGCACGTGGTTCGGAGTAGCCATGCGCTCTGCCCGTTGAAGAAAAGCTTCAAGATCGCCGAAGCTGGCAATAGCGGACGCCGCCACTGCGGCCATCGAGCAAACAACAAATACAGTAGCCAGGCGCTTCATGAATCACTTCTACCATAGGCACAGGGTCAATGTCTTGTCCTTTGTCAATTGTCCAGTAAAGTTGCTATGCAGAGGCCAGAAGTGGTGGGGAACTGTTGAGGCGGACGGGAAAAGGCTGGACGAAACTGCCTGAAGGTTTGGTGACGGGTCTGATAGCCACGGTTGCCTGGGCCTGTTCCCTCCAGCCGTCCACCGGTGTCGGGGGGGGTGGGGTCGGCGGTCAACGCCAGCCGAAATTCGCCGTGGTCGATCGCGCGGATTTTCCCGATGGGACGGAGTCGATGGCGGTGCCTCGAGCGATCGGTTCTGCCATGCTCCAAGACGCCCTCTCGGAAGACCCGCGTGTCGCCCGTTTCCTGGATGAACGCGGGATACCCGACGCGATTGCGCTGAACCGTCATGCCGGGGCGATTTACTTCGCGTACCTGGCGTCGGAGAAGCTGTACGCCCTGTACCGGGAGGCGGGTGATCGGCACGCGCGTTCTGGCGATGGCCCTCTGGAGATACGTGAACGCCCGCTCTTGCGGGACGAGCTGTACCTGCTTGATCCCGGTCGCCGCTTGGAGTTGGAGGTCGATTACCTCAGCACCCTCGTCAGCAAGGCCGTCCCTCTGCAGAGAGTGTCGAGGCGGTTGATGTTGAACCTACCCCCTTCGTCCGACGAAGGAGACGCGGGTCACGGGTGGGGATTCTTCTATCTGCCGGTTTCGCCGGCGAGTGCGAAACTGTTTGGCCTCGATGTAGACGCGCCGGGGGTGGTGGTGGCCTGGGTAGATCCTGAAGGACCCGCGGCTGGGGCGTTGCGAAACGGGGACGTCATCACCTCTCTGAACGGAAAGGGCTTGGCGGAACTCGGACGTTTCGTTCTCGAAGATCTGGCCAGCGCAACCTTCGGCGTCGCTCGATCCGTCGGAGAGGCGAGCGTCTATGTCGAGGCTGAACGGTGGCCAAGGGATACGAAATTTTTCATGGTCGAATACGCCATCCCCAGCGCGGGTCGCGGAGAAGAATCGGTCGTGGTCGCATCGTCGATGTTGGACCTTCTCGAAAGTGATGACCAGCTCGCCATGGTGCTTGGCCACGAACTCGCGCACATTACTAGCGGCCACGGTCGTCCGGCGCGCGGTCCGGCCGGAGTGCTTCGGGGTCTGCTGCACCTGGGGAGCGTGGGCATTCTCGACCCAGTGATGGATGGGATAGCGGCGCGCTTCAACAGGAGCGAGGAGAGAGAAGCAGACGCGCTGGGCGTCCGGTACGCCGTAGCTGCGGGGTATGATCCACGCGCCTTCGGTGAGGTCATGGCGCTCCTTGCCGAACGGGGCGGTGCTAAGGGCTTGATGCGTTTTTTTGACCGTCATCCTTCCTATCCAGAACGGGCCGAATTCGTACGGAAATTGATGGCCGGTGGCATTCCAGCGGCACCCCACGTCGACGGCGGAATGTAGGTCCAGCGCCTTCCGAACCGCGGGTGGCTTTTCTTTCCCCCCAGTGTGGGTGGTTCCAGTTCGCTTGTGGGCGATGACTTATGCCCCAGCTTGCGCGTACAGACGCAGCTGCGAATCTTTTTCCCGCTGATAACCATTAAAAATCCGAGTTGTTTCAAGCAATTTCGCTTGTTCCGCGTTACGGCACATGCCTTGCTCTTCAACGGGGGTGGCGCCGCCCTACTTTGCGGTTAGCTCGATCGGAGAATGCGATGAAAGTAACCACTACCGGCACAATCCTTTTAGCACTCTTACTGCCCCTGGCTTCCCCCGTCTGGGTGGGCGCCGCGCCGACGAGTTCGCTGTTCCCTTTTTCGTTCGAGGAAAACGTCGGCCAGTTTCATGAAGACGTGAACTTCGTCTCGCGCGGACGGCGCTACTCGCTTTTTCTCGCGCACGAGGGCCCCGTCCTCGTGTTGTTTGGGCCTGGCTCGGGGGTGGCAACGGCGTCCGTGCTTCGTGTGGGGTTCCAGGATTCCGTGGCGGCTTCAGAGATCAGCGGCGTGCAACGGCTGCCCGGCAGCAGCAACTACTTCAAGGGTAACGATCCCTCTGCCTGGGTTCACGGCGTTCCGCGTT
>JBHHVL010000053.1:0-21067 GCA_046754245.1 Binatia bacterium | reverse complement strand
ACTGCACCGCGGTTCAGTGTGGTGATGGGATGCATAACGCCGCGGCCGGCGAGGAATGTGACGACGCTGGGGAGTCGGCTGCGTGTAACGCCGACTGTACGAGTTCTCGCTGTGGCGATGGGATAAGAAACAGCAGCGCTGGTGAGTTTTGTGACGACGGCGGCGAGACCGCAACTTGCGATATAGATTGCACCCCGGTCGAATGCGGCGATGGGACGCCTAACGCTGCGGCCGGCGAGGACTGCGATGACGCTGGAGAGTCGGCTGCCTGCAACACGGACTGTACGACGGCTCGCTGCGGCGACGGGGTAGCCAACAGCAGCGCTGGCGAGTTTTGTGACGATGCTGGCGAGACAGCAACTTGCGACGTCGACTGCACCGCGGTTCAGTGTGGCGATGGGACGCACAACGCCGCGGCCGGCGAGGACTGTGACGACGCCGGAGAGTCGGCTGCTTGCGACGCGGACTGCACTACGCCTCGCTGTGGCGACGGAATATTCAACCTCGCGGCCGGCGAGGACTGCGACGACGGAAACCTCGTCGACGGTGATGGCTGCGATTCCAACTGCACGGCGACCGCGTGTGGTAACGGTATAGTTACGGCGGGCGAGGATTGCGACGGTGACGGCAGCGGCAACGGCGGTGAGACCGCGTCTTGCGACGTAGACTGCAGCCTGGCTGAATGCGGCGATGGGACGCAGAACGCCACGGCAGGTGAGGCCTGCGACGACGCTGGCCAGTCGGCCAGCTGTGACGGTGACTGCACCCAAGTAATATGCGGTGACGGGACCCTGAACGCCGCAGCCGGCGAGGACTGCGACGACGGCAACGAGATCGGTGGCGATTGCTGCTCGCCCACCTGCGTCGCGGAGCCGGGTTGCCAGCATCTCCGGTGTCCCGATCGCGGTGAACTCACCCTGTTCGCCGGGGTCGGCAGATCCTGTACCCAAGATCTCGACTGCCCGGTGGGGACCTGTGATCCCGTCCTTGGGCGCTGCAGGACGGTGACCGAGCTCGACACCGGTACCACGGGAATCTCTCACGACGCGGACATCAACGACGACGTTCTTACCAAGGGCAGGCTGTTTTGCGCCGGTCCTCCGCCTTGTGGGGAATGTACTGTGGAAGGCATCGACCCCGAACCGGGTAACTGTCGTTGCTCCAACGACACGCGTCAGGTCTGCGATCAGCCCTTCGAGGCCGACGCGGACGACTGCGGCGGCGCGGTGTGCGACTGTTATTTCGGAGCTCCGTTCCCGCTTTCTTCCGGCGGCATCGCCGCCTGCGTGCTCAACCGCTTTGCAGAAGACATTTCGGGCACCGCCAATGTAGACATCGGTTCCGGAAGGATCGCGGCTAACCTCAAGACCAAGGTGTTTCTGGGGATCAACAACTTCATCCCCTGTCCCACCTGTGTGGGCGATTCGACCTTTGGTGACGGGGTGCGAGACGGCACCTGTGTTGACGGGGAGAGCGACGGGCTACCCTGCGACGCCAGCGGAGAAAACTCGACTTTCCCGAACGTTCTCGAGGACAAGGTCTGCGACGGTGACCTATCCACCCCCTGTCAGGTGGATTCGGACTGCAAGTGGTGCAGCGGCGATGGCCAGACCTCATGCAACGAGGACCTTGATTGCGACCCGCCCGGCGGACCCGGCGGCACCTGCGTGGGACCGGGAGGCAACTGTCTGTTGGTCGCCAAGTCCCCGGCGGGTGGCTTTTACAGTCTCGACTGTCTGCCCGAAGTCGGCGCGAACATCTCGGGGGACGGTCTACAGATCGGGCTGACCCAGACCACCGGGACAAGCTCGCTACCAACGGCCAGCCTGCCCTGTGGCTTCCCCTTCTTTGGTGCTTCGTGTCAGTGCCGCCAGTGCAGCGGCGACACCACCGTGCCGTGCGCAAGCAACGCCGAGTGTGCTGCGGCTGGGCTGGGCACCTGCAGTTCGCTCGGATCGGGGACGAACCAGGGGCCCAACGGCTGCCAGGCCGGCACCTGCGTGGCCATTGAAGGAGGCGAGGCCGAATGTCAGGGAGCCGGTGCCCCGCCGCCGGAGCATTTTTGTGACGGCGTTTTAAGGGGCAACGGCCAGGGCTTTATCTCCTGTTCGGACGACACTGAGTGCTCGACGAGCGCCACTGGGGTGGTGGGCGCTGGCTTCTGTACCCAGGCTCTGACGAGGGAGTGTTTCTTGCCCGACATTACTGCTACCGGCGTTGCCGATCCCCACGCGCCGGTGGGGGTAGCGACCTTTTGTATACCTCCTACTTCCAGCGGAGGCATCAACGGCGTCGTGGGGTTGCCGGGACCAGGCAGGGTGACGAACCAGGCGAAGGCCAGAACCTTCTGCGCGGGCGACCGGAACGTTCAGTACCAGCCGGGGGTAGGGGGTTGTCCCTGATCCCTGTGGCCTGCTAACCGAGGGCGGGTCGGTCTTCACCGGCGGCTGTAGCAGGCGCGCCGGTGCCGCACGCGGGTAGTACGATCACCATGCGGGTGCCGCCACGGCCGCACGGCTCTGCCCAGATTTTTCCCCAGTGATGCTCTATCACCTCTCGACAGATCGCCAGGCCTAGCCCGGTACCCTTGGGTTTGTTGTCGGTGCTGACCTGATGAAAGCGTCCGAAGACGTGTTCGAGCTGGTCTTCGGGGATGCCGGAGCCGCTGTCGGTAACGACCACGCGGATTACGGGGTGGCCGTTTCGCGTTTCCGCACTGACAGCGATTTCCACCTTTCCCCCTGCAGGCGTGAACTTGATGGCGTTGCTGCACAGATTGGTGATCACCTGTATCAGCCGGTCCCTGTCTCCGACGATGGCCGGAAGATTGTCAGCTGATTTCAAGCTGAAGTCGATTCCCTGCTCGGTGAACAGAGGTTTGAAGGTGGAATAGACGTGGGTGAAGATATCTAGCGGGCTGGCGATTCTCTCCAGTTTCCACTCGACCTTGCCCGACTCTATTTTTGCTAGATCCAGCAGGTCGTTTATGAGCCTCGAAAGCCGATTCGTTTCTTCCATGATAACGCCGCTGAAGCGCCGCGCGCTGTCGGGCTTGTGATCGGCGTATCGGTTGATGATTCTGGCGGCCGACGATATAGCCGCAATCGGACTTCTCAACTCGTGAGAAACGTTGCTCAGAAACTCCGTCTTGAGTCGGTCATATTCCTTGAGCCGCTCATTGGTGGTCTCGAGTTCTGCGGTTCTTTCTCTGACCTTGCTTTCGAGCAGTCGAGAGTGGCTCTCGATTTCGGCGCGTAGGCGTTGCTCCTCTGTAGTCGCGGCTTCGGCTTTTCGCCGGGCTTGCACCAGTTCGCTGATGTGTGACTTGAGGGAACGGCGCATGCGTTCAAACTGAAGTGCGAGTATTCCTATCTCGTCCCGCGACTTAAGGGTCGGAACTGCCGTATCCAGGTCGCCGGCGGCGATCGCCGCCGCGTCACGACTCAGGTTGGCCACTGGCCGTAGCAGACGCCGGCTGAGAACTGTGGACGCTGTGAGGCCCAAGCCCGCGACCAGCAGGGCGAGCACGAAAGCCATGGTGATGGTTCGGGCGAGAATCTTGCGCCCCCTTCCCACGGAGGCGGCTGCCGTCCGATCGATGGGCTTCACGTCGAAGGCCAGGACGAGTTTCCCCCAGTAGTTTCCACCAACGGTCAGCGAACGGCCGATCATGACGATACCGCTCTCGACGTCGTCGTCAAAAAAACGTGGCATGCCGTTCCAGCCGATGTTCTTGAAGGTAGACCCCACGAGTTCGCCGTAGGTGTGTACTACGATTTTTCCGTCTTTATTGGCCACCATCGCCCAGGCCAGTTCATCGTTGTTCTCTTGCAGACTCGCCGCCGTTTCAGCGACGAAGTTGAAGTCGAAGCCGGCGATGGCGTTTTCCATGATGCTCGCGGTGCTCTCCACGAGCTGTTGTCCGCGTTCGATCATGCTGTCGCGCAGCTGCATCGACGACCTCGCAATCTCCGCCGACAGCGTGCGCGTGTGGTGATATACCAGCACGCTCGCCACCGAAGCGACGCAGACCACTATGCTGGCTGCGCTGGCCAGGAACAGCTTGTGGTGAAGGCCCAGACCGCCGCGGGTTTCAGGAGACTTCATCGAATCTTCAGAACTCCTTCGACACTCTGATGAACCAGGTTCGGGTAATGGAGGAGGGGGGTCTGACGGCTTCCTCGACAAACTCTACGTGGGAGCGGTCGTTGATGTTCTGGCCCACGAGGCTGATGGTCGGCCACGACTCGTTGTGCTGGTAGTGGATGGCAAGGTCGGCGCGAAGGTTCGATCCCACGTGAAACTCCGGATCCGTGCCTGCCCGGATGAGATTCACGAAGCCATCCGTCCAGTACAGAGTCGGCACTATCTTCAACTTGCGCGAGATCTGGAAGGTCTGCCGCAGGTTGAAGCTCCATTCAGGAGTGCTGAGATTGGTGAACGGAAAACCCGGTGCGAGGTTGCCGGTAATTCGTTGGTGGATGTAACCGCCGTTGAGCTGGCCCCGCCACCTGGCGCTTACCTTGAAGTCGATGTTGGCCTCTGCTCCATAACCGTAACCGTCCGATTCGTTGTCCAGAAAGGTGACGACGATGAGCTTCGTCGGATCGTTCGGGTCGGGGACAGGCGGAAGGGATTTGTTTCCGGTCCAGTCGGCGACGTCGTCGTACTCGTTGTAGAAAGCCGCCAGATCGACGGATAAACGATCGTTGAAACGATGGCGGTACCCTGCTTCGTAGGCCAGCAGCTTGGTATCGCGAACCGCGCCATCGGACGCCAGGACCGGCTGAATCGTCATGCCCGGAATGGTCGAGGGCAGCGACGAGAGTGGGATGGTGATGTGTACGTCGCCGACCGAGGGAGAGTTTATTGCTCGTGATACGGCCGCCCACAGCGTCCGATCGTGGTCGAGGCGGTGGGATATTCGCCCGGAGGGCTGGAAATTGGTGCCGGTGAAGGTGTTGTTTTCCACTTTCGTGCCCAGGGTGAGGCGTGTTCTGGGACCCAGGTCGATTTCGTCTTGCAAAAAGCCCCCCACGAGGTTGAGCCACACATCGTTACGCCTGAAGGTGACCAGGCTGTTCACCGTGTCAACGTCAGAAGTCCTGGCGTTGGTTCCCCAGGTAATGCGATGTGCGGGGTGTAGCCTGAAGCTGTGTTGAAGCTCCAGTTCGTAGGAGCGACGGGTGGTTTCGAGTCCAGCGAAGACGGGTGCATCGCGGTCTACGTAGTCCTGAGAGAACTGCAGATACCCCCGTGAGCCGTTGGAAAAGTCCTTCTCCAGCCGCCATACTGAAGAGGCCAGGGACGACTCGAATTTATCGCTAGAGATTGGCGGGCTTCCATCGCTGGTGATCACGTTGTTACCGAGACGCGCGTCCAGAAATTCACCGCTTCCCAGAAAGACGAGGCCTCTTCCGGCGCTCCAGTCGAAGCGGTACCCGAAGCGAGCGTCCTGCCGTTCGTCGCGGATCTTGTCGCCGCCGTCTCCACCGAAGCCTTCGTCACTGCCGTAACGGCCGTAAACCCTGTAGCTGAAACTCTTGCTCCCGGTGCCGAAGCGAATCTCGGTCTGGCCAAGACCGTTGGTGCCCGCGAAGGCCCGGGCAAGGGTGCTTCGGGTGTCGGTGGAGCTGCGAGAGATTATGTTGATCACTCCGTTGACTGCGTTGGAGCCGTAAAGCGTACCACCAGGCCCTCGGATTACTTCTATTCTGTCCACGTCCGGCAAGAAGGTGTTCCACTCATGCCATATCGTTCCCCCGAAGATGGGGTTGTAGATGGGGCGACCGTCAAGGAGCACGAGCATCTTCTCGGCGAATACGCTGTTGAATCCACGGGCTGAGATAGCAGAGAAATTTGCGTCGACGGAGAGTGCTGCCAGTCCTGGCACGATACGCAAGACGTCGGTCAGCGTCTGGGCTCCGGAGTCACGGATTTCGTCTCCCCGCACCACGAAGATCGCCGCGGAGGCCCCCCACAACGATTCCGCGTGGCGCGATACGGAGGTTACGATGTCAGACTCGACCTTGAAGAATTCGACTTCGGAGTAGGGATCGACCACCCCGGCGCCGCCCTGAAAAGGGTCGGTGGACGCGAGAGCGACCTGGCCCAAGAACAACCAGCTGCACAGAAGGCAGACGAGGAGGCGCCAGGCGTTCAGGTAAATAGCGATGCTGGGCTTGCGCACTAGTTTTCCTCCGATGCAGGGTCAATGAGTTTATCGGTCATATTCAGAGTGGCCGCGTTCAGACGTATCCCCAGGCGCCTGGCGGTATCGGCGTTTACGGCAAGCGAGCTTCCTAGCGGAGGCTGTACCGATGGCGGACGTTCGGGATTGGCGACTATCTTTTCCATGAGTACCGCGGCCTGAGAACCCATGGTCCTGTAACTGGGCGACACCGAGAGCAGTGCGCCGGCGCGGACGAAGTTCTCCGAGAACGCCAAGAAAGCGATGTCGTCGTTGCGACAGCGCTGGGCCAGGTAGCTGAAGTTGTCGCGCGTGACGACCGTGGGGTCGGGGATCATCCAGAGCGCTTCGACCTCGGTCCGTAGTCGCCTGTAGGCGCCGGCTACCTCGTCTGAACGGGAGACTACCTCATCCGCAAGATCGAGGCCCAACTGTGCGGCGATCTCGTGCGCCTCGTCATGGAAGGCGGCGGCGCTGGTTTCGCTATAGATCACTCCTATCCTCTCGAGTTCTGGCATGATGAGCTTGAAGCGGGTGAGCAGGTCGGCAACGGGGATCTCTACTGCGACGCCCGTCGTCTTGTTCCCGTCGAGCATTTCTCGGTTTGAATCCAGTACCATGGCGTAAACCATCGGGGTGTCGGGCAACAGCTGGCGGCTCAGCCAGGCTGCCTGGACGCCCAGCGCGAACACCGCCTGCAAATCTTCGGTCGACGCGACCTGGCGGATCAGCTTGGTGCCTCGATCCCGGGATCCTGCGATGTTGATTTCCTTGGTTTCCCAGGGAGCGGCCATGCGAAAAGCCTCTATCTGGACATCGTACTGGGGGATGTCGTCGCTCTTGACGATGATGACCGAGGCCGCCGCGTCCGCGGTGTTGAAGGCCAATAGAGCCGCAACCGCCGCGATCCCGAAGCTGTTGGTCACCAGACTGAGTAGCGCGCGTTTCATTTGTTGACTCCGTATTCAAGACTGCCGTTCCCCATGATCCGGGATCCGCCGGAGCGTGGGGGAGTTACGATTCTCATTCCATCGAAACCGAGTAGTTCGAGAACACTCTGATCGCTGAGTGTGTCTCTGACGCGTTGTAATCCGGCTCGCATGACAGCAACGAGCTCGGGACTCGTCCCCGCCGTGGCGTAGAGCACGGGAAAGGGCAGTTTCGGGGTCAGCCCCAACACTTTCAGACCTTTGGTACTGTTGGGGTTGACCGCGCTCAGCATTTCGAACTGTGTGGTTGTCACCAGGGCCGCGTCTACCTGGCCGAAGCTGAGCGCCAGCAGCGCGTCGATGTCCTTGGGAACGGGAATGATGCGGGCTTCGCTATCCCCGAGCCCAAAATGTTCGATGATGGCGTACCGATCTTGAGGGCCCTCGGGGGCTACCGCCGCGGCTATGGTGCCGGAGGCGAGGTCCGAGACGTCCGCGATACCGTCGCCGGCCATCAGCGCCTTCTGGTACCAGTCCCGTCCTTGACGCAGTGGAACCGCCAGAGGCACGAGTTCAGTGATACAGCCGTCGACGGTTGTGGCCCAGTGGGGTACGACGACGAAATCGGGTCTGTCGAGCTCGAGTTGACTGCAGAAGTCCTCGTAGCGGGCGAAAGCCTGGAAGGAGAGACGGACGTTGTTGTCTTCAGCTACGGCAGAGACGGTTTCTGAAAGTAGGTTGAGATTTCCCGGAGCCCAGTCAGGGCTGAAAAAAAACAGGGAAGCCTGTTCGGCCTGTACGGGAGTGGGCGTACAAACCAAGAAAGCAGCAAACATCAGCGCGATTTGTCGCATAATCGGACGCCACGAGTCCCGTGGACGAATTGCTTGTGCAAGCAGTGGGCCATCGAAGGGCGAAACGGGCAAAGCCGCTAGGGACGGACACTTTCTCCTGCTGTGGGGCCTGTGCCAGTGATTGTAACGTTACATTTTTGACGCAAGGGTTCCGGTTTCTGTACGGTTGATCGGGGCCCGATCGACCTCGCCATGAAGACCCAGCCATCACTGGAAGAATTCCGCTCGGAGTAGTTCGGCGCTCCACTCGGCTTGGCCGTGGCGCGCAGGCCGGACGTACAAGTTTGCACGTGATCGCCATCTTTTGGACACCCTAGATCGGCGCTCGGCGCGAGAGGACCCCGTGATTCCGGAAATTCGGGCCATCTGTGGGCGGGGACCGTTGGAATGACGCTTGCTTTGTGTAGCTGCAGCTAGAAACGAGAACTGGAGTGTACCGACATTGCTGAATGATACTTCAATTGAACGCCTCCGGGCTCGTCTGATCGCCCGAGCTGGCGGGGAACCCATCAGCCGCTTGCTCAGCCGCGCCCACGTGATGACCCTCGCGGCCGTTTTGTGTGTCGGTCTGGCGGGGTCCGCGGTGCTCTACGTAATGGTCAAAGGGTGGGAGGTGAACCGGGTACAGTCGGATTTTTCCCATCGCTCGACGAGCTTCGCGATCGCGGTGCGGGAACACCTCTCCGTCGGATCGGTCATCCTGGATTCCTTCGTCGGGCTCTACGGGATATCCGGTTCCATGGATCGCGATGAGTTTGCCTCGATGACCCATCCTTTTCAGGAGCGCGACGCCAGCATCCGGGCTTTGGCCTGGGTGCCAAGGGTGACCGAGTCTCGTCGTGGCACCGGCGAGGAGTCCTTTCCCGTGCTATTCTTGGAGTCCAAGGGGGAGGACAGCGGGCTTCTGGGTGCCAACCTTGCTGGCGACCCTGTGCTGAAGGCGGCCATGGACAAAGCCCGGGACGGTTCCGTCCAGGTGGCGACCGGGCTGCTGGGTTCCCGAGACTGGGAGCCAGACGACTCCACCTTCATGGTGTTTGCCCCCGTCTACCGGAAGGGCGTTCCTCACGATACCATCGAACAGCGGCACGACAACCTCGCAGGTTTCGTCGCAGGGAGCTTCGGAGTCGACGAGATCGCCGAGACCTCGTTACTGAACATGTCCGACATATTGCTGGTGAGCATAACCGATCTTGCGTCTGGCGGAGGCGGTGGTGTCATCTACCAGTCAGAGGAATCGCAAGAAGGCAGTTCTGATGGGACGGGACTGTCGGGGGCATTGGCAGCGTTTTCCGATGTGGGATGGTCGACCACGGTGCGTGTAGGCGGTCGTCGATGGCTTCTTCGCTCCAAGCCTAGCAAGGCTTATCTCGAAATGCAGAGTACCCGGCAGGCAGAAGGTCTTTTGGTGAGCGGGGTGCAGTTCACCGTGCTGCTAGTAGCCTACCTTTTCCTCGTGATGGGGAGGAACGCGAAGATCGAGCGCACGGTAACCGAACGCACCGCAGAACTCGCGGCGGCCAACAGAGAACTCAAGCGCGAGGTCATGCAGCGACGAACGGCCGAAAGAGCACTACGCAATGGGGAACAGCGGCTGCGGGCAGTTGTCGAACACGCGGCAGACGGGATCATAACCATCGACGAGCAAGGCTTGGTGGAATCGTTCAATGGGGCGGCGGAACAGATCTTCGGTTACGCTTCGGCGGACATAGAGGGACGACCGATATCGGAGATCCTTTCTCTTTCCGAGCAGCACGTTGGCGGAGACCACGCCGACTTCCTGGGGAATTTGAAGAGACTCAGTGGTACCAGGGTGGAAGTTCGTGGCACGAGGAACGACGGTAAGGTAATTCCAGTCGGGCTTGCGATGCGCGAACTCCCTTGGGGTGAGGCTCGCCGCTTCGTGGCGGTGGTCCGTGACACGTCCCACGAGCGCGAACTCGACCGTATGAAATCTGACTTCGTCAGCTCCGTTTCGCATGAGATGCGTACGCCCCTCTCGGCGATGATATACGCCGCGAAAAGCTTGTCACGCCAAACGGACCTACAGGCCACCGAGGATTCCCTTGCTCGAGTAGGCCGCTTCTCGCGCATCATCGTCGACGAGGGGGAACGGCTCGACCGCTTGATTAACGACGTCTTGGACCTTTCGACTATTGAAACCGGCCGGGAGCTTTACAGGATCTGCAGTATCGATCCCCGCAGTGTCGTAGACAGGGTAACCTCGGTAGCCCAGACTCTCGGTCAGCGAAAGGGGATCGCGGTCAGCATGTACGTTGATGATGCGGTGCCTCGGGTTCACGCAGACGCCGATCGCGTAGTGCAGGTACTGATGAACTTGCTGGAGAACGCTATAAAGTTTACGCCGGGCGGTGGAGAGGTGAGCCTGTCCATCAAGAGGCACAACTTCAACTACATCCGGTTCAGCGTTTGTGATTCCGGCGTAGGTATCGCTCCAGAAGACCAAGAGAAGGTGTTTGGGCGTTTCGAACAGCTCGGCGATTCAACGACTGGCCGCCCCCAGGGAACGGGCATCGGTCTCTCGATCTGCAAGGAGGTCGTGGAGAGTCACGGTGGGACGATCTGGGTGGAGAGTGAGTTAGGCCGGGGGAGCACCTTCAGCTTCACTCTGCCCATGGTCGAAAAACGTCAGGCTCAAGCCGAGAGCCACGCCTAGCGGCTGCCTAGATCGACCGTTCCACCACAAGCCTCGTCGCTCAGACCGAGGACCGCCCCGACTCAGGCGAAAACCGCTGGCCGACGATCGGCCCAGGGGGCTGCCTTCTCGAGCTGCGCGGCGACCCGGAGAAGCAAGTCCTCGCGTCCGTGTGCGGCCGTCAACATCACCCCGATCGGTAGGCCCTCGGACGACCAGTGAAGCGGCAACGATATCGACGGCTGTCCTGTGATGTTGGACGCTCGGGTGAATGGAATGAGCGCGAATATTCGAGCGGTGAGCGCCTCGACATCGCCACCGTCGGATACCAGGTAGCCGAGTCGCGGCGGTGGGGTCGCTATGGTGGGGGTGAGGAGCAGGTCGAAGCCGCCGGCCCACCACGAAAGCATCCTGCGTGAATAGCGACTGAGCCATTCAAGGGTCGCCACGAGTTCCGCGGCGCTGACCCCTCGGCCTATATCGGCGAGCATCGCTGTACCGGCTTCCACGTCGTCGTTTTGGACGGTCTTCCCGGTGAGGGTTTGCCACTCATTCAAGGTCGCGGCGACCCAACTTCCCACCAGTCTGGTGAAGTGGAAGATCGACTCGTTGACTTCGTCGAAAGCGCCTGGGTGGCTCTCCTCCACGTCGTGGCCGAGGGAGGAAAGCAGCCTTCCCGCGTTGAGCGTGGCGGTTTCACATTCTTCGTGCAGCTTCTCCGCACCCCCGGGGAAGGTGGCCATGATACCGATCCTGAGCTGATCGGGCTCAATGGCGACTTGCTCGCTGAACGGCCGTGCGGGCTCCGGCGCGGTATACGGGTCGCCCGGCATGTAGCCGGCGACGCAGTCGAGCATCGCCGCCGAGTCGCGTACCGAACGCGAGAGGACGAACGATATCACCAAGCCTGACCAGTACTCCCAGTAGTCGGGTCCCAGAGACACTCGGCCTCTGGTCGGCTTGAGGCCTACCAACCCACACTCGCTGGCCGGAATGCGAATAGAGCCGCCACCGTCGCTCGCGTGCGCGACCGGAACCAGGCCCGCGGCTACGGCGGCCGCTGAACCTCCGCTCGAACCGCCCGTGGAATGGTCGGTGTTCCAGGGGTTGCGGGTGGGACCGTAGGCGAGGGGCTCGGTGGTAACGTTGAGGCCGAGTTCCGGAGTGTTGGTTTTTCCCAGGGTTATCAAGCCCGAGGCCTCAAACTTGTCGACGAGGTAGCTCCCGCTCTTGGGACGGTAGTTGAGTTCTTTCAGGAAACGCATTCCACAGTGAAAGGGATCGCCGGCACTTGGGCTGTCGAGGTCCTTGAGCAGGAATGGGACGCCGCGGAACGGTCCGTCGGGAAGCTCCCCAGATCTCGCGCGCTCTCTGGCTTTCTCGAAAAGCGTGGTAATGACCGCGTTGAGCTCAGGGTTGACCTTTTCGATTCGTGATATGGCGGCGTCCACAAGTTCAAGCGGACTGGCTTCGCCATCCCTTACCAGCGCGGCCTGATCAGTGGCGTCCATGTGGGCGAGTTCTTCGGTCATGACAATCCTCCGGTGTGCTCGGCGGCCCCGGACTGTATATTATCGGCGCGGTGCAATTAGAACACCCCCGGCTGCGTAACACGGGCAACGGGCGACCACGGCCGGGTCACTCACCCGTCGCGAAGCTCGAACTCGAGTCGTCTACCTACGCGGCAACGCCCTCCGAGCGTTACGCGCTGGTCCTGAAGTCCACACAGAACTTCGCCCCCACGTTCGGACAGCTGGAGGGCACGCAGCCGTTGCTTGCCCAGCCGTCTGGCCCATAACGGAGTCAGCACGCAGTGCGCCGAGCCCGTCACCGCGTCTTCCGCTATGCCGTGTGCGGGGGCGAAGAAGCGGGAGACGAAGTCTGACTCGTTGCCCCGCGCGGTCACAATCATGTAGGGGCGGTCGAGCGTGGCGATGCCCGCTATGTCGGGAGACAGAGAGGCGACGGCGCGTTCATCTTCGAGCAGAGCGATGTAGTGCTGTTCGGTGGCGTACCACTCCGACACCGGCGCGCCCACTGTGGCGACCACCTCGGCCGCAGCAGGGTGGGGCGACGGTGTTCGAGCGGGGAAGTCCATTTCGAGCATATCGGTGTATCGATGATGGCGGTGCACTTCGAGGAGGCCACTCTTGGTGTCGAAGGTTGCCGACTCGATCGCGTTCTGATCTAGAAGCAGGCGTCCCGCGGCCAGTGTCGCGTGACCGCAAAGCGTCACCTCGGTGGTGGGGGTGAACCAGCGCAGTCCGTAGCGACCGCCGGCCCCTACGGCAAACGCGGTTTCCGGTAGGTTCACCTTTGCGGCGAGTTCTTGCATGGTCCGGCTCTCGGGCCACCGGTCAAGCAGGCAGACCGCCGCGGGGTTGCCCTGAAGGTCCGGCGGGGCGCAGAACGCGTCCACGATCTGCAGGGTTACCTGCGCGTAGTCTCGGGATCGGTGGAGCGCCACGGGGCGAATATACTGCAGTGGCATCGCGATTGTCGAGACCCCGCACGGGGGGGGCTGCCATCCCACAGCGAAGAAGAAAGTCGAAAAGACGCCTTGTATTAGCGGTTCCGGTCGAACTAAAGTGGTTTTGGCCCGCATCGTCCGAAAACGGTCGTAGCGAGAACGCCGAGTGCGTGCGTAGATCGGATCGAGCCCAGCCGCGAGCGATGCAGGCGGACCAGACGGTCCGTCCAAGCGCGAGTGGAGCGTGTGTTCCGCGATGGCGGGCAGCCGGCGCCCCCAGTTGGGCGCTGAATGGATATTGCGTGTCAGTAGAGGCGTCCGGCCGCCGACGGGAGCCAGGAGGTTAGGCCGGTGCGTACGACCAGTCGGGTTCTTCTCTCTTTCGTTCTTCTCTCTTTCGGGAGCACCGAGGTATGGGCGGGTGGGGTTCGCGTGGACGCGGCCGTTATCGCGGGGCTCGACAGCGCCTCGGCCGTAGAGGTGGTCGTCGCCTTCAAGCCTCCGGCGGAGCGGACGCTGTCGAGGCGGCTCCCGGCCATAGCGGCTACCCGCTCTCGGGTGCTGGCCGCCCTTCCCGAGGGTGGGTTCTCGCTGACGCGTAGCTGGGGAGCGGTGGAAGGCATGGCTGGTTTGGTCACGGCTGCGGGGTTGGCCGCTTTGGCGGAGCACCCCGATGTGCTCGCCGTTAGTGCGCCGGGCTACGGAGAAGCGCACCTGGCGGACTCCGTTCCGCTCATTGCCGCGGACACCGTGCATAGCGGCGGCAACACCGGCGCCGGAACCGAGGTCGCCGTCATCGATAGCGGGATACGCAGCACCCACGTTGACCTCTCCGCAGACCTGGTCGTAGGCCAGTGCTACTGTTCATCGTCAGGCTCCTGCTGTCCCAACGGGGCTACCTCTCAAACAGGATTGGCGTCGTTGGCGGAGACCACCGGGCACGGCACCAACGTCGCTTCGATCATCACCTCGGATGGCAACGCCGCCGCGGTGGGGGTAGCGCCCGACGCCGACATAGCATTTGTACGCATCTTCAACGGAGCTGGAACCTTTGGCTTCACCGATCTCATCAGCGCGCTGGACTGGCTCATCAACAACCGACTTTCCACGGTGGACGTCATCAACATGTCGATTGGATCGTTCGCCCTTCACCAGGGAATCTGTGACGGCGAAGGGGGCGCGCAGTACTTGCTAATCGCTTCGGCGATCGACTCACTACGTGAGGCCGGGGTGCTAGCGGTGGCGTCGGCCGGCAACGCCGGCTCGAGCGATTCCATGACCATGCCGGCCTGTTTGAGGAACGTAGTCGCGGTCGGCGTGACCTACGACGCGAACGTAGGATCGTACAGCTGGGGCGGCGTATGCACGGACTCAACCACCACGGCTGACCAGTACGCTTGTTGGAGCAACACCTCGTTGCATACCGATATCGCGGCGCCGGGCTGCAAGTCTACGGCGGCTTGGTATCAGGGGGATGCCCAGACAGGGTGGTGGTGCGGTACCTCGCAGGCTACCCCGCACGTCGCAGGCACCGCCGCTCTCGTCAAGGCTGCATATCCCTTCCTCGGGGCCTTTCACCTGGAGCACTGTTTGCGGAACTCGACTTCGTCGGTGAACGCTGGAGTCAAGACCTTGCCGCTTCTCGATGCCAGCCACGCCGTCGCCAGCTGTGGATTCAATTTTGTGTCTCAGGTGCTGGAGTTCAAGAAGCTCGTCGCCGCGTTCAAGAAGGCCGGTCCGGGCGACGACAAGCTGGTGTTGAAAGCCATGGTGGCGCCTCTGGCTTCCATCGATCCGCTTACCGAAGCGCTGACCTTCGGAGTGACGGACCTCGACGGTGAGGTGTTGAGTGCGACGCTTCCGGCCGGTGCGGCTGGTTGGTTCTCGAAGAAACCCGGAAAGTTCATCTACAAGGACAAGACCGGTGCCGAACGTGGCGTCGTCAAGGCCATCGTGAAGGAGAAGGGAAGCGGAAGCGGCACGTACAAGGTGCTTTTCAAGGTCGTCGACACCGACCTTTCGAGGGCCGATACTACCAGCGGCCTGTTCGTCGAGCTCTTGGTGGGGACCAACCTCCACGGCGCGGCGCCCACGCTTTGTACGCTGAAGGCGACCAAGAAACTCAAGTGCAAGTGAGCCGTTTGGCCGCCAGTTGACGGTCTAGAGCGCGGCGGCGGTTCCGGCCGGACGCCCTTCCACATCCTCGAAGATCAGCCCTGCGGTGTTGTGTCCGGAGATCATCGTGCCGCTAAAGCCCGCACCCGGGAAGGTCCACGCGCCGGCCAGGTAGAGTCCGGGAACGGACGTGCGCGGCTGTGGCCGGTAGATGCTGTGACTCTTGGGGGTGAAGGCGTAGCCGTATATGGTGCCATGCGGGTTCCACGAGTAGCGTTGCATCGTGTGCGGCGTTCCGGTCTCACACACCTCGATTCGTTCGCGAACGTCGGGGATGACCTCGGCGAGTCGGTCGACGAGGTATTCCTCGAGGTCTCGCTTGCGCTCGCGGTAGGTGGGCTCATCCAGGTCGGACCATAGCCGCCCGTTGGCCAGTGTCGCGACGTGGACGATCGAGCGCCCGGAGGGCTCATGACCCGGGTCGGCCAGATTGTGATTGCCGATTAGCCAGCCTTGAGAGCGGTAGTCACCGCGTTCGAGCGCTGCCCATTCGGCGTCTAGGTCGTAGGTAGGATTGACGAAGGCGCCGCGGTCGGTCAGGCCGAGTTTCGCGGCGTCGCCGCGTAAGCCTATGTAGGCCTGGTGTATCGAGCAGGCCAGTGGCAGGGACTCGCCGACCTTGCGGTCGGCGTCGGCGAGGTCAGGACAGTCGAGTAGGCGATCGAAAGTGAGCGGCGCGGCCGCGTTGCTGACGACAGCGGGTGTTTTGAAGGTGCCACGCTTGGCGGTCTCGACGCCGACGACGCGGCCGCCTTCGGTCAGGATCTGCGTGACCTCGGTATTAAGCAAAACCTTTCCGCCGTTTTCCTCGATGATGTCGACGAACGCGTTCGAGAGCGCCTGGCCGCCTCCCTTCACGTAGAAGCAGCCGCCGAAGTGGTAGCTGTTCCACATCATCGCGTACATGAAAGCCGACATTGTCGATGGCACCAGGCCGATGTAGCCCCACAGCGTGGAAAAAATCCCAAGAATACGTTCGTCCTTGACGTGGTTCTCCACAAACTCCTGCAGCGTGAGGTCCATACACGCGAACGCCTCCGGTGAGGGGGTGGTAGCGCCGCGGTTGTCGATTTTCTCCATGGTGGCGAAGAGGTCGCGGATACCGCCGGCGTGTTCGGGGAACTCTCGGCAAAGGAGCGACTCGTAGTCGTGGGCCGCTTGGGGAATCTGAAGGTCGTGAGCCGGGCCACGGGTGTGGTAGGCGACCTCGAAGCTATTGAAACCGATACGGTCAAGCACGCCGAGCTGGGAGAGAATCTTGTGCATCGAGCGACCCGGCCTGAGGTCGCCGGTCTGATGAAGCGCGACGTCGAAGTCGTAGACGATGTCGGTGCCTTTGACCTTGCGGAGAAAGTGGTGCGCGTATCCACCCGCGAACACGTGTTGCTCCAGTACCAGCACGCGCAGCCCTGAGCGGGCAAGCCGGGTAGCGGCCGAAAGGCCCCCGAGTCCGGATCCGACGACGATTACATCCCAGCTTGTATCAATACGTGCCATTCCTCGATTCTCCCTTTGGTGATTCGCGATGGAATCTGAAAACGCGACCTTGGCGGAGTTCCACTCAGGCTCCGGCCCTCGCAAGCAGGTTCAGCGCCGCGTGTGGCACTCCGTCGCCTTGATGGATACCCACGATATTGCCGCTTCTGTCTATGACCGCAATCGCGGCGGTTTCGTCCACGTCGCTCAGGCCGACGGCCTTGGTGATCGATCCGTCCCAGTCGGGGAGGATGATGACGTAGTCCTCGGGCTGCAGGCCATCGGCCAGGCCGGCGGCGGCCGTCGTGTAGGCCTTTCGCATCGAGCGTTCGGCGATTTTCCGGAATAGTTTTGGTACGCCGCAGAGATCGACCACGCTCGCGCAGAGAACGCTGGAAGCCATGGGGTAGCGCTTGCGTACGGCCTCGTTCACCGCGTCTGCCGCCTCCGCGGTATTTTGTCCATGGAAGATCAGGACCTCGGTCTTGCCGCAGTGGCGCAGATCGATGGTACGGCCCGAACCACAGGCCTCGAGCGTGACCGCCGGCAGTTCGCCCGCTGGGGCATGAATGTCCGGGTCTTCCGCACCGTCTTCATACTCGGCTCCGAGTTCGGCGCCTACCGAGTACAGGCTCTCGACCTTTTTCCCTTCGAACTGCGCGCCGGCGAGGCGCGCCGTGTCTCGGCCGGAGATCAGAGCGGCGCTCATGCCGCCGGCGAACACCCAGGCGCCAGCCATGAAGACATTGTCGACGGGAGTCGTGGCGCCGAGACGACCGACGTACATGTTTTCGACCGATTGCTCGGAGCCGTAGATGCTGCCGCCGTGGTTGAGGCTGTAGCGCAGGTTGGTGAGAGGGGTGGCGACTTCTATGTACTTCGCCGCCTCGCGCAGACCAGGCAGGTGGCGCTCGGCCTGGGCGATGAGTCGGTTGCCAGCGTCCTCCTTCGCGCGCAGGTAGTCAGGGTTCTTGCTGTAACCGAGGAGATTCCCGCCGGTTCCCCACTGCTCGCCGTGGTCCCAGGGTGCTAGGCTGAACAGTGCGACGACGCTCGATCCCTGAGGAGCGCAGCTAGGGTCGACCTTGGTGTAGTGGGTCATGACGAGGTCGGTCTGGTCGAACCGCCCCTCGTTTATCGCCCCGTACGCCGCCTCGGGGTCGTAGGAGTTAGAAATGAAGAGTTCGTGGTGTGGCCATTTTTCAGCGACAAGATCTCGCTCGAGTCCAAGATAGACGACGAGGTTCGACAGCGCCGGTTTGGCCGCCTCGATTTTCCGCACGTAGCCCTGAGGCAGGTTTTCCCGGCCGACCAGTCGCAACATGGTGTCGGGGGCGTTGGCGTTGGACACGACTACCTCGGTTTCAACCCGAAGCCCCTGGGCTGTCTCCACCGCGGCGGCTCGCCCATCCCGCATCTCTATGTTCGTAACCGTCTGGCCGTATCGTAGGGTACCGCCGTTGGCCTTGATGTTGGCTTCGATGGCGCGACTCATCGCCATGCTCCCGCCCTCTGGGTAGTAGGCGCCGAAGAGGTGGTAGCTCACCCAGGGGAATATGAAGGTAGCGGCGTTGAGCCGGCTCGGGGGTAGGCCGTAGTATCCCCACAGCGTGCTAAAGACCGCTTTGAGCCTGGGGTCTTCGATGTGTTCGCCCATGAAGTCGGCCCAGCTCTGGCCCATCGCCGCAAGCATCCTCGGGTATCGGGAGGGCATACTCTCGATCGGGGGACGGCGGCCCATCGCGGCGTCGGCTGTGAAGCGGCGTACCTCGGAAAACGCCGCGTACATTGCGTCTATCAGGCTTCGAAGGCCGCCGGCTTCTTCGGGGAAGTGGCTGACGAGTTCCGCTTCGTACTCGACGGGGTCGGCGTGGGCCGTCACCTCGAGGTCAGGGAAGCGAACCGAGTAGAAGGGGTCGAGGCGCCTGAAGCGGACCTTGTCGAGGACCCCGAGTTCGCGCAGCGCGGGGTAGGCCCAGCCGCCCGGGCCGGCACCGTCGATCGCGTGCAACGCGACCTCGAAGCGAAACGCGCCTCGGCGGAACTCGTGCGCGTATCCGCCAGGGACCGTGTGGTGCTCGAGGACCAGGACGCTTTTCCCTGCTTGGGCGAGATACCCGGCAGCGCTCAGACCACCGAGCCCGGCACCGATCACCACGACGTCGAATTTCTCACTGCTTACCATCTAGTCGTCTCTCGCCTCCGATTTGTCAGTCGCGTCTGCATCCGACCCCAACGGCTGCGACGGTACCGTTGCGCCGATCCCGCGCTCGCCCGGAATCCCGTCGAGTAGCGTGAGCGCCTCGTCACACCAGGCGATGTGCGCCTCGTGATCTCGTTCTCCAAAGCGGAGCGTCATGAGCCAGTAGGGGAGGTCGGGATTATCGCCGCACTCTTGCTCGAGCTTCGCCGTTATCGCTCGGTAGCGGGCGAGCTCGGCGACCATGCGCTCGCGGTAATCCTCGATCTGTCGTCGGTTGGTGTTGTGATCTACCTGGGAGCCGAAGAAGAGCTTGAGAAGGAGTTCCATTCTTACCGGGGAGGGTTCGGTCGGCTCGCGCAGCCAGCTCTTGAGTTTCTCACGGCCCCGCTCGGTGATCGTGTAGAGGTGACGGGGTCGCTTGCCGCCCGTCGCGCTCTCGCTCTTCTCGATGGAGCCTTCCTCGCTGAGACGCTTGAGAATGGGGTAGATCTGCCCGTAGCTCTCTTTCCAGAAATTGTCGATGCTCGCTTCCACCGCCTTCTTGACGTCGTAGCCGGACATAGGCTTGACGGTAAGAAAACCCAGTATCGCGTAAGCTGTTCGGTTTGGCGCTGCCATCGGAAAAAGCCCTAACGATCTGATAGATATATCTACATGATCTATTTGTCAAGGCATTATTTGTTGCCGGGGGCTTCGCCGACCACCGCCTCGGCTCGCCGGCCGGGCCCCGCGTCTCACGATCCAGGGGCCGCCGCAGCCCGGGTTTCCGCCCAAGTCCATCGCCCTCAGAACCCCGAGCCTCCAGTCCATCGGATCGGCCTGCCTATGCCGATTGGGAATATGGCTATTTGACCGAGGATTTCCTCGACTGCAGTAGCGGCTGAGTTCCCACTTGATAAGCGGTTTTGGCCGATCGCGGACGCCGCCACCGAGTACGGGGGTATTGGCGGCGATAGCGACTATTCGATAGACTCTGGGTTCGGCAACATCCGACGACGAGAGTTCAGTGGCTTTGGGTCTGTATCACGGTCAAGCCGGTGACCACGACCAACCCCAGAGCTTTGCGTTCCGACGTCCAACGGCGAAAGGAATGAGAAATGAATAGACAGCTAGTCTCGTGGGGCGTGGCCCTAGCGATTTCCGCGGTTTTTCCCACGTGCTCCCTTGCGCAGATCGCGGGTGACCACCCCGCGAATTCGCCGAGGACTGAAGCGCCGGACCTCATCGCACTCGAGCGGCTTCCGGGTCACACCGAAGCGCTAGAGTCGGCCGCGGTGGCGCCAGGGCCGCCGGCCCCGGGGATTGCCGGCAAGCCCGGCGCTTCGCCGGCCTTCGGGCCGAATGACGCGGCCGTGAAAGTATACGTCTTCAGCGACTTCCAGTGTCCGGTTTGTTCTCGAACCGTCGAACCCATCAAACACCTGGTGCGCACCCACGACGACGTGCAGGTGATCTTCAAGAACAACGCGCTCAGTAGCCACAGCCGTGCGGCCGCGGCCGCGGCCGCGGCGCTTGCGGCTGCCCGCCCGGGAAAGTTCTGGGCCTATCACGACCGGCTGGTTGCCAACCCGAGAGCCCGCGGCGAGTCCGACCTGGGCGGGTACGCGCGTGAACTCCGACTCGACCTGGAACGGTTCCGGCGCGACATGAGCGATCCCGGTCTCGTAGCCCAGGTCGACTACGAGACCGGCCTGGCGCAGGAGCTCGGGCTGCGCGGCACCCCCAGCTTTGTGGTCAACGGAGACTCTTTTACCGGATGGGGAAGCTACGCCTCGCTGGAAGGCAGGGTCGCCCGCGAACTCGTGCGCGCGCGGGAACTCGCGCGTGAGGGCGTCGACGCGGCGAATCTGGCGGAGCGGGCCACCCTTGCCGCCGGCGAGAGCGGACAAGAATTCGCTCGTCTCATGTGGGGCCTCTTGCCCTGAGCCGGTGCCGGCCGATTCGGTCATCCTCACTACGCCGCAGTAGGCGGACAAGTGACCAGGCAAGATGTGGGTGGTCTCCCACAAGAAGGTCGCGGAGGCGGCGGGTCTTGGCAAGATCGGCATCCACCGCAACGTTGTAGCGACCACCTATTTTGTCCGGCAAATGGCGCCATAATTACGTGACACGTC
>JBHHVL010000052.1:0-21125 GCA_046754245.1 Binatia bacterium | reverse complement strand
CATCCGTACCGGCCGGTAGTCTGCGATCGCGGCGACCATTATGACCACATCCGCGCCCGAGGCGGCGCCCACGAGAGCGTTTCGAAATTCGACCGCGGACTCCACGGCTACCACTTCGCAGCCCCGGGGAAGCTCAAGCGAGCCAGGTCCACTCACCAGGGTGACCGCCGCACCTCTTCGCATTGCCGCCAGGGCGACCTCGTACCCCATGCGACCGCTGGAGCGGTTGCTGATGAAACGAACCGGATCGATGGCTTCCCTGCTTGGGCCGGCCGATACTACGACCCGCTGGCCCGCGAGATCCTGCGCACACAGTGCCGCGGCGGTTTCTTGTATCAAGGCTTGCGCGCCGGGCAGTCTCCCAGGTCCGTCGTAACCGCACGCGAGTTCCCCACTTTCCGGCTCGACTATTCTGTAGCCGTACGACGCCAAGCGATCGAGGTTGGCCCGCGTGGCGGGATGCTCCAGCATCTTGCTGTTCATGGCCGGCGCGACGACAACCGGTGCCCGGGTGGCCAGCACCGCCGCCGTCACCATGTCGTTCGTGATACCGTTGGCGAGGCGGGCGATCAGCCCGGCGGTAGCGGGGGCGATCAACACCACGTCCGCTTCGTCGGCTATACGAATGTGTCCCACACGAGCATCTTCGACGGGACTCGAAATATCTGACGCCACCGGTCTGCCGGACAGCGTCTGGAGGGTAAGAGGCGTTACGAAATCTCGGGCCGCCACCGTCATCGCCACCTGGACCTCGGCACCACCAGTCACCAGTCGGCGCACGAGTTCACCACACTTGTAGGCGGCTATCCCTCCACCTACGCAGAGAAGGACCCGTTTGTCTCGCAATACGTGCATAGCCTACACGCGGTCTCCAGCCGTGCCGTGAATCCGCCCCAGTTCTCGAAAGCTTAACCCTTCTTTCACCAGGTAAACAAGCCCTAACAATACCTGTACGGCGAACTGCGTCGCATGGGTGAAGATCGCATAGGCTCCGGCGAGGTTTCCCGGCACGCTGTATACGCTTTCAAGCGCCAGTTTGCACCCCCACTCAAACTGGCCAACGAAGGCCGGCGCCGAAGGAACGGCAACCGCTAGCGCCACCAGCGCCGTAACGGTCACACCGCCGCCGAGAAACGGCACAGCCAGGTCAAAGGCGAGAAACCCGAAGGCAAAACTGACGGCGATGACCAACCAGAGGTACGCGGACCAGACTAGAAGCTGCACAACGGCTACGATTCCCGATACCGCGGCGATGCCGTTGAGAAACTGGTGCTCGAGTTTCACCAGCGGAACCGCGATACGTTGAGGGAGCTTCGCCCACCAGCCGTCAAGTACAGGCAGCAATCTCTCTCGGTTTATCTGTACTACGGCTATGACGACCGCACCGCTGGCGGCGATTCCACCGGCGATCCACGTCATGTTACGCACCTCGGTAGGCACTTCGAGCCACGAGACCACCAGCAAAGCGAAAACAAAGAGAGCAACTAGATCAAGAATCCTCTCCAACACGACCGTAGCCAACGCCGTACTCATCGGCACCTCGGTGTGCTGGCTAACTAGGTAGGGCTTGATGATCTCTCCTACCCGAAGCGGGAGAAGCATGTTCGCCATGAAGGCGATCGCCGACGCCGAGAACAGTGGCCCGATCGCCTGAGCCTTGCGGGTGGAGAGCTCGAGGATAAGACGCCAGCGTTGTGATCGCACGTAGAGCGCGTAGATCCCGATGCCGCCCATGTGGAGCGCGTAACGAAAGTCGGCCTTTGCCAGGGTGTCGGAGAGCTTCGACCAGTCCTCACCACGAAAGGCGAGGTAGAGAAAGAGGCCGGACGCCGACAGACAAACAAACAGTTTCCCGTAGTCGCGGTTATTCTTCACCGGCCTGACGGGGCGCTGAACCGTAACGGTCAGCTTCTGAAACGGGACGGCGGCGGATCCGGGATAGAGACGTCGGGGTGCAGAACCTTGGCCCTTTCCAGAAGAACCTCCTCGGTCTCGGGAATGTCGGGATCGGGAATACAGCAGTCGACCGGACACACGGCGGCACACTGTTCCTGATCAAAAAAGCCCACGCACTCCGTACACTTCTGCGGGACGATGTAGTAGACGTCGTCGTCTATGGCCTGACTCATCTCACCGTTGAACTCCCACTCTTCACCACCTTCGTAGATCGCGGTGTTCGGACACTCCGGCTCGCAAGCCCCACAGTTTATGCATTCGTCGGTAATCTTTGTGGCCATGCCCAGGCCCCCTCCTTTTGCTCTCGACGACAAGCTGCCACAGCAGTGGTCCAGAGTAAAGTAGCAGAAGCCTTGACTTGAGCCAGGATTTGAGGGCTAGTGACGGCTTCGCCGAGGGCTGCACGGTCACTGGTGAATCTTTGTTTCTCGCGATGGGAAAGACCGCGCCTCAAAGCAAGCTGGAAGCCACCGCTGACTTCCAGCTCCTCGCCCACGACCTGGCGCTCGTGGAAGAGCGAATATCGGAAGTCATACGTTCAAGAGAACAGCGGATTTCCACGATCGCTGACTACCTGATCAACGCGGGGGGCAAACGAATACGCCCTGCGGTAAGCCTTCTCGTCTTCAGGGCCTGCGGCGGCGAGGAGGTCTCCGACATGGTGGACCTCTGTGTGGCCCTAGAACTCATACACACCGCGACCCTTCTCCACGACGACATCATAGATTCGAGTGACACCCGCCGTGGCAAGGAGGCGGCGCCGCTACGATTCGGCGTTCCGGACACGCTCGTTACCGGAGACTTCCTGTTTTGCAGAGCCTTCGACGTGTGCGGGCGCTTCGAGGAAAAGATCGTGGCGTGGGCGGCGGAAGCCTGCGTGGCGCTCACCGAAGGCGAAATAATGCAGTCCCGTTTCCGCCGCAATCCCGACGCCACCGAAAGGGACTACCTGGAAATAATAGATCGCAAGACGGCCTCTCTCTTTTCTGCCGGCGCGCGCATCGGTGCGCACCTAGCCGGCCTCGACGACGGTGCCGTGGAGAGCATGGCCGACTGCGGCCAGAACGTCGGCCTCGCGTTCCAGATGATCGACGACGTTCTCGATGTCGACGGCAACGTTTCGGTTATTGGCAAGCAGGTGGGTACTGACCTGCGAGACGGGAACCCCTCGCTTCCTATAGTCTGGGCACTCGATCATCCGGGCGTCCTCGAGGCCTTCGTCGACCCGCACTGTGGGCAACCGGCCATCGACCAAGCTCTGGAGATAATACGGAACGCGGGGGTAACCGTTCGGGTACGGGAGTTGGCGACCCGTCACGTTGAACGTGCCTGTCGGCATATATCCGCGCTTCCTCCGTCCGCCTTCCGGGAACAGCTGCTACGACTGACACAGAAGCTCGTGGCCAGGAACAACTGATCCGGAGCCAGCCCGTCAGGCGCCCCAGGGGCGGCGGATCAGCGCGTCGTGATCACGAACTGAATCACCACGTAGCCGATATAGGTTGCGAGCAGCGGCAGCGCCATCCAGCGATCGAAGTGCCCCTTCCTAACCGCAGCGACGATACTCAGCCGAAATATCAGTAATACCGTCAACATCGCCGGCAGGTGGATGAGCAGAAAGACGTGTGGAACCGATGCCTGAGGCTCGAATATGGGCAGCGGCGCGGCCAGAGCCGAAGCGCCTATGACGAACAGCACGTTCAGAATATCGGCGCCTATGACCGTGCCAACGAGTAACTCCGGGTGCCCCTTGCGGATAGACGTCATGCCCACGACCAGCTCCGGAAGTGACGTTCCGAACGCCACGAGGGTCCCGGCGATCACGAGCTTGGGAACGCCGATCTGTACGGCTATCTCCGAAACTGACTGCACCAGAACGTGGCTAGCCACGATGACGAAGACCAGGCCCGTCGATACCATCACCAGCGGAAGGAACAGCGTGGTAGCAGAAACGCCGGAAGCGCCGTTCTCTTGATCGAGCACGAAGGTGGTGCCTTCCGGATGTTCACGGCTCCAGTGAATCGATACGAATAGGTATGCCCCCAGAAGAACGATCATGAGCAGCCCGGTGCGCGACCCTAGACTGGCCTCCGGTCCACTGACGAGATAGGCCCCGTAACACAACAGCGCGAGAAGAACCCCCGCACCCACCTGCACCCAGCCCTGGCGGTTCAGCACGAAGCGATCCGCCGGCAATACCGCCCAGGCGCAACCGAGACCGAAGATCAGACCGCTGTCGGCTATTATCGAACCCACCGCGTTGCCCAGCGCGAGTCCCGGTTCACCGGACCAGGCCGCCATGACCGACACCGCACACTCCGGGCTGGTCGTTCCCAACGAGACGATGGTCGCGCCGATAATGACCTTGGGCATGCCGAGGTCCACGGCGAGGTTCGAAGCCCCTTCGACCAGCCAGTCCGCACCCCTCCCGAGTACGGCGACCGAAATCGCCACGCAGCCAAGCAGCAACCAAAGAGGCTGGGCTTCAAAGAGTTGTGATGGAATGAGATGTTCCACGCGCCGTCTGGATTCTATCCCAGCCGGGCCGGGAGCGAAACGGTCGGTTGAGGAACGGTGGGAGTTGAGTGCGCCGGAAAGACTTTCAGGAGGCGGAGCGGCTCAGCCCAACGACGATGGCGATCAGCGCAACCGCTATCAAGATGGAGCCGGGAACCATAGATCAGCTCACGAGCTGCTTTTCGTCTCGGTTGGCGTCCCAGATTGCGCGCAACAGCTGCTCGAGAATGATGAACTCCTCGTTCATGGCGACTAGTGACTCGACGGCGGTATTCAACTCGGAACTCGTGTTGTCGCCGGAATTGCTCCCCGCGCTATCGCTGAAGCTGGCCAATTCGCGAGCTGCGTTGAGCAGGCTGTCGGAGGCCCTTCGTACGTGAAGAGCGATCTGGGTGAACGATTCGTTGTCTATTATCATGCGGAATATCGATCCTTGTGTGAATTGGCGCGCGGGGCGACGGACCGAATACGCAATTGAGGTGCCAAGAGCCCGAAGTCGGCTCTGGCGATCCACGACCTCGATCAAGATCTGGCCGGAGAACGGGGCCAGCCCAAAAAGCCAGGTATTTGGGGAGGTTTGGCGTCTTTGCCGGTTCAGGCGACAAAGCAGACACCGTGTCGGCTGGGTACGGTGCTCGCGGAATCGCGGCTCAAGACCGGCGCCGAGGAATAGTGCAGAAATGCGCCAAAGGCGTTGGGCGTGCAAGGCTGCCCGAGAGTAACGACGTGTAGCCGTCGTCAGATGCTCGGATTCACTCCCGGACCGCCGTCCAACTGGAGGCCGTATTTTTCGATCTTCCTGTACAGAGTCGTTCTTCCGATACCGAGTATCCTCGCGACTTCTGACAGGTTGCCGCGACCGCGTTCGAGCGCCAAGCAGATGTGGCGTCTCTCGAGCTCACGCAGCGACAACAACTCGGCGACTTCAACGGATTGGGTAGGGCGATCCGCGAACTCACTCGCTTGCCGACCTCTTATGTAGGTCGGCAGATCCCTCACCCGCAGCGTCTCGCCCTCCATGCTTACCATCGCCCGTCGCACCACGTTCTGGAGCTCTCGCGCGTTTCCCGGCCAGTCGTGGTTCGCCAGCATGTCGACGGCGGCACGGTCGATGATAGGACAGGGCCTCTGCTCTTCGCTCGCTACCAGCCTCAGGAAATGGTCTACCAGGGCCGGGATGTCCTGTTTGCGTTCACGCAGAGGCGGAACGTAGATAGGGTACACGCTGAGGCGGTAGTAGAGATCCTCTCTGAAACGCCCCGCTTGGACCTCGCCGGCGAGATCTCGGTTGGTAGCCGCGATTATCCTCACGTTCACCTGCAGAGGGCTACCTCCGCCGAGCCGCTCGAGTCTACGATCCTGGAGGACGCGCAGAAGTTTGGCCTGGGAGGCAAGGTCGAGTTCCCCGATCTCGTCGAGAAACAGAGTCCCGCCGTCGGCTAATTCTATGCGTCCGGCGCGCCGGTGGTTGGCACCGGTAAACGCCTCGCTCTCGTGGCCGAAGAGTTCGTTCTCGAGCAAGGACGCGGGAATCGCGGCACAGTTGAGTTCCACAAAAGGCCCCTTGCCGCGCTTCCCCTTGAAATGGAGCGCCCGGGCGACGAGCTCCTTGCCAACGCCTGTCTCACCCTGGATCAGTACCGTCGCCGAACTGACGGCGAGCTTCTTCATTGTCGAAAACAGAGCCCCCATGCTGCTCGAACACCCGACGATGCCGTCGAACGGGTGAG
The DNA here is from genome assembly GCA_046754245.1 of Binatia bacterium. GTDB lineage: Bacteria > Desulfobacterota > Binatia > UBA1149 > UBA1149 > JBHHVL01. The sequence goes on along the minus strand of JBHHVL010000052.1, from coordinate 14,922 downwards.
ACTGATCTATGCACTGCTCGAGTTCCTCGACTCGCTTGCCCAGCGCGAGGTGCTGAAGACCGTTGGCCACCGCGACGCGCAGGCGTTGGGGTTCGAAGGGCTTGGTGACATAGTCCCTGGCGCCCATCCTCATCGCATCTACCACTGCGTCGACGCTGGATGCCCCGCTCACCACCACCACTGGCAAGGCCGGATGTTCGTTACGGAGCATCCGGAGAAGCTCCAACCCGTCCACATCGGGCAGGCCCAAGTCCAGCAGGACCAGGGAGGGCTTGGTCAAGGTGGCCGCGCTCAGGGCTTCCCGACCCGCGAGTGCTTCGGTTATCTCGACGCCGAGAGGACAGAGAACCCGTGAAACCAGCTTCCGGGTCGCGTCTTCGTCGTCAACGACGAGCACGCGCTGGCGGCCAACTACTTCCCTGTCCAAGGATTTCACTTTTCGGTCTCCTCGCCGTTGGTTCTGCGCGGCGGCGGCGAATCAACAACAACTGTTTCAAAGCAATACACATGCCACCCGGAGCCGCGAAGCGAGGAGTTGATTCTGGCCAAAACAAAGGGATTTCCGAGGAGTCAACGGGTCAGCTGGCCGAACTGTGTCATCATCTCGGGACATGGGGTACAAAACTGTCGCGCTTCGAGCGACGCCACGCCCGGACTGAGCGCCCAGGAAGCAGGAGGATTCTATGCCCTTACTCGAGGCCGGTCTTTTGGCAACCAGCGTTGAAGAAATCGCAGAAGCGGCGAGAACGATGGAGGCGCTGGGCTTTTCCGGGCTGGTGACCGCGGAAGCGGCGCACGAACCCTTCCTCCCGTTGATGGTAGCCGCCGAACATACACAGACCCTCGGACTCAGCACCGGTATCGCCGTGGCTTTTCCCCGCAGCCCGATGATCACGGCTAGCACCGCGTGGGACTTGCAGCGCTATTCAGGTGGACGCTTTATTCTGGGACTGGGCACTCAGGTCAAGGGACACAACGAGAGGCGTTTCAGCGTCCCCTGGGACAAGCCCGGGCCTCGCATGCGAGACCTTATCCTTTCCATCCGGGCCATCTGGGATTGCTGGCAGACCGGCGAACCCCTGAACTACCAGGGGGATTTCTACAGCTTCACCTTGATGACGCCCTTTTTTGACCCGGGCCCCCACCACCATCCACGGCCTCCGATCTATCTGGCCGGCGTGAACCCCTACATCTGCAGGCTCGCGGGCGAGCTCTGCGACGGCTTCTTCGTTCACCCCATGCACACCTGCAAATACATCGAAACCGTCGTCAAGCCGGCGTTGGCCGATGGTGCGGCCAGCAGTGGCAGGGATTCCCAGGACCTGAAGCTCGTTAGTTCCTGTTTCGTCGCCTGCGGAGACAACGAGGAAGAAATCGAAAACGCGATTCGGGCCATCAAACAGCAAATTTCTTTCTACGCGTCCACCCGTACCTACAAGGTCATTCTTGACGTTCACGGTTGGGGCGGGCTGAGCGACCGACTCAACGGACTCTCTCGGCAGGGACGTTGGAACGACATGGTGGATCTCATCCCGGACGACATGGTGGCGGAGATGGCGGTGATTGGTAAACGCCACGAGATCGGAGTCTTGCTGAGCGACAAATACGAAGGCGTCCTGGACAGGATATCCCTCTACCTACCCTTCTTGCCGGGAACCGACGACGATTGGTGGCAGGGACTCGCCGCTACCCTCGCGTCCTAGGGATCAGAGTGCCGCAAGCCGAGCCTAGCGAGAGACCCGCCGCACGAAGGTGCTGAATCCTTTCTGCTTGATGCCCGCCTCCGCCGCACGCGCCTCATCAATGCTCGCGTAACGTCCGACCATGACCCTGAAGAGAGACTTGCCACCACTCTCGCCCTGCTTGACCACCACCCCAGATAACGCAGCGGACGCCTTCTTGCGATAGGCTTCCGCGTTGGCCGCTGTCGAAAACGCCCCTAGCTGAATGGCAAAATGGCTGGCGGTTTCCACCAACGCCACCCTCTGATCAGCGGTCCCTGCAGGTCCCGGCCTCGCCGGCGCGACCTCCGGGACGGCAGTGGGAGCAGCGGCAACGGCTTTGCGGACGGCCGCCTCAGGAGCAGCGGCGACCGGTTCGGTGATGGCAGCAACGATAGGCTTTACTTGCGGCGCTGGAACGGCTCGAGGAGGGGCTACAGCCGCGGCGGGCGTAACCGGCAGCGGAATCGGTGGCGCGGCCACAGCCGGCACCCCCTGCCCCGCGACCGGCTTCGAAGGCGGCTTCGCCGCCTCGGCAGCAGCCCTGGCGGGGGCTCCGGAATCGCCCGGCCGCGATCCGGCGGAGGCAGCCGGAGCCCGTCTCGGCCGGGCAACCGGGCTTCGCGCCGCTACCGCCGACGCTCCGCCGGCCGGCTTGGCGACTGGCTCCGTTCGCGTCGAACGGCGGGCAGCGGTTGCCGCCGCCGATCGCGCCGGAGTCCTCACTTGATTCGACTGAACGGGGGTGGGCCGCGCCGCGGGATTGACCGCCGGGGCCGGCTGTTTTCCGAACGTGGCACGCCTCGAACGAAGAGCGTCGCTTGCGTTGTTCCGTTGTATCTTGAGCTTGGGAACGTTCCCCACCGCGGTTTGGTTAACCGAGGCCTGCCGTTTTACGGCTACGGCGGACATCTGACGGGTTGCTTCAGCGGTGGTTGCGGCGCTCTGAGAAGAACGCGACGATTCCACGGGAACCTTGACGGTAAGCTGGGTCGGGTCCTCGCCCTGCCTGCTCGTGAGAGCCGCGGCTAGGCCCGCTATGACCGCCAGGAAGCCAACCGCCCAGAGCCCCAAGCGTCTGCGGTTCTCTCGGGTTCCGTCCTCGAGAGAATCGGGGTCGCCGAAATCGGCGGTGAACCCATCACCGTCGCCGCCGGATTCATCGCTGACCGAGACCTCTTCGATGACGTGGGATACCTGGGAGCCGTCGGAATTCTTGGCTGATTGCTTGTCACCGGGTTCCATCTCGAAACCCTCCATCGAGCGGCAGGCGAGATCCACCGCTTCGGGCTGTATCGGAATCTCACCGCCCTGCTGTTCATCGACCACCTCGAGAACGGCCGAGCAGATCGAGTCGAGCTTCCGCGGCACCCCTTCGGCTCGTTGGACGATACTCTTCATCGCTTCCTCGGTAAAGATATCCTCCGCCAAGCCGCCAGCCTGGCCGATGCGGTTGCGTATGTAGTCAAACGCGTCGTCGGGTTCGATCGGATCCATGCGACAGACCTGGACAAGCTGTTTGAGAATGCTGCGATCGGACGCGGCGTTCATGCGATCCAGAAGCTCCGGTCGGCCAACGAGGATCATGTGCAGCATGGTCGGCTCCGCGGGGTCGTCGCCGAATACCTTTGCGAGTCTCTCTAGTGTCTTGGCCGGCAGATCCTGGGCTTCATCCACGATGATGACGGTCGCCTTCTCGTTCTGGGCACGCTTGGAGGCAAGCTCTCTCAGGGCCTCGACGAGCGGGCCTTCGTCTTTATCCTTCACCGAAACCCCGAGCTGTTCGAGGCTCTCGCAGAGAAGGTGGCGAAGCCCGGGGCCCGCGTAGGGAAGGTAAACCACCCGTGCCTTGTCCGAAAGTCGGCCCACGAGCGAACGCGAAAGCGCGCTCTTGCCGCTCCCCTGCTCGCCGATAAGAAGAGTTATCCCCTGCGGCGCCTGGAGGCCGGCCCTGAGCTCTGAAAGCAGGGCGCCATAGGCCTCCGCGACCGAACCGTTGGCCGATTCTCCGTCGTGGCCGAAAGGGTGCCCCGAAAGGCCAAAGTGAGACGGATCCATCCCCACCTCCTACAACATGAGTATATTGTGCCCGCCCCTTGGCGAAGGCTCAAACCGGGGCGCCATGCCCTGTTCACAGTCGACCCGGCCTCTGTACCCCACGCAACCACTCATCGTGCAGCTACACAGGTGCGACCGACGAAGCCAGAAAACAGCAATCTCGGCTCCACCCCGGAGCCCTTCAGGTCCCTGTCGAGCTTGGCAACGGCTCCATGCAGGTTCAACAGTTCGCCCAAGCCAAAAGCGGCGGCACCCTTGAACAGGAACCACGCCCGTCCCACCGAACCGAAACGATTGCGAACCGGTTGCGGTAAACTATCCCACACCCGCCTTTCGAACTCGGGTATTCCACCCCGCAGATCACCATGCTGCAGGCGTCCCAGGTGCCGCGAGGCCTCGTAAAGCGACGCGATATGAGTGGCGAGAACCGCGCAAAGCCTCTGAGGTGCCGTCCCCCCGGCAAGTATCTCTTCTACCAACAGCTGGGCTTTGTCGAACTGCCGCGCGCTTATCGCGTCTGTAAGTTCGAAAACACTGGCTTCAGCGGCATCGTTCATGAGTGCCTTCACGTCTTCCACTGTCAGGGCTCGGCCAGCATCTCCAACCAGACAGAGCTTGTCCAGTTCCTGTAAGAGCTGTCCCTCGTCGCTGCCGGCTCGGGACATGATTTCACCGAGTACAGCGCGGTTAGGCGCGGGACGTCCGTTGGCCTTCAAGCGCTCGATGATGAGGGCCGATACGGCTCTTTCCTCGAAACGGCCCATCCTGTCGGTACGTAGCCGAAGATCTCGGACGCTGCCCGCGCGAGCAATAGCCTGGTAGAGCCGGGTTCGTCTATCGATCTTGGCGGTACTCACGACCAGCAGATTATCGCCCGCCCACCCCTGCTCGACCAACTCGAGTAGGCCCTCTACCTCGCGGGGGTCGCTGTCGTCGAAGCTGCGGAGCCATACGCAGCGTCGTCCCGCCCCAAAGCTCAGCTGAAGGAGCGCCGCTCGGGCAGAGGCAACCGAGTTGGCGTCTCCATGAATTATTTCTAGATCAAAGGCCTGCCGCTCCAAGGGAACGGTCTCCAGGGCGGCGCTACGCACCGCCGGGTCGGTCAGACTCGGGTGACCGACGTAGAGAGCCAGTCTGTTGGGCGCAGCCTCAGTCATCCTTCGTTACGGTGGTCCTGGCCCGTTCAGAACGGACGAGCACCCAGTCTCCTTCCGCGCGGGCCAGCAGCCGGCCCCGAGAATCCTCGATCGTGGAGGCCACCCGGGCCTCGGCGCCGCTGACTTCGAGAATCCTCGCGCTAAGCGTGACTCTCTTGCCGCTCCGCACCGGGCGTCGAAAGTCGATCCTGAGGCTCCGGGTGACCCCGTATCTGCCGATAAGCGAGATCAGCGACCACCCCATAGCCTCATCGAGCATGGTCGTGACGATGCCCCCATGGATGAAATCGGAATAACCAACGAACTCCTTCCCGACCGTGGTCTGACATCTGACTTCGTCTTCGCCGCGCTCGAAAGCGAGTCTCAACCCCACCCGATTATCCACGCCACAACCAAAACAGCCGTTGAAGGGTTCGCTTCGCTCTGGTTCACCCGCTGCCACGGGTATGGATTATCCCTCACCCCGATCCGCTTCAACAAGACCTTACCACGACCGAGTCTCCCCGATGGCAAGGACCCAGTCTCGCTGCGATCCCCTCGCCGCAGCGACGGAAGCCGCCAGGAACCGCCGCGGCGGTTCGTCGAGAGGTTCGTCGCTCAAGTCGAAGGTGCCGAAATGAACGGCGACGCTGCGACGCGTCCTGAGGGCCACCGCGGCGTCCACGGCTTCTTCCGGCGTGAGATGCGAGGCTGCCATCATCTCCGGGGGGCTGTAGGCCCCGATCGGGAGGGCGGCCATGTCAAAGGGGCCAAGCCTGCGCCCGATCTCGGCAAAACCGGCGAAGGCGGCCGTGTCTCCAGCAAAATAGAAGCGCTTCCCTGCCCCACTGACGACCCATCCGGACCAAAGGGAACGATTCCTGTCCAGCACGGTTCTTCTGCTCCAGTGTCTCGCCGGAACGCAGTGCACGGTGACGTTACCCACGGTGGCCGAATCCCACCAGTCCAACTCCGCTACTGCCTCAATGCCCGCGGCTTTGAGTATGTGCGCATTCGCGAGCGGCACGAAGATACGCGACCCCGCCCGGGACAAGGCCTTCAAGCTGTTTATATCCATGTGGTCGTAGTGGTTGTGCGAGACGACTACGAAATCAACGTGAGGAAGTTCCTCGAGACTCATCGGCGGCTCCACGTAGCGGCGTGGCCCGAACGGAAACGGGCTGGCGGTGTTCGACCAGATCGGATCAGTGAGAAAGGTAACTCCGGCGAGACTAACCAACAGCGTCGAATGGCCAACCCAGGTCAGGGTCGCCGGCGACCGAGAAGCGTCGGTATCTGATCCACGGTCCCATATCACGCGGAGTGGAGCTCTTGCGGCCCTGGGGACGAGACTACCCACCACGCGCCGGAGCATGAAGGGCAGTCCGACCGTAAGTGGAGAGAACTCGGGCGGTGCGTAGCCGGGGTTGAAAAATCCGGACTCGGTGTGATGCGGGGGTGATTTGGGCGTCACGGTCCGGTCCTCAGGGGCGTCGTCCGCGCCACCAGCAGCGGCATCTGCGACCACTGGAACCAAGGCAAGCACAAACGCCATAGCCACCGCACCGCGCACGGCGAACCACGCTCTGGTAGACGGGATCCCTCTCCCTCGGAACGGCGTCATGCGGCGGCACATCTTGAATCACTACGTGGGGGAACCAACCTTGTAAAGTCGCTGGAAACACTGGCTTGAGCCATTGAAACGTGTTTCAATCGGCCCTCGTGGAAGAACGGGCCCTCAGGATAGTTGATACCGCCATCGCGCTGGCCGAGCGGGGTGGATTCGAGGCCGTACGGCTGCGAGACGTCGCGGCGGAAGCTGGGGTCGCGCTGGGGACCCTGTACCGCCACTTCCGTAGCAAGGAGGATTTGCTGGTCGCGGCCCTCGCCCGCGAGGTGTCTCGCCTGGAAAATCACATGGAAAAGCGGCCGGCGACCGGCCGCGACCCCCTCGAGCGGGTGACTGCCTTTTTTGCCGCCGCGACGCGTGGACTCTGTCAGAAGCCAAAACTCGCGCAGGCGGTACTCCGGTCGGTCGCGTCGTCCGACCACGAACTGACGGAGCAGGTCTCTCGTTTTCACGGCCGTGTCACGGCCATGGTCGAAAAAGCCCTTGCCGGTGACGATCTGAACTCCACAGAAACACCGTCGGCGGGCGGCGAGTTCAGCGTCGCTTTGATACTTCAGCACGTATGGTTTGCTTCACTGGTGGGTTGGGCCGGTGGCCTTCACGACCAAAAGACCGTCACGGCCAAGGTCCGCGTAGCAGCGGACCTTCTGCTCAGAGGCCAAGCCAAGGGTTAGCGGTGCGAAGAACTCCGCGACACAAGAAGCAAGCTACGGCGGTACCGGGTCAAGCGGCGCGATCGGACGCCTAATAACTCTCACCCGGCACCGCCGGTACAAGGATGAATAGAACGGGGGGGGTCGTTCCGTCCTCTTCTTCCTAGATGCACCTGTCGGCGGCGCACGGTAACAAGAGAGCAAGTCGCGTACCAAACGCTCGCGGCGCAATGATCAGCAAAAACAGGGGATTGGGTGAACCCGGCGCTACTGTTCCTTGGGCGCCCTGCCCCACACTGAGCTAAATCGCCTTCCCACCCACCCCCCAGCCGAGACAAGGCCGCAGGCCTCCAGTCCCTGTCTGGATCGCATCGTCCTCCGGGCTTCATTCCGGCGCTTCTCGCTTGATCGCGGACTTGCCGACGAGTTTCCTGATCTTGTCGGCGTCCACGGAAACGAACAGGCCGCTGGCCTCGGCAAGCGTCAGCTGGTCTCTCCCCAGTTGTCCCTGCGCCAGAATCTTGCGGCCGTCTATTCGAGAGACCTTCGCCTCCACCCACAGTTCGCAATGAAGCGGCGTGGGGTGGAGGTACTTGATATTGAGCGAAGCGGTCATTCCGGGGTGGCCGGTGAGCGACTGCGCAAAGCCCAGCACTTCGTCGAAGGCCGCCGCGATGAAGCCCCCGTGGACATGGCCAGGGGGCCCCTCGTAGGCGGCCCCGAAAGATACCGTACCTCGGATCACCCCGTTCTCGTCCCGCAGGCGCATTGGCGGCGAAAGCGGATTCGACAGGCCCACCATCGGACTACGGTCAAACATCGCGTGCACGTTGCCCGAAGTCGCCCCTTCGGCGAAACCCTCCAGAGCCGATCGTTGGGGCCAAGGCGATATGGCCTCGAGCGTCTCCTCGAGCCGTTCGGCTACGCCCGCCAGGGCGCCCTCGGGCGCGTCGACGGCAACGAGCCGCTGAATCAGCCGCCGAAAAACGGAAGCGACCCGACGCTTCTCATTCCATGAACCGCTCGCCTGTGGCTCGGTCTCGCAATCCCCCCACACCGGATCCATCGGTGGCTTTCGCTCGCTAGTCATTCAACGCCCCTTGTAGACGGGTTTGCGCTTTTCCTTGAAGGCCCGCGGCCCTTCCCGGGAATCTTCCGTACCGAACACTCGCATGCTGTGCTCGAACTCGATGTCCATTGCCTGATTTTCGGGTAAGAATCCGGTAGCGATCACCGAAGCCTTGATCTCGCGCACGGCTACCGGTCCGTTTTCCGCGATGCGATCGGCGATCTTGTGGGCGGTCGACAGCGCCTCCCCCTTGGCAACAACGCGACCTATCAATCCCATCGCTAGCGCTTCTTCGGCGGAATAGTGGTCGCCGGTAAGCAACATCTCCATCGCCTTGGTGTAAGGAATCTGGCGTTTGAGTCTCACCGTCGACCCCCCACTCGGAAAGAGGCTCCAGCGCACCTCAGAAATGCCGAAGGTAGAACCTTCTCCCGCCACGCGGATGTCCGTGGCTTGCAAGATCTCGCTGCCGCCCGCGATGCAGGGGCCTTCGATGGCGGCTATGAGCGGAGTGGCGAGCTGATAGCTCCGCAAGAGCCCCTTGAAAATCACCGTGTAATCCTCGGCGACGCGTTCTTCCCACTCGTCGCGTGGCGCGGCGCCCTTGAGTAGACGGCCAACGAGTTTGTCCAGATCGGCGCCGGCGCAAAAAGTGCCGTCCGCGCCTGTGAGTATGGCCACCCGGATTTCATCGTCGGCGTCGATCTCTTCCCACGCATCCGCCATGCGACAGAGCATTTCCGGGTTGAGGGCGTTCTTGGCTTCTGGGCGGTTCATCGTAAGGGTGACCACGTGACCCTGTCGCTCGACGAGTAACGCTGATTCGTTCAATTCTTGCTCCTCTCCATCGTCTCGCGGCAACTACGGCCCCGAGCTTCTACAGGTCGATCCCCGACGGCCCGATCGCCGCCTGTTTGGCCCACGAATAATCCGGCTTGCCGCTCGGCTGTCTCTCGACGGTAACGACGCGGCAGTATCGCCTGGGGACTTTATAGCCCGCGACGTGTTTCCTACAATGTTCCTGCAACGCGGCCGGAGAAGGCGCGTCTGTGCTCTCGCGAATTTGATACACCGCGGCGACACGCTGGCCCCACTTCGCGTCGGGAACGCCGACGACGATCGCGTCAAAAATAGCCGGGTGAGACTTGAGCGCCTCTTCCACCTCTTCGGGAAAGATCTTCTCACCGCCACTGTTGATGCACACCGATCCCCGACCAAATACCGTGATGGTGCCGTCTGCTTCAACGGTGGCGAGGTCGCCAGGAATCACCCAGCGATTACCATCCACTTCAACAAAGGTAGCGGCTGTTTTCTCAGGATCCTTGTAGTAACCGAGTGGCAGATGTCCCTTGCGCGCGAGCTTCCCCATCGATCCCGATCCAGGAACAACGGGCCTGAGATCGTCGTCTAGGACCGTGACGTCAGCCGTCATCGCAAAACGGGGGTGACCGGATTCACTCGAACCTCGGGTGGCGGTCATGGATCCGGCGTGTCCCGATTCGCTGGATCCGAAGCTGTCCACGAGAACCGTTCCGGGCAGCTTGGTCTTGAACTGTTCCTTGACGCTCTCCGAGAAAACGGCGCCCGCGGAACCGATGACCATCAATGACGAACTGTCCCAGGTTTTCCCTTCGGAGATGAGGGCGTCGGCCATGGGCCTGCCCATCGCGTCTCCAACGATGGTCATGATGTTGACCCCTTCCCGCTCCACGAGATCCCACACCAGTTTGGCGTCGAAACGCGGGCCGGACTGGATCACGACCTTGCTGCCACCGAAGAAGCCTATGAGCGCGGCCCACTGGGCCGCACCGTGTATGAACGGCGCGCAGGGCATGATCGTCATCCGCGGACCCCGTTCGGCCCGGTCAGCCAGTTGCTCAGGCGCGGAGATGGGTTCGCCTCCGGGGTTGCCGCCCTGCAGACCGGCGAAAAAGACGTCTTCGTGGCGCCACATGACCCCTTTGGGCATCCCCGTGGTGCCGCCCGTGTAGATCACGTAGAGATCGTCTGCTGACCGCGCGCCGAATCCACGATCGCCGGAAGACGAGGACAGCGCTTCTTCGTAGGCCAGCGACTGGCAGGCGCGTGGATCCCCATGGCTGTCATCGTCGACGTACAAGACCAGCTTCATCAGAGGAAAATCTGGCCGAAGCCGGGCGACCACGGGTGAGAAGGCGCGGTGGTGAATCAACCCGACCAGGTCCGCATTGTCGAAGAGATAGCGGAGCTCATCCGCGACGTAGCGGTAGTTGAGGTTGATCGGCACCGCACGGATCTTGAAGCAACCGAGCATTGTCTCCATGAACTCGCAACAGTTGTACATGTAGATTCCTACGTGATCACCAGGTTTGATCCCCCGTGACGATAGGTAGTGCCCGACGCGGTTGGCGCGCTCGTCGAGAGAGGCGTAACTGAGGCGCCTCTCTCTGCAGACCAAGGCTTCGTCTGCGGTGAATCGGTCCGCTACGCTTTCGAACAGGTCGGCTATGTTGAACTCCATCGCGGACTCCTTGTTCAGGGCTTCTCGCTGCTGACCAACCACATGGAGAAATACTGAGAGCCCCCGCCGTAGGCGTGCCCCATCGCCAAGCGGGCACCGTCTATCTGTCGCGCGCCGGCCGCGCGTCGCACCTGCAACGCCGCCTCTGCGAAGCGAAGCATGCCCGAAGCACCAATGGGATTGGAGGACAGCACCCCGCCGGAGGGATTGATGGGCATGTCACCGTCGATCGCGGTAGCGCCGGACTCCGTCATCTTCCAGCCCTCGTGTCGCTCCGCGAAACCGAGGTTCTCCATCCACATGGGCTCGATCCAGCTAAAAGGAACGTAGACCTCCGCCACGTCGATCTCTTTTCGGGGAACCCTTACACCGGCCTTCCTGTAAAGTTCGGCCGCACATTCTTCCCCCGCCCTGGGCCAGACCGTATTCCGGCCCGCGAACATCGTGGGTTCGCTTCTCATGGCCGTGGACACGATCCAGGCCGGGCGCGCCGAGGTCGCCTCGGCCGCCTTCGAGCTCGCGAGCACCATCGCACACGCACCGTCAGAAGACGGACAGGTCTCGAGATAACGTATCGGGTCCCAGAGCATGGGCGATTGCTCCACCATCTCCATGCTGATGTCCTCGAGTCTGAGATGCGCGAAGGGATTTCTCAGCGCGTTCCTCCTGTCCTTCACCGCTACCATCATCCCAATATGAGACGGTGCGTCCGAGAGTTCGATGTACGCACGTATGTAGGGGGCAAAGTATCCCCCAGCTCCCGCGACCAGAGGGGCCTGGAACGGCAGATTGAGGCTCAAGACCCACGACGCTTCACTCTCCGACTGCTTCTCGTAGCTCACCGTCAGCACCCTCTCGTGGACACCACCTTGGATGAGACCAGCGGCCACCAAAGCCGTCGCGCCCCCTACGCTACCGGCCGTGTGTACGCGCAACATCGGCTTGCCCACGGCTCCCAGCGCGTCCGCGAGGAATATCTCTGGCATCATCACGCCCTCGAACATGTCTGGGGCCTTGCCGATCACCACGGCGTCGATGTCGCTCCACACCAGGCCGGCGTCGGCGAGCGCGCGCAGCGCCGCTTCTCGCACCAGTCCCGGCTGGGAAACATCGGCGCGCAGCGCCGCGTGCTCGGTTTGGCCTATCCCCACGACCGCGCAGGCGCGAGCCACTAGCGAGCCTCCATCAGACAGAGAAGGTTCTGCTGGAGGCAAGGACCCGAAGTCGCATGACCGAGCACGAGGCTTGCGTCGTCGCTGAAGATGGCGCTGGCCGCCTCGCCGAGGCGCGTGAGCCCAGCGACCATGAACGAGTTGGCAGCAAGCGCTCCACCCGAGGGGTTGATGGCTACGTTATCGCCGAAGCCGAGTTCATGACGAAGCAACAGCTCCTGGTGAGAAAACGGGGCGTGGAGCTCTGCAACCTCGACGCCCGACAGCGACGTTCCGAGAGCCTCGGCGGCGCTCGCCGCCGAGGGCGAGCGCGTAAGGTCCCGCGCGCCCAGCGAGTGACTGTCGATGCGGTGCTCGATCGCTCTGATCCAGGCCGGCTGGCGGCAGAGCTCCCGCGCCTTCTCCTCGGCCGCGAGCACAATCGCCGCCGCTCCGTCACAGCTAGGCCCACAGTCGTATGAACGCAAAGGCGACGCTACGTAGGAGGAAGAGAGAATCTCCTCGACGGAAAGATCGCCACGCCGATGAGCCTTGGGGTTATTCTTGGCGTCGCGGAGACTACGCACTACCACCGACGCCATCTGCCGCTCACTGCAGCGCCCCGCGTCGATCATCGCGCGCGCCTGCAGCCCGGCGAGGCTGCGAGCGTCGGGCCAGAGCGGCATGGTATAGTAGGGGTCGAGTTGATGGGACAACAGTCTGTTCAGATCGACGCTCGAAGATTTCCCGAAGCTGTAAACCAGTGCCGTATCGACGTCTCCGTGCTGAAGCCGCGCCCACGCTTCGTAGAGAGCCCAGGCCCCGTCCATCTCGACGTGGCTTTCCTCGATCGGCGGCCAGGCCCCGATGGCGTCGAGCGCGGTAACAAAAGAGAACGGTACGCCTACGAGGTAGTCGCAGCTCCCCGAGACGGTGAAACCAACCTCCCCGCTCGAAATCCCGCAGGCGGAGAGCGCCTCCCGGACGACGGGCATGAGCATTTCGACTTCGTTGAGTCTGTTGTTGGCCGCCACGTTGGCAGCCTGCGCGAACGAGACCACCGCGACCGTCCGCATCAGAGGTGTTCCCTGTAAGATTCGTAGGGAGCGTCGCTCTCACCGCTCGGCTTGAAGTACTTTATCGTCTCGAGGGTAGGTAGCATGTCTTCGGGATCTGCCCACACCGCCCTCACCCTCATCCCCATCCTCACCTGTTCGACCTCGACCTCCTGTATGAGGCCAAACAGGGGAATATCTGCTCCGTCGAGTAACACGGACGCGCAAACGTAGGGTATGTCTCGCACCGTAGCCGAAAACGGCAGGTTGACGATGCAGAAGGTCGTCACGGTACCCGTGTCGGCACACTCGACCTCCTCTTCCGTGGCTACCCCGCAGCGCGGGCATGCGCCACGGGGAGGAAGGTAGACCTTCTTACACTCCGGGCAACGTTGTCCCAGTAATCGACCCTCCGCGAGCCCGTTGAGAAAGCGGGTCTGAGCGCTACCCGCATAGACGCGATAGTCTATCTTGACCGGACAGCTGATCTTCTTAACACGCTCAGACATCGCCGGACTCCTCAACAAAACATCGTATGTCGGTGATAAAGCCTTTGGGCTCGTCTCGCCACGAAACCGTCACCCTCATGCCGCTGCGCATGAGGCCTTCGTGATCGACTTCGACGGCGTGAAGCATCGAGGTGTCGGCACCGTCCAAGCGCACCAGCGCCCACGCGAAGGGCCTGTCCAGCGGGTGTTCGGGCAGGGGCTCTTGCACCCACGACCAGGTTACGACCTCTCCCGACTGGCCGACTTCGACGAGTTCGTCGAGAGCGTCGCTCGACAGCGGGTCGTATTCCTGGGGCGGTACCATCACCCCCCCGCCCGCCATGCGAACGCCGAGTATTCTCTTTTCGCGAAGGGCTGCCAGGAAACGGCCGATTACCTTCCCCGTACTTCGCGTGAAGCTGTACTGGAGCGAATAGGGCGCGGTTAGAACATCAGCCCGGCTTTCCGATTGACCAGCCATCCCACTACGCTTGTCCCCGCCACTGGGTGGGGTCAAGCCACAAAAGTGAAACGTGTTCTACCCCGAATCGTGGGGCTATCGCAAGTGCCGACGCCCCGCCCTACCGCTCCGGTGTTGATCCGGGGGGCTCGTCGTCGCCGCCCCCGCGACCGCCGGAAGGCAGCTCCTGGCGAACGGAGCGGTAGAGCCTGCGATCGAAGCCCTCGAAGGGATTCTTGCCCTCGATGGCGTCCGCAGCGAAGCCCGGTAGTACGAAGACGGCCTTCTCCAGTCCGGGACGGTAGTACAGGCAGGTCCCTGCCAGAGACTCCGCCCTGGCGGCGTCGAAAAAATCCGCCGGCAGACGGCTTTCCGACGCGTACGCAAAACTCCAGCACCCGCTCGGGTAGGTAGGAACCATCCCCAGGTAGGAACTGACCTCACGAAACGCCGCAGCGATTTCGGCGTATATCGCCCCGACCATACCAGCGTTCCAGTGTGGCGACTCGGTCTGCGCGGCCATGACTCCCCCGGACTTGAGGGAAGTGGAAACACGACGGTAGAACCGGCGCAGGAAAAGCCCAACCGCCATATCGCGGGGATCGGTGCTGTCGACGATGACGAGATCAAAATCAGCGGCGCTCTTGTCGAGGAAAGTTGCACCGTCTTCGTAGACCAACTCAGCACGAGAATCGGATCGAGCCTCGTTCACCCAGGAAAAATACCGTGAACAGACATCCGTGACCCGTTCGTCAATATCACACTGAACTACTCTCTCGACACAGTCGTGCTTGAGGACTTCACGAAGACAGCCACAGTCGCCTCCCCCAATGATCAGCACGCTGGTGGGTTCAGGAATACTCAAGAGCGGAACGTGGACCAGCATTTCGTGGTACACGAATTCATCGCGCTCCGCGAGCATCAAGGTGTCGTCCAGCACGAGCATGCGTCCGAGGAAAGCCGACTCGTAAACGCTTATCTTCTGAAAGCGGGATTGCTCC
>JBHHVL010000051.1:0-21181 GCA_046754245.1 Binatia bacterium | reverse complement strand
CTCCTCGTGGAGCAGGCCCTCCACCCGTACCCCGAAGCGCACAGCGCCGTTGCCTTCTTCGACAAACCACTCTCCGTCAAAGAAACCCCGGGTCGCCGGAAGTAAATCCCCGTCGATCAGCGCCTCCGGAATCTGCGGCCGAGAAGCGCGATCGGGGTTCGTTTGTGAGGACATCGAGCGCTTCTTCGCTCAGACCGAGGAAGGTGAAAGGGGCAGCGTTTCCTGATGGGCCATGATGGTGACGTCGCCGGGAGCGAGAGGCCGACCCTTCGCGACGTCGGACGGCAGGCCCCGAACGATTTCCTGCACACGCGCACTCCCGGCGGCGAGTCGCTGGCCCAGGTAGACGAAACCCGGTTGAGGATCCAGACCACCACAGGTGAAAATATCGACGGCGACGTACCCCGATTCCGGCCAGGTATGCACCGAGAGGTGAGATTCGGCTATGACCACGGTCCCGCTGACACCCTGAGGCGAAAAGCTGTGGAAAGTATCCCCGACGATGGTCGCACCCACGATCTCCGCGGCTCGGCGCAGCAGCGCGCGCATGCGTTCCACGTCGTCCAGGAGAACACGATCGCAATCGTAGAACTCCGCAATCAAGTGTCGTCCGAGCGTCTCCAACCGTTCTGCCTCCGGCATCCCACGACGCGCCCCCCGCGCCCCTGTAGCCCCGGTCCACCGAAATCGATCTCGTTCTTCTGCCATGGGTGGGCGCGCAAAGCCAGTCCCTGGGGCGACCGACAGCCTCGTCCCCCGCGCGGACGGGCGCCAAGGTTTTTTGCCCTTTACCTTCCCCCGCGGTACCGGCCTCTCGGCCCGAGGTCGAATTCCTGGTAATTTAGTCGACGGGGGTCGTCGAATCTCTGTTATCTCAAGAAACGAGGAGTGGTTTCGAATGGCAAAAAGGAAAGGATCGAAGAGCAAGAAGGCATCTGACCACAAAGCGGTTGAAAAACAGGCAATTGAAACGCCCGCTGAGCCACCGCTCCGGATAAGCGACAGGGTGCTCTACCTGTTGCTCGCGGCCGCGGTCGCCGGGATCGGCGTCGCTGTGGTTCTCGCCCGCCACAAGCTCAAGATAGGTCTTGATCCCGAATACGTCTCGGCTTGTAACCTCGGAGGTGCGATCAACTGCGACAAAGTCAATACTTCTCGTTGGTCCGAGATGTTCGGCATACCGCTGTCCATCTACGCCATACCGACCTACGCGGTACTCGCCTACTTCGCGCTCCAGGCGCTCTCGGCGGTGCGCGAGGGAAGCCGGACCGGTATCGAAAGAGCCCAGCTGGCACTGCAGTCCTCGGCGGTCATCGGAGCGTTAACGGTGGTCTATTCGTTGTTCTTGCTGTGGGTTTCGGCGGTTTGGCTTCGGGCGTTCTGCCTCTACTGTATCAGCCTCTACATCATCAACGCGGTGGTGACGGTAATGGCTTTTCGGGCGAGCCAAAGCACGGTCACGGCGACCGTTACGGCTCCTCTCAAAGCCTTGGTGAGCCTGCGTGCTCCCGTGCCAGCGTCGATAGCAGTGATGCTGGTGGCGGGCGGACTCTCCTGGAGTGTGTATCTCAAGGCGGGCGCCAATATGGAGCAAGCCTACAAGGCGCGCATCGATGCTCAGTTCGCGAAAGCACCCGAGTCGAGCCCGGCACAGGCCAGTGGCTCCGATCCCGCGGCGAAGGCTGCGCGGCCAGCCGTCGTGCCCCCGGCGACAGCGTCGGCCGCACCGGTTCGTCGTGGCAAGAAAACCGCAGAGGGCTGGAGTTGGTTCGAGACCCCCATCAACAGCGACGAGTTCTGGTTTGGCAATCCGGACGCCGACGTTACCGTCGTCAAGTACGCGGATTTTCAGTGCGCCTACTGTCGGTTATTGGCGAATTCCTTCAAGACCGTGATGGGGAAATACCAGGATCGTGTGCGGTTCGTCATGAGGCATTTCCCCATGAACATCAAGTGCAACAGGGCCATGGCCGGCTTCGACAAACACCCAATCGCCTGCGAAGCCGCCTACGCGGCCCACTGCGCTGGCGAGCAGGGGAAGTTCTGGGAAATGCACGACCTGCTCTACGACAATCAGCCCTCCCTTAGCCTCGAATCATTGGATGGCTTCGCCACACAACTCGAGCTCGACGCGACTCGTTTCAAAGCGTGTATGAGTTCGCCGCGTACCGAGGCGCGGATAAAGAGCGATATCGAAACAGCCTTCAGGGCGGGCATCTACGGAACACCTCGTACCTATATCAACAACCGCCTGGTTACCGGATCGGCTTCGGCGTCGATTCTCGAATACTATCTCGAGAAGGCTCTGGAAGGAGAGTCAGGATCGGCGCCCACGGTGGCGCTGGCGCCGGTACCCGACGGAACCAAGATGATCGAGGTCAAGACGAGTTCCGGGTCGACCTACGTGGATCCCTACGAATGCGCTCTTACCAAAGACGGCCGCGCGGTCAGCATGCGCGGCGTCGAGCCCGCGAGGGTCGATTATTTCAGCGCCAAGGCCGCGTGCGAGAAATCTGGCAAACGGTTATGCAGAGAGGAAGAGTGGGTATCAGCCTGTACCGGTGCGCCGGCCATCGACAACAACAACAACGGATTGTTTGCCGACGATACGGTGGAAGGGAACATGTATCCCTATGGCCCCTACTACGAAGAGGGAACCTGTCAGGATAACGCTGACAAGAGCGCCGACGCTCCGATCGCGACCGGTAGCCGCAGCGGGTGCAGGACGCCGGCCGGTGTTTTCGACCTGGCCGGCAACATAGGAGAGTGGGCGGATTCGGGGCGCGATCGAAAAACCCTGCTCGGCGGATACACGACCAGCAAATCTGGCGCGGCGTGCAACCGCCGCACGTCGACGGTGGGGCCGGGAAGTCGCAACATCACCACCGGCTTTCGCTGCTGTGCCGACCACAGCGTGGTCACCTCGACGGTAGACCCCGGCGACTTACAGACCAATCTCGTCGACTTACTCGGTCAACCGGTGCCGATGTTTTCGCTCACCGACTCCGGGGGCAAGAGTTTTTCGAATGCCGAAATGAAGGGCAAGGTTGTTCTGATAAATTTCTTCGCATCCTGGTGTGGCCCATGCAAGAAAGAGTTTCCTTTTCTCAATGAGTACGTTGAGAAGTTCGGCGACCGGGGCTTCCAGATTCTGGCCATCGGAGTCGACACCCTTGAACAGCGCTCACTGGATTTCGCCAAAGGCTTCAACCCGGCCTTCCCCGTAGCGAGCGATCCGCAAGCGATCATGAAAGGGAAGTTCCTGGTCCACCAGATGCCGGCGACCTTTCTTGTCGATGGCGAAGGCATCATCCGCTATACAGCGACTGGCTTCAACGGGGAAGAGCAAGAATCCAGGCTGCGAGAGGCCATAGAGAAGCTCCTCTGAGTCCCAGCGGTTCTTGCAAGGCGCTGAATTCTGGTTATAAGCAGGAGGCGTGCGACTGCTCCACGCCATGCTTCGCGTGCGCGATCTCGACGCCTCTCTAGGCTTTTACTGCGATCTCATGGGGATGCGGCTGCTGCGCCGGCGAGAGTACCCCACTGGCAGGTTCACGCTGGCCTTTGTTGGCTACTGCGAGGAAAACCAAGGTACCGTGCTGGAGCTGACCCATAACTGGGATGTGAGGGACTACGAACTCGGGGACGCTTTCGGACACGTAGCCCTCGGCGTGGACGACATCGTCGCTACCTGCGACAGATTGCGCGAAGCCGGGGCGAACCTGCTCCGCGAGCCAGGACCCATGAAACACGGAAGCACGGTGATCGCCTTTGTCGAAGATCCTGATGGCTACAAGGTTGAACTCATAGCACTCCCCCGCGACTGACGGCGCGCGAGTGGGGCCGCTGGTCCAGACCAGGCTTGGCCGGGCGGAACGTGACGGCGGCCGTCAGGCGCCTGCGGCAGATGACTGGTATTCGAGACCCAGTCTCCCCAGACGACTCTCGAGCTCGCTGACGAGAGTACCCTTGAGTAGCTCTCGCAGTTCCGTGGCGTTCAACGCCGCGAGGTTGGCCCCTTGCCAGCTGGCGCTCAGCTCCGAAGGATCCTCATCGCCGCCTAGCGTACCCAGGCTTTGCTCGGCAGCAGCACCCCCGAACAGATCTCCGAACGACGCCAGCATGAAGTACGACATTTCGCGCTGTAGCTTTTGAATGACGGGCTTCTTGTCCGGTTGGGCCTTGAGTATGGCCCGGATGCGATTCTCCCCGAAACTGACATGACGCCGCTCGTCGGCAATGGTGCCCTGAAGGGTGTGGGCGAACTTCGGGTTTGTGCGGCGTGCCATGGCGCGTAACATCCCGAAGACGGTGTAGGCCAGTCCCTCGAGTATAATGTTCTGGCCCACGATCGCGGCAGCGAGGTCTCCCTTGTGCACCTTCTCCAACAAGACCTCGGCAAACTTCAGGAGGTTTGGGTTGGCGTACTCGCGTATGGTGGCATTCAACTCGGAGCGGCTCACCCCCAGGTCACCTAGCCTGCGCGAGAAGATCTCGACATGTCGGGCCTCGTCGAGGGTCTGGGTGGCGAGGAAGCACTTGCTCTGTTCATCGGGGGTAAGATTGATCAGCCCCGACGAAGCCGCTAACGCACAGCGCTCCGCAACGACGAGTTGCACCGTTGTGCTGATCGCGCTCGCTAGCAGATGAGGGTCTTGCAGGACCCGATCGGGTTCCTTCTCTCCCCTGCGGTGCCCAAACTCGGTGTCCCGAAGGTAGCCCTGCGGGCAGTTCTCCAGCCACGTCTGCACCGAGAACTGGGATAAATCGAAAACCATGCGCCCGTCCTCCCCGGCCCGAACGTTAATGATTCAGCACAGAGCGTGCCAACTCTCCGCTTATCCTTATCTATTGGATAAGAATGCTTTCAGCCCGCTGGCCGTGGCAGGGGCGGCCACCCGAGCGGCCGTCGTTCCCACTAATCAGAAAGGCCGGTGGCGACCGTGGTAACCTCTGGGAAAACCGAGCTAGTGGACGTACCCCAATGATTCCAGCTGCTTCTGTAGTCTCGCGGGCAGCTTTTCCACGGGGCGTTGTTCGACGATGAGCGGGTGGGCGCGACCCCAAGCCTCGAGTCTGCGCGCCAGGGCCTCGGCGCGGCGCGCGTCTGTCAAAGCCGAGCGCTCTTGAGGATCTTGAAGCAGGTCGAAATACTCCACCACGCCGCGCTCGATCCAGTCGATCAGCTTGTCGCGGTCGCCGGTGATCGAGCGAACCCAGCCGCTTCGCCGTCCGCTCACGCCCTTCGATGCGGTTTCGCTGACAACGTAGTCGAAACCAGCCTCACCGTTCTCCAGCGCGGACACAAGAGATGGCCCCGCCATGCCGTGATCGCCTATTCCCAGCACTTCGAGCACGGTCGGCGCCAGCGATACCGAAGCCGGCACCACCCCTGTGATACGTCCGGGAGGAAGCGTCGGTACCCGCAGGATAAGCGGAACCCGCAGTATCTCTTGGTAGAGCGTGTAGATATGGTAGCAGTGCCCGTGTTCAAAAAACTCTTCGCCGTGATCCGAGGTGAAAACTACGACCGTCTCGCCGTCTAGTCCGCGTGCGCGTAGGCCCTCGAGAAGTCGGCCGACGGCGCGATCGCCCTTGTGGACGGCGGCGTCGTATTCTGAGATCCAGGGGCTCGCATCCTCGGGCACCTCCCCTTCAAGACAACGCCTGACCCAACCACGTGGCCGGTTCTTCGCCAAGCCCAGGGCCTGGCGGTCAATCGGATCGGACTTGTACGGGCGGTGTGGTTCAAAGCCATGTATGAAAAGGAAGAATGGTTGATCCCCTCCGGCGTCTATCCATCGCAGCGCCTCTTCGACGTTGTCCAGCATTCGCTTGCCGTGGCTTTCGTAGACCGAGAACCCGCGATCGAAGCCGAAGCGAGCGGACATGTTTACGCCGCCGGTAAAAGCGCCGCTGCGGTATCCACGAGCCGACAGTACGGAGGCTAGCGTCGGCGGTTCGGAGGGAAAGCGCAGACGATCCGCCATTGACACCACCCCGTGTTCGGCCGGGTACAATCCGGTGAACATGGATATGTGTGCGGGTCTCGTCCAGGCCGATTGACTAATGGCACTGTCGAAGACCGCGGCCTGGCGGGCAAACGCATCGATATTCGGTGTTGTCGGCCGATCGTATCCGTAGGCACCGACGTGGTCCGCGCGAAGAGTGTCCATCGAGATGACGACCAGGTTACAGCCTGGGCACAATGCCGGGACCGGTGCCGGTTCTTTGCTCAGCAACAAGGCGAACAGCAATAACAGCCCGGCCAAGAATAAAGCGAGTCGCTGCATAGTCACGTAGCACGAAACCCCAGCGCGCGAGCCCTCCACGCTCTACCAGACACCGCCTCAAACCGCACTGGCCCCGCTAGCCCGGTGTCTCTATCTTCTCGAGCGCCGCGAGTACGATCCCCGGATTGAGGACCTGCGGCAGTATAGCCGGTTCGGTGTTCTCATCGCCATGGTAGAGAACGTAAAGAGGAACGCCGCTACGGCCGAAAGCTTCCAGGGCCCTGGTAATCGAGGGATCCCCGCTGGTCCAGTCGGCTTTCATCGCATAGACTCCTAGCTCCTTGAACTTGCGCTGAACCTGTCCCGAGCTGAAAGTAACCTTTTCGTTGACCTTGCATGTCAGGCACCAGTCGGCAGTGAAGTCGATGAACACCGGGAGACCCGCTCGACGAAGCTCGGCGAGACGGGCGCTTTCGTAACGTTCCCAGGCGATTCCCGAATCCTCGGCTGAACGGGTCAGGCCCGTGGCCGGTGCCGAGATGGACGCACCTTCCATCGCCACGGCCAGACTGGCGATGACCGCGAGTAGCGCAACAGATCCCTTGAGCACCGACACGGTCGCCGCGCGCCCACGCAGCCAGCCGGCCACCGAAACGAGTAGCAGGGCGGATAGCAGCCGCACGACGCCGCTGTTGCCGGTCTGGCTTCCGAACACCCAGGTCAGCCAGACGACGGCAGCGAGCAAGGGGAAGGCCATGAGCTGCTTGAAGGTTTCCATCCAGGGGCCAGGTCGAGGCAGCCGGCGCAGCAAAGCCGGGGACGAAGAGAGCAGCACGTAAGGAAACGCCATACCGGCTCCAAGCATTCCAAAGACCGCCATCGCTTGGGCCGAAGTCTGCTGGACCGCGTAACCCACGGCGGTACCCATGAAAGGGGCGGTACAAGGCGTCGCGAGCACCGTCGCCAGTGCTCCACTGAGGAAGGATCCCCAGTACCCAGATGCGCCCTCGAATCTGCCGGCCGCGGCGCCAAATCGGGCCCCGAGTTCAAACACACCGAACAGGTTGAGCGCGAGAGCAAAGAGCAACAGCGTGACAACCGCGACGAAGGCCGGCGACTGAAGCTGGAACCCCCAACCGAGCCGCTCGCCAGCCGCCCTCAACAGCAGGAGAACGCCCGCCAACAGCCAGAAGGAGACTATCACTCCGGCGGCGAACACCAGCCCGTGCCTGCGAACGACGCTGCGGTTCTCACCCCCCATAGACACGAAGCCCAACACCTTCAGCGAAAGCACGGGGAAGACGCAAGGCATGAGATTAAGAATCAGCCCGCCGATGAACGCGAACGATAGCGAAAGCAACAGGGTCATCTCCGCGGGCCCGGCCGCTGTGCCCCCAGAACTCGCCAGCCCCGGCGAGCCCCTCGATCCAGCCACCGCGCCGACGCTCGAACCCTCTGGTGGAGTTCCGCGACTCACCGGAATACTGGCGTACAGGGCGCCGGCTAGGTCGCCACCGCCAAATCCGCCAGGGACGACGATCACCGCCTCGAATTCGGGGGGCGGGTCGACCGCACCATCGGCCCGTTGAAGGCGAAGCTCGACGGCACCGGAGCGCCGGTAACTTCGTTGCGGCGCCGCGTTGCTGAGGATTCCCTTCTCGATGGGGAAAAGCAGCAGCCCCTGATCAGACAACGAGATCCCGCTCGGCGGTACCACCGAAACCAAGAGCTCGTCACCGTCGGCTATCGCCGCGACGGTCCAGCCCTCCGCGCTCGACGGAAGGCGCGCCCGAGCGGTCGCGAACATCGGTGCCCGGAGCGGATCGGCATCGGCGTCCAAGCCCGAGACCGGCATGTCGAGCGAGAGGTCGGCGCGTCCTGGTACGCAACGGTCCTCCCGACAGACCGTCCACTCCGCCAGCGCGCGCAAGGACAGGACTTGCCCAGGCTCGAGGTCACCCGGGACAGCTATTTCCGTAAGCAGCAGGACTTCACCGTCGTAGCCGTAACTGACGTACGGAGGGTACTCGAAGCGTTTGGGCCAGGGCCACTCCATCGGCCGAGCCTCAAAACCCGCCGGCAAGTCCCACCTAAGACGGGTAGCCAGCCCGGAATCGCCGGGGTTTTGCCAGTAGGTGTGCCAGCCCTCGTCTGGATCGAGTCTCAAGCCCACCGTGAGCGTTGCTCCGGGCTGAAGCGTGTAGGTCTCTGGCACCAGTTCTACCGCGAGGTGTGGCGCGTACACCGGCGCGGCCATGGCCGGGGCGGGGCTCAAGACCACAAGAATCTCCAACAGGAGGGTTCGGCGGAGGAAAGACATCAGTGCCCAGTATAGCAGCGAAAAAGCGACATTCGTACAGATACCGGCGATTCCAGCAGCTGGAAATACGCTCAGAGCTCGCCGAGGTTACGCCGCGGTCATCCGGCTCCGACGGGTCGCCCGTCTACTATCTGATCGAGGTACTCGGACATCCCGTAGCCGCGACGCCCGTCCCAGCTCCACTCGGTCATGCCCTCGCTGATTCGCGTGACCAGCTGTTCGCCGCTGTCATCCTGGCGGCGATTGCGAAGCGGGATGAGTGACATCACCCTACCCTCTACCAGGTAGTTCCTCCCGGAACGCGTGCGGACTTCGACGGCGAGGCTTTGGTGGTACCTCTCCTCCCCGGCCCAGCGGCTACTCAGCGTGACGGCATCGACGAGGTCGTAACCGCCGTCACGCAGTACCATTCCACCCACGCGTTCGGTCCCGTTCCGTGCCGTGACAACGCTGATCATGAAACCACGATCCTCCCCAAAGTTGGCCGTGAGCCAGCGGTAATACCAAGGCGCTTGCCAATAGCGAGGCCCCCAGGAATGATCGCGAAGCCCCCAGCCCTGCACTTCCCAGCTACTCTGCCCCACCCTGATGAGGCCGTTGGCCGCGACGTGTTGCTCGTAGTGGCCACGCGCAAAGGCGTTGTCGGTGTCTTGACCACCGCCCACGAGATCCGGCCCGGCGACCGGCTCCCCACCGTACATCGGGGATACGCCTACGTACCGCAGCCTTACTTCGCAGTCGGCGAACGGATTCGCGGAAAAGGCCTGCCGAGGATCGACCATTTCGAGAGGATTCTTCAGCACAAGGACGCGGCCCGTATAACTCAGGTCGAGCGTCTTGAAGGGCTCGATAACTTCAAACTTCATCCCACCCGCGGCGAACGTATCGTTGGAGGCGATCGACGGTCTGCAAAACATGAAGGCCACGCTGCCGTCTGGTGTGAAGATGCAGGTGGTCAGCTCCGCGTGCCCCTCATTGGGACGGTTACCGAGTCTGAAAAACCCTCCACAGCGACGCCGGGGATCAAAGACGTTGAAGTACATGCTCTCGTTGAAATTGGGGGCTTCCTCGATAGGATGCATGAACTCATCGGACTGAAGAAGGCGAGTTTCCATGGCTCAGCAGGGTCCTCTGCCAGCTTAGGGATCACCGGGGTCCACCCGCTGGCCCTCTATTTATAGCCAACGCCACCGGCTGTCGCCATACTGCGCGGCCGCCGTGTTTGCATTCACGCGCATCGATGGTTACACGCTCGGCGAAGGAGATTTTCGCGAACGACGCGACTGTTGGGGTGAATACGCGAGTTGGGTTACCATCTTGAAGAGCTGCTCGAACGTGACATAGCGCACATACGAGACAAGGTCCGGGAAATGGGCGACCTGGCCGTGCGGGGGATCGAGGACTCCATGCGTGCGCTCACGGATGGGGACTCACGTCTCGCGTATGCCTGTATTCTCCGTGACTCGCGAATCGACGACCTCGAGAGTCGTATTGACTCCATGATCGTGGAGTTCATGATTCGCCACATTCCTGTGGCCACTCAGCTGAGATTCGCGCATTCGGTTGCCAAGATCATCTGCGAGCTCGAGCGGGTCGGCGACTACGCGGAAAGCATATGCAGGCAAGCCATCGAGATCAGTGCGTCGCCGTATACCCCCGATCTTTCCAAGTTTGGAAACCTTGGTGAGACCGCAGTCGAAATGATGCGCAACGCGATCCGGGCGTTTCTGGACGAAGACGTAGATCTCGCGATCAAGACCAAGCAACTCGATGCTAAAGCCAACGTATTGCACCAGGATATCTACAGGGAACTGGTCGCGGCGAGACCGGAGGGCACCCAGCAGCTGGCCATGCTCTTTTCCCTACTCTCGGTGGCAAACCGTTTCGAACGGGTCGCCGATCAAGCGGGCAACATCTGTGACGAGGTCTCCTACATCGTAACGGGAGAGAACACGCGACACCGTCTGAGCAGAGACATTCGGATTCTGTTCGTTTCCTCGTCGAACTCCTGTCGTAGCCTCATGGCCGTCGCCATCGCCAACGCCATCGGAGGCGACCACATAGAATTTCTTTCAGCTGGCGTCGAGGCCGACCTTCCAGACGTCAAGGCTGTCGAGTTCCTGAAGACCAAGAACATCGACGCTTCCGCGCACACGCCGACTCGGCTGGGATCCCTGGACGACGTCAAGCAGTTCAAGGCCGTGGTGGCCTTGGGGAGGGAGGCCGCGAGCGCGCTGCCGCGCCTGGGCTACCGGACCATCGCGCTGGAGTGGGACGTCGCTCAACCAGGGGAAGGGGGGCCGACCTACGCGGAGGTCTTTGATGATCTAGTGGAGCGCATCACCCTGCTGATTCGCAGCCTACACGGAACGACTACTAGCCTCGCTAAGGGAGAAGCATAGACATGTTCGATCGTTTTCGTAGTGCGGCCGTCTGCACCAGCCTCGTTTTCGTCTGCGTCGCGTGCACTGGGGGCGACTCGAGCCGAACGGTAATCCAAAACAAGGGCTCGGATACCCTGGTAAACCTGGCCCAGGCCTGGGCTGAACGCTACAGCGCTCTACACAACGACGTGGCCGTCGCCGTCAGTGGTGGTGGCTCCGGCACGGGAATCGCGGCCCTGATCAATGGGAACGTTGATATTGCGAACGCGAGTCGCGACATCAAAGAGGAAGAGCAGGAAGCCGTTCGAAAAGCCCACGGGCAGGAAGCCGTAGAACACGTCGTGGCGAGAGACGCCATCGTCGTGTTCGTACACAAGGATAATCCTGTCCCCCAACTTTCACTCGCTCAGCTCGCTTGCATCTACGGTGAGGGCGGCACCTGCGAGCGCTGGACCGATCTCGGCGTGGAGGTACCGGGGTGCGCTGGCCAAGAAATCATCCGCGTCAGTCGCCAATCGAACTCGGGTACTTACGTCTTTTTTCGCGAAACGGTACTCGGCAAGACCCGCGACTTCGAACTCGGATCGCGCGATATGCAGGGCAGCAAGGACGTGGTGGACCTGGTGACGCATACCCCCTGCGCGATCGGATACAGCGGAATGGGTTACGCAACCGCCGAGGTGAAGTCGGTCTGTGTGGCCAAAAACGAAAGCTCCGCCTGCGTCAACCCCACCCCGGAGGCAGCCGACTCGGGCCTCTATCCCATCGCCCGCAAGCTTTATATGTACACGCTCGGGGAACCCGTGGGAGTGGTGCGAGACTACCTGGACTGGATCACTTCGAAAGAAGGCCAGGAGATCGTCGTAGCCAGCGGTTTCGTTCCCGTGAACTGAGTTGTAACCGACCCGGAAATACGTCTGGTGAGACTCCCTACTGCCCGAGGCAGCGCCGCAGCACCCAAGGGTCAAACCCGGTGGGCCCGCGCGGGTGAACTGTTCATAGAAACACTCATCCGGTTGTGCGGTTTCAGCTCGATTCTCTTCGTATTCGCGATATTTTTCTTCGTCTTTGCCACGGCGTCGGATTTTATCTTCCACAAGCTCGATTTCGTCGAATTCCTCACCAGTCCTCAGTGGTACCCGACCTCGATCTCCAACCAGCGCTACGGAACCTTGGCGCTGCTGCTGGGAACGGTCAGCGTCACCGGCCTCGCGATGCTCATCGCGGTCCCTCTGGGCTTGGGCGCGGCCGTATGCGTGTCCGAGTTTACTGGCGGCGCTTTGCGTGAGGGCCTCAAGATCGTCATAGAGCTACTCGCGGCCATCCCCTCGGTGGTGTGGGGCTTCATAGGACTCGCCATTATGAACCCCCTGATCATCGCGGTCTTTGGCGCCCCCATCGGCCTCAACGTCCTGAACGGAGGTGTCATACTGGGCCTGATGAGCGTCCCCATCGTGGTCTCGATAGGAGAGGACGCCCTCAAAGCCGTGCCGGATTCCTACCGCGAGGCTTCGATGGCACTGGGGGCGACGCGCTGGCAGAGCGTGTACAAGGTCTTGTTGCCGGCAGCTCGCAGCGGCCTTCTCGCCGCGGTCTTGCTCGGCGTGGGGAGGGCCATAGGAGAAACCATGGCAGTGTTGATGGCTACCGGCCACGCCGTCCAGATCCCCACGAGCCCGCTGGATTCCGTGCGTACCCTGACGGCTACCATCGCGGCCGAACTCGGTGAAGCCGCGCGCGGTAGCGACCATTACGAAGCGCTTTTCGCGGTCGGCGTACTTCTGTTCATCCTCACTTTCGCCGTCAACCTGGCGGCCGACCTGCTGGTGCGCGGAATCAGGAACAAATGAGCCCGAATCCCTTCGCGACGACGGAATCAACGAAACGCAATCGGCGGCGTGAGAGTCTTTTCGTAGGGCTGTCGGCGATATCGACGGCCTTGCTGGTACTGCCGCTGATCGCGATAGTCGCTCTGCTGGTCGCCAGGGGGGCTTCAGCGTTGAGCTGGGAATTCCTGGTGGCCGGTCCCACGGCCGGGATGACCTCCGGCGGGATCTTTCCCGCCATAGTCGGGACACTGTGGTTGGTTGGAGTGTCCCTGGCGATTTCGGCGCCGGTCGGCATCATGGCTGGTATCTACCTGAACGAGTACGCTCGCGACAACTGGATCACGCGCATCATCAATCTCGCCATCGTCAACCTCGCGGGCGTACCCAGTATCGTGCATGCACTCTTCGGAGTCGGGGCCTTCGTGCTTTTTCTCGGGCTCGGCACCAGCATTCTGTCGGCGTCGCTTACTCTCGCGGTGATGACCTTGCCGGTGATCATAGCGAGCACCAAGGAAGCCCTGGCCTCGGTTCCGACGGCTTTTCGCCACGCGTGCTGGGCCCTCGGCGCGACGCGCTGGCAAACCATTCGGCTGGTCGTGCTGCCAAATTCGATCTCCGGAATACTCACGGGTGTAATTCTGCAGGTGTCGCGAGCCGCCGGTGAGACCGCGCCAATCATGTTCACAGGCGCAGCCTTCTACCTGCCCTTCCTTCCCCAGTCGGTACAAGACCAGTGCATGGCCCTGTCGATGCACCTGTTTACGATCTCCACCCAGGTCCCCAACGTTCCGAAGCCCCTCCCCTACGCGACGGCGCTCGTCTTGCTGGGCGTGGTCATGGGGGTGAACATCGTATCGATATGCTTCCGAAGTTATCTACGGGCCCATCGCAAGTGGTAAGACCTTGAAAAACAGTGAAGCCAGAAAGAAGATCGAGATTCGCAGTCTCTCGGTCAGTTACGGCAGCAACCCGGCGCTTCGCGATCTGACCATCGACGTCTTCGAACACGAGATCCTGGGCATCATCGGTCCCGCCAACGCTGGGAAGACCACGCTCCTCAACTGCGTCAACCGAATGATCGATGTCGTTCCAAACAGCAAGGTCAGCGGAGAACTACTCGTCGACGGCGAGAACGTCTTCGCCATCAAAGACACAACCGATCTTCGGCGCCGGGTGGGGATGGTGTTTCCTCTGCCGGTAGGTCTGCCCTTCTCTATTTATGACAACGTGGCTTTCGCACCCCGCATGGCCGGAGTTCGGGACAACGCCCAGCTCGACGAGCTGGTCGAGCGTTGTCTGACCCAAGCCGCCCTCTTTGACGAGGTCAAGGATCGCCTTGGAGAGCTTGGAACCAAGCTCTCCGGAGGTCAGCAGCAGCGTCTGACGATCGCCCGGGCGCTCTCGCTAGAACCGGAAATCCTGTGCTTGGATGAGTTCTCCATCGCCGTTGATCCGGTCACGACGATGAAAATCGAAGGTGTCCTCAAATCCCTCAGTGGCAAGATAACGATCATCCTAGTCACCAACCTCGTCCAACAGGCCAAGAGACTCGCTAACCGAACGGCTCTCCTGCTCGAAGGGCAGCTTGTGGAGGTAAACGACACCGACGTCATATTCTCTCGGCGCACGGCCGATATGAGAACCTTCGAGTACGTTCACGGCTTGTTCGGCTGACCATGGCGAATTACTGCATCAAGACATCCGGTCTGCACCTTTGGTACGGTGCTTTCCGGGCCCTGGAAGGCGTCGATTTCCACGCTCGCTTGGGAAACATAACGGCCTTGATCGGGCCTTCCGGCTGCGGGAAATCGACACTGCTCAGGTGCTTCAATCGAATGAACGAACGCTACGGCAACGTTCGTACCAGCGGCGAGGTTCTCATCCAAGACACCAACATATACGAAGATTCGGTAGACCTCATCGAGCTTCGGAAGCGAGTAGGCATGGTGTTCCAGCGTCCCAACCCCCTCCCCCTCTCGGTGCGAGACAACGTACTCTACGGCTACCGGCTGCACACGCTCAGAAGGCACTCGAGCTCCGAAGACATGGAGGAAGTCCTGGAAAGCGCGCTGCGGGACGTCCAGCTTTGGGACGAGCTCAAGGATGTACTCGACCACAAAGCCACCGACTTGCAGCTGGAGAAGCAACAAAAACTCTGCATCGCTCGACTCCTGCCTCTCAAGCCCGATGTCATCCTCATGGACGAGCCTTGCTCGGCCCTGGATCCCGACTCCACCAAGAAAGTCGAAGAGCTGCTGCGCGGTTTACGCGGCAAGTACAGCATCGTCATCGTAACCCACAACATGGCGCAGGCCCGCCGCGTCAGCGACGAATGCGCGTTTATGCTCTTGGGAGTTCTGATTGAGCACAGGCGTACAGAGGACCTGTTCGTTGCGCCAACGGATCCCAGAACGGCCGATTACATCGAGGGCCGTTTCGGCTGACGGCGACGCGCGGAAGGTCTGGTCACCGCCGGCTCGACTGCGCCCTCGATTACTATAGAATTTGACGGTGGTCCTATCCCAGCGCGACAGCCGACATCTGGAAAGAGCGTGTCGTCGTATCCAGTCGCTCCTCGGTAGCGAGCTCATGGCGCTGGTGCTCTACGGAGAAGCGGCTGGAAGCGGCTACCGCCCGGGTCACTCGCCTCTTTCGTTGATCGTGGTCGCCAAGGCGGTGCATCCGGCTCTGCTGTCGGCGCTCCGGCGCGATCGCCGGAGCTGGCGAGGGAGACGCTTCCCGATTCCATTGCTCATGGACCCCGCCTACATCGAGGCTTCACTCGACGTTTTCCCGCTGGAGTTCCTCGACATCATGGATCGGCACCGCCTCCTTCGCGGTGATGCGGATCCTTTCGCCGGCCTGGAGATTCACCGTGAGCACTTACGGCTACAGGTCGAATCCCAAGCTCGCGGAAGGATGTTACACCTCTGGGAGGGATATCTTGGGGCGGGCCGTTCGTCGAGAACCCTGAGGCGGCTCCTCTTCGCGTGCGCCGCGGAGTTTGAGGTTATCCTTCATGGGGTGCTCTACCTTCGATCCGAAGACCGCGATCTGAACGCGGACTCCCTGCTGGCGAGCGTGGAGAAGAGCTTTGACTTGAATCTGCCTACGCTGCGTCGGCTCGAGACCGTACGCCAGCGCGGCGCCAGAATCACCCGGCGGGAGCTCGAAGGGGTCTTCACGACCTGTCTCGACGAGGTGAGAAGCCTCGTGCGAGCGGTCAACGCCCTATGAGGCAGAGCTCGCCGTGGCTCGCCGCGCTGCTCCTGGGGTTCTTCACCACCTCGGTTGCAACCGTCTCCTCTGCCGCAAGACAACCAGTAATTCCGCCGCTTACCGGCCCTGTTGTAGATTCTGCTTCCGTAATTTCCCCCTCCGTGCGGACGGCACTGTCCGCCGTCCTCCTAGAGCTCAAGGAAAAAACCGGTGCCGAACTGGCGGTCCTGACCGTGGCGGACACCGCTCCCCTTACGGCTTTCGACTACGGCATCGAGGTCCTCGATAGCTGGCAACTCGGAACCGCGCGCGACGACCGCGGTCTTCTGCTGCTGCTTGCCGTGGAACAGCGCCGGGTGCGGTTCTTCAGCGGCTACGGTCTCGAGGGCCTTCTTCCCGACGGCAAACTCGGTGCGATACTCGACACATACGCGACCCCCGCGTTGCGGGGCGGCGATATCAGCGCCGGGCTTTATAACGCGGCCCTGGCCGCTGCACAGGTGATTGCCGCCGACGCTGGGGTAACCCTCAGTGGCCAGCCTTCTCAACGGCCCAGGTCCGGGCGCCGGGTCAACCCCCTAGGGCTGATCTGGCTGTTGTTCGCGTTTCCGGGCATGTTATTGCGGGGACGCCGGCGACGTGGCCTCATGTACATGCCGATGTTCTTCGGTGGAACACTCGGTGGCGGCGGGTTCGGTGGCGGCCTCGGAGGTGGTTTTGGGGGTCTGGGGGGCGGTTTCGGTGGCGGTGGCGCTGGTCGTGGCTGGTGAGTGCTCTTCCCGGACCAAAGGAGAAATTGAATCATGTACAGGTTTTTGTCTTCAAGATCCCTCGTCGTGTGTTTGCTCGCCCTCGCCCTCTCGCCCTCGTTGTCGGGCTGCGGCTACAATCGTTTGGTTACTCAGGAGGAAGCCGTAGAGGCAGCCTGGGGGGAAGTCGATAACCAGCTGCAGCGGCGCAACGATCTCGTGCCCAACCTCGTCAATACCGTGAAAGGCTTTGCCGCTCAGGAAAAGGAAATCTTCATCAAGGTCACAGAAGCGCGTAGTCGGGTCGCGAGCGCCTCTACGCCGAGCGAGAGCATCGCCGCGTCGAACCAGCTCAGTTCAGCGCTGTCGCGCCTGCTCGTAACCGTCGAGAGGTATCCGGACTTGAAATCCGATCAGAACTTCATGCGTCTCCAAGACGAACTCGCCGGTACCGAGAACCGCCTGGCCGTCGCCCGGATGCGCTACAACGAAGCGGTCCGGACTTACAACACGACGACCCGCCGTTTTCCCACCAACATGATAGCCAGGATGTTCGATATGGAGGCGAGGCCCTACTTCGAGGTGCCGGACCAAGCCAAAGCGGTGCCGCAGGTCAAGTTTTGAACGGTCCCGTCAGTGTACCAGGTGACCAAGATCCGGCGATTCTTCGATGGCCCCGAATTTCTCTTCGTAGCGTCGGAGGTTCTCGGTCAAGGCCCGGACGATTCGCTTGAGGTGTTCGGGAGAAGTCACTACACGCGAGCGCAAACCGGCCACCGGTTGTCCCTGAGGTCCAGGCTGGGGTTGGACGAAGAGGAAGTCCAGTATGAACTCGCCCCGGCGATGGTTCACCATCATCACGTTTGAGTAGACCTCGGGCACGCCCCGCGGATCGGGCTGTATGATCATCTGCTCGGGCGCGCTTTTCCTGTGTTTTTCTTCTTCCGCCATTGTTTCTCCCTTTGAAGCTCGCGCTCTCGATCTTCCTTGTCCTGAGGCCTCGATCTCTACTATACCGCAGCCTTATCTTTCAGCACCGTCTCAAAATGACAACTCCCCCCCCCACTCGGGTTTACGCTGACCGGCGTTTATCAGAGTTCCGTCCTCGCCCTTCGCCGCGAAAAAAGTGGCACCCTGGAGCTTTCCGCACCGAACGATCATGGACACAAACCGTCGTTGCCTGGTAGAGTGCGGGAATCGTCTGAACCGTAGGCGGTTGTTGTTGGGCCTGCCGGGTCCTTCCTACCCCAGCTGTCGCAGGCGCCCTATCGGAGTTTTGAATATGAAAGTCGCCAGTTATTTCTCTTCGATCAATCGCACCGCAGCGCTACCTGTCGCCATGGTGTCGGGTTTTTTCGCGCTCGTCATTGCCGCGGAGTCGCCAGCGCTGGCGGCGGACGCGGTGACGATCTGCGCCAGATCGAGCGGCAAGGTCGCCACGAGGTGCCTCACCCGCGCGGCGAGGCGCCTAGACGGCATGGCGAGTCCCTTGGCGGGCACCATCAGCGACCTTATCAGTACTGTAAAACGCCAGGCAATTCGGCGCTGCGGCGTTCCCGAAGCCGAAGCTCTCGGCTACACGACCGTCCCGGATGTCTCCACCCGTGCAGCCCAGGCCTGTCAAGATTTTTCTTTTGAGATCGCCAGGATCGTCTTTGCAGCGGATGCTGCGGGGCTGACGCCGGCTCAAGCCTCCTGCCGCTCTCTGGTATACCGTTACACTCGCAGGGTCGTGAAGAATGTGAACGCGGCCTGGGGGCCGAATTGTCTCCTCGACGAGTACAAGGGCGGGGCCTGCGACAGGGCCCGGCGCGACCAACGAGTCGCCAAGATTCGCTTCAAGGCCGAGCGTCGCATCGATAGGGCCTGTGGCTCTGACTTTGACGCGGTACTCACCTTTGAAGGCGCCAGTCTTGCGGAGCGCATAGCGGACTTCGTCGACCTCGCGGTTACCCGTGGGCGGCACTTCGCCCAGCGCCTCTACCCCCCGAACTCCCTGGAGCCTTCGGCGAATTCCGGGAGCTTTCCCGTGGGCCTACAGACCCTCGATCTTCTCGACGTGAGTCGCTTGGACGTGAGCGGTACCGGCTCCCGTCCGGTCACGGTAGAGGTTTATTACCCCTCCACCGAGGCCGCGATCGAAGGCGTACCTCGTGAAGAGGTCCGCATACTCGGCTTTCGGATCGCCGTAGTACCGGCTTACCGGGACGTCGCTATTGCCCCGGGCACTTACCCCCTCGTCATTTTTTCTCACGGCAATTTCGGGATCCGGACGCAGTCCTTCTTCTTCGCAGCCCACCTCGCTAGTCACGGCTATATCGTCGTCAGCCCGGATCATCACGGCAACACCTTTCTCGATGCCCTCGACGGTATCGAAGACCCTGACGTAGCGGCGAATCGACCGCTCGACATGAGTTTTCTCCTCGACGAGTTCCTCTCTTTCAATCAAACCCCGGGAGACTTCTTCGAGAACTCCATCGATCCCGCCCGAATCGGGGCCTCCGGACATTCGTTCGGTGGTCTGACCGCGTTGCTGCTCGCCGGTGGCGACACGGGCTTTGGCGCGGCCACCGACACCCGCGTTGCTGCCATTTTTCCTCAGGCCCCGGCGGCGCCGTTCGAGGACGCGTTCTTCGGCACTATCACCGTGCCGACCCTTATCGTGGGGGGATCCATCGACGGAATTACCCCGTTTGACGTTCACCAGCAGAGGCCTTTCGATCTTCTTCCATCCGGTGCAGCGGTAGTGGGGCTCGCCAAGCTCAACAACGCCGGGCATTTCACTTTCTCCGACTTTTGCGAGGTTCCCGGCACCTTCCTGGCGTTTCTGGGGGGTGCGGAGGAGGCCTGCGAGCCCCGGCACCTGCCCTGGCGCTACGCTCAGGACATCACCAAGTATCTAGCGCTCAATTTCTTCGACGCCGTTCTCAACGGCGATCCAGAGGCCCTGGGCAGGCTTTCGCCGACTGTACTCGACGCTTTTGAAGACTTCGAGTATCAGTCGAAGTAGCGGGTAGCCGCCCGGGCGCACGAGGTCGAGTCACCGCGGTTCTCGAAAACCGGTTGCCCGCGTCCTTGACAATTTCGCGCCTTGCGCGAAGCTAGACGAAGAGTCTCGGCTGCCGCCAATCAGCCGACACACTGTAGCTGGGTAATGCCTGCTGCTCGCTGGGGGACGACTGGCGTGGTCAGGTACAGGACACATAGTGTAGGCAGTTTGCACCCGCCGGAAGGGCTAACACCCCCCGTCTGCGCTCCGGTGCCGCCATGAAAGCGACCACCGTTTCGGGGCGGACCTTCCGTCCTCCTAGCGTCCGGGGAATATTCCTTCGCGTCGGCCTCGTCGGCGGCTTCATGGCCAGCGTCGTCATGTACTCGCTCTTCATGGGGAACCGCATGGTCGTAAAATTCGCACCCCTTGTAGACGCGGCTCTGGAGATCAAGCTCGAAGCCACCAGTGCCCACCTTTGGTTCGAGGAAGTCATCACGGGTGACAGCCACGAGAGTATCGACCAAGCTTGGAATCACCTAGACCGATCCATCTGGTACACCCGTGCGATGCTGGAAGGCGGGTCGAACGAAGACGGCGAGTTGGTCGCCCTCCGAGATCCGCGCTTGAAGCGTGCGCTTGAACGGGTACTCAACGAACAGAAGAAATTCCGTGAAATCGGGGAGAAACGTTACGCCCTGAGACTGGAAGGGCAGGCCGGCGTAGGGTCGGCCATCGATCAGCGCTTCGACGACGTCTTCGAAGGCTTCGTCGCCATAGCAGACGAGGTCGAAAATAGATTGCAGCAGCTCGTGCGCATGGAATTGTACCGTTTCAGGGCCACTCAGGTAATACTCATAGCGATCATCGCGGTCCTCACCGTCTTCATGGGAACGATTCTCCATCTCTTCATTCGACGTCGGACCCTCGATCATCTCGCGCTGGAACAGCGGGAAGTCCAGCTCGTGCGTGCCAACAAAGAGCTGGCACGCTCGAACGCTGACCTCGATGACTTCGCCCACACCGTTTCCCACGACATCAAGGAACCGTTACGGGGAATACGCAATTACTCGGGTATCCTGCTCGAGGATTATGGAGACGCCCTCGACGAGACCGGGCGTTCCAGGCTCCACACGCTCTCCCGATTATCGGAGCGACTGCAGAATTTCACCGACAGCCTGCTGAGGTTCTCGCGAGTCGGTAAGCGGTCCATGGTGGTACAGGAGGTTGATCTAAACGACGTGGTCACGGGTGTAGTCGATTCGCTCCGGCCGCTTCTCGAGCGACGGCGGGTCGACGTGCGCGTGCCTGAGCCACTGCCGCGGATCAGCTGCGACAAAGACCGCATGGCCGAAGTCTTTCAAAACCTCATCACCAACTCGATTAAATACAACGACAAGCCGGACGGGTGGGTCGAAGTCGGCTGTAACGGGAGCCGTTTTGACGACGATTACTTGC
>JBHHVL010000050.1:0-21306 GCA_046754245.1 Binatia bacterium | reverse complement strand
GGGGAGAATGGGCTGGAGTCCGCGTAACGCACCGCTCGAACCACCCAAACGCGCATCTACCGGCGCGGTGACGGGACCTCAGCGCAGGCCGGTCCTGGCGCCGTTCTCGGTGAAACGGATGTTCACCGCCTCGCCAGGCACCAGTCCCAGCCGGGCAGCGGCTGCCACCACGAAGGAACGGCCGTATTCCGCCGCGCCCGGCCTTTTCCATAGACGTTCGGGCAGCGCTTCGATCACCGGCGATACTCTCAGCACCACCGATTCGGCTACCACCCCTGGATCAGAACGCCGTGCGAGTACAACCGATTGTTTTCGCTGAGCTACTCGCGGGTCCCGCTCCGGAAGGTAGGCCACGATTTCAGTCGCGAAGCTCCTGCTCACCAACACCACCGGCTCACCGGCAAGCACCGCCTGGCCCGGGTGACTGAGCACGTGACTGACTCTCCCGGCCACCGGGGACCGTAGTACGAGCCTGTCGCGCTCCGCGCGGAGCTCGTCGATAAGGCTCGTCTGCACCGTCAACGCCGCCCGCAACGGGGCGAGCGCAATCAGTTCCTGCTCCGCCAGGGGCAGCGCTTTCTTGAAGGCCGTAGCACGGATCGCCGCTTGGCGGGCCGCTTCCCGGGTTTCCTCGAGCAACACCTTGCTCGAGGCCAGACGATCCGCGATCTGCCGGTGACGGAGCCGCGCGTCTCCGAGCTGGGTTTTTCTCATCGTGCTCCAGGTCGGCAAGACCTCGAGACTCGCCACCAACAACGCGGCCCGCTGCTCCCTCGCTTCATCGTTCGCGACCGAGACCGCGATCCTGAGAGCATCGAGCCGAAGCCGCTGACTGTCCATCTCCAGATCGCGCAGGTCCCGACGCCACCGGCTCTCGTATCTCGCCGACTCGCTTGCCAGCCTGGCGCGAGACGCCCCGAGATCCGCCTCCAGCTTTTCCAACACCGTCTCGGCGGTGGCGAGCCTGGTGTCGAGCTCGGCACCGTCGAGCAGGGCCATGATCTGGCCGCTCTCCACGTCGTCGTAGAGATCGACGGCTAGCGACTCCAGCAAGCCGTCAACGCTGGCCGAGACCTCATAATGCGTCGAACGAGCGAACCCGCTGTACTCGAAACGCTGGGCGCGATTCGAGAGAATCGAAACGACCCCGGCGACGGCAAGCAACCACACCACCACGGACAGCGGAGCACCGGAGAGCTCGCGCAAGCGCTGTTTCATCGGAGTCCTGATGGTCGCTTGGTTTGCCATCCAGCCTAGACCTCCGACAACTTGTCGTTCATGACCAGCGCCACGTTGGTGACTCCCGGAATTCCCGAAAGCTCGTCTACCAGCTCGCGGCTCCGGTTCAGATCGCGCAGCCGAACCTCGAAGATATACTCTGAAACCCCGCCTGTGCCGGTTTCTCGCACCGACACCGCCTTGAAGGCTCGGCAGAATCGCCTGAGGGCACGCGCGTGGCTATCGCCGCCACTCCCCCGCGACACAACGAAACTCACGTGGCCGTCTATCCTGGACCTGGTCCCGAAGGAGGTGAAGTGGAGATAGAGCATCACCATCACGGTGGCGATGGTTCCCGCACCCGCGGTGAGGTACTTGCCCGAACCGATAGCCATGCCAATCACCAACGAAAGGAACACGAACACCATGTCCCTGGTATCCTTGAGCACGTTGCGGAAGCGAATGATGGCCAGCGCCCCGATCAAGCCGAAAGCGGTGATGATGTTGTTACCTATGACAAGCATCACCAGGCTGACCACCAGCGTCAGCAATACCAGTGACTGGGTAAAAGACCGCGAATAGGACAGCCCAGTGTGGGTGACCGCGTAGGCCCACGCAATCACCTGGCCAAGCACGAGGCCGAGCAGCGCGCACAACAGCACCGTTTCCAGGACGTTCGCGGGGGCCGGGCCGCTAGACCTTTCGAGTAGGTCGACCAGTGCATCCATCGATCAGGACCCCTTGGATCGCGACTCGGGCGGGGAGACGGGTTTATGAAGAAAGCGATGAACCAACGGCCTGTAGCTACCCCGTTCCTGGGCCTGTTCAATCGACATCACGTATTTTGGTATCGGTCGCCTCTGAAGCTGGAAGCCGTCGATGAGCCGGCGGATCCAGAGAGGAAAGGTGCCCGTGAACTTCAGCTCCATGATCGTTCCTTCGTGGTGCGTGGCCTCCCAGCGCCCTCCAGCCGAAGAGAGCGCGTCGTCGAGGGTGACCGAATATGACAAGTCGGAGTCGAAGGTGATCCTCAGCGGCTCGCTTCCCGCCGACTCGTAGGCCTCACGCCGGTACCTGATCCGGATCACCGGCCTGGCCTGCACGGACCGCAGAAGGTTGTCGAACTCGGCGCTGTCGGCGTCGCCTCCAAGCTCTGGATCGGCCGCCGCGCCGGCGACCCCATTCAACAGCCGCGAGGCGAAGCCGAGGTCGACACGACTGCGCCGTTTCAACACCACGTTGTCACTGCGACGCTTTATTTCTAGGTATACGGGCTCGTCGGGACCGTCGGCGTAGCGCCTCATCCTGAGCTTGAAACGGTTCTTGTGACCTTCCTCAGTCATCCGACAGAGCCTCAAATCAGGACTATCGAGGTAAAGGCTACACACGTCGTAGCAACAGCCTGCCCTCGCCGATGCGTAGGCATCGGGCTTTACGAAAGGCTTCAGGTATTCCCTGATCGCCACGGCGGCTGCTTCAGAAACAAAGTACTTGCACTCGTACCTTGAAACCACGCAGCCGTTAGTGCTAGGTCCGGAAACAAGCATCTGCAAAGGCGCTACGCGACGCTACTTCGATTGCACGGGGCCTGTCAATGACCGCATGAAAGACGACCCGCAAGGAAAGCCCGTATGATGCGCCGCGTCTAGCCAACTCGCCGCCTACTGCGCCCCGAGCGGGCGATCCCCAAACAGCTCGGCGCAAGCTCCCTGGAGAAAGCGACCGAATGGGCGATGACAACCCCCCCGGCGGTGTGATAGGAAAAGCCTGGTCTCGTGTGAGCGCGACTCTCGAGCGTCCAGCGGTTCGCTGGAAAGGAGGTTAGAACCCATGAGCCGACGAGCATCGTTGTCGACCATGGTTGTCCTTCTGCTTTCTCTCGCCGCGCCGGTACATCCGGCGCCGGTCATTCTCAACGAATACAACGCGGTGGACGACGGGGATCTTCTCACGATAGTCACGAAACCGACCGCTGAACCCTCTGACCCCTTCTGGGGACGGCGGTTGGGCAACGGCGGCGATTGGATAGAGCTGGTCGTCATCCAGGACGGACTCGATATGCGAAACTGGCAGATCCTGGTCGTCAACAACGCCGGTGATCCGGCGGCCGAAGAATCATTCCTGCTCGAACTTACCGGCGCCCAGCTATGGGCCAACCTGCGAAGCGGCACCATCATCACGCTTTCCGAAAAGCTCGGCAACAACGTCGGAGACTACCACCCCTCGATTGGCAGGTGGTGGGTCAACGTGCGCGCCGCGGCGGATACCTCGGGTACCTACGTCACTGTGAACTGTGTAACCCCGGCCTGCGACCCGGCGACGGTAAACTGGAAGGTATCGAACAACCACTCGCAGGTGACGATAATGGACGACCTGGGCGTGGTGGTCTTCGGCCCGGCTGGCGAGGGGATCCAGCCGCCGAGCGGTATCGGTTCGACCGAGGTCTTCAAGCTCGAGCAGAACCCCGATTCTTCAGTAACCCCGATCTCAAACTACAACGACGGGACCTCGAGCACCTTCGGCGAGCCCAACCTGTTCAACGGCGGCGAGAGCTCACAGGATTTCAGTGCGTTGCGCGCCGTCATGCCCTTCGTCCAGCTCACCTATATGCGTATCAACGAGGTCTTCGCGCATTCCGATCCTGGTATGGACTGGGTCGAAATTTACAACTCATCGGACTCTCCCATCGACATAGGCGGGTGGTTTCTCTCCGACGGCTTTTCGAACCTCACCAAATACGAGATTCCCTCGCCCACGGTGGTACCCAGTCGGGGGTACCTCGTCTTCGATGAAAACGATCTGCCCTTTGCGTTCAGTTCCGCCTGCGGCGATCAAGTGGTGCTGTCGGCCGCTGTAGGCGGCGTACTGACCGGGGCGAGAGACTACGCCGAATTCGGGGCGGTCGAAAACGGCGTTTCCTTCGGCCGTTTTCCCGATGCCGTTGGCCGCTTGATACGCCTGAGCCAACCAACCTACGCGGGGCCAAACGAAACACCGCTAATCGCCGACGTAATCATCAACGAGATCATGTACCATCCACCGGACCCAGGATTGACCGTCAATACCGAGTTCGTAGAACTCCATAACCGTACGAACGTCACGGTCGACCTCTTCACCGATTTCGGTGTGGATGGAGTTCACCCCTGGCGCCTCACCGGAGGCGTGGACTACGAGTTCGCAGCGGAAACATCGATCCCTGCGGACGGGTTTCTCCTAGTGGTGAACTTCGATCCTCAGTTGGCCCCCACCGACCTCACTGATTTTCGTAGCGTCTACGGACTCGACCCTTCTGTAGCCATAGTCGGCCCCTACGCTGGCCGCCTCGGTAACTTTTCCGACACCGTACGCCTGCGTAAACCCGACGTTCCGGAGCCAGACGGGGCCATCTGTGGCGACGTCGGAAACCCCGGTCCCTTCATTCCCCAGGTCATCATAGACGCCGTAGAGTATTTCGACTTTGGCGAGTGGCCGGACACGGCTGATGGTCAGGGTGCGTCTCTGGAAAGGAGCAACCCCTACGAACTCGCGAGCGACGCCAGTAGCTGGACCGCCAACCTCACCGGCTCGGCTACCCCGGGTGCCCCCAACTCAACCCAGCCCACGCGAGGACAGCAGAGCTGTATGAACGCGCTCGCTAAGGATATGAGCAAGGTCGCGAGTGACGCCGGAAAGGAAATCGGCGGCTGTGTAAAAGACCACGCCCGCGGCAAGCTCGGCATGCTTTCGTTCGCCGAGTGTCTGGTCGCTGATCGGCGAGGCAAGGTAGCCAAAGCCGAGATGAGAACGCAGCGAGATTTTGACAAGCGCTGCACCGGCAACGATTCCAGTGGCATCCCGTCCCGGCCTTTCTTTGGCGTCACCGACGCTGTAACCGTCAACCTAGCGGCAAAGACACAGGCGATCGACGGCCTGCTGGACCTTGTCGGTGCCGATCCCGGAACCGCGCTCGTAACCGAGGTCACCGATCGCGCCGCCTCACGCTGCCAGCGCGCGATTATCGGCACCGCAAAAAAGTGCGCCGACACCGCTGTCAAGGTCTTCAACAAGTGCGAAAAGCTGGGACTCAAGAACGGAAGCGTACAAGACGGGTCCGGGATCGGCGCCTGTATAGGTTCTGATCCACGGGGAAAGATCGCCAAGGTCTGCGACCCGGCAAGCGGCAAGGTGGCCAAGGACATCGTCAGGAAATGCGTCAACAAGGGGGTATCGCTGGCGCCCGCCTTTCCCGGTTGCGCCGCGGAAACGAGCACGGATCTCGCGGCTTGCGTAAATTCATCTGCTCGATGCCGGACCTGCCGGGGTATCAGCACGGGGACCGCGGCAATCATCAGCTGCGATCTTTTCGACGATGGCGTGGATAATGACAGCTGCCCGTAGAGACCTCTCTCGTTGTTCGTCGGCGGGCGGCCTGAGGGCGAAGCGTATACGCGGCGTTCTCTGCACCCTCGCGTTGATACTTGGCCTAACGCCTGGGGGCCGCGCCGACGCTCTGGTGATAAGCGAATTCCTGGCGATAAACGACACCACCCTCACGGATGACGACGGCGACTATTCCGACTGGCTGGAGATTCACAACGACGAGGGAGCAGCGGTCAACCTCGACGGCTGGTACCTCACCGACGACGCCGGTCTGCTCACGAGGTGGCGCATGCCGGCGGTCACGATCGAACCCGACGGCTACCTGCTGATATGGGCCTCCGGCAAGAACCGCAACGACCCGGCTTTCCCGCTTCACACCGATTTCAAGATTTCCGGCGGCGGAGAGTATCTCGCCCTGGTCCAGTCGGACGGCACGACGGTAGAACACGACTACTTTCCGGCTTTCCCGATCCAGGCGGCCGATACTTCCTACGGTCTCGCTTCCGATCTGCTCACCGAGCGCTGTTTCTTCGATCCTACCCCGCAGGCGATGAACGACGAGAGCCGCCCCTGCGGCTTTGTCGACGAGCCGGGGTTCAGCGTCGGCCGCGGCTTCTACGACCAGCCCTTTAGCGTCGCACTTACCAGCCCCACCCCGGGGGCGACGATCCACTACACCGTCGATGGCAGTGATCCTGATCCCGACAACGGCGCGGTGTACGTTTCCCCTCTGTCGGTGACGGGCACGACCGTACTTCGCGCCATGGCTTTCAAGACCGGCTTGGCTCCGAGCGCCTCGGTCACCCACACCTATATCTTCCTCGATGACGTTATCCAGCAGAGCGCCAGCACGATCCCGCCACGATTCCCGGCAAACTGGAGCGGTGGTAGCAACGCTGACTACGACATGGACCCGGCAGTCGTGAACGACCCGCTTTACGCTCCGACCATCAAGGACGATCTCCAGTCGATACCGACCATGTCGATCGTAACCGACGTGGACAACCTCTTTGGATCTGAAAACGGCATCTACGTTCACCTCAAGGGTCGCGGAGTGAAGTGGGAGCGACCGGTGTCCGCCGAGTTGATCTTTGCCGACGGCCGCAAGGGGTTTCAGATCAACTGTGGAATCCGGATACAGGGCTCGACCAGCCGAACCCGTCACCAGAAGAAGTACAGCCTGCGGTTGCTGTTCAAGAGTGCATACGGCCCGAGCAAACTCGTCTTCCCCGTGTTTCCGGACTCGCCGGTGGACAGCTTCGACACGATCACGCTCACCGCCGGACACGGCAACTCCTGGCCCGGACAAACC
This sequence comes from Binatia bacterium, assembly GCA_046754245.1. GTDB lineage: Bacteria > Desulfobacterota > Binatia > UBA1149 > UBA1149 > JBHHVL01. The sequence continues at coordinate 14,417 of JBHHVL010000050.1, read as the reverse complement.
GGATCGCGTCGCGCCCAGTACCTTCGCGATACCTGGGCCAAGGACACGCAGATCGACATGGGCCGCCCGGCTTCGCACAGCACCTACGTCCATCTCTATCTCAACGGCCTGTACTGGGGCTTGTACCGCCCCACGGAACGACCCACGGCGCCTTTTCTGGCTGCCCACCTCGGCGGTAGCAAGCAGGACTGGGACGCCCTCAACGCCGGAAGGGTTCGCGACGGCGACAAGGAAGCCTGGAATACCCTACAGGAGCTGGCCGGTTCGGGGCTCCAGTCCCAACAGAGCTACGAGGCGCTTCGACAGTACCTAGACGTCGAAAACCTGATCGATTACATGATCGTAAACCAGTACGGCGGAAACTGGGACTGGGACCGGCACAACTGGTACGCGGGGCGCAGACGCGAAGCGGGAGCCGGCTACGTGTTCTTCAGCTGGGACGCGGAACACGTCCTCGAAAATCTCAACGCCAACAAGACGAGTCTGAACAACGCCAACTCGCCCTCGAGACTCTACGACAGGCTCAGACGCGAGAACGAGGAATTCCGCGTGCAGTTCGGCGACCGCGTTCATCGTCACCTCTTCAACGACGGTGCGCTAACGCGCCAAAGGGCTCAGGAGCGATTCCTGAAACGGTCCGAGGAAATTGACCGCGCGATCGTGGGAGAATCCGCCCGATGGGGAGACAAGGGACGGACCGCCCCCTACACCCGCGACGTCGAGTGGCTCGCGGAACGTCAGTGGATTCTCTCGACCTTCTTCCCCATTCGCGGGCTGATCCTGCTCGGCCAGTATCGCTCCAAGGACCTGTACCCGAACGTAGACGCACCGTCTTTCAACCGCCATGGTGGCGACGTACCGTCGGGTTTTGTTCTCACCATGTCCGCGCCCGAGGGCACCATCTACTACACCGATGACGGGAGCGATCCTCGCCTCATCGGCGGCGCCATCTCGCCGACCGCACGAGCGTTCGCCTCCCCTCTCGCCTTGACACAAAACGTTCTCATTGCCGCTCGAGCCCTTGTCGGCACAGAGTGGAGCGCTCTTAGCGAGGCTCGTTTTATCATCGAAACGCCGGTGCGTATCACCGAGATCATGTACCACCCTTCCGGTGGTTCGTCCTTGGAGTTCATCGAGATCCAAAACATCGGGGCCACCCCGCGGGATCTCGCCGGGCTCAGCTTCACCGAAGGGATATTCTTTACTTTTCCGCCGCTTGTCCTGAATCCCGGGGAGCACGTGCTCGTCGTCAAGGACCAAACGGCGTTCGAGAGTTCCTACGGCACCACCGTCGCCATCGCCGGAACCTACGCGGGTAAACTCAGCAACGCCGGCGAGCGTCTGCGGCTCGCGGACGCGGACGGAGACACCATCCTCGACTTCTCGTACCGCGACAGCTGGTACCTCGCTACCGACGGCGGCGGGTACTCCCTGGTCATTCGCGATCCACGAGCGGATAAGCGCGACTGGAATGAGGCCGGGGCCTGGCGAGCCAGTACCTTCGTAAACGGATCTGCCGGGGCGCGAGAAGCCCCTCTGTGCGGTGACGGAGTAGACAACGACGGTGATGGATTCGTAGACTTTCCTCAGGACCCGGGTTGCGCGGATGGTTCTCAAGATTTCGAAGATCCGGAGTGCGACGATGGCGTCGACAACGATGGCGACGGAGCCGTAGACCTCGCGGATCCGCAGTGCAGCAGCGCGACACTGGACCAGGAGATTTCTCGCCTGGGAGACGCGTTCCTCTCCTACCAGGCGAGACGAAGCTCCGGCGCCAAACCGTTTCAGCGTGTCGCCGTGACCCTCGGCGACGAGTTCGAGTCCGGCGTTGTGTTCCTGGTCAGAAAACCCGTGTCGATCGCCATGCCAGGCTCTCTAGACGATGGCCGGGTGATCGACGAAAACATCCAGCTCCAAAGCTACACCATCAGGGAAGACCCCGGCCAGCCCCGGCACCAGTCGCGAACGGGCCTGCGCGTGGAGAACGCCTTTGGAATACTGTTCCTCGACAGCCTGAAACCAAGCCGCCTCTTGCTGCCGACCACGGTTGACTTGACTGAGCCGTCTTTCCCACCTGACGACGCCGCGCACGACGTCGACAGTTACAAGTGCTACCGGGTAGCAATGACCAAGAACGCACCGAAGTACTTCCCATCGAGTGCGCACGCTCATTTCTCGGACCAGTTCGAGGATCGATTCTACAGGCTTAAGAAGCCTCGGCACTTCTGCACGCCGGTAGATGTCGAGGGGCAGGGAATCAAGAACCCCCAAGGGTACCTGGTATGCTACCCGACGAGATACGCCAAGGTATCCCACAAGCACGTCGGGCGGGTGGGCATCCACACGGCCAACCGCTTTGGACCGGGGCTGTTTGATACGAAGAAGGAAGGGGAGCTCTGCGTCCCCTCCCGCCTGGTCGACCAGCCTTAGTAGGCCGTTGAAAAAGGCCCATCTGCTGCGTTGGGCGCTACCCGCATTATCTCCGGAGTGTGCCGCCTCTCTTGGAGCGGCAACCCGAGCGTCTCCTGAGCCGCTGGTTTCAGACTGAGATCGGTATGGTCTTGGCCAGCGATATCCCCACCCATACGGCCAGCAGCCCGGCCATGAGGTTCAGCGCGACGTTGGTCAGTGCTAGCAGCCAGGCGCCGTTTTCCAGATAGCGCATCGTCTCGTAGCCAAAGGTCGAAAAAGTGGTGAAAGACCCGAGAAATCCCACGCTGATCGCCAGTCTGGTAGCGCGTGGGAGGGCGACGCTCACGTAGCCCAGCTGCATGACGAAACCCAGAAGCAGGCAACCCGACAGGTTCACCAGCAGGGTTCCCCAGGGCAGGTCCGTACCCAAAACGCGGTAGGCCCAGCCGCCGACGAGGTAGCGGCCCACGGCGCCGAGCGCACCGGCGACGGCCAGGTAAGCCAGATCAGTCACCGGGTGCCGTCCTTTTCAGCATCAAACACGAATCACGTTGTGAAAATCGGCGGATTCGAGCCGCCTCTGGCGCTTTTGCAGGGATAGCCCAAGCGCGGCACCCAGGCGAACGGCGGGGGCGGGCCTTGACATACCAGACAAATGTCTGGTATAAGAACAACCCCATGTCACCGCACACACCGGCAGGACAGACACGCGAACGCATCTACCGTTTCATGCGTGAACGACTGCTGTCCGGCGCACCGCCTACCGTACGTGAGGTCCAGCAGGCCTTCGGTTTTCGTGCGGTGCAGTCGGCTCGTGAACACCTCGAGGCGCTGGTAGGACAAGGCCTCCTCGACAAGCAAGCCGGCCGTGCCCGTGGGTATCGCCTTCCACAAGGCCAGGGGGGCGACCTGCCCACGCGCCTCGTTCCCCTGCTCGGCCAGGTTCAGGCCGGTGATCTCACGACCGCCGTAGAGGATCCCCAGGGCTACCTACCCATACAGTCGCGCCTGGCCGAAGAGGACCTTTTCGCACTCAGGGTCCGCGGCGACAGCATGGTGGGCGCCGGCATACTCGACGGCGATATAGCCATAGTAAAACGACAGCCCTCGGCCGATTCCGGTGATATCGTGGTCGCCCTGGTCAACGGCGAAGCCACCGTCAAGAGATTCAAGAGACGCGGGAAAGAGGTGGAGCTTCACCCCGAAAACCCGGCCTTCGAACCCATAGTCCCCCCTACCGAAGAACTGAGAGTACTCGGCAAGGTAGTCGAAGTGCGCCGTTATCTCGAGGGCGCCCGGCTCCTGGAGTCCGCATTGCCATGAACCTACAAGCCAACGTGAAAGCAGCCAGAGCTTTGTCCCCGGCCGACAACCGCGAGTTCAGTCCGCAAAAGCTCGGTGTATCAGCGCCAGGATGGCGACGCACCGAGATTTGCGGACGGCTCGCAGAGATTTCGGCATGGGGCCCTTCTGCGGCACTGACCATGGCCTGCGATCTTATTCTCGAAGCACAACGAGAAGGTGAGCCCGCTGCCTGGATAGCCACCGGAGAAAACTCGTTCTTCCCTCCCGACGTCGCCTGCTACGGCATCGATCTCGACGCACTTCCGGTGATCCGTGTTTCCAACGGTCGCTGTGCAGCGCGCGCGGCCGACAAACTTTTGCGCTCGGGAGCTTTCGGCCTTGTCATTATCGACCTGGGTCGAGAACGCTTTGTGGCGCCGGCGCTGCAATCACGCTTGTTGGGTCTTGCCGGCAAACACGATAGCGCGGTCATCTTTCTCACCGAGAAGCCCGCAAACTTCCCTTCCCTGGGATCGCTCATCTCTCTTCGAGCCCAGGCATCGAAGATCAAGAAAGGCAATGGTCACTTCAGCTGTGAACTGCAAATCATAAAAGACAAGCGCCGCGGGCCAGGCTGGTCGCACAGTAACCTACGCCATGGACCGGCTGGCCTGCGTTGATGTCCCCGACCTGGCACTCCAGGTACTACTGAAGCACCATCCAGACTGGGTCAGGCTGCCGGTTGCACTGTTGGACTGCGACAGCCCTCAAGGCACCGTGATGTGCGTCAACGAACCGGCGCGCAACAAACACGTGAGAGCCGGCCAACGTTGCGCCCAAGCGGTGTCACTAACCCCCAACCTACGTACCGGCGTCGTTCACGAGTCCGATATCAACGAGGCGATATCGGAACTTTGCAACCTGTTGCGTCGCCACTCTCCCGAACTCGAGCCTTCGGCCGATACCCCGGGCCTGTTCTGGGTCAACGCTTCCGGACTGGGACTTCTGTATCCCGAACTGCAATCGTGGACGGCCGGAATAGACCGTGACCTGAAAAACAAAGGATGGCGAGCCTGCGTCGTGGTCGGTTTTACCCGCTTCGGCACTTACGCACTGGCAAGGAGCGGCACACGAAGCACGGTGCTTGAATCCATCGAGCAGGAAATCGAAACGACAAAGAGGGTAGGCCTCGCCAACCTTGGCCTTGAGCCTGCATTACTTGCCAACCTCGAAAAACTAGGGGTGCGCAGCATAGGCACCTTCTTGCGTCTGCCTCCCGCGGGCATACTCGAGCGCTTCGGTCACAAAGCCGTTCGTCTTCACGCAATGGCCTCCAACGCAACCTGGGCTCCCCTACAACCCCTCGCACCCGAACGACCCTGCACACAAAGCGTGGTCCTCGACAACGCCGTTATCGAAACCGAACGACTTTTGTTCATCATCCGACGCCTGCTCGACGAACTACTGGTCGACCTCGCGGGGCGCGGACGTGCGATCGGTGTTCTGCATGTACTCATGGTACTTGGCCTCCACGGCAACGTCGTGGAAAGCGTGCAACCGGCTACACCCACGCTCGAAGCCGGCACACTCATGGAGTTGCTCAGCCTCCGCCTCAACCTCAATCGCTTACCAGCCGGTGTACAAGAGCTTGAGCTACGCGCAGAACTGGTCGATGCGACTAGTGAACAGCTCCGCTTCTTCAACCGCGACACGCTGCGCGACCTCACGGCCGCGCAGCGCGCGCTAGCCCGCGTGCGTGCCGAGTTCGGAGATAACACCGTAGCGATGGCCAAGATCAGGGAAGGCCATCTGCCCGAGGCCGGTTTCAGGTGGGAACCCACGACGCTGCTCAGGGCGGCACGCCCACGAAACGTTCGCCACCGCCCACTGATCAGGCGCATCTATCGGCGCCCGTTCCTCCTTCCTCAACGTCCACACAACAGTGCTACCTGGTCACCACAGGGAAAGGACTCGGGACCGGTACTACGAAGCATGGGGCCCTACATAGTATCCGGTGGCTGGTGGGCCGCTTCCGTCCATCGCGAATATTGGTTCGTTGAAACCAGGCGCGGCGACATGCTGTGGATTTACTACGACAGACCACGGCGACGCTGGTACCTGCACGGCAGAGTGGAATAAACCGTGTCCGGCTACGTTCCTCTCTGGTGCAAGAGCAATTTCTCCTTTCTCGAAGGCGCCAGCCATCCCGCTGAACTCGTCGAGGCCTGCCACTTCCTCGGCCTGCCCGCGATGGCGCTCACCGACCGTGACGGTGTCTACGGTATCGTGCAGGCCCATCTCAAAGCCAGTGGTATAGGAGTAAAGCTCGTCGTAGGCTCCGAAGTGACGCTTGCCGATGGCTCGTCGCTCGTTCTGCTCGTACAAAACCGCCCAGGCTACGCAAACCTCTGCCGCTTGCTCAGCAAGGGACGCCTGCGTTCTCCCAAGGGACAGTCGTCGGTCTCCTGGCAAGAGCTCTGCGAACACGGCCAAGACCTCATCGCCCTGTGGGGAGGGCGACGTAGCCTGCTCGTGGCGACGCCAGAACCTCTTCACGTGTCGAGACTACTACGTGACGCCTTCGGCGACCGCCTCTACGCCCTGCTGACCCGCCACCACCGGGCTGAAGAAGTAGGAGAAAACGAAAGACTCGTCAGAAGAGCCCGTCGCTACGACATTCCACTGGTAGCAGCGACCGAAGTGCTGTACGCGACAGCCGACCGCCGCCGTCTGCATGACGTACTTACCTGCATACGCCACGGCACCACACTGACCAAAGCGGGACGGCTGACCTGTTCCAACTCAGAGCACGCGATCAAGGCAACCCAGACCTTCTCCGAGTTGTTCCCCGACAACCACGAAGCCGTCCTGAGATCCAATGAGGTGGCGTCGCGCTGCGACTTTTCTCTTTCCAAGCTCCGCTACCGTTACCCCACCGAGCGTCTCCCCTGTGGCAAAAACTCCTTCCAGCAGCTCCAGCAACTCGTCCTGGGAGGCGCACGCCACCGCTATCACGGCGACGTCCCTCAGCGTGTCGCCAGTCAGCTGGAAAAGGAACTACGTTTGATAGACGAACTCGACTACCCCGGTTACTTCCTGACCATGCACGAGATAGTCCAGTTCTGTCACAGCAGAAACATCCTGTGCCAGGGCCGTGGGTCAGCAGCGAACTCGGTGGTGTGCTACTGCCTCGGTATCACCGCCATAGATCCGGTGGCGATGGACCTGCTCTTCGAGCGCTTCATCTCAAGGGAACGCGCCGAACCCCCCGACATCGATCTCGACATAGAGCACAAACGCCGCGAAGAGGTCATACAACACGTCTACGAAAAATACGGACGCTCGCACGCGGCCATGGTCGCCAACGTGGTACGCTACCGCCCCCGTTCAGCGGTCCGTGAGGTTGGCAAGGCCCTCGGCCTTCCAGAAACCGCAGTGGACCGTCTGGCACGCACGGTCTCTCACTACGGTACGGTTCACAGTGAAACCATGGAACAGGCAGGTATGGATCCCACCCTCCCACTACACGCCCACTTGCTCCAGCTGTCCAACGAGATACTGAGATTTCCCCGTCACCTCTCCGTACATCCCGGGGGCTTCTTGCTCGGCCACGAACCCGTACATGACATAGTCCCCATCGAAAACGCCACCATGTCTGGTCGCACCGTCATACAGTGGAACAAGGACGACATAGAAGCCTTGGGACTGTTCAAGGTGGACCTGTTGGGACTGGGGGCGCTTACACATCTGCACCGTACTTTTGACCTGCTCGCCGACCATGGGGATGTCAAGCTCGACATGTCGAGCATACCTCCAGACGACCCGGATACTTACGCCATGATGACTCGCGGAGACACCATAGGTGTGTTCCAGATCGAAAGCCGTGCTCAGATGGCCATGCTACCGCGTCTCAAGCCACGGTGTTTTTACGACCTCGTAATCGAGATCAGCATTGTGAGGCCCGGACCAATAGCCGGCGGCATGATCCACCCCTATCTACGCCGCCGCGACGGCAAGGAAGAAGTCAGCTATCCCCACCCCTGCCTGGAACCCGTACTGGAAAAGACCCTGGGAATTCCCCTGTTCCAGGAGCAGGTGATGAAACTCGCGGTGGTGGGCGCTGACTACACGCCTGGCGAGGCTGACCAACTACGCCGTGACATGGCCGCGTGGCGGACGGCCGGATGCATAGAACGCCACCGTGAACTGCTCATCTCACGTATGATAGCAAAAGGCATAAGGCGTGAGTTCGCCGAACGGGTTTTTGAACAGATCCGTGGCTTCGGCGAGTACGGTTTCCCCGAAAGCCACGCAGCAAGCTTCGCCCTCATCGCCTACGCGACCGCCTGGCTCAAGTATCACCACCCCGCCGAGTTCGCCTGCGCGCTGCTCAATTCACAGCCCATGGGCTTTTACTCCCCAGCCACGATAGTCGACGACACCAAAAGGCATGATGTAACGGTACTCCCCATAGACCTGTGCAAAAGCAGCTGGGACTGTAGCTTGGAAGAGGACCCGCAATGGGACCAAGACCCGGCAAGCGGCCCGTCTCGAAGCGACCCCGCTCACCCGAGTCCCAAACGTTTCGCCATACGCATGGGACTTCGTTACCTCAAGGGCGTGAGTGTAGAACAAGGCCGGGAAATAGAGCGCGCACGCCGCCAGGGGGAGTTCACGTCCTTGGAAGATTTCGTCAAACGCTGTCCGCTTGACGAAAAGACACTCAAGACCGTGGTCGAAGCTGGAGCCCTGGACGCCTTTGGCTTCGACCGCCGTCAAACCCTGTGGCGAGCAACGGGGTTGCAACTGAACCACAGCGACAGTCTGCCCCTTTGCGTTTCTGAACAGATCCCACTCTTCCCCACACTAACCGACATGGAAATCGTAAGCTGGGATTACCTCAGCAGCTCCCACAGCACCCGCGGCCATCCCCTCTCCGCTCTACGAGGAAAACTCAGCAGCCTGGGCTTGCCCGACGCCAGCACCCTCTCCACCATGGCTGACGGTAGCCGCGCACACTACGCCGGTCTGGTCATATGCAGGCAACGTCCTTACCCGGCGGGCGGAGTGGTGTTCATGACCCTTGAAGACGAGACCGGATTCGTCAACCTGGTGATATGGCAACGAGTGTTCGAGCAGTACGCAGCGCTCGCGAAGTCCCGTTCTTTTCTCGGAGTTAGCGGGCGCATCCAGTCCGAACAAGGCCTGGTCCACCTACTGGTCGAACGTTTGTGGAGCCCCCAGGTCGGGTTTGCGCCCCAGCATATACGCAGTCGCGACTTTCACTGAATCACCGAAGGTGCCGCCGTACACGATCCGGGTTAAGCTCCTCTCGTGCTGCTCCTATGTGTACTCGTGACCGCTGCCTTCGTTACCGCCACGCTCTCGGGCATCATCGGCATGGGTGGCGGTGCGCTGCTGCTGGCCGTAATCCTGTCCGCCTTGAGCCACGCCCAGAGCATACCCGTCCACGGCGCCGTCCAACTCGTGAGCAACGGCACACGGGTATTGGCCTTCTTGCCCGAAGTACGCTGGAGAACCGTCACCAGTTTCGCCGTAGGTGTGTTGCCCGGTGGAGCCTTGGGTGCACTGTTTCTGTGGCGCCTGGGATCCGCGACGCAGTCCGACCCGGGGCTGAAGGCCCTGGTCGGCGTCTACATTCTCGCAACCCTCGCGCTGCCGGCACCCAGTCAACAGATGCGGAGAGGACGGTGGTGGGACTGGCCCCTGCTCGGACTGGTCGCGGGTTCCGCGGCGCTCACGGTAGGAGCCGTCGGGCCCCTCATCGCCCCGCTCTTCGCGCGGCGAGAGTTCACCCGCAGGCAACTCGTCGCGACCAAGGCCCTGTGTCAGGCCCTGCTACACGCGGTCAAGTTGCCCGCCTTCCTCGCGCTGTGGACGTTCGACTACACCCGCTTCGCCGCGATGATCCTGCTTATGTCAGCCGCTGTCGTACCCGGAACCTTGGCGGGTCGTTACCTTCTCACCCACCACGTCTCCGAAAGACAGTTCAAGCGTCTCTACTCCTGGGCTCTGGCGTTGGCCGGACTGAAACTTGTCCTCTGGGACGGCCTGCGGATCTGGATGGCGGCATAACACACGGGCTCCGTGCGGTCACGCGAGCCCGCGGCGCACGCTGACCGCCGCGGCGAGTTGCTCTAGCAAAGGTACGGTGTCCTCCCACGAGAGGCACGCGTCGGTGATGCTCTGGCCACGAACGAGCTCTCCGCCCAGATCCTGGCGGCCTTCGACCAGGCTACTCTCTAGCATGACCCCGCCGATGGACCGCGAGCCGCCGGCGATCTGTTCGGCGATATCCGCGACCACCGTCGGCTGCTTACGAAAATTCTTGCGGCTGTTCCCGTGACTACAGTCGACCATCACGACCGCGCCGTGACCAGCCTTGCCGAGTATCCTGACCGCGTCGGCGATGCTGTCGGCGTCGTAGTTCGGCCCGGAGTGAGAACCGCGCAGTATCAGGTGGCAGCAGTCGTTGCCCTTGGTCGTGACGATGGCGCTCAGGCCCTGTTTGGTCACCGAAAGGAAGTGGTGTCTCACCCGCGCGGCGCCGATCGCGTCAACGGCTATCTGGATGTTTCCGTCGGTACCGTTCTTGAACCCAACCGGCACCGACAGCCCCGAAGCCAGTTCCCTGTGCACCTGACTCTCCGTGGTCCGAGCGCCGATCGCCCCCCAGGAAACCAGGTCCGCGTAGTACTGCGGGGTGATGGTGTCGAGGAACTCCGAACCCGCCGGCACACCCAGGTTGGCCAGATCGAGGAGCAGCTGACGGGCCAGGTGAAGCCCCCTGTTGATGTTGAAACTACCATCCAGACCAGGATCGTTGATCAAGCCCTTCCAGCCGACTGTGGTCCGGGGCTTTTCGAAGTAGACGCGCATGACCAGACAGAGTTCCTTTTGTAACCTCTCCATCTCGCCCTTCAGCATGGAGCCGTATTCCAGCGCCGCGTCCGTATCGTGAATCGAACAGGGGCCGACGATCACCAGCAAGCGGTCATCCTCACCGCGTACTATGGCGCTGGCTTCTTCCCTACCCTTCCACACCGTCGTCGAAGCCTCCTCTCCGAGTGGCAGCTGCTCGATGAGTATGGCCGGAGAGATGAGAGGCCGAAGAGCCTCTATCCTCAGATCGTCGGTTACGTGAAACATCGTTCTAGTCCTTCCCCCTTGATCCACCCGTGGAGCCGCGACAAACCAAGCCTACCCGCCGGCGGCCGCCGTCTCCAGCGACAAGACCAAAGGAGATCCGTCGGTCCTATTCACGCTGCTGGACGACGACTCCACGCAGGCGGTTGAGCGCCGCCGCGAGTTCAAAACGCCGAAAGACCGCGAGGTTACCCGCGCAACCTCTGGCGAGAAATCCGAGCCCCCGCCGGTCGAGTTCGTCGAGTACTAGGTCGAGCAGCTCTACGAATCCACGCTCGCCGTCGGCGAGGTCGCTGGCGGCGTAGGCCATGGCCTCGGCGATGGCGCGAAGCTGACTCTCGTCTACGAGCTGCTCCACCGCTGAGAGGTCGATGCGGTGCTCCCCGTACAGAATGGCGTCGCGTGAATTCACCTTCAGACTCACCCTCCTTCGCCCCCTCGAAGGGTCCAAGCCCTGGCCGAGCAGTACGCGGTGGCCTGGGCCTACGAAGGCCCCCTCGGTCTCCATGCGGCGCTCGCTCTGAATCCGGGCGGCCACTTCCCTTGCTCGTTGGCTCAGATCGCGGACGAGGTAGCCCTCCAACCCTATAACGGTGTCGGCCACGTCCAGGTAGTCGCCGCTCCCGCCGATGACGATCAGTGACGATATCCCCTGCTCCTCCCAGAGTTGTCGCACCCTGTCCACGAACGGCGTGATTGGCTCACTGCGCTTCGCAATCAGTTCCTGCATCCGGCGGTCGCGGATCATGAAGTTGGTCGCCGAGCTGTCTTCGTCCACCATCAGCAGCCGGCTCCCGGCCTCGATAGCCTCGATTATGTTCGCCGCCTGGGAGGTACTGCCGCTAGCGTTGTCCGTCGAGAAACTGTCCGTGGATCGGCCCCGCGGCAGGTTGTTGATGAACGCGGAAATGCGAACCGCTGCTACGCTGCGCCCGTCCTCGGCGCGTATCTTGACCGCCGAGGGACAAGCGACCACGCTGTCCCGTCCATCCCCGGGAACATGATTATAGACACCGGTCTCAATGGCTCGAAGAAGAGTCGACTTCCCGTGGTAGCCGCCACCGGTAACCAGGGTAACTCCAGCCGCGATGCCCATACCCCTTATCGGCCCTTTGTTGGGTCGTTCGAGTTCCACCTCCAGCGAGTCCGGCGAGCGGAATTCAATCGCCTCGCGATCGAGCGGCCTGTCGTCCACCCCGCTCCTACGTGGGAGGATCGAACCGTTGGCGATAAACGCCACCAAGCCCCTCTCCTCTAGCTGCGCTCTCAGACTCTCGGCGTCGTCGACACAGTCGACGTGCTCAGCCAACGCCAAAGGTTCCAGAGATTCGTAACACGCGGACCGTAGCAGCAGCTCGGGAAGGCGCTCGCAGACCAGTTCCGCGGCCTCGTAGCCGCTGATGCGCCTCCCGCGAGCCGGCAGTCCGACCGCGAAGCGCAGTTCGACGTCGCCGCCATCTACGAACACCGAGCTCCTCTCCAGGACCTGCTGTCCCGGCCTGTCCATATGAATGGTCCCGCTGTTTCCGGAACCCCGTCTGGAGCTGTACTCCGCGGCGAGCTGGGCGAAGGCCCTGGTGATGTAGTCCCGCAGCGCTATCGACCTCGGCCGAGACGAGTAGAGCCCCTCAGGAAAGCCCGCACGCTCAGCCGGAACCAGCGCCCGCATGCGAGACGGGGCCGCGAAGGGGTCGCCCTGCACCCTCGCCAGCTCGAGTACGAAGTCGCCGAAATCGTAGCTCCCGCGCAGGTCCTTGTAAGCGGGATACGCACACCCGTCCATGCCAAGGAGACGTCGGCGAAGGTCCTGCACGTTCACAGAGAGGCAGTTATACGCCGCCGGCTTCACGCATCAACAGTCGCTACCGGGGCACCAGAGGGATCCGTGGCTTGTCACCGCTGGAGCGGCGTGGCAGGCTCGGCCCATCCTGGACCCCGAGGGTCTTCGATATCGACACCGTGTTCGCGCAGAAAAAAAAGGTTCTGGTGGCCCGCCCTCGGGGCTTTTGCGCTGGCGTCTCGTCGGCCATCGAGATCGTCAATCGGGTGCTCGACAGACACGGGCCGCCGGTGTACGTGCGCCATGAAATCGTCCACAACCGCCACGTGGTCCAGGACCTGCGCTCACGCGGAGCGCGTTTCGTCGAGGATCTCGGCGAGGTTCCGGAGGGCGCTCTGCTCATCTTCAGCGCCCACGGCGTCTCGCCGGCGGTGCGCGAAGAGGCCGAGCGGCGGGGCTTGCGGGTGGTCGACGCTACCTGCCCCCTGGTTACCAAGGTTCACCTCGAAGCCTCGCGTTTCGCCGACCGGGGATACGACGTTCTCCTCATCGGCCACCGAGGCCACGTCGAGGTCGAGGGTACGTTGGGTCAGGCCCCGCAGCGCATACAGCTGGTCGAGACCGTCGCAGACGTCGCCGGCGTAGGGGTCTGCGATCCCGAAAACGTGGCGGTCGTTACCCAGACCACCCTGTCGGTCGACGACACCAAAGACATACTCGAGGCCATACGGCACCGCTACCCGGCGGTTCACACGCCCAGCAAGGACGACATCTGCTACGCGACCCAGAACCGGCAGGAAGCGGTAAAAGAACTTGCGCGAAACAGCGACCTGGTCTTCGTCATCGGCTCACCGAACTCGAGCAACGCCAACCGCCTGGTAGAGGTCGCGCGAAGCCAGGGTACCCAGGCCCTGCTCATCGAGAGCTGTGACGAAGTCGACCCCGAGTCGCTCGATGGCGTCGCGACGGTGGGCCTTACCGCGGGGGCGTCGACGCCGGAGAGACTCGTCAGACAAAGCGTGGAACGGCTCGAGGGACTCGGCTACGCCGCCGTGGACGAACTAGTCACGGCGGAAGAAAGGGTAACCTTCGCGCTGCCGCCGGAGCTGCAGTAACCGGGAGGGCGCCTTCCCCCTGGCTACCCGGGCCAGATCTCTCGCGCCGCCGGGACGACTTCCTCGGCGAAGGCTCCCAGTTCTTCCGTGGGATAAGGGGGTGTCATCATGAAGATAAAGTGCGTCGCTCCAACGTCGACATAAGCGGCGATCTTGTCCAGGCACTGCTGCTTGCTGCCCACCATCATCCGTGCTCGCGAGTCTTCGGGGCTGAGGCCGAAGACCGTAGCGAACATCGCCACGAGCCTGTCCTGTCTTTCGCGGTCCTCGGTATACACCAAGGGCATCATCACCGTGTATTCGATGGCCGAGCAATCCCGCTTCAGCAGGTCTCCGTGACGCCCTATGGTCGTTATTAACTCGCCGATCTCCTCCGGATTCCCGGTGCTGTTCCACATGTCGGCATACTCCGCGACGATCTTCAGCAACACCCTCCGCCCCGAACCGGCGACGAGCAACGGAGGTCCGCCTTCTTGAATGGGGGGTGGTACGCACAGCGCGTCCTCCACCGCGTAGTGCTTGCCCGCAAAGGTGGTTTTCTCACCCGAGAACATTCCCTTGATTATGCGGCAGGATTCGCCGAGCGCCTCGAGCCTCCCACCGAGGGTCTTGAAGTCGAAGCCCAGGCTGCCGTGTTCGGCTTCGAACCAGCCCGCACC
>JBHHVL010000049.1:0-21525 GCA_046754245.1 Binatia bacterium | reverse complement strand
GGCTCGACATGTTCCGGCCCTTCCAGAAGGACCCGGCTTCTATCGAATGGACCGCCAGCAGCTAAGGGGCGGATAATGAAATCATTTCGGCAGCTTGCCGCGACCTCGCTGGCCACCATCACTCTCTTCGGCGCGTCGGCCGGCCTGGCTGAGACCAACCCCACCGGGGAGCGAGTCTTCAACCGCGAGTGCTCGGTTTGCCACCACAGCAAGGGGAACGGCGACGGTCCGCTGGCCGAACTCCTTGATCCGCGGCCACGGAACTTCATCGACGGCCTCTACAAGCTACGTAGCACACCGAGCGGTGAGCTCCCGACCGACGCGGATCTGATCAAGACGGTTACCAACGGCATGCCGGGTACCGGCATGCCGTCGTTCCGACATCTTGGTGCCGAGACCATCAAGAAGGTAGTCGCTCACCTCAAGACCCTCGGCGGGCCCGAAGGCGAGGAGGGGAGCTGGTTCGACCTCTACGAGATTCCGCCGCCTATTACCGTACCGGCTCCGCCGGCGGTCGGTGCTGAGGACAAGGCGCGCGGCGCCAAGCTCTACGTCGACATGGGCTGCGACGGTTGCCACGGCAAGACCGGCAGGGGAGATGGCAAACCTCCACAGGAGCTGATCGACAACTGGGGCCGGCCACTTCACCCCCGGAGTTTTCACATGGGGGTGTTCAAAGGCGGAAGCCGTCCGGAGGACCTCTACACCAGGATCATGACCGGTCTTGACGGGACGCCGATGACCGCGTTCTGGAAGGACGTTCTCAGTCCGGACGAACGTTGGATCTTGGTTCGCTACGTGACTTCCTTCGGCAGGCCCCGCCGGGTTGAACAGCCCTCCAGCGGTACCATAGAGGTGAGCCGGGGCGTCGGGCCGGCTTCGGTGGACTCCGGCGCGTGGGAGGGGGTCGAGGCGACTCGCGTTCTCCGCATGCCGCTTAGCGGCGGCTGGATTCGTTACTTTGAACCGCTCGAGCTGCGGGCCATGGTCGCCCAAGGGAGCCTCGCCTTGCGGCTCTCCTGGGACGATGGGGACGCTGGCTGCCAGGCTCTTCGCGTGGTCTTTCCTGCTGACGCCCGCTCGGAGGCTACTTTTGGCCTCGGTTCGGAGGACGCGCGGGTGCGAGTCTGGCAGTGGCGCGAGGGCGAGCAGCCGGCTGTCTTTGACTCTAGTGGGCCAGGTTCGGAGGTGGCGGTGGACGCGAAGATCGCGGTCTATAGCGGCAAGGACGGAAGCCGCCGTAAGCTCGTGATGAGCGGTGAAGTTCCAGCGGGGGCGTCGCGGCTGTTGCTGATGGTTTCGGGCTGTAGCGGTGGCGAAGACTACCTTACGGCGTCGACCTTCTATGATCTAGAACCGCCAGCGCCGCTCAGTGCAGAGGAGGACGAAAAATGACGGTCCAGATAAGTCGGCGAATGTTCTTGCAGGGCGCGGGAGCCGCCGTCACCCTGTCGCTGTTGCAGCTGGGCTGGCGCAACGACGCCGCCGGTGCGGAGATCGTCAAGGTACCCTGGCGGGATCTACACTACGGCAGCTGGGATGACCTGTACCGGGACAAGTGGAAATGGGACAAGGTTATCAAAGGCGCCCACTCGGTGATCAACTGTGCTTCGGCCTGTCCCTTCAACCTGTACGTGAAGGACGGCATCGTTTTGCGCGAGGAACAGAACACCGTGATGGACGCCGTCAACGACTCGCTTCCCGACTTCAACCCGCGCGGGTGTCAGAAGGGGATCTGCTTCAGCCAGCTCATGTATGACCCCAACCGCGTCAGGCATCCCTTCAAGCGTGTGGGCGAGCGGGGCGCAGGCAAGTGGAAGCGCATCAGCTGGGACGCGGCTCTGACCGAGATCGCCGACAAGATCATAGAGGTGGCGGTCGAGGATGGTCCGGAGTGCGTCGTGTACGACAACGGTACCGCCAACGCCGGGTACGGTTCCGAATCGAGCGAGATGCATCTGTTCAACATCCTGCGCTCCACCCAGCTCGACGGCTGGGCGGCGGTCGGGGACATGCCCCTGGGCGTCATACTCACGATGGGGCTTTTCAACGTCGACAGTTCCTCCGACGATTATTTCCATTCGGATCTGATCTTTCTCTGGCTGGGTAACCCATCCTACACTCGCATTCCGGACGCCCACTTCCTCTGGGAAGCGCGTTATAACGGCACCAAGGTCGTCAGCGTCGCTCCCGATTACAACGCCTCTACCATGCATTGCGACCAATGGCTCAACGTTCGCGTGGGAACCGACGCCGCCCTGGCGATGGGAATGGCGCAGGTCATCGTGTCCGAGAGACTGTACAAGCCACGGTTCGTAAAGGAGCAAACCGACATGCCGCTGCTGGTCCGCGGCGACAATGGGTTTTTTCTGCGCCAATCCGACCTCGAAGCAGGCGGCAAGGACAACGTCTTCTATCTCTGGGATCGGGTTTCGGGCAAGGCCGTCGCGGCTCCTAGCAGCGAAGGCCTCGGGCGTAGCGCGACTCTCAAGCTGAAGAAGCTCGACCCGGCTCTGGAAGGCACCTTCACGGTCGCACTCGCCAGCGGCGAGGCCGTGAGTGTACGGCCGGTTTTTGAACTTCTGAAAGAGCGTTTGGCCGACTATACACCGGAGAAGGCAGCCGCGATTACCGGTGTGAACGCGGAAGCGATCCGCGAAACGGCACGCGAATTCTCCGCAGCAAAAGCGGTAAGCGTGTTCGGTTCCTGGGGAATGATGAAGCACCACCACAGCGACCTTTTCCAGCGAGCGATCGTCTTGCTTCTCGCGCTTACGGGAAACACCGGCCGGCGGGGCACCGGATTACGGATTGGTGCCTGGTACATGATGAGTGGTGTGGAAACGATCATCGGTGAGGTCCAACCGTCGTGGTGGCAGAAGTTGCTGCTGAAGGTCTACCAGCCCTCGGTACGGGAGATGATCGGCTACTTCCGCGACTACGAGCGCGACCACATGTACATGAACGTCCCCGCGTTGATGTTCCTCTATCAGCACGGCGGCCTCGACGAGGTCGTCGACAGACCGAGCTATCACGACGAGAATCCCGGCCTTCCTCTGAAGGAGGCGATGAAGCAGTGCGTGGCCAACGAGTGGGTTCCGAGCTACCCCCGGGATGGCAAGAGTCCGAGGTTCTTCATGCACACGCGGGTGAACCCGTTGAGGCGATGGCCGGCGCCTCAGCTCGCCAAGAAGCACCTGTGGCCAAAGTTCGATCTGATCGTTGGGCTCAACATCAAGATGTCGACGACCTGTCTGCTCTCCGACATCGTCCTGCCGGGGGCCGGTTATTACGAGAGGCGCGGAATCAAGTACGCGCAGTCCTACGTGCCCTACTACGTCGTTGGCGACAAGGCCGTGGAGCCGGTGGGAGAGGCGAGAAACGACTGGGAAATCGCCGGGCTGCTGGCGAAGAAGATTCAGCAGCGGGCGCGGGAGAAGGACGTGCCCGTCCTGCGCGACGCAAAAAACAAGGAGCTGGATCTGAAGAGAGTTTACGACGCCTGGACCAAACACGGCGTGTTCGACGAGAAGGACGACCTGCCTTACTACGACATGGCTACCCGCGGGTCTCCCGAGATCGGTGGTATTCCCTGGTCCGAGGCCGTGGCGAAGGGCGCAATTCCGATCAAAGACGTCGGCCCATTTCGCACCCATACCAACATCTGCAGCGACTACGAACCGGGCAAGACCGTGTATTCGTCGCAGTGGTTCGTGGAGAAGAAGATGCCGTGGCCCACGCTTACCGGGCGTATGCAGTTCTACCTCGATCATGACTGGTACTTGAAGGCCGGGGAGCAGCTGCCGATCCACAAGGAGCCGCCAAGGGCCGGGGGCAACTACCCGCTTCGCCTTACCGGCGGCCATACCCGTTGGTCGATCCACTCGACCTTCGCCGATCAGGCTCAGATGTTGCAGCTGCAACGCGGCGAGCCGCTTGTCGTCGTGGGCGTCGAGGACGCGGCTGAGCGAGGCATAGAAGACGGCTCCCGGGTGCGGGTGTACAACGATGTGGGCAGCTGCGAGCTGATCGCCAAGTTGTCGAGTTCGTTACAGCCGGGCCAGGTGGTCATCTACCACGCGTGGGAGCCCCACTGTTTCAAGGACTGGCAGAGCAACCAGGAACCGGTTCCCTCGCCGTGGAAATCGCTCCACATGACCGAGTACGGCCAACTCCACTACCGATTTCTCTACGCCGGCCCCCACCACACTCCCAGGGGCACGACGGTGGAACTCAGGCCAGCGTGAGCCTCGCCGGGCGACCAGGCCTGAGCCGACGCGATTTCCTGCGAGGGACGGGTTCGGTCGCGCTCACGCTCTCACTGGGGAGCCTGGTGCCCGGCTGTGGCGAGCGGCCACGGCCAGCCGCGCCCGGCGACGAGGTTCGCGAGCTGGCCACGCCGAGCTACGGGGGTTGGAAGGACCTCTACCGGGTGAAGTGGACCTGGGACCGGATCGCCAAGGGTACCCACCACGTAAACTGCTGGTACCAGAGGGGTTGCAGCTGGAACGTATACGTCAAGGACGGCCTCGTGCTTCGCGAAGAGCAGGTTGCGGCCTACCCACAGACCAACGCGAGCGTTCCCGACTTCAATCCGCGCGGCTGTCAAAAGGGCGCGTGTTACAGCGACCGCATGTACGATCCGTCCCGCCTGACCCATCCCCTCAAGCGCGTCGGGAGCCGCGGCGAGGGCAAGTGGAAGAGGGTGAAGTGGGGTGAGGCGCTCGACGATATCGCGGACAAGATGATCGACTCGATTGCCAGCGCTGGGCCGGCGGCGATCTGCTGGGAGTTCGGGACCAGCTTCACGAACGGTTGCCATGGAGTGGGCGTGGTTCGTACCAACCACGTCCTCGACTCTATAATGCTCGACGACAATGCCGAGATCGGTGACCACCACCCGGGTGCCGCCGTAACAACCGGTAAGATCTGTTTCGCGAGCTCGGCGGACGACTGGTTCAACTCGGACCTGATCCTGATATGGGGCGGGAACCCGGTCTACACTCAGATCCCCAACGCGCACTTTTTTCTCGAGGCGCGTTACAACGGGGCTCAGCTCGTTACCATCGCGCCCGACTACAGTCCCTCGTCTTTTCACTCCGATCTGTGGGTGCCGGTTGAAGTCGGAACCGACGCTGCTCTGGGGCTCGGGCTTGCGCAGGTGATCGTGGAAGAGGGGCTCTACGACGGAGCCTTCCTGCGGGAGCAGACCGACATGGCGCTTCTCGTACGCAAGGACAACCGGCGCTTTCTTCGGGAGAGCGATTTCAAGAAAAACGGCAGCGACGACGTCTTCTACTGTTACGACGGGAGGTCGGGGCGCGTGCGCCCGGCGCCCAGGCGATCGCTCGCGCTCAAGGGACTGGACCCACTACTCGAGGGCGAGTTCAGGGTCGCTACGCGCCAGGGCGAGGTCGTGGTGACCCCGGTTTTTGCGGCGCTTCGAGAGCGTCTCCGTGAATACAGCCCGGAAACGGTGTCGCGAATCACCGGCACCCACCCCGAGGTCATACGGCGTCTCGCACGCGACATAGCCGGGGCGCGAGCGGCGACCATACTCACCCAATCGAATTTTTCCAAGTTCTACCACGGTATGGAGATGGAGCGGGTGCAGCTTCTCGTTCTGTCCTTGTGTGGGCACATAGGGAAGAAGGGGGCGGGCATGAACGCTTTCCCCTGGCTGACGGTCGAGTCGCCGGAGGCCGCCGGAGTCGCAGCTTCGTCCATGCCTCTCAAGCTCGGAATGATTGCGATGGGTTTGCAAGCCGCGCCGGGAATCCTGAAGGCCAGGGCGGCGGGGAAAACGATGGAGATGTACCTCTACGAGCGAACCCGCGAGGAATACGCCAAGGGAGGTTTCATTCCGTCGGTGCTGTATTACCACAAGTTCGGAGGGCTGAACGAGTTGAGCGGAAGCTCGCGGCGCTGGGATCCTCATCTCGAACGCGACCTCGACTCCTATCTCGCCGAGTCGCTGGAGAAAGGCTGGCAGATCGTGCCGGACACGGCGCCCCAGGTGTTTCTGTCGGTGGGCGGCAACTTTCTTCGCCGCGTACGCGGATACCACAAGCTCATAGAGAACTTTCTCCCGAAGCTGAAGCTCCTGGTATCGGTGGACTGGCGCATGAGTAATACGGCCTTGCACAGCGACTACGTGCTGCCGGCAACCGGATGGTACGAGCGCGACGATATCACCTGGGCCACGCCCCACTCACCCTTCATCCACGTGACCACGGCTGCCGCCGCGCCACTCGCCGAGGCGAAAACCGACTGGGAGTTCCACTGCCTGCTCATGAAGCATGTCCAGCAACGGGCGCTGGACCGTGGGATCACCACCTTCGAGGATCGGGCGGGGAAGAGCAGGCGGCTGGATCGCGTATACGACGAACTCACCTTCAACGGTCGCTACGGAGAAAACGACACGAAAAAGTTTCTTACCGCGCTGCTGGAGGTCAACACCAACCTCGGAGGGGCGAGCTGGGATGACCTCGAACGGGACGGATTCGCCCGTTTTACGTCACTGGGAACCAGTCCGGTCAACGTGGGCAACGCGACCGACATCGAGCCCCACGAAACCATAACCGCCAACACCTGGTACACGGAGAAGAAGCACCCCTGGCCAACGCTAACCCGTCGCATCCAGTTCTACATAGACCAGGAGCGCTTCTTCGAACTCGGCGAGGAGCTTCCGGTCCACAAGGACAATCCGGCGATAGGTGGGAACTATCCGCTCAAGATGACCGGAGGGCACGCCCGTTGGTCGATCCACGCGTCCTGGCGAGACTCACCTATGTTGCTTCGTCTGCAGAGAGGCGAACCGGTGATTATCATGAACGACGCGGATGCTCGCGAACGGGGCGTGTCTGACGGTGACGAGGTGCGTGTCAGGAACGACACGGGCGAGCTCAGCATCCACGCAAAGCTGTCCGCGGCCGTGCGGAGGGGACAGGTGATGGTGTACCACGCTTGGGAGCCCTTTCAGTTCAAAGGAGGCCGATCCCACCAGTCGCTGGTGGCATCCCCGATCAACCCCATCCAGCTGGTGGGTGGCTACTACCACCTGCAGCCGATGATGATCATGGGTGAGCCCGGCCAGTGCGACCGAGGGACGAGAGTAGAGGTGGAGAAAGCGTGAACGACGGATCCTATGACGCCATCGTCGTCGGCGCGGGCTTCGGAGGGAGCTCTTGCGCCGCGATCCTCGCGCACGAGGGACTCAGGGTCCTTCTCGTAGACAAGAACACGCGTGCCGGCGGCAAGGCGATGACGGTTTCAAAGGCGGGCTTTACCTACGAGCTGTGGCCCGTCATTCACGCCCCCGCCGAGGGGGGCGTCTGTGAAGCGCTCCTAGAGCGCCTCGGTATTGGTGACAAGGTGGAGATTCTCAAGCCCGTCCGGCAGGGGGCCACCTACATCAACGACCGCGGTGAATACAAGCGGTTTCCCCACGACCGCACCCCCGATCCCGCGAAGATCTTCGACCTGTTGGAAATAGCCGAGGGGCAACGCCCTGAGGCGATGCGGCTACTCGGCGAACTCACCATGATGGCGGAAGACGAAAGCGCCAAGCTCGGTGACCGGAGTTTTGCCCAGTGGCTGTCCGGCTATCGCGTACCGCGGCCGCTCTACAGCTTCCTGGCGGGGATCTCCAATGGGGTGTTCATGGTGCCGACCGATCTTCTGGCGGCCTCCGAGGCCATACGCACCATTCAGGCGATGTTTCTGAGGGGAGGGGGCCTCTACTGCAAGGGCGGCATTGGTAGGTTAGCGGAGGCCTACACGCAGGCTGTGCGAGACAAGGGTGGAACGGTGATGCTGGGCAGCCGCGTCGATCGCATCCTTGTCGACGACAACGGGGCGTGTGGTATCGAGACCGGAGACGGGGTGTTCAACGCGCCGGTCGTCGTAAGCAACGCGGGGCTTCAGCCTACTGTGCTGAAACTCGTGGGAGAGCGCCACTTTGAGGCAGCTTACGTCGATTACGTCAGGGAACTCGAGCCATCGTGGGGGATGATGGGGATACGATACTTTCTCGATACGGTGGTTCTCGACGAGCCTTACTACATGATCTTTTCTGACCGCGGCTACTGGGACCTCGATCGTTGGCGGCGAGCCGAGAAAGGCGAACTGCCACCGGAGGTGATCTTGTGGATAGAGGTCCCAGCAAACTTCGATCCGGACTGTGCACCGGCGGGCAAACAAGCGGTGCTGACGGGCGTGTGGTGCAGTCCGGATCCGCGAGCCGAAGCTGCCCAACAGCGCGCGTGGTGGGACAAGATAGACGAGATGATGGAGCGCCTGTGGCCGGGTTTCGCGGGTCACGTGGAATCGGCGGAGCACTACGGGGCTCGGGAGGTCTCGTTGCTTACGCGCGATCAGTCCGTCGACGGATCTGGGGGGGAGTGCATCGGTCTGGGCCAGATAGTGGGCCAGACCGGTGTGGACAAGCCAGCGGCAAGCGCTCCGCTCGCTGGCTTGTTTTTCGTCGGTACCGACGCTGGGGGCTGGGGTTGTGGCACGCACCAGGCCGTGGTGTCGGGGGTCAACGTAGCGTCGATGGTGCTCGGCTACCGCGAGGAGAACGGTGTTGGAAGATACCCGCAGAGACATCGCTAATTCATCTGAGTCTGGGGGCGCCACCGAACTGCGCTGCCCAGGGGCGCTTTCGAGGAGGCAGTTCCTACTGGGTGCCGGCGCGGGCGTTCTGACGCTGAGCCTGTCCTGCCTGCGACCGCGGCGCGATGACGCGACCGAAGTCGTCGACAAGGTAGTGACCCGGGTCTCCCGCGCGGTCTACCGAGACTTCAGGGATCTGTGGCGGGAGCGCTGGAGCTGGGACAGCATCGCGAAGGGTACCCACACCAGGGCGAACTGCATATCCGCTTGCGCTTGGGACGTCTACGTGAAGGACGGCTTGGTGTGGCGAGAGGAACAGTGTGCGGTCTACGAGCCGCCCCGTCCGGACGTTCCGGATCTCAACCCGCGCGGTTGCCAGAAGGGCGCTTGCTACAGTGATCTGCAGGTAGCCGCCTCGCGGGTGCTCTATCCACTCAGGCGCGTGGGGGAAAGAGGTTCTGGCAAGTGGAAGCGCATATCCTGGGACCAGGCCCTCGACGAGATCGCCGACAAGCTCATCGACGCGGCGCTTTCGCAGGGTGGCGAATCAATCGTCCACGATCACGGAACCACAAACGCCGGCTTTGGGCCGGAGACTGCCGGCGAAATGCGTTTCGCCGAGGCCGTGGGTGCCACCGTACTCGATTCGTGGTCGGGGGTGGGCGACATGCCGATGGGAGCGGTGCAGACCTGGGGCATGTACAACTGCGAGGGTACCTCAGACGACTGGTTTCGTTCCGACTACATAGTCGTGTGGATAGGCAACCCGGTGTACACCCGTATCCCGGATGTCCATTTCATGCACGAGGCGCGCTACCGGGGCGCGAAGCTGGTGGTCATCGCGCCCGACTACAACGCGTCGGCGATTCACTCTGACCTCTGGCTCAACATCAAACCGGAAAGCGACGCGGCTTTGGGGTTGGCTGCCGCGCAGGTAATCGTTTCGGAGGGGCTCTACGACGCCGAATACATTCGCGAGCAGACCGACCTGCCCATTCTCGTGCGCGAGGACAACGGCCGCTTTCTTCGTCACTCGGATCTCAGGCGCGGCGGTAAGGAAAACCAGTTCTACTACTGGGACTCGGTCCGCCAGAGGCTCGCCAAGGTTCCGGGCTGCGAGGGGGAGGGCGGCCGCCTACTCGCGCTAGGCGGCTTGCGGCCGGCGCTCGAGGGCCGCTACGGGGTAAGACTTGCGGGTGGCGAAAGAGTCGAGGTTAGCCCGGTCTTCGAGCGCCTCCGGCGTCGCCTTGCCGCCTACACACCCGAAGGCGTCGCGGAGACGACGGGGTTGGCCCCTTCGCTGATCAGGCGCTTTGCGACCGATCTGGCGAAAGCCCCGAGTGCGATGATCTTTGCCTCCTGGGGGGCCTGCAAGCACCACCATAGCGATCTGTTTCAGCGCGCGATGATCCTGCTCATGGCGCTCACGGGCAACCAGGGCAAGCCGGGTGGCGGAATGCGGATCGCGGCTTGGTGGGGCCTCGACGGGCTCGATCGCATGGCGGGCACCGGTATGAACATGCTCGACATTCTCAAGATACTGCCCAGGGCGATCCGCGGGCTAACCCCGCGAGACTACGAGCAGATCTACACCACGGTCAGCGAGAAGCAGGCCAACGCCCCGCTGATGCCCTTCCTATACGTCCACGCGGGCTACAGTGAGATCTGGTCGAGGTCGGACCTCGCCGACCCGGCTCTGCCGCGTGGTATGGCGGACTACATGCGCCAGTCCATCGACCGCGACTGGACCAAGGTGCACCCGCGCGAGGACCGGCAGCCGCGGGCTCTGATCTTCACCGGTTCGAACCCGCTTCGCCGCTGGCCGGCGCCGCAGCAGGCGCTGAAACACCTGTGGCCCAAACTAGAACTCATCCTGGCGGTGAACTTTCGCATGAGCACCACTGCTCTTCACGCCGATTACTTTCTTCCGGCCGCTGGATACTACGAGAAACACGGTATCAAGTACGGTCAGAGCTACCTGCCCTATATCATAGTATCCGACAAGGCGGTGGAACCGCTCGGCGAGTCCAAGTCCGAGTGGGAGGTCTTCGGGCTGATCTGCGAACGCGTTGCGCAGAGGGCCGAGACGCGTGGTGTACGTGCCGTCCGCGGTTTCAAAGATCAGCCTCTGGATCTGCGCAAGGCGTATCACCACTATACCTCCGCGGGACGGTATGACCCCCACGACCCGGCGGACCCTATCAAGTTGATGGACGACATACTGCGCGCGAGCCCCAGCGTGGGAAAGATTGGTGCGCAGCAGGCGCTGAAACTCGGCGCGGTACCGATCGTTGCTCCGGCGAGACCCACGCCAATATATCAGACCTGCTCGGACTACGATCCCAAGGATACACATTGGCCTCACCGTTGGTTCGTCGAGGACAAGCTCGCGTGGCCCACCCTCACTGGTCGGCAGCAGTTCTACCTCGACCACGAGTGGTACCTCGAGGCTGGCGAGAGCCTGCCCGTGCACAAAGACCCCCCTGGAGCGCGGAGCCGCTTTCCTCTGCGCGTCAACGGTGGGCACACCCGCTGGAGCATTCATGCCATCTGGCGTGATCATGAACTCCTGCTCAGACTGCAGCGCGGTGAGCCGGTTTGTTTCATGAGCCCGGCCGACTGTGGCCGGCGGGGTATCCGTGACGGTGACCGTGTGCGGGTCTACAACGACGCCGGATCGTTCGAGGCTGGGGTCAAACTCGCCGCGGGGGCTCAGCCGGGCGAGGTAATCATCTACCACGCGTGGGAGCCCTACCAGTTCAAGAACTGGAAGGGTCAGCAAGAGCCGGTGGAGGCGCCCTGGAAGGCGATCCATCTCGCAGGTGGGTATGGCCATCTCCACTACCGAATGTTCTACGGCTCACCGAGTCATTCCCCCCGCGGGGCGCCGGTCGAGGTCGAGCGGGTTGGCGCGGCTGGCCGGGGCGCCGGTGCTTCCGACTCGCCGGAAGTTGAACCCGCGTCTCGGACCTGATGGAAAAAGGGTGCCGTCGGTCCGATCGCTACTTCGACCAGGGGTCGGGTACTGGGGGA
This sequence comes from Binatia bacterium, assembly GCA_046754245.1. Taxonomy (GTDB): domain Bacteria; phylum Desulfobacterota; class Binatia; order UBA1149; family UBA1149; genus JBHHVL01. The sequence continues at coordinate 9,876 of JBHHVL010000049.1, read as the reverse complement.
AATCCGGCCACAGTTCGCGGCACCCGCTCTAGCCAGATCGGCGAGCGGAGACTAGAGGAGGGAAGTCCTTTATGAAAGGCTTGATTTTGACAGCCGCCGTTTTGTTGCTTCTTGGAGCCCAAATTCCGGCCTTTGCGGTGACCGCGGCGGAAAACTACAAGAAAAACTGCTTCAAATGTCACGGTGAAGGCGGACGCGGCGATGGTCCCTCCGCTCGGGTGCTGGACGTCGAGCCGGCTGATTTCAGCGATTGCAGCCACATGAAGAGTCTGACGGACGCCTACCTGCTCGAGATAGTCAAGAAGGGTGGCGAAGCCGTGGGCAAGTCCCTGCAGATGCCGCCCGCCGCGAAGGTCGCAGAGGAAGATCTCCCCGCTTTGATCGACTACATCCGGTCGTTCTGCGAGGAATGACGCTCTATTCTAGAGCGCGGCCGGTTGCCGCAGCGCGGCACAGACGGCCAACCGAATCGTAAATGGAGAAAATCCCCTCGACGTAACCAAGCGGCTGGGATATCTAGTAGTTACGCGGTGGGCCTGGGGGGGCGACGTGCATATAACCGGCGTCGCCGGACTGACGTTGAGATACACTTGAGGATTACTTGATGGACGTCAAAGCAGCGAACAGCGTCTCTACCAACGTTGACATCGGAAGGCCAAGCGATAACGGTCTGCAGTCGTTTCGTTTCGACCCCTACCGACCCAAACCCAAGCTGACCGAACGCGAGAAACGGGTTCTGCGCCTGGTATGCGACGGGCTCAGCAATCCGGAGATCGCCGCGGCGCTGTGCGTGTCGCCCGAAACCGTCAAGTCGGAGCTCAAACGGATTTTTCGCAAGATCGGTGTGGCCAATCGTATTCAGGCGGCGGTCTTGCTCGTCAAGCAGCAGTGGGTCTAGACTCACGTACGCCGCCACGGTCCCGCCTTCGCTCGTGGTTCGCTAACGGCCTTATCCCCCTGATCGTGGCGGGCTTGTCGCTGGTTCCGGGACCGGCGTCGGCCGCGTTCGACAAGACCGAGCAGAAGTGTCGCGCGAGCCTGGCGAAACACACGATCTCGCTTGCCACGACCAGTAGCGCGGCGGTTTCGAAGTGCCACGCGGCTCGGCGACTCGGGCGACTTCCGGCTCCTACCAACTGTAACGATCCTGGAGTCGCCGATACGTCCAACCTTATCGACAAGGCTCTGTCGAAGCTCCAGAGGACAGCCCTGAAAAAATGTTACTGGGTGCTTCCTTCGAGGATCGGCTTCCATTCCTGTCCCGTCCCCTGCGAGTCGACGACGATCGATGCCGCGGCCGACATCGCCGACTGTCTTGCCTGCGTGGTGGAGCAGCACACGAAGCAGATGGCTAGCGGCTCCCTGGGTAATCCTGCGCCGACGGTTTTTGGTGACCGCTCGAATAGAAGGTGTCATTCCCGGCTGGCCAAGACCCAGTTGTCCCATATCCGTACGGTGTTGAAATCCCGGGCCAAGTGTCAGAAGAAAGCTGAGAAGACGGGCGCGACCGAGACGGTCTACTGCGCGGATTCCGACATTTCGGGGGGTATCGGGAAGGGGCGCTCGAAGGCTTCGTCGCGCATAGGCAAGAGCTGTCAAGCAGCCGACCTGGCGGTTCTCGATTCCTGCAGTTCCGACAGTTTATCGGCCCTCCGAGCCTGCGTGCTGGATGAAGCCGAGACGGTGGCGGGCGAGCTCTTCGAGGCCATTCATCCTTCGCTCTCGTGTGGAAACGAGCGGGTCGATGCTGGTGAGGAGTGTGACGACGGTAACCTCATCGATGGTGACGGTTGTAGCAGGACATGCGAGTTCGAATGCGGCGACGCCGTGTTGGAGGGTGGTGAAGTCTGCGACGACGGCAACCGCATCGATGGCGACGGTTGTGACAGCAACTGTACGCCGACGGGTTGCGGGAATTCCATCGTCACCACGGGTGAAGACTGCGATGACGGTAATGCGGTTGACGATGGCAACGGTTGCTCGGCGAGCTGCACCAACAACAGCGTGTGCGGCAACGGGGTGGCCGAAACACTCTTCGAGGAATGTGACGATGGGGAACTCGTCAGCGGCGACGGTTGTGACGCTGCTTGCCGGGTAGAGGTTTGTACGCTCGTCGATGGTTCGCCGAGCTATCTGTGGTGTCCGGACAATAGCAGCCCAGACGTTACCGGCGCTCGGTGTGAGTGTGACGCGGGTTTCGAGTTGGTGGGTGAGGAGTGTCGGGACCTCGACGAGTGCGCACTCAACCCCGGCATATGTTCGGGGGTAAATTCCGGTGTCTGCGTCAACGTGTCGGGTTCTTACTCGTGCGCCATCGACTGTACGGCCGCGGCTTTCAGGTCGGCGCTGGCCGCTTGCGGGGCGCCAAGTGGGGTGATCACCTTCGATTGTAGGGATACCGTGATTCGCGTGCCCCATTCCCAGGGCTGGGGCGGAAGACAGATCCACTGCGAGGGGCTCGTGATCGATGGACTCGAGAACAACGTTTCATTCGAGCTCGATCCGCCCTGTGCGCTGGTGGGCGGCCGAAAATGCCCGAACGAGAACAACGGCGTGGGCTTCTTGGTGCTCAACGGTGACCACAACCGGGTGAGCAATCTGTCGATTCGGTACTTCTTCGAAGGGATACACACCGCTGGCAGCTATAACGTCCTCGAGGATCTTTTCCTCCAGGGGCAATGCGACGATTCGATCACCAACGAGGAGACCGGCGTGGGGAACGTGTTCCGCCGCGTTACCCTCAAGGACGGCTGTGACAAGTGTGCACAAGACTACGGTGATCCGTCTCTGATTCCGACTGGCCCGTGCTCTCCTACTTCCTTCAACGCCACCTACGAAAGCGCCCGATTCGTCAACTGCGATCAACCCTTGCGAATGGCGGCCAGTGGGCGCTTCTTGATCAAGGATAGCGCGATGACCGGTGACCGCCGGACCTGTAGTGGCCCTCGGTTCAGTTCCGGGGTGGGGCAGGATCTGGTCGTTTACCTGGAAGACAACACCATCGACGGTTGTGATCGGGGCCTGCGCTTCGGCGGGTACGCTCAGGGGGTCTTGACGGGCAACACCATAGTCAACGGTACCCATCGCGGGGTTCTTGTATCAAGCGACTCAAGGGTCAGTCTTTCGGGAAACACCATCGTTTCGAACGGTGGCCAGACCTCGGCCGTGCCGGGTTTCGGCGGAGTCGCGGTGGTGGATTCGGGCCGGGCGGACCTAGGAGGCGGGGCTCTGCTCATCGACGGAGAAATGATTTCCAGCCCGGGCTGGAATACCCTGTGCTACAATCACGACGGCTCTGGAGCGTCGGCAGACGTGCAAAACGCGGGCGACGTTCAGCAGACGGTGATGGCACAGAACAATTGGTGGTGTGATGACAACCCGGCGGACCAGATATCTGGTAACGTTAACACGGTTCCCTTCCTCCTTTCTCCTCCGTGATCGTGTGCCCAGTGTTCCGTGATGCTCGAGAAGCGACGCGGCAGGCTCGTAGAAGAAATCGCCGCTAAGGGTGTACTGGACAAGTCGGTCCTGAGGGCAATGCGAGCGGTTCCCAGACACGGTTTCGTTCCGACCCACCTCAAGGCGTGTGCCTACCAGGACAGGCCACTGCCGATAGGCTTCGAACAAACTATTTCCCAGCCGCAGGTCGTAGCGCACATGAGCGAGTTGCTCGCGATCAAGGTGGGGGACCGGGTTCTGGAGGTCGGAACCGGCAGCGGCTACCAGGCTGCGGTTCTAGCCGAGTTGGGTGCCGAGGTGTTCAGCGTTGAGATTATCCCGAGGCTTTCGCGCAGCGCCGGCCGGCGGCTGCACGCGATGGGCTACGGGAGGATCCATCTCCGTATCGGTGACGGTCACCTCGGCTGGCCAGAGCAGGCACCGTTCGATGGGATCATGGTCACTGCCGCCGCGCCGGAGGTTCCAAAAGCTCTGGTTGAACAGCTCGCCGCGGAGGGTCGTATGGTCATCCCCCTGGAGGGGATCACCGCCTCCTGGCAGTGGCTGTGGAAGATCACCAAGGACGCTCAAGGCAAGGTTACCCGCGAGCGCGGCATGGGCGTACGTTTCGTTCCGTTGACCGATCGCTCGAGCTCTCCACCCGACTCGCTCAGCTCCCGATCCTAAAGGTTGCTACTAGGCGGTTCGCGGGGCCGACCGCCGAGCAGCGTCACCGGGATTCAGCTCTCGGCCGTCGCGCGTCTGGCCTCAACCGTGAGCGAGCGAAACTCGATTCCCTCGACCACCCGCCACGGGGCGTCGCTGCGGTCGAGAACCTTGACCTCTTCGAAGCCCGCGTCGGCGAAAGCCGTCAGGAAGCGGGTCTCCTCGAGAGCCCCCGAAATGCATCCGCTCCAGAGTTCGGGGTCACGCTGCATCGCGGCGGGAACGTCTCGGCTACTCGCTATGTCGGCAATGACAGCGCGCCCACCAGGCTTCGTGACCCGGTATATTTCAGAGAACAGTGTCTTCTTCTCTTCGTGACGGACGAGGTTGAGAACGCAGTTGGAGAGCACGACGTCGACCGAGGCGTCGGCTATGAGCGGCCGTTCGTACCGCTGCCGGGCTACGAAGCCCTCGAATTCCAGAAATCCGCTGGGGTTCGTGACCGGATGCTCGGCGAGGTATTCCGCGGCTGCGCGGGGGTCCAGGGACAGATCCTGTATCCTGCCGTCAAGAAACTCCACGTTGGCGTAACCTATGCGTTCGGCGAGAATGGGAGCCGCCCATCTAGCCAGATCGAGCATCTCGGCGTTGGAGTCTACGCCTATCACCCGGCCCTTCGGCCCAACGATCTGCGAAGCGATGAAACATATCTTGCCCGCGCCCGAGCCCAGATCCAGGCAGGTGTCGCCTTCGCCCAGCCAGGCGCTGGGGTTACCGCAGCCGTAGTCTCGCTGGATTACTTCCGCAGGAATCGCGTCGAGGTAGCGCGGGTCGTAATCGACCGGGCAACAGAGGGCGGCCTCGCGTTCCTGCGCTGCTTTGGAATAACGCTGGCGCACAGCGGCTTCGGGGTCGCCGCAGCAGCCAACGTCCTCCTTTCCTTCTACCCGTGGGCCAGGCTGTTCGATCGATCGCGTAGGGGTTTCTACGCCGTTCATTTGCTTCGCATCGCCGCCGCAACATCCCGCAACCCCGTCCGTCTCGTCCATTATCTCTCCCGTTGAATGGTGAATACCGTTTCCTACGTGAGCTAGGGTTCGATGTTACAGCTGATTCGCCCACCTGGTGATGTAACGCCGGCGATGTTAGCGCGTATTGGATTGTACCCCAACCCCCCAGCATTGGTCTGGGGGATCGGTCACGGCGCCGTCGGCGAGCCACGCCGCCCGGCGGCGTCGTGACTCTGTCAACCGACGAGGCTGCGGCTAGCCCCGTTTTCCTGCTTCTAGCGCTTCCGAGGAGGGGCCGAGTACCCTATGACCCCCGACCGCGCTTGCCCCGGTTGCTCCGCAATAGCGCGTTTCCCACTCCTCGTTCGGTTCCCTGGAGGACGCAGCCGCCCTGCCGCAGGCCATGCGACTCGCCAGGGGGAATAGCTCGGCCTTCGCTCGAGCGGACCCCAAAGCCTCGCGGCCGTCGTGCCCCGCGGGTGCCCGGAAATCTTGCCAATCCTGGCTTGAAACTGCCGTCATCGGCCGCTCTGGCAGCCGACCGTGCTAGCCCCCATCCTGGGCGGTGGCGGCCGGAGAGGTCTCGGCCGCCACCTGCTCAGTGGGGTGGCTCGAGCCCACGCCAACTCTTGACAACATTATAAATAAGTACCGCAAGTGTAACCCAGGCTCGTCGTGGGCCATGGGGGATACCAATGATCATAACTGCCGCCTTGCCTGTGCAGTGCAGAGCCGTCCGTGTTCTTGCGCCGATTCTGTTGAACCTTTCCATTCTGCTATTTTCATCTCCCGGCGTCGCGCGTGCGCAGGGCACCTGTAGTGCGCAGATTGGCGCCATAGCGCCGATCGCTTCCAACAGTCTTTTCCCTGCTTACATAGAGGACGCCCAGGGGGTGGCGCTCGAACTCTGTCTGGATCCCTTGCTCTGCCTTGCGCCCGGAGACGTAGATCCCTCGCTGCCGGTCTCCTTTCCCGGTAACTATCCGCCGGAGGCCTTTTGGTTTCTGGCCCAGAGTACTATTGATCTGCCCGCCGTGGGGCAGCAACCGCGCCTGGCCAGTATCATCCTCGCGTGGGAGGCTGCGTTCGTGAACGAACAGGCGGTCGACGGCGATCAGGTAGGCTTTGCCCGCATCCGCATTCGCGTCAACGGGCTACAGGCTGGGGCGAGCTACACGGTCAGCCACCCCTACGGCGTGGAACGGTTGGTGGCGGACGTCTTGGGCAACCTCAACTTTACCGAGGACATCGGCGCGTTGGTTCCAGGCGCTCCAGATGGTTTTGGTGCGATCGCGCAGAGTCGCATCGGGGCGGTGCTCGTGTCCAGCGACCCCGATCCGGCCAAAGCACCGCCGCCGGGCTTCATCGGAAACCCCCTCGTCCCCCACACCGTCACCGGCAGCCCCTGTGGACAGAATTTCTTCCGGATTGAAGGCCCGGGTTTACCGGGAGGGGTCGTGGAGTCTCAACACTTCACGATCATCGGAAAGCGCGCGGCCAAGTGCGGTGACGGTTTTGTTCACGAACTCGAGGACTGCGATGACGGCAACACGAGGAACGGAGACTGTTGCTCCGCGTCCTGTACCTTCGAACGGGCCGGGTCGACCTGTAGTGACGGGGATCTGTGCACGCTCACCGACAACTGCGACGGCCGTGGCCTGTGTGGCGGCGGTCAACCGCGTGCGTGCGACGATGGCAACCCCTGTACCGACGACGCCTGCGAGCCGATCGCAGGTTGCGTGCACAGGGCGGTTGTCGACGGCCTCGATTGCTCGGACGGCAACTACTGCGACGGTGCGGAAACCTGCGCGGCGGGCTCGTGCGTAGCCGGGTCGCCGCCTGACTGCGACGACGGGAATCTCTGTACTACCGACGGCTGCGATCCCCTCACCGGTTGTGAAAGCCGCCCGCGCTCAGACGGGAGCGATTGCTCCGATGTCTCGGACCTGTGTACGGTTGGTGGCAGCTGTGTCGCGGGTACCTGTAACTTCGACGAGGTCGTGGTCTGTGTTGACGATGGCAACCCCTGCACGGACGAAGTGTGTGATCCGCTCACCGGGACCTGCGCGAGCAGGAACAGCAGCTCGGTCTGCGATGACGGCGACGCTTGTACTCAGGGAGACCGGTGTGCGGGAGGCTCTTGCACCAGCGGCGCTGTGACCGACTGCGACGATGGCAACGTTTGCACCGATGACGGTTGTGAGCCCTTGTCCGGCTGTGTGCACGCAGACAATACCGCCGTCTGCGACGACGGCCAGTTCTGTAACGGTGCCGACAGCTGTCACGGTGGTTCGTGCAAGGCCCACGCCGGAGATCCTTGCGTCGGCGGCTCCGAATGCCGCGCCAGCTGCGACGAAGTTGCGGACAATTGCTTGGCCCCGTTTGCAGCGCCTTGCAGCACTGACGGTGACAGCTGTACGGCCGACGGTTGTGACGGCACCGGCAACTGCGTTCACGCCAGGGACTCACTGTCGGATCGGGGGGCAGTCGACCCGCTAACGGGCTTTCCGCAGTACTACACCGACGCCGCAGGGGTGACCTTGGGGCTCTGCCTCGACGTAGGCTCCTGTATCGATCCCTTGCTTGATCTTCCAGATCCGAACCTTCCGCTCTCGTTTCCAGATAACTTTCCCGAAGAAGCGTTCTGGCACCTCGCCGACGCACTCATGCGTCTGCCGTCGGGTGGTCAAGCTCGCCTGTCGCTTGCGCTCGAAGCTGCCTTCAACAACGGGCCGGTAGCAGTCGGTGACCAGATCTCCTTCGCGCGTATACGGATTCGCGCTCCGGGTCTGACCCCGGGCGCGGTGTACACAGTGACCCATCCCTACGGCGCGGAAGTGCTGGAAGCCAACGCACTCGGAGAGCTGAATTTTACCGAAGACGTGGGAACCTTCGTCCCTGGAATACCTTCGACTTTTGACGGGGTATTCGGCGGTAGGGTAAGCAACTTTCTGGTGTACGATGGTGACCCCAACTCGCGGGCTGCACCCCCACCGGGTTTTATCGGCAATCCCATTTTCCCGCATCCCGTCAAAGGCAGCCCGTGCGGGAATAACTTCTTTCGCATCGAGGGCCCGGGCCTGCCACCAGGAGGAGTTTCAACCGATCGCTTCAGCGTGATCGGAAAACTCGCATCAAAATGTGGCAACGGGGTAGTCGAAGAGAGCGAACAATGTGACGACGATGGTGGGTGCTGCACCCTGGATTGTCGATTCAAGTCGCAGGGAACGACGTGTGACGACGGCAACGCCTGCACGCTGAGTTCCGGGCTGTGCGATACGGCCGGTACATGCGTGGCGCGTAACCTTCAGCGTGTAGCTTGCGATGATGGCAACGCGTGTACTACTTCCGACGTGTGCATCGGCGGGAGTTGCATAGGCGATCTACCGCCAGACTGCGACGACGCCAACGGTTGCACAGACGATAGCTGTGATCCGGCGGTGGGCTGTCTCAACGTCAATAACGTGCTCGCGTGTGACGATGGCGACGCCTGCACCACGGAGGACGGTTGTTCGGGGGGCCTTTGCCTGGGGGGCACACCGCCAGACTGTGGCGACTCCAACCCCTGTACCGACGATGTCTGTGATTCCGCTCTGGGGTGTGTCAATACGCCGAACCTTGTCTCTTGCGATGACGGCGATGCATGCACGGTCGGCGATTCTTGTTCAGATGGGATATGTGTGGGCGGCGCAGCCCCGGATTGTAACGACGGCAATGGTTGTACCGATGACCGTTGTGACTCGGTACGGGGCTGCGTCAGCTTACCCAATTCTTTGTCTTGTGATGACCGCGACGCATGCACGACGGCGGACAGGTGTGTTATGGGCCTGTGTGTCGGTGGCGCCGAGCTTGACTGCAACGATGGTAACTCCTGCACCAACGACAGTTGTAGTCCGGCGCGTGGGTGCGCCAGCGTACCCAACACGTTACCTTGTGATGACGGCGACGCCTGCACCACCCTGGATACCTGCAGCGGTGGCACCTGCAGCGGTGGTGCCGCTCCTGACTGTGACGACAGCAACGTATGCACAGACGATTGGTGCGACTCTTCGACAGGTTGTTTGCACGGGACGAACGCGTTGGGTTGTGATGACGGAGACGCATGCACGAGTGGTGATCGTTGCTTCGGCGGATCCTGCTCGGGCGAAGACACTTCGGCCGCAGATTGTGACGATGGAAACTTCTGCACGGATGATGCCTGCGACCCGCGTAGCGGTTGCGTGCATACGGCGAATCTAATCGCTTGCGACGACGGTGACGCCTGTACTAGCAACGACCGCTGTTTCGATGGTCTGTGCGCGGGCGAAGATACCTCCGCGCGCGACTGTGACGACGCAAATCCCTGTACCAACGACGGTTGTGAGGCGGGCAGCGGGTGCTTCCACATCGCCAACCAAGCGTCTTGCGAAGACGGAAATGCGTGTACTACCATGGACCGCTGTGTGGGCACGACGTGTTCGGGAGGACCTCCGCCGGACTGCGACGACGGCAACGGTTGTACGGACGATTCGTGCGTTCCAGCGAGTGGCTGTTCCAGCATACCCAATACCGCGGTCTGCGATGACGGGGATTTTTGCACCATCGAGGACAGCTGCATAGCCGGGCGCTGCCAGGGAGGGGGGCGGCTAGACTGCAGTGATGGCAACGTTTGTACGGACGACTTTTGCAACTCGGCCGCTGGCTGCGTGAATGCGCCGAACGCCGTCTCCTGCGACGACGGCAACGCCTGTACACGCGCAGACAGCTGCCGGGCGGGCCAGTG
>JBHHVL010000048.1:0-22161 GCA_046754245.1 Binatia bacterium | reverse complement strand
CGCAACCACCCGAGGCCGGGTCGCACGAATCGTCAGTACAAGGGTTCGAATCGTCACAGTTCGGCGGCGCCCCGCCCGCACACAGCCCGCCGCTGCACGTATCGCCGATCGTGCACGGGTCGCCGTCATCGCAGCTCGCCGTGTTGGCCACGTTCACGCAACCACCCGAGGCCGGGTCGCACGAATCGTCAGTACAAGGGTTCGAATCGTCGCAGTTCGGCGGCGCCCCGCCCACACACAGCCCGCCAAGACAGCTGTCGTTGGTGGTACACAGGTCGTTGTCATCACAGGACGCGTTATCGTTGAGCTCGGTAATACAGCCGATTACAGGATCACACGATTCTGTTGTGCACGGGTTCTGGTCAGCGCACTGAAGCGGCGAACCCGGCTGGCAGCTACCCGCTCCATCGCAAGTCTCGGTGCCGTTGCACACATCTCCGTCGCTAGAACAGGACACACCGCTAGCCTCAAAGGTGCAGCTCGGCGTACAGCACGGACCGCCGTCACACTGCTCGCCAGACTCGACCACGCCGTCGCCACAGAATCCGGAACCCGGACATCGACAGTCCGAACGACACTGGCCAGGGCAAGCGTCATCCGAGGGGCCGTCGCATTGCTCGCCAGCCGTCACGATCGAGTTGCCGCAACCCGTCGGGGTACAGTTGCTGTCGCAGCCATCACCATCGATATCGTTGCCATCGTCACAGAACTCACCGCAGACCAGCAGCGGATTGAGTACCCCGTCCCCGCATGTCCCTTCACATAGACAGTCCGGCGAGCAGCCATCGCCGCTCACCCCGTTCCCGTCGTCACACTGCTCGTCAACTCGACGTCCGTCGCCGCATCGCGATTCAGGCGTGGCCGCTTCGGCCAATCCCCCGGTCACGGTTTCCACGGCCGCAACCGCGCAAGTAGAAAGCTCGCTGACATTGGTGCCGCAGGTATCGAGTTCGAGCACCGCAGCGTCGCTGCAGGCTTGGGCGATAGCAGACTGGGCCGCCCCGATCGCGACCGAACGTTTACCCTTGAGATCAGCATTCTTGCACTTCTCGGCGGAACCTCCGAGCGAAATCTTCCCCCTATCAAACAGCTTCTGACACTTGATAGTCTGCCGCAGCTGCTTGACCGTGAGTTCAGCGGACGCCTGCCCCAGTGCGTCCTTGCAGGCTCTGGCTGCTCCGCTGAGCTGCCTGGAATCTCGCTCAACGATAGAGGAACCAGACTCCCCGAACAGCTCGGTGATTTCGGCTTCCAGGGCCTCTCGCGCAAGACAGCTCACGCAATCAGCGGCCTCTTGCCAGTTGCCGCACTCTCCATCGCCGGGCATGACGTCGCAGTCGGAGGAACGCACGCAGGGATCGCCGACCCTGGCCACGGGCGCCGTGCAGAGGTTCTGGCAAACGCCACTCACCACGCCCTCACAGCTCCCATCACCCGCCCCTTCCGTCGAATCACAATCGCGATCCACGCCGCAGCTGGAGCCGATCTTTCCCGCTACGCAGAGGCCAGCGTCGTCACAGTCGCTGTGCTTCACACAAGGCGAGCCGAGATTGGCACCCACCGTGCACACCGGAGGGGTGAAGGGCAGGAAATCGCAAGGAGCGGGGCATTCCGAGTACGCCAGCTTCGCCGGCGATCCCACGTCGGTGCAGCCGCTCAGCACCGCCTCGCTCAGGGCGAGTTCGGCCGCAGCAACGGCACCGTCAAAATCCGCGGACACAACGCTGTTGCATAGCGAAGCAGGACTTACCGTCGGATCGGCGTGGCAGCTGACGAGGGTGTCCAGGATGGTTCGGGTAAGCTTGAAGACCTGCTTGGCAACCACGTCTCGACAACCCGCCAACCCGGAAAAGGGGAGCTGGCGAACCGAAATCGGATCCACCACGATGTCGGTGTCCTCACCTACCATTACCGGTAGAGAAAGAGTGGTTGGCAGAAAATCGTTACTGATACCGGAGCTTTTCGACTGTACGTTTACGGGGATCCCCTGGACAGGATCCTTGCCCCACTTCGGCCCCTTGCACTCATCGCCGGCCTTGCAGCAGATCTTGAGCTGCGGCCCTTTTTTTGGAAGACCCGTGGCCTTGTCGAGCTTGTATACGAACTTTATCTTGCAGGAGTGTTGGTCGCCCGGACTCACGTCCCCGCAGAGTTTTTTCGGAAGCTTGAATCGGCCGCTGGGCTTCGTGTAGACGTTGGTGACATAGTCGGAGTCCGGACACCCAGAAAGCGGGCAGGGAACATCCGACTTAGGGTTACAGCGCCACCACGCTGGAATTCGCTCGGCGAACTGCTTGGCCGTCTCGCCGCCTCCGACCTGTATGGGACAGGATTGGTCGAGAATGGTCGACCCGTCCTCATCCACCATCTGAATCACCACTATATCGTGGGAACCCTCGCCGCCCGCACCGCCGAAGTTGATGTTGCGGCAGTGGTCTCTCCCTGCCAAGGCAGGCGATCCGGCGAGCCAGACCAACAGGGGCGCGAGAAGAAAGACAGAGGAAGGAAACGCAGGGCCTAGCCCGCGGCAACGCGCTCGTTGTACCATACCACTCCCCTTTGGCCATGCCCCGATCAGAAGCGCTCTGACCTGGAGCTACACGCATGCTCGATACCCAGCACCCTTAGCCCCACGCCGGCCTCTGGTCAAGGGGGTAATTTGTCAGTGGTAATCTATCAGTTGTCCAGCGGGCATTTGATCGAGGCATGGATATGCTGCATTAAGTCCATCAACAGTTCGGCTCCGGCGGCGAGCGGAACCCCTGAGTTTCGTTGGGTAATGGCCACTCGTTCTCCTGCGAGCGGCGGCCAAGGCAAGCCATCTCGGAGACGCAGTGCGCAGACTCGAAGGAACGCGTAGAGAACGGTTACAAACGGTGGGACGGAAAATGGCGGAAGATACGGGTAGAGCGTTTGCAGTGGTTGCGGTCTTTTGCGGACTGCTTGGCCTCATCGCGTGCAACCGAGGAAAGGATGAGGCAATGGTGACCGAAGAGGCGGAGCAGGCAACGACGTCGGCCGTAGTCACTTTAGCCAGTGGGTTACAATACGAGGTCATTGAGCCAGGCACTGGCGACAAACCGGGTCCGACGGACCGGGTGACGGTCCACTATCGTGGCACCCTCCTCGATGGGCGAGAGTTTGACAGCTCTTACAAACGCAATCAGCCATCAGTTTTTCCGGTCAACCGCGTAATCAAAGGGTGGACCGAAGCGCTCCAGCTCATGCGCGAGGGGGCTAAGTGGAAGCTTACCATTCCGCCGGAACTCGCGTATGGAAAGCGAGGCGCGGGGAAAATGATCGGACCCGACGAGACCCTCGTGTTCGAAGTCGAGCTGATCAAGGTCAACTGAGGATCACCTACTGCTTCGAACACTCACCAAGCCGCTCCGGGTGACCGGGCGCCAGCTGCGACCGTTTCTTCAGCCTCGGCGACCGGCGGGATCGTGTTCCCTTAGAGCAGCAACGCTGGATAGTGTCGACACGATGTAGGGCACCGTCACCGTCATCGCCATCTTCAACAGCCGCGGCCCGTCGCATTCGCCCCGCAGCAAAGCGCCCCCGTGGTTTATCGCCACCAGAAGAAAGCCTACCACGACCGCAAAACGCGAAGCTCTGCGCACGACGTCGGATCTCGAGGCCAGTTCCAGCCATTGTTTCACGAGTTCAGCTCCCCAACCGCGTTCAAAACGTCCACAGGGTCCACCACCGGGGCTGGAAGCGATCCTCACAACCCTGAAGCTGACGTCGGTAGCGTTGCGACCGGTCCTCGACCTTGTGCGCCACCATTAGTAGCCACGGCTTCACGAGATAGGTCTTGCGTCGGTATCCGTCGTCTCCCTCATGATAGGCGAGGTACAGACTGTAGGCATCGCCGGGGGCGATGCCGTTGGCCTTGGCACTGCGGGCCCCGTACCAGCCGATGAAATCAGTAGCGTCGGCGAAGTCGTCCCTGTCCGCGCCTCGATTGCCCGTATCCCGTATGTACTCCTCCCAGGTGGTGTCAATCGCCTGGGTAAAACCGTAAGCCGTCGAGGGCCTCGGACCCGGGATGAACCAAAGCAATGTTTTTCTCGGCGGCTTGGCCCTGGCTTTGAAACGCGACTCTTGATGAATTATCGCCAACTGAACGTGAACCGGTATACCCCACCGCTCGTAGGACTTGACCGCCACCCGGTACCAGCTGCGGTTGTGGTCGAATATAGCGCAACTGCTTTCGATGTTGCTGGGGACGCTCGCGCTGCACGCCGAAACCAGCACTAAGACACCAACGAGCAGAACGCCGACTTCACGCGTTCCAACCCCAGACCTCAACCACCACACCTTTACAGCTTACATCCGCGCGAGCGGCAATCCCAGTAGCGCAGCCTTGCCATCGATCCGGGAAATCACGGATTCTCCCAGCCAAGCTTGCCTGGTTAGCCCAGGCCAGCCGAAGACCAAGATCGGCATGACCCCCCAGGCGGGGAGCGAAACCAGACAGAGCTTCGCCCGGGTCCAGCCCGCGTACACGGGCCTGTAGACCGCCTCAGCGCTGGGTGTGTCGCGGGGCGTCGGCGCGCAACACCCGCCCCCACCCTTTCGCGCTAGTCATAGAGAGGCCTGCTGAACTTGACTTAGCCTTTGCCATCGTGGTGCGATGCAATGCTGAGAATACTCGCCGTCCCGCTGGAAAATCTCGCGGGACTGCGTTTTGACGGGGAACAACCGCATGACCAACTTCCTCCTTCCCGTTTGCCGTACCTGGCTACGAAGGCGCTCCGTGTCAAGATCACGGTCTCTGCTCGCTGGCCGCTCACTGTTTCTCGGACTGCTGCTGGCGTACGGAGCGTTAGCCTGCTCACCGGTCTGGGCTGTGGTCCTGGACTTTGAACAATTCGAGGACGGCCACGTCCTCTTGCCGGGCGATCTCGGTCCGGGCATCACCCTTAGCTTTACCAGCCACGAACTCGAAGACCTGGCGATCGTCTTTGATTCGGGCTGTGATCCGGGATCCTGCCATCCCGAATTCGACGATGAACTGAGAACCCCGGGATATGGATTGGGCAACGCGGTCCCCTTGCACAAGCTCATGACCCTGGAAGAAGAGGAAGACCAAGATCATCAGGCTGAGCATCAGCGCTCACCGCACGACGCGGCGGAAGACACCATCACGCTTACCTTTGAGCCTCCCCTGAAACTGCTGTCGCTGGTTCTGGTAAACGTGGAACACGACGACGCTGGAACGCGCGTGCGGATCATCCAGAGCACTGGAGGCATCCAGGTGGTACGCGCGGCGTTACTCGGCGATAACTCGGTCCAGACACTGCAGATCCCCAACCCTCAGCTCGCAAGTTCCGTAACCCTTTTCCTCAATCATGAAGTCGGGGTTGACAACATTGTGCTCTCGGATGGGTGCGGTGACGGAGCCCTCGACCCAAGCGAACAATGCGACGACGGCAACCTGGAAGACGGGGACTGCTGCAGCTCGTCCTGTACCGCGGAAGCGGCACACGCTCCATGCGACGACGGGGACCCCTGCACACCGTCGGACGAGTGTGACGGTGGCGGCGTGTGTGTGGCCTCTGGTAGTACCTGTGGCAACGGTACCCTCGACGCCAACTGCGGGGAACATTGCGATGACGGGAATCTCGCAGACGGCGATTGCTGTAACTCGACCTGCAGCTTCGAACCCGAGGGGGTGCCGTGCACTGACGACAACGACGTCTGTACCTTCGACCTTTGCTCGGCCGACGGGGTCTGTCTCCATCCAGCCAACAGCGGCCCCTGTGATGACGCAGACGCTTGCACCACGAGCGATTCTTGTGTGGGGGGATCGTGTATCGGGGGAACCCCACTCGACTGTAGCGATGGCAACCCCTGCACCGACGACCGCTGCGATTCCAATCTTGGCTGCCAACGGACCTTCAACGATCTGCCGTGTGACAACGGAAACCCCTTCGACAGTCCTGACTCCTGTATCGAGGGGGTCTGCGTGGGTCAGGGGGGATGCCAGGGTAGCGACGCCAACTGCGACGACTCCAATCCCTGTACGGACGACCTCTGCTTGGCCTCTGGAGCCTGTGATCACAAGAATAACAGTCGCCCCTGCGACGACTCCAACGCATGCACGACCGCGGACACCTGCGCCAACGGTACGTGTAGCGCGGGCCCACCCCTGGATTGTGACGACGGAAACAGCTGCACGAACGACAACTGCGACGCAGCAGACGGTTGTGTGCACAGCAACAACAACGCCCCCTGTGACGATGGGTTGTTTTGCACGGGCGTGGACAGCTGTGATCAGGGAACCTGCCTACACTCTGGAGACCCCTGCATCGCCAACAACCAGTGCAACGACGGCTGCGATGAATCTGCGGGCGATTGTCTCAACCCGGCAGGTTCGCCCTGCGACGACGGGAATATATGCACTACGACCGACGTCTGCGACGGTGCCGGCTTGTGTACCGGCTCTGGATCTACCTGTGGAGACGGCAGCGTTCAGGAGAGCTGCGGCGAGCAATGCGACCCCCCCGACGAAACCCAGCACTGCAGCAGTCAGTGCGCGATACTTCCGTTCTGCGGTGACAACATTGTCGATCCCGACGAACAATGCGATGACGGCAACGGCAATACCGGCGACGGTTGCTCGGACTGCAAGTTCGAACAGGGTGAGCTGAACTGTTTCGAGGGAAGCGGCCCGCAGCCGGGTATCGGCGCCAAACGTATAGTCTTTCAGTCATCGGCGGACTTCACTGGCGGCAACCCCGACGGAAACCAGGAGATCTTCGTCTTCGACCGAAAGGTCTTCCGGAAGCTCGTCAAGAGCGGGGCCGAACTCGCCAGCGCCATTGACGGATCGATGGTCCAGCTTACCGACACCATATCCGCGACACCGGGCGTCGATAACCTCAACGAGACACCCACGATAAACGGCAGCGGGAGATTCGTCGCTTTCGTCTCGAACGCTGACCTGACAGGCGGCAACCCGGACCACAACAAGGAGGTATTCCACCTTGATCGGAAACTGAACCAGCTCACACAGGTCACTGACACGACCGCTGGCGACAATCTGCACCCCAACCTCAGGGCGTCGAGGGGAAAGCTGTTGTTCTTCGACTCCGCCGCCGACCTCGTGCCCGGCCGTTGCGTAGGCGGCAAGGACAATCTAGGCCCCTGCACGAGCGACGCCGATTGTCGTGGGGTGATATGTGGGAAGCTCTCTCTCTGTCCCGATGCGCCGGCTCGCTGCGGGAACGACAACGGAAACCGGGAGATTTTCGTCTGGCGGCGGAAACTCGTCAGACCGTCCAAGCTCAAGATGCGTCAGCTCACTGAAGCCGACTCCGGGATCAGCGTGGTAGGGAGAAGCATTTCTTACCGATCTTCGGCCTCGGCGTTTTCGAGTACGGCGGATCTACTGGGCAACAACCCTTCGGGAGCTTCCGGGCGATCCATCTTCCGCGTCCGCGGCCGTACGGCCTCGCTCACCCAAATCACCCAGCCCCTGTCCGCCGGGGGGTTCATCAGCGAGAGCCCGTCGCAGGGCAAGAAGCGGTTCGTCGCGTTCGCTTCGGACGCCGACCTGGTGCCAGGATCCAACACCGACGGTAACGTCGAGGTATTCATATGGGACGAACGCGCCGCGCAGGGCTCGGCCTTCGTGCAAGTTACCGACACCTCCGCCTGTAATAACGCCAGCCCCAGCCTCGGGTCGAGAGCCAGGTTGCTGGCCATACAGTCGACCTGTGATCTGCTCGGCAACGGCACCAACCGCGGCCAGTCAATTTTCGTCTACGACCGCAAACGACAAGGCTTCGTCGGCGCCCTCGTTCTGCGTGGTCCCGGTGGCGCCGACAGCTCGCGCCCATCGGTGACACGCCGTGTGCGAATCGTCACCTTTGAAGCCGATCCCGGCGGCTCTTCGGCCAATCAGGTCTGCGTCTTCCGCGTCCGCAAGGAGGCCTTCGAGGGGGTCTTGGTCACGCCAGGCGGCTAACCGAGCAGCGGGTCAGTGAAGCGGCTTGCCATGGAGACTGCCGTCGTCAGAGCGAACCACGAGCAGGCGCGACATACAGGGCATGCAGTATACCCGATCACCGGGACGAAGCTCTCTGGAAGAGCGAATCACCACCTTACAGACCGGGCATAGGACCTCGTTAGGAGCGAGAGAGTCGCCGTCGCCCAACCATTCGCGGTAGAACTTCCTGAATTTTTTCGGCACCCGGCCGAACCCGGTGTCCTCCAGCTCGTATCGTTTGCGTGGTGCGTCGATATCGGGGATCGCAGCCTCGGTCCCCAGAGCTTGTACAGTCGTCATCCCTGCCATCACCTGCCTCCAGCCGGGGGGCTCTACGGCCCTCGTTCTAGCCCCCCAGAACCCACTCGCGACTAATCGCCGCAGTGGGGCATCGCAAACGGCGTGCCAAAAGCGGGAACACCACCTGCCAGGCTCTCGCGATACCTGGCAAGCCTGTTTCTCCACCGAGTCCGGTTCTCGCGCGCCTTCTGCCCACGGGCTATTTTCCTGGACCCCGGAAAGCGGTGGCCCAGCATTTCCAGCTTTTGGGCAGCCCCGCCGGCCACCCTGCCCGCCCAAGCCGCCGAGCAAGGGTGGAGTCACGACAACGCGCTGGCTATAATCCCGCCTGCGAGGAAACTCTGATCGAGGGTTTGTGAGCGCGAGCCGCCAGCAGCGCCGGCTTGGTCATCGGCCGGCACCGATAACACCGCAACGGGAGACATTATGGAAAAGGCACCAAAGCCTCCGAAAACCTACGAAGCATTCGTACAGCGTTATCCGCAGCTGGGGCAAGCCTGGGAGCTCATGCGAGAGGCCGAGAGGAGCGGCCCTTTCGACGAGAAAACGTCGCGCCTTCTCAAGCTCGCCGTGGCCGTCGGCTCCCAAAAAGAGGGGCCAGTACATTCTAGCGTTCGCAAGGCCCTCGCCGCGGGGATCTCGCGCGACGAAATCGAACAGGTGGTCGCCATTGCCGCGAGCACCATTGGATTGCCGCCGACGGTATCGATTTTTTCCTGGGTGCTTGACGAACTCGACGGTCGCGAGCGAAAGGGTTAGCGGCAAACGAAAAGGGATGGATGGATTGCAAGGGAGGTTACCATGGCCGGAGTAACGGCAACATGGCTTGGTCACTCTACTTTTCTGATCGAGACACCCGAGGGGAAACGCCTCCTCGTCGACCCCTGGGTCGGCGGGAACCCTGCTTGTCCAGATGAACTCAAAGCCCTTCAAGCGCTGGATCTGATGGTCATTACCCACGGCCACTTCGACCACATCGGCGACGCCGTTACAATCGCGGAAAGGCATGAACCTCGGATCGTGGGCATCTTTGAGACCTGCCACTGGTTGGAGCGCAAGGGGGCAGAAAACTGCACGTCGATGAACAAAGGCGGCAGCGTGCAACTCCTCGGCGTCAGGATCACCATGGTCCATGCCGATCACAGCTGCGGTATCACCGAGGATGACGGCAGCCTCGTATATGGGGGGGAGGCCGTTGGCTACGTTTTCGCTTTCTCCGACGGAACCAAGCTATATCACGCCGGGGACACCAACGTCTTTGGCGACATGGGGTTGATACGGGAACTGTACCAGCCCGAGGTGGTAATGCTTCCCATAGGCGACCTGTACACCATGTCGCCTCGCGAGGCTGTCAAAGCCTGCGAACTGCTGAAGCCCCGAATCGTGATACCCATGCACTACGGAACGTTTCCAGCTCTCACGGGTAACCCGGAGGAGTTCCGCAGCCTCGCCGCGGAACTCCCATTTGAAATTCGCGAACTTTCCCCCGGCGAGACGACGACGTTCTAGACCGCACCATTCGTGAACCGCCGCAGCGGGAGCCGGACGCCGGTCCCCCAGCTCTGCCGCCCGGCGGCGCTGGCACCAATCGTGCAAGTCTAACCGGATAGCGGTCCACCGACATACCCGACCGCTTCTTGGAGCTTGCCGATGAACTGCGCACTAAGCAGACGGAACTTCTTGAAAATCGCTGGCTACGGTAGCACGGTCCTCTGCCTTTCGGCCCTTCAACCTATCGCTGCCGGGGCCTCGGTCGCGTCGGTCCCAGCCGCGGCCCAGCCCTACCGGAAATGGACCGACCTCTACCGCCAGCGTTTCACCTGGGACCGACGGGTTCGTTGCACCCACATCGTGAACTGCTGGTATCAGCGAAACTGTGCCTGGGACGTGTTCGTCAAGGACGGGGTGGTATTGCGAGAAGAGCAGGCTGCGGCCTATCCTCAGGTCAATGCCGAGGTGCCCGATTTCAATCCCCGCGGCTGCCAGAAAGGCGCGTGCTATTCGGCGCTTATGTACGCGCCGGACCGGCTTCGTTACCCCTTGCGCCGCGTGGGAGCGCGCGGCTCGGGCAGATGGAAACGGGTGAGCTGGGATGACGCGCTTGGCGAAGTCGCCGATTCACTTGTCGACGCAGTTTCCACCGACGGCGCCGACGCGGTGGCCCTGGACCCGGGTGGGAGCCTCGCGTCGGCCACCTGGCGCGCCGGAGTCGAACGTGTACTCAAGATGCTCGACGGCGTGGAGCTCGATACCAACACCGAACTCGACGACGGTCAGGGAGGCGCGGCTGTTACCTTCGGAACGCCGGTGGCTTCACGCTCGGCCGACGACTTCTTCCTTTCGGATCTGATCCTCGTCTGGGGTGCCAACCCCACCTACACGCAGATCCCGAACGCCCATTTCATCAACGAAGCCCGCTACAACGGCAGCACCGTGGTTACTATCGCACCGGACTATTCGGCCTCGGCGATCCACGCGGACCTGTTCGTCCCACTGCGACCAGGAACCGACGCCGCCCTCGCTCTCGCCATCGCTCAGGTGATGCTAGAGGAACGGGAAGTAGACTGGGAATTCGTGCGTTCGCAGACGGACCTCCCGCTGCTTGTCCGTGAGGACGGTCGGTTTCTGCGCGAGAGCGACATGCGGAGCGGGGGCCGCACCGACCTCTTCTACGCTTTCGACGAGCGCGGCGAGGAAGTCGTCCCCGTGCCTCGAGACAGTCTTGACTGGGGAAGCGTGAAACCCGCCCTCAGCGGCCGATACCAGGCACGATCTCTCAGCGGGGAGCTGTCGGTGAGGCCAGTACTTGATATTGTACATGAGATCCTCAACCGTAACTACACACCGGATCAGGCTTCTCGAGTGTGCGGAACACCCCCAGGAATTATCCGGCGCCTGGCGAGAATGATCATCGAAGCCCGATCTGTCTCCGGGGTTGCAGGATCGTCAATTCCCAAGCTCTATCACGGCGATCTCATCATGCGCGCCCAGATCCTCGTCTACACGCTCGGTGGCCACCTAGGCCGGGCAGGCGCGGGCTTCGACACCTGCCCCTTCCTCTTGCTCGACGGGCTCGGTCATGTGGGTGCAAGCCAACTCGAGGGCCTGGCAAAGAAGCTCAAGTTTGCTCCCACTTTCCTCAAACGCAGAATACAGGGGGAAACCACGGAGCGCATAGTCTACGACGCCTTGCGCGACTACATGGACACGAACAACATCGTCTCCTCGGTACTGTACTGGCGGCACCACGGGGGCTTGCTGGAGCGAACCGACGCTGACTGGGGGAGGAAGCTGCCGCGACCGGTAGGCGATTACCTAGCCGAGTCTTACGCTCGCGGTTGGCAGAGAAAACCGCCCGAGAAACCTCCCCGCGTGCTGCTGATCGCCGGGAGCAATCTACTGCGCCGCCTGCGCTCGGCCGACCTCCTGCTCAGCAAGGTCTGGCCGCGAATCGACCTAGTCGTAACCACCGAGCTGCGCATGACGACCACCTGCCTGCAGTCAGACATCCTGCTTCCAGGAGCCGGATCCTACGAAAAAGACGACGTGACCAACTGGCACACCCTCCTCTCTCCCTACCTCCACATCACCCAGGCCGCTGTCTCACCGCTCGCAGACACGAAGGCCGAATGGGAGATCCACTCGCGACTGGCCTACTGGATCGAAAAACGCGCCAAGGAACGCGGTCTCCACAGTTTTCGCGGCCGGGACGGCAAACAGCATCCGCTCGAAGACTTTTACTCACGTTTCACCTTCGGCGGAAAATTCGGTGACAACGGACAAAGCGACGTCGCCAGAGACATAGTCGCCAAGACCAGTTTTCTGGACAAGAGTTTTGACGAGATGCGATCTACGGGTTTTGCTCGGGTAACGGGAATCGGACGACACCCCATAAACCTGGGAAACGCGACCGAGGTGCGGCCCAACGCGCCGGTGATAAACCGCGAGTGGCGACGTACAAAGCCTGGGCCGTGGCCGACGCTCACCAGGCGGATACAGTTCTACATAGACCACCCGCTGTATCTTGAACTCGGCGAGGAACTGCCCACACACAAAGAACCTCCAGCCTCGGGGGGAAACTATCCGCTCGTCCTCACAGGTGGCCACACGAGGTGGAGTATTCACGCGGGGTGGCGCAACCTCGATCTCCTTTTGCAACTACAGCGCGGCGAAGCAGCCGCGTTCGTAGCAAAGGCCGACGCCGAAGCGCGTGACATACGCGACGGCGTGTCTATTCGGTTGTGGAACGACGTGGGCGAATTCGTGGTCAGAGCGAAGGTGTCTTCGGCCGTCAGGCCGGGAACCGTTATCCTCTACCACGCATGGGAGGACTATCAATTCCGCAGCGCCAAGGGCTATCGCAACGTTCTGCCCAGCCCGCTAAACCCCGTAGAGCTGGCTGGCGGCTACAATCACCTTCGGCCGGTCCCGGCCTCGCTACAGCCCGGCCAGAGCGACCGCGAAACACGGGTCGAGATCGAGGCAGCTTGATAATCTTCGCCTAGTCCTTGGCCGGCCCCTCGGTACCGACGAGGTAGTCCGAGTCGGCCCTGCAGTAGGCCGCCGCGAGCCCCAGCAGACCGTGCCAGAACGGCGGGGGATCCAGGCCTTCGAGCTTCTTCAAAGCCTTTGGTAACCAACGGCCCGGATGACGCAGGAGGAAATCCCGGCTGGCGCGCCTCAGCGAACCGACGTCACCGCCGTCGCGGAGAGCCTCTAGCTCCTTGAAGGTGAGGAAATGTAGAAACTCGAGCTCCGTACATAGCTGGTCCGGTAGATCCCTTTCCTGCGAAGATATCGTCAGCCCAAAAAATCGGTAAAATCTCAGGGCTTCCTCCATGACCTTCTGCCTGTCACCACCCCATACCCCCCCGTAGAGGGCGCAGGGCGGTCCTCCCGCGCCCACGTCGAATAATCCGACGTAGGCCGACTGGAACTCGTCGTAATCCGGTTCCACCTCGGCCAACCCCGTGAGGAAAGCCTCCGCACCGTCGACGCCGTACGGCAATAGCGCCAAGCACTCGCGCGCAGCCGGCTCGAGTTCCCCGGCTCGAGCCGAGACGTGAAACTCCTCCCAGGGAAACCGCAACCACGCCGCGAGGTGCTTGTAGAGCGTACTCCGAGCAGCCGCGTGTTTTTCCGCTTCGCTCGATATGTCTTCGATGGTCGGCGTTTCATTCATGGCATTTTCTCTCTTTCCCACGCGCTCAGGTCACCCGTTCGATCTCGACTCGCGTATCGCGATCTACCTGGCCAGGCTCGTAGTGTCCATAAGACCAGCCGAGATGCCCATAATCCCCCGCCAGCTGGGTCACCTTCAACGGCGCGGGCGATAGATCCTGGTGGGTGCGACGACCTTCGAACTGATGAGGCTCCCAGGCATGATACACGGTTGCAAAACCCGAAGGGAACCCGTGGACCACCTTTGCCCGCGCCTGCACCACGGATATGTCGTTGTACACGCGCACCCGGTCGTGGTCGGAAATGCCGCGATCCAACGCGTCTTTATCACCGAGCAATACCACGGGTTCGCCTCTTTGAAGCCTCAGCATCAAGTCATGGTCCCGCCAGATCGCGTGAATGCTCCAGCGTGTGTGGCCGCCCGAAAGCGTCAACGGATACGCGCCGCCGGCGGTGGGTGGCTGCTTGTGTCGCGGCAGTTCCTCGCCGAGTTCGAGGAACCAGCGATGGTCGACGTAGAACTGCTGACGACCAGTGAGCGTCGGGTAGGGACGCTTGTCGTCTACGAACCATCCCATGGGAACCACCGGCTCCTTTTCTGAGTAGTCTGCGTAGAAGCCCGCGGTGCCTCCCTGCTGCCCGAGCGATTTCAGACGCACCTGACCGCTCTCCCTCAATTCCGACAGATCCGTCCCACGAGAGGCGCTGGAGACCATCAAGATGAAATCGGCGAGTTTTTCTTCGTCCTCCGGCCCGAACCGCCCGTCGTCGCTGTACGCTTGCGCGATGAACGCCAGACTCTTCTTCTCCCCGAGATAGTCATCGTAAGTATCGACGCCCCGCGCACGCGCCTTTCGAGCAACCGCCTCGGCAAGAAGGTAGAAGATCTCCCATTCGGGCTTGGATTCACCGTAAGGCTCCACCGCTCGATCGGCGAGCGTAACGTAAGGAATCACAGACGGGATATACTTGAAACCGACTTTTTCGTACCAGCCGGCGGCCGGCAGCACCAGATCGCTGAAGATTCCGGTCTGACTCAAACGGAAATCGACGGTAACCACCTTCGAGAGCTTGGGCCAGAGTATCTCCAACAGCCGCTGACCGTTGCGCGAGTGGCGAAGAACGTTGCCGAACACCGACAGCATGAAGGTCGGCTTGGCTTCTCGATCTACGGGGAACCATCCAGCGTCCAGCGCTTCACGAACATACGCTCGCGGCCCCTTTCCTAACGCCGGATCGCCATAGGCCGGGTTCGAAGCGTCCTCGTCGAGCCCCCCGTGCACGTAGTGCCACAACCCCGAGGGCACGAAGTACCGCGAGAAATCCGCGAGGTTTTCTTCCGGGTCTCTGAAAAAGTTACGCGCCGCGAGTACGACGAGGTCGACGAGTCCCAGGTCCTTTTGCATCGCCAACAGCGGCATTCCCTCCATGGCCACGTAGGCACCCGATCGCCATCCTCCTCCAGGCCGACCTATATTGCCCGTGACAGAAGCCAGCAATATCTGGGATCGCTGTATGAGGTCAGAATGGTAGAACTTACACGAACCGTACTGGGACAGGACCAGCGCCGCGCGCGACCTCGCAAAGTCGAGCGCGAAACGCCGTATGGTCGAGGCGGCAACACCGGTTATCAACGACGCTCTCTCTGGGCGATAGTCGGCGTTGAGCTGGCGTTTGAGGCGGGAGAACACGGGCTCGACCTCGACGACCTCGCCGCCCGCGAGGCTCACGACCCAGTGCCCCTCCAGGGCCGGAACGATCCCCTCCCAGCGCAGCGACTCCTCGGCGCTACCGGCTGAGCCCGGAGCCTCTACGAGCCTGCCGTCCTCCGAGTCCCAGGCGTAGAACAGACTCTCGCTTCCTCCCTGCTCGACGTCGGCCGCCCTGAGAAAACGGCCGTTGTCGGCTCTTACCAGCAATGGCATGTCCGTCTGCTCTCGCAGGTAGTCCTGATCGTGGAGCCCCGCCTCGATGATCACCTGGACCGCCGAGAGCGCCAGCGCGGCGTCGGTTGCGGGTCTGGGATGTATCCACGAATCCGCGTGTATGGACGAGGGGTTGTAGTCGGGGGCGATACTAACGACCCTGGCGCCCCGATAGCGAGCCTCGGTCAGGAAGTGGGCGTCGGGGATACGAGTCGTAACCGGGTTGAACGCCCACAGGACGATGTAGTCGGACCGGAACCAGTCGTCGGAGCTCCCGCCGGTGTGGGCCGTGCCCAGCGTAATCGTTCCCCCGAAAGCGACGTCGCCGATCATCGCCATCGTGTCGGTAATAGGCGCCCCTAGCATCTTGAAGAAGCGCAGCGGCGCCGCCGTGTGCGGCCCATAATCGAGCTCGGGCCCTATCTCGGCTATAAGCCCCCTGCCCCCGTCCTTGTCCACGGCGTCGACGATGGCTTCCGCTGTTTCGTCGATCGCGCGCGACCAGGAAATCCGCTTCCAGCGTCCCTTCCCACGAGGACCGAGGCGCTTTAGCGGATAGCCGAGGCGGGTCTTCCCAAGCAAGAGATCGCTGGCGCAAGCGCCCTTTTGACAACCGCGGGGATTGAAATCCGGACAGTCCGAACAGCCTTCGTCGTAGCTGCCCGCCTGCTCTTCCCGCCAGACGACGCCATCACGGACGTAGAGGTTCCACGCACAGGCGGAAACACAGTTCGCGTGGCTGTGGGTGCCCCTCACCACCCGGTCCCATGTCCACGCCTCTTTGTAGATATCCCGCCAGTCACCGTAAGCCTCTGCTTCCGGCGGCACACCGGTACCGCCATGCGTCCCGTTCGGGCCTGGGCCGGCTCGAGCCGTGTAAGAACCCAAGGCCTCGAGTCGGCCCAGGGCGAGGGACAGAATCCCGAGCGAGGAGGCCCTTAGAAAAGCCCGGCGCCCGAACCCGGTCACACCCTCTCCACCTCTACGGTCGCGCCACGCGGGCCGTGGCTAGGCGCACCGTAGTTGATTCGGTAGTGCAGCTGCCCATAGTCGCCGGCAAGATGGAGCGCTTTCCAGGGCGACGGGATCGGTTCCTGCTGGCCCTGGTGACCGGCGAACTGGTATGACTCCCAGGCGTGATAGATGACGACCTGGCGCTGTTGCACGCTACCGCTCGGCTTGGCCAGGGCAACGAAGCTACCCACGTCGTTGAACACACGTACCCGGTCGTTGTCCGAAATCCCGCGAGCGGAGGCGTCTTCGCGGTTCAGCATGAGAACCGGCTCGCCCCTCTGCAGACGAAGCATCAACTCATGGTCCCGCCAGATGGCGTGGATGCTCCAGCGCGTGTGCCCGCCGGTTATACGCAGGGGATAATTCCCCCCAGCCGCAGGGGGCTCCTTGTGGGTGGGGAGCACTTCCCCGGCGGCGCTGTACCAGTCGTGATCCAGGAAGAACTGTTGGCGTCCTGTGAGAGTGGGCCAGGATTCTTTCTGTTCGACCTGCCACACGTGGGGATGCAGGGGACGGCCTATATCGGCGTCACTGCACATGGCGTTGATCGTAGAATAGTGCCCGTTGCGCTCGACCGGTATCACGCCTCGCTTCTTGGCCTCGTCCCAGCTAAGTCCCCCGCACACCTCGGAATTAGCAAATATGTAGTCCATGCCGGTGCTCGGGTCATCGGGGTCGAACCGGCCTCCGTCGCTCCAGAGGTCGAAGACGGTCTTGAGGTCCATGCTGAGTCCGTGGGCGTCCTTTACTTCCGGCACTTCTCGCGCCTTGGCACGGCCCTGTATCCGTCGGGCGAGTTCACCAAAGATCCACCACTCCTCCCGAGAAGCGCCGAGCGGTTCTACCGCCTTGTCCGCAAGCACGATGTAGGGAAGATAGGACTGCGTGTACTTGATGCTTTCCTTCTCGTAATAGCCGGCCGCCGGCAACAGCAGGTCACAGTGCATGGCCGTGGTGGACATCCGAAAATTCACGTTGACG
The DNA here is from genome assembly GCA_046754245.1 of Binatia bacterium. GTDB lineage: Bacteria > Desulfobacterota > Binatia > UBA1149 > UBA1149 > JBHHVL01. Next base: position 4,761 of record JBHHVL010000048.1, on the reverse strand, counting down.
ATTAGATCAAGCTTCGGCCAGAGATTCTCGAGAGCCACCTGGGGCGCAGGCCATCTCCGCAAGGGGTTCGGCGCGCTGAAGAGCAGCACCTTGGGGTCCGTGCCGGGCCGCGGGTACACCGGGATCCAGCCGCGTTCGAGAGATTCCTTCATGGCCGTGTCGATCGTCAGACCACCGGCCGCGTCGTTGTACTCCGCCTTGCCCATGGTGTCCGCGTAGCCCGCGTGGACGTAAAGCCAGGGAATCAATGGGGTAAACATATCCTCCCAGCTGCGCTCTGTAATCAGGCGCTCCATCTCGCGCACCGGCGGACGGCCGAGAAACTTCAGAAGGATATTTTGCCACCACCTCAGCTTGTAGCGGGCGCTCAGCTGTTCGAAGCCCGAGACCGACCACCACGAGGCTATGCGCAGGCCGCCCCCCGCCTTACCCTGGTTGCCGGTGAGCGCCATCAGGAGGGCCATCGAACGGTGCATGAGGTCGCTGTGGTAGTGTTTGCACGCACCCCAGGAAGCAAAAATCATCGCCGCACGCGCGGAGGCGATCTCCCGCGCGATCCGCCGCGTGTAGGAGGCGTCGACTCCGGTGAGACCGGCTACCTGTTCAGGGGTGAACCGCTCGTTGAGATCACGACGTAGGATCTCGAACGCCGGCTCTACCTCGATCTCGCGACCATCGGCCAGAGAGATCTTGAAGCTTCCCTCCAACGCCGGACGAATGCCTCCTAGAGCGAGATTCGGTTTGCCCATACCCTGGGTACCTGGTGCGAGCGCGACCTCCGCGCCTGCCTCATCCCAGAAGAAAAACGCGTCCTCGCGACCTCTGGCTCTCAGATCGCTTTCTCGCAGGAAACGCTGGTTGTCTCTGCGAACCAAGAAGGGTAGGTCCGTCTGCTCGCGCAGGTAGTCGTGGTCAACATAATCCTGTGCGACGATCTCCTGGGCCATAGCGAGAGCAAGCGCTGCGTCGGACTCGACCCGCGGGTTGACCCAGAGATCTGCGTGTATGGCCGTGGCGTTGAGATCGGGAGCGATCACGATCAACTTGGCGCCGCGGTAGCGCGCCTCGGTCATGAAATGCATTTCCGGGATTCGCGTATAGACCGGGTTTCCACTCCACACCACGATGCAATCGGAATTGAACCAGTCGTCTGAGGTACCTTCGCAGTTGAACATCCCCCAGGTCTGCACACAGCCCATCGGCATGTCACCCACGCCGGCCCATCCTTCGATGTGAGCCGCGCGTAGAACGTTGGCGAGCCGTAGCTCGGCGGCCGTGCCCGGACCAAAGTCAATGTTCGTGGTGCCCTGGTCATAGACCACCGTGTCGGGGCCGTTCTCTACGGTAGCGTCGATGATAGCGTCGGCAACCGTATCCAGTGCCTCGTCCCAGCCCACGCGCTTCCACTTTCCCCCTCCCCGCTTACCCACTCGCTTGAGAGGATAGCGAATCCTTGTCGGAGCGACCATCAAGTCGCTGTAACACGCTCCCTTCTGGCAGCCGCGCGGGAAGAAATCCGGGACGCCCTCGCGCGCCTCGTTGTAGACCTGGGCCTGTTCCTCTCTCCAGGCTATCCCGTCTTTCACGAAGACGTTCCACGCGCAGGCAGAGATGCAGTTCGCCCTGGTGTGAGACGACCGAACAACGCGATCCCATTTCCATTTGTCCTTGTAGACGTCGCGCCAGTCGCGGTAACGACTTCGGCCCTTGCCTCGAGCGAAGGCCGTGCCAGCGCCGTGAACCTCGCCGAGCGTGGCGACGGTCAACGCGAGCGCGCTGAGCCCCGAGCTGCGCAGGAACTGGCGTCGTGTAATCGCCATGATCTCGATCCTTGCCGCCTCAGGCCTTTTCCACTTCCACCCTTGTGTCGCGGTCGAACTGGCCGGGCTGCATGCAGATCGTCATCGGACGCAGGTGAAACTGCCCCCCGGCGAGTTCCACGGGATTCATCGGCGTCGGAATGAGGTTCTGGAAGCCCTTGCCCTCGGCAAACTGATAGTTCTCCCATGCGTGATAGATGATGAGCTGGCCCGGCTTGATCGCGGGGCTGACCTTGGCCTGAATTCGAAAGCTGTCCAGGTCATTACGGACTACGACCTCATCGCCGTCGTCGATACCGCGCGCGCGGGCGTCCTCGACGCTCATGTTGACCAGCGGAACACCGCGCTGCTGGCGCAACATCAGCGAGTCATCCCGCCACTGCGCGTGGATGCTCCAGCGGGTGTGACCACCGGTGAGGATCAGTGGATAATCACCTCCGGCTGTCGGCGGGGCCTTGTGGCGAGGGAGCGCCTCGTCGAGTTCCAGGTAGAAGGGGTGGTCAATGTAGAACTGAATGCGTCTGCTGGTCGTCGGATAGGGCTCCTTGTCGATCACGTGCTTGGTAAGCGGCGTCACGGTGTCGCCTTCAGCCATCTCGGTCGCGTTTCCGATCGAGACGGAACTCCCGCCAGGCGAGGTAAAGCGGGTATAACCCTGCTCTTGGATTCGTTTCCACTCGACGTCCCCGAGGTTAGTCGAGCGGCGCACCAGCTCACCGGCGACGTCGCTCTCGGAATGCTCGTTGAACTTACCGTCGTATGTAAACTCGCGGTACAGATCGGCGAGCGAGCGCTCTTCGCCCAGATGATCCCGGTAGCGGTCGATGCCCTTGGCCTTGGCAACCTCGCTGATCCTGCGTGCCAGATTGGTAAAGATGCGCCACTCGTGCCAGGCGTCGCCACTGTCGACCGCCTGCTGGCTAGAGTGCAGAAAGGGCATGAGCATCGTGGCCCACTTGTGGTCGTTGCGCTCGTACCACGCGGAGACGGGAAGAACATAGTCGGCAAACATCCCCGTGGACGTCATCCGCCAGTCGAGAACCACCATGCGGGTCAGCTTGGGCCAGAGATGCTTGAGCAACAGAGGGTACGCCCTCACTCTACGCAGTATGTTGGATCCGAAGCTGAAGAGCATCCTCGGATCGTCGCCACGGCGTGGCCACACGTATTGCCAACCCGCGTCGAGGGACTCCTTGAGAAACTCGGCCAGGGGTCGTTTCATGTGGGGATCCCACTGCGCCGACCTGCCGCTGTACTCCAGCAGACCACCGTGAACGGCCCAGAACAGCGTGCCGCAGCTCAGCCCGATTCCATCGCGCTGCGTGCCGCGCGCGAGTTCGTAGGCGACCATTTCCTCCGTGTACCCCTTCCACTTCAACCACGTGGTCTGAGGAAGTATCTTGGCGTAAAGCTTGGCGGTTCCGACGACTCCGGAGCGACCTGCCGCAAACATGTCGAAACCGTCGTTGGTGATAAAGGGAAAGGCCACGAAGCCGCCGCCTTTCTTACCTATGTGTCCGCACAGCGCGAAGAGAAGCGCCTGGCTGCGCTCTACCAGATTGCCGTGGTAATACTTGGAAAAGTTGGAGCTGGTAACGTTGGTGGCCGCGTTGGCCGAGGCGACCCGGATCGCCAGATCCCGAATCATTTCGGGTGGAGTGCCACAGTGCTCACTCGCCGCCTCGGGACCATAATCGGCCAGCCGTGCTTTGAGTCGCTCGAACACCGGCGTGACCGCAACGAGGCCGCCGAGGGTCCGGACTTCGAATTCGCCTTCCAGCGCAGGATCCACAGACTCGAGTTCGAGGCTGTTTCGCTCCACCTCAGAGATCCGGCGCCGTGCGAGATCGTACCAGTAGAATACCTCCTCATTGCCGCCTTCCACGAGGTCGCTCTGACGCAAGAGTCGGTGGTTGTCCGACCTTACCAAAATCGGGAGGTCGGTCTGCTCCTTCAGAAACGTTTCGTCGTAACGCTTCTCGTCGATGATTATCTTGCACATCGCCAGCGCCAGTGCGGCGTCGCCGCCAGGCCGCACCGGCACCCACAAGTCACTGTGTATCGATGAAGGATTGTAGTCCGGGGCAATCGTGACCAGCGTAGCCCCGTTGTAGCGAGCTTCAACGAGAAAGTGAGCGTTGGGGATCTGCGTAGACACGGGGTTGCAACCCCATATAAGGATGAGGTCCGAGAAGAAGTAGTCATCCGCCGAGCGCTCAAAGACGATCTTGCCAAAGGTTTCTCCCGCACCACGATGCCCATCTCCGATCTCGGTATTCATGTCGAGGCTGATGTTGCCCGTGAGGTTCACGAACCGCATTTCGGCGGCCGCCATGGCTCCGAACGTAAACAGCGGCCCGTTGTCCCATACGACTCGGTCGCTCCCCTCCTCGGTTACGACTCGCACGAACTCTTCGGCCAGATCGGTGAGAGCTTCCTCCCAGCCGATCCTCTTCCACTTCCCCGAACCGCGCGATCCTATCCTCTTCATCGGGTACTTGACGCGCTCACTGAAGCAGGCGCCCTTCTGGCAACCACGGGGGTTGAAATCGGGAACCTCTGGACGGCTCTGTGGGTAGGTCGCGACCTGTTCCTCCCGCCACACCACGCCGTCTTTGACGTAGACGTTCCAGGCACAGTGGGACTGGTACCAGCAGTTGGTAAAATGGGAGCTCTTTACCACCCTGTCCCAACTCCACTTAGCCTCATAGACATCGCGCCAGCCGCCGTAGGACTGGGCTGAAAGGCCCAATACCGCTGCGTCAGCGGAGCAGGGCAGCAGGGGTCTGAGGCCGGTGAGCGCGAGGCCCATACCAACCAGACCACTTCCCGCTAGAAACTCGCGCCGGGTGACCGCCACAGTTCGCGGGCCCCCTTCAGCTGCTAGCGGTCCATTCGATAGAAGCCGGGTCCTTCTGGAAGGGCCGGAACATGTCGAGCC
>JBHHVL010000047.1:0-22434 GCA_046754245.1 Binatia bacterium | reverse complement strand
AGCCCAGGTCCTCATCAGACGGGTGGGGGCGTTGCGCAGGTGCATGGGGACTCCCAACCCACCACTATCGGTGACCTCGGCTCTGGCCGCTGTCAGAGCCTTGTGCGACGCCCGGGATTTCGGGGCTCGAGCGAGGTAGGCCGCGCCGTGCCCAAGGTTGATCGTGGCTTCGGGAAGCCCGACGAAGTGGACGGCGTCCTTGACGGCTATCGCCAGCGGGAGCGCCCAGGGATCGGCCAGACCTACGTCCTCGCTCGCGAAGACGACCATGCGTCTAGCGATAAAGAGAGGATCCTCACCGGCCTCGATCATCCTGGCCAACCAGTAGATCGCGGCGTCCGCGTCGCTCGCCCTCATGCTCTTGATGAAAGCCGAGATGACGTTGTAGTGCTCCTCGCCGGCTCGGTCGTACAGCAGCGCACGTTTCTGCAATCCTTCCTCGGCCAACGCCATCGTGATGCGCCTGGTGTTCGAAGACTCGGCGAGATCCGCGGCGGCCTCGAGAGCGCCGAGCGCGATACGAGCATCTCCACTGGCCTGCTCGCAGATGAACTCCAGTGCGTCCTCGTCGAGTTTCAGCCCGAGCGAGCCGAGGCCTCGAACCTCGTCGTGTAGGGCACGATCGATGAGTTCGGACAGGTCCTCACTTCCAAGGGCGTCGAGCACCACCACCGTGCAACGTGACAGCAAGGGAGAAATAATCTCGAACGAGGGGTTTTCGGTGGTCGCGCCTATGAGTACGATGGTACCGGCCTCGACGTGGGGCAAGAAGGCGTCTTGCTGCGACTTGTTGAAACGGTGGATCTCATCCACGAACAGAGCGGTGCCACGTCCCTCGAGTTCGCGGCGCTTGCGCGCTTTTTCGCAGGTCTCCCGTACCTCCTTCACACCCGAGAGAACCGCCGAGAAGCTCTCGAATTCCCAGTCGTCCCTGTTGACCAACAGTCTGGCCAGGGTCGTCTTGCCGCTTCCCGGTGGACCCCAGAGTATGCACGAACTCGGCCGCGCGCCGCGCAGCATGCGACCGAGAAAGCTGTGGGGAGCGATCAGCTTGTGTTGGCCGACCAGTTCCGTCACGTCGCTTGGCCTCATGCGTTCGGCCAGTGGCGCGAAGCGATTCGCGTCAGCTATGGAGGGCTGAGTGAAAAGCGTGCCCTGTCCGCGTTTAGCCACCTCGGGGAGACTAGCATAGGATAGAAGAACATGGCGAGAAATCGGAAGCTGCGCGTAAGAACGGTTGGTATTGTTACCAAACCTCAGGGTGAGGACGCCATCGCCGGTGCCAGGCGGCTCGCGGCCTGGCTCAACCGCCGGCGTTTGGCCGTGTTGGCCCACGAAACGTGGTCGGACGGGCTCGCCTGGCCCAATCTCACGCGTGCTCAGATGATGCGCGACGCGGACCTGGTGGTGGTGCTCGGTGGCGACGGGAGCCTTCTAGGGATGGCGCGTTTATCGCAGTCGTCATCGGCGCCGGTCGTGGGAATCAACCACGGAGATTTCGGCTTCCTCGCCGAATCCGACAGCGGGCGCCTGTTCAAGGCCATGGAAAGAATTCTCGCCGACGACTGCGAACTCGACTACCGCAGCATGCTCGCGGTCAGGGTGGTGCGCGAGGCGAAGACGGCGTGTCGCTCGCAGGCCCTGAACGACGCGGTCATCACCCGGCGAACCGGGTCGCGGCTGGTGACCCTGGAGGTCGAGGTGGACGGTGACTACCTCTGTCGCTATCAGGGTGACGGTCTCATCGTCGCTACCCCAACCGGATCGACCGCCTACTCACTGTCGTCGGGAGGGCCTCTGGTCGCCCCTTCGGTAGGGGCGATACTGCTCACTCCGATCTCGGCCCACACGCTTACAAGCCGGCCCTTGGTTGTCGCCGACCGCTCGAAGGTGGTCGTGCGGGTGGTGGGTGACTGTGACGACGGATTGCTCACCTTGGACGGGCAGGAGGCCATCGAACTCGAAGCCGGCGACCTCGTCGAGGTAGGTCGGTCCCGCCGCCGGGCGGCGATCGTCAGCGTCAGCGGAGAGGGGTTCTTTTCGGTACTGCGTCGCAAGATGAACTGGGGAGTTCGCGGCAACGGCTGAATCACGACCGAGGATATTTCTGAGCGGGTGGGCAGGCCTCCGTGGAGTCTAGGTGTTGGCCACGTGTTTAACGGCATCACGGGTCACGCGGCCCACGCCCGCACCCAAAAAAGGCATAGCTACCAGCCCCTGGGCCACCAAGGAGAAGAACTGTACGGCGTTCAACACGATGCCGTAGGCGAGGGCGTCCGTCTTCTCAACTCCGAATATCGCCAGAGCGAGAACCGACGCGACCTGGAACACACCGAACATGCCGGGGGGATTGGGGAGAGCGGTACCCACGCCTATGGCTACGAATACCACCAGCGCCGCTGCGAAGGGAAGATCAAAGCCGAAGCCGAGTATGAGTACGTAGCTTGAAAGTATCGGCAAGAACCACAGGGCCAGGGTGACGAGGAATACCACGGCTACCATTCGGCGGTCGGGCAGTATGCTCAGGCCCTCACGTGCGGACGCGAGCACTCCCTGAAGCCACGATCTCGCGTGAGCCGGCAACAGCCGTCCGAGCATCGAGTCGACGGCTTTGTCCCCGCCTAGCCAGTAGCTGACCACCAGAGCGAGGAGCAGAAAGAAGAGCAGGAGGCTGGCACCCGACGCGCCGCTGGCCCACTGGGGCAAGTCGGTCATGAGCAGCGTCAAGTGGACGAAGAACACCATCGCGGCTGCGTCCATCATCTTCTCGAAAACCCAGTTGCCGACGATCGCCGCTACCGACAGGCCCGATTTCCACGACATCAGCAGCGGCCTTACGGGCTCGCCCAACCTGAAGGGGAGTACGTTGATCGACATGTATGCTACCGATATCACCTGCCAGACCATCGGATAGCGAAGCGACTTGAGCGGCGAGAGCTCGATCTGCCAGCGCCAGGCACGAAACAGCTGGATGACGAGGCTGATGAGAAAAGCGGCCGCCAGGTAGCGCAGATCGAGCTTGGCCAGGGAGACGAGAAGCGCGTCGTAGCTCACCTTGCGCATGGCGAGGGCGAGACAGAACAGGCCCAGCGCGACTCCCCCGAGCGCCTTCAGCGCGAGGCGCGTGTTTCTCACGGCTCCATGACGGTTTTCGACAATACCCTGAGGTTCTCGTCGAACACGTAGACTATCGGTGTGCCCGTGGCGATGTTGAGTTTGAGGATTTCGTCGCGGTTGAGCGCGTCCAGGTGCATGACTATGGAGCGCAGGCTGTTGCCGTGAGCAACCACGAGGTAGGTGCCGCCTCGGCGAAGCGCCTCGGCTATGTGCTCTTTGAAGTAGGGTAGGGTGCGCTCTGCCGTGTCCTTGAGGCTTTCGCCCTCTTCGCCCGGCGGTGCGACGTCGAAGCTGCGACGCCATATGTGAACCTGTTCGGCGCCGTACTTCCTGGCGGTTTCGGCCTTGTTGAGACCCTGGAGATCACCGTAGTGGCGCTCGTTCAGCGCCTTATCGAAGGTGACCGGAACATCCTCCTGGCCAAGAGACGACAGCACTATGTCCAGTGTGTCCTTCGCACGCACCAGCACCGAGGTCCACGCGTGGTCGAAAACCAGGCCCTCTTGCTTGAGTCGTCGGCCGGCGTGGGCGGCTTCGGCCCTGCCTTGTTCGGTGAGCGGAACATCCACCCATCCGGTGAAGCGGTTTTCGAGATTCCACTGGGACTGTCCGTGACGGATCAAAACGAGGGTAGACATCATCAAGGCTCTCCACCAAAACTCTCCACCCAAGAGCCTAGACATTCCGCCGCGACATGTACACTTGCACCGTAGCGCACCCAACCCGCGACGGTGGCCATCGCGCGAACCGCCTTTGCTCGCCAGCTCCAGTCTTCAGCGGCGCCTTGGCTTGGCGCAGGTGCAGACTTGTCCGTGGTGAAAAAAACCCCTACTATTCTCACTTTCGAAGGGGGCCGTAGCTCAGCTGGGAGAGCGCTTGACTGGCAGTCAAGAGGTCGACGGTTCGATCCCGTTCGGCTCCACCACTTCTTCTCCACCGCTGCGCCGAGGCCTCGGTGCGTCCTGATTGTGCGCCGTGGTGACGGGCCGCACCGGGTGCTTTCCCCCGGCTATTCCTTGACAACAGCGCAGCCGGTATGGTCCTATAGCTCCCTGTCAGCGGCCAGAGGCTGCTGTGCTCTGCGCCCATTAACCTGTCTTGACCGGAGGAGGTGCGCTATGAAACCGACCGTTGCCGGCGCGTTGACAATTCTCGGTCTGTCGCTGTTCGCTCTTCTCTTCTGGCCGCAGATCTCGCTGTCCCAGGTTACCGTGAGTGTGCCCGTGGTGGTGGACCAGCTCTCTATGCGCGACCCGCAGACCGATCCCCAGATGGTGCCATTCCGGCATTTCAAGTTGCGCGTTCGCGGCGACCCCGGGCTCGCCGCTACCCCGCTGCCGGGGCCCCCGGTTCTTTCGACCTTTCAGGTGCGTGGTACCGGCGAAGGTGACGGCGATTCGGGTCTTATCACACTGCAGGCGCGTAAGTGGAAGGTCTACGCCCAGAGCCTCCGTTACCGTAGGCGCAGACCGCGGAGCGACGGAGTCAGGAGAATCGTGATCAGGCCCGTCGGGGATCTCGTCATCACCGCCAAGGGGAGGAACTGGCCATACCGAGTTACCCAGCCCCAGCAGACCATCGAGGTCTCGCTGGTGGTTGACGGAACCCAGTTCTGCGCATTGGTTACTGATTTCTCTCTTAACCGATCGGGCCTTGTCAAGGCGACCAACGCGCCCGCCCCGGTCTCGTGCGGCGGGACATGCGGCAACGCTGTGGTCGAGGCGGGCGAAGAATGTGATGATGGCAACGCGGACGACAACGACGCCTGCTTGAACAGCTGTGAGAAGGCGGTTTGCGGGGATGGAGTCGTCTTCGCGGGCGTCGAAGCCTGTGACGATGGAAACTCGCTCGACGGCGACGGCTGCGATTCGAACTGCTTGGTCGAGCCCTGATTGGGGGGCAACATCGATTGACAAAACCGAGTCCGGCGCGGTAGCCTCCTTCCTGGTGCTGGGGGCTGGCGGTGGTAGATGACCTTCGTTCTCCGGGCGATACAAGCTGGGGGGCGTTATTGCAGTGAAATACCCTGGGAACAGTGCCCGGGCCGTCAAGGTCGCTCGTCACGGAGGGGTCTTGGGCTTGGCGCTGGTCCTGGTTCTTGTAGCCAGCTCCTCGTCGAAGTTCTCCAGGGTGGCCTACGCCGCGCAGAGCTGCGAGATCGGTTTCGCCCTCGACGACGCGGTTACGGTGGGCGGACTCATCTGGTCCGTTGACTACGGACCTAGGACTGTTCCAGACCCCGGCGCGTTGCCCGCGGGAACTTACGACGTCACCTTCGTCCTCGACGACGCCGTGAGTTTCGGTGCGCTGGTTTTCGAGGCGGACTATAGCGATTCGCCGGGGGGGTTCGACGGGCAAGATGCATCCGTGAACTGCGTTGGCCTGGTCGATGGCGTTCTCAGCGCTTTCCAGGATTCCGAGGGCACCCGCACTCTCAGCGTGGGCTTCATCAGCCCGACCTCTACCAAAGGACCGGTGGCCCTGGTCAGATGTAGTTTTACTACCGCGGGCGGCCTTCTCGAAGACGGCTCGCAGTTCAATATTTCGGTTGTGGAGGCCACGGATATCGATCTCAATCCCATCTTCCCTGTGCCCACCGTATCCCTTTCTTCGATTTCGTCTCGCCCTGCGGTCGCCCTCTCGTCACCGCCCGGCGGCAGTGGCTTTGACGGTGTGGGTGCTGCGGTGGACTGCTCCGTAGATCCTGTGGTTTCCGACGCAGTCTTCGCGGCCTTTGACGACGACGAAGCCGCGGTTCTGACCCTGGGGATGATTTCGGAGGCGGGCATCCTCGGTCCGGTGGCGTTGGCGTCGTGTCGCTATACGAACCGGAGTCCTGTTGATCTCAGCCCCGACGGGTTGGAGTTCTCTATAGTCGTCGAGGAAGCCATCGGGATGGATAACGTTCCTTTGATTCCCCTTCCCGCAGTTGTTGTGGGCGGCGTCAACTGCGAACCCTTGCTCTGTGGTAATGGCCTAGTAGACCCAGGGACGGACGAGCAGTGCGACGACGCTGGCGAATCGGCCGCATGCAACGCGGATTGCACCGTATCGATCTGTGGGGACGGTACGCTCAACGTCCTGTCCGGTGAAGAGTGCGACGACGGCGGCGAATCGGCCGTATGTGACGCGGATTGCACCGTGCCGTTCTGCGGAGACGGTACGCTCAATGTCTTGTTCGGTGAACAGTGTGATGATGGCGGGGAATCGGCCCTATGCGACGCGGATTGCACCATGCCGGTCTGCGGAGACGGCACGCTCAACGTTTCGTCCGGTGAAACGTGCGACAACGGCGGGGAATCGGCCCTGTGCGACGCGGATTGCACCCTGTCGGTTTGCGGAGACGGCACGCTCAACGTTTCGTCCGGTGAACAGTGTGATGACGGCGGCGAATCGGCCGCGTGCGACGCGGACTGCACCGCGTCGATCTGCGGCAACGGTACGCTCAACCTCTCGTCGGGAGAATCCTGCGACGACGGCGGCGAATCGGCCGCATGCAACGCGGATTGCACCGTATCGATCTGTGGGGACGGTACGCTCAACGTCCTGTCCGGTGAAGAGTGCGACGATGGCAACCTGGAGCCCGGTGATGGGTGCAGTGGGTTGTGCGTGGAAGAACGGTGTGGTGACGGAGCCGTTCAGGTCGGCGAGGACTGTGACGATGGCAACCTTTTCGACGGAGACGGCTGCTCTCAGTTCTGTGCTTTTCAGCAGCTGTGCGGCGACGTCAACGACAACGGCAGCATAACGGTGACGGATTCGCTGTTGGTGCTTAGGCGTTCTGTGGAGCTCGACGTCCTGTGTCCGGATTCGATCTGCGACGTTAACAGCGACGGAAGCGTTACCACCGCCGACGCACTGATCGTGCTCAGACGATCCGTCGATCTACCCGTCTTCCTCTTGTGTACCTATCCGCTATAGATCCTCGTCGCGGACACACATCAAACTTTCTGCTCCGCGTTGCCGCGCGGGTCGCACGGTGCTCTTGACCGCTTTCTGCCGATCGCAGCGGCGGGAAGGTTGCGGGCTGGGCCTCCGCCCGCGGCAGATGGACGATTGGGGACTGGGATTGGAGCGCTTCGGGACGACATCTCTATGCTTGACGAGTTCACCTTACGGGTGTACTACCTGTCGTTGTGATCCGTCGCGTTCCGATCGCCAAGCGCGTGGAGAAGCAGCTTCGGAAAGCGCCGAAGTACATCGTGGATAACCTTATGGTCTGGGTTTCCGCGGTGGAGTTCGATGGGTTGGAGTCGGTACGCAAGGTTCCCGGTTATCACGATGAACCGCTGAAAGGGGCTCGGGCCAGGCAACGTTCGATTCGGCTTAGCCGGAGCTATCGGGCGATCTATGAGGTTCGTCGAGACAAGATTGAGTTCGTCTTGATCGAGGAAGTCAGCAAACACGACTACTGAAGAGGTACTATGCGCAAGAGTAGGGAAAAGAAGAGCGAGGCGATGCGTCTGTTGGAGACGCTTTCGGAGGGGCCGCTGACTCTGGGACGGGCTATCGTCGCTGTCCGTAAGTCAGAGGACTTGTCGCAGGAGCAATGTGCTCGGAAACTTGCTGTGTCGAAGTCGCACCTGTGTGATGTCGAGAAAGGCCGCAAGGCCGTGAGCCCGGAGCGCGCGGCCAAGTGGGCCCGCAGCCTCGGCTATCCGGAATCGGTGTTCGTGCGGCTCGCAATGCAGAGTGAGCTGGATGCCGCCGGGCTAAAGTATCGAGTCGAGATCGAAGCAGCGTGACAGGTGTCGCTGAACCGGGGGGGGAGGCGTCCTCTCCGCTTTCGAGGATGCCGAGGCGACTCGCGCTCTTAGCGTGGGCTGCACAGGCGTTACCACCGCCGCTAGCCCCTGGGGGCTAGAACCCGCTATAGCCGGGCGGGCGCCAGCCCTCGTCGTAGCACTTTGTACAGGTCGCGAAGACCCGCTTCTCGCCGTCCTTGGTTCCCACCAGTCCCCAGGTCTTGCGCTCGGAGTAATCGCTGCTTACCTGCGTAGGGATGGACTCGCCGCAGCTGGAGCACCGGGTCCGCAGCGAGGGGTTGCTTTCGGCGTTATGGGAGTTACGTGGCATGCTTTCTTCGCCTCTGCGAGAATGGGTCGTGACGGACCCGCCAGAGCGTGTTGTGCCACAAGGCGCCGATCCCCTCAAACCGGGCCCTTCCGGCTCAGGCTCGGGCCTCGGCCGCGACCTTGAACTCGGCCACCGAGTCGGCGAGCGCCGAAGCTTCGAAGGTTCGCTTGATCGGTCCCGGGATCCAGAAACCAATCTCGATGCCTTGGTTGCAGGTGGCCTTGGTCAGCCCCGGCCCGACCTTGACAAAGCGGTAGCTTCCCCTGACGTCGCTTACGTCACCCTCGACGAGGCACCAGTCCAGTTCGCTCGGGCGCTTGCCCGTGTAGGCCAGGGTATACGAGATCGTCTTGATGACGATATTCAAGGTGTAGCACACCGTCCACTTGCCGGCTTCGGGGTCGGATTCGAGCACCGTCGCAGTGGATATCCCGCTGAACCAATCCGGGTAGCGTTCGAAATCGACGATGGCGTCAAAACAGGTTTCGAGCGATGCTTGTATGACCTCGCTGTGCGACTGCTGCTCCATGGACGCGAAACTAGGACGTTTGGGTGGCGCTTGTCAATTCCAGGGAACTGGTCTTGGGTGCCGCGCCAGATTTTTTGCCGCGGACTGTGCGCACCCGCGCGCCTAGGCCTGGGTATTGACCCGTGGTTCCTACTGTGGACTTATGGCCGCACGACGCTGCGGCTCCCCGGTGGGCCGTGGACTGTCGCGTGATCCAGGGAACGGTTCGCTGGCTGAAGTAAGACCCATAATATGGAAAGGAGGCAAGCTGCGCCTGCTCGACCAGCGCAAGCTTCCGCAGCGCGAGCTTTACGTCGAGTGCAGCCGCGCGCGTGACACCGCCACCGCGATCCGCAACATGACGGTAAGGGGCGCGCCCGCCATCGGCGTGGCAGCGGCCTTCGGGATGGCCATGGAGTCGCGCCGTTTTCGGCGAGGACGTCTGATCGCGGACTTCGACAGGGCCGCCGCGCTGCTGATGGCGGCCAGACCTACCGCGGTCAATCTGGGCTGGGCCATCGAGCGCTTGCGCGCGGTGGCGGCGGCAGCCGGTCCCGCCTCGGATACCGCGGCGTTGAGCCGCCTGCTGGAGGCCGAGGCGGTAGCGTTGATGTCGGAAGACATCGAAGTCAACCGTACGATAGGAGGCCACGGCGCGGCCTTGCTCGCGGGAAAGGATTCGGTGCTCACGCACTGCAACGCCGGTGCTCTGGCCACCGCGGGTTACGGCACCGCCATAGGCGTGATCAGGAGAGCCTGGGAGGACAACCCTTCACTGCAGGCCTACGCCTGCGAAACCAGGCCCTACCTGCAAGGGGCGAGGCTGACGAGCTGGGAGCTTCTCAAGCTCGGAATCCCGGTCACGCTCATTGGCGATGGTATGGTGGGTCACCTACTACAGAACCGCCCGATCGGGGCCGTGGTGGTGGGTACCGATCGCACCGCGGCCAACGGTGACGTGGCCAACAAGATAGGAACCTACCAGCTCGCCGTGCTCGCGAGGCGCCACGGCGTCCCCTTCTACGTGGCCGCGCCTACCTCGTCGATAGATCTGGACTGCGCGGATGGATCGGCCATTCCCATCGAGCAGCGGGCGGCCAGCGAGCTGACCCACATCGGCAGACGGCGGATCGCACCAGAGGGCGTGAAGGTCTTCAACCCCGCGTTTGACGTCACCCCGGCCGAACTCGTCGACGGGATCATCACCGAGTACGGGGTGGTGAGCGGCGATTTCACCGGCGGTCTCGCCGAAGCGGTCGACAAGGCGCGACGGGCGACCGCGGGGGGTTTTCGGACTTGAACCTCGGCGGATCTCGGCCGCCGGGGGACTCCGTCGCCGCCGGCGCGTGACCGGGCGCGCCGCGCCGATCTATTCGCTTACCCTGAAGGAGGGATACCCCGCGGCCAACAGCCTGGCCTTGAGCGGTTCGGTCTGTTCGCTTCTCTCGAACTTGCCCACACGCACCCGGTACAGTGGTTCGCCGCCCGAGTCCGTGCGGCTGATGTAGACGTCGGGGAACAGCGGCAAGAGCTTCTTCTTGAAGTCCATCGCGCTCGACACCTGACGGAAGGCCCCCACCTGAAGCGATACCACCGGCAGCCGGGGCTTTGCCAGCTCTCGCGCGGCTGGCAGCTTGGGAGCCACGGCGGTTACCGGCGCCGCGGGAGCAGGCGCGACGGCCGGCGCCGGAGCGCGGGCCGGCTGTTGCTTGGGGCCTCGGATTCGTTCGCTCATGCGCCGAAGGGCCTCGCGTCTCGCCGCTTCGGAGTCGGCGCCCCCGGCGCTGGCCGAGCCGTCCATTCCGACCCTGCTGGCTTCGGTGACGGTGGCTTGCGCGGCCGAGCCCGGCCGCCTGGGCGGCTTGATCACGGTTTCTTCGTAGGGGGTTCCTTCGAGAAACTTCTCGCGTAGGTTCGACGCCGCGAGCCTCGCGTCGAGGCCCTGCTGGCCCGAGGGACCCGGAAGGCCGGCGAGCGATACTGCGTCGGCCTTTACGGTGGTCGACTCCTGTACCTTCCATAACTCTGTAAGATTCAACTGTCCGCCGGCCACGGTGATGGCGAGCGCGGCCAAGGCCGCGACGGCAACAGATCCAAGGGCAAAACGTCCTGTATTACTCATAATATGCTCCGATCGCTTCAGCGCGGGCGTGTTCGAGAACACGCTGGCCACGCTGCTTACGGTATTTACTGTCACTGAACGGGCGCGACACGCGGCCGCTTTCTTCAGTGATTCTCGGGCTATGGCGACACACAGCGCTGGCGTACCCCTGCTGAACGCTGCCATGGCCGTGAGTGAGTCAGGCGGAACGAGCTCCAGCGGGTTCTGGCAGCCCGCCTCCGAGAGCCTGTCTGTCAAGAAGTCTCTTGCCTGTTCGTCGGTCAGCAGCGGAAGCTCTATGCGAGTCGCGATACGCGTGTACAGCGCTCGCAAGGCCGGACCCTGCAGGGTTTTGAGCAGGCGCGGCCGACCAACGATGATTACCTGTATCACCTCGCCTATGTGGGAGTCGAGGTTGAGCGCCATGCGCAGCTCGTCGAGCTGCCTGGCCTCGGCGAGGTGGGCGTCGTCCGCCACCAGCACGACGGGTTTGCCCGACTGACGAACCTGTTCCACCATGGCCAGTAGGGCCGCGCGCTTGCGGGTGCCGCTGGACTCGGCGGCCACCGGGTCGTTTTCCAAGAGCAGCTGTTGTACGGCCGCCGCCGGCGCGACCGCCGCCGCCGAAACCGTAACCGTGCCCCACGAGTCGAAGCGCGCGAGCACCGATTCTACGAGCGTGGTCTTGCCCACGCCGGCTTCACCGGTAACGAGTATGTAGCCCTTTCTCTGCTGAAGCGCTTGCTCGAGTCTCAGCGAGGCGGGACCGTAGCTCGCGCCGTAGTAGAAAGGGACCTGCGAGAGTACCGCCTCGAAGGGGTCGGCGTGCAGCTTGAAATGTCTAACCCAGTCGCGCATCTAAGCCTTGTTGCTACCGTATCTTATCTCGCCGCCCGCCGCTTTACGCAAATCTTTGTAAGAGGGTTTCGTGGTCCGTGCAGCCCAGCGCATCGAGGCTACCCGCGTTGCGCGCGGTCCGGCGCATTCGGCTCAACAGCTTCGCCCGCCTTGCCTCGGCCATCGCTACGCGTTCGGCGCTGATATCCCCGTCCGCTATGGCCCGTGCGAGTCCCTCGTGCGCTTCGTCCATCATCCTCGCGCTGTTGCACACCAGTACGACGTCGTTGCCGGCGTTGACGGCCTCGACCGCAGCCTCGGCGATGCTCAGGCGGTCGCTGATGGCTTTCATCTCGAGATCGTCACACACGATGACGCCGCCGAAACCCAGCTCCCTGCGCAGACAGCCCTCCAGCACGGCCTGGCTAAGGCTGGCGGGTCGCTCGGCGTCGATCGCTTCGCATACCAGGTGGGCTGACATTATCATTGCTATGCCCTGCTGCACGGCGCGTGAAAAGGGCACGAGCTCGACGCTGCGGATCCTGTCGATGCCGTGGCCAACCGAGGGCAGGTCGAGGTGGGAATCTACGCTGGTGTCGCCGTGGCCGGGGAAGTGCTTTCCGCAGCCGACGACGCCGCCCTCGCTGAGGCCTTGCAGGTAGGGTAGCGCGAAGTGGACCACCTGCTCAGGAGTCGTCCCGAAGGCGCGGTCGCCTATGATGGGGTTTAAGTCGTTGGTGTGGACGTCGAGAACCGGCGCGAAGTCGAGGTTGAAACCGACGGCGCTCAGCTCGCGGCCGTGGCAGCGGCCGACGGCTCTCAGCAGGCCGGGCTCGCCGCCTTCGCACATTCGAAGCGGTGGTGGAAAGTGACTGAAACCTTCCGGGGTACGGTCGACACGGCCACCTTCGTGATCTATGGCCAGCACCGCGTCGTCGATGAGGTCGCGCAACTCTGTCGTCAGCTCGACCAAGGCGGCCAGATCGGGCATGTGACGAGCGAAAAGCGTGAGTCCTAGCGGCTCGATTCTCTGCAGTTGACGGCGGGCCTCCCCGTCGAGTGCCTCGCCCTCCAGGCCCGTCATCAAGAACTTGCCGGCTTCAGCGCGAGCCTCTGCGGATACCGTTGCCGCCCCCGCAGACACCATGGCTACAAGCATAGCACAGAGGCCTGGTGGCTGCTTCATGCCCCACCCGAGGGCTCCACAGGGCGCTCGGGGAAAGCCGCCCTGAGACAGGGCTCGACACCCCCGCCCGGGCCGGGGACCCGCCGGGGCGTCGTGGGCACGCGCCGGGCTTTACGGCGACCCAAAGACGTGGTACGGCTAGCCCCGCTAGCGGACGGGGGAAGCGTCGTGGTAGGCCTGTACAAGGCTCGTTACATAGCCGTGGAGGGACCCATTGCGGTCGGGAAGTCGTCGCTCGCCGCCGCTTTGGCCGAGCAGTACGGCGCCCGTCTGGTGCGCGAACCTCTTGCGGATAACCCTTTTCTGGCCCGCTTTTACGAGCGCCCCGAGCGCTACGCCCTTACCGCCCAGCTCGCTTTCTTGGTCGAACGCTATCGCCAGCAGCAGGAGCTCCTGCAAATGGACCTTTTTCACCGGGCGATGGTATCCGACTATATCTTTCCCAAGGATAGGATTTTCGCCGAAGTGACGCTTAGCGACGACGAATTGGCGCTATACGACCGCATTTACGGGCTTCTGGACGACCGGCTGAGGAAGCCGGATCTGGTCGTGTTTCTTGACGCAGACGTTGATGTTCTGCTAAGGAGACTGAAAAAAAGGCGACGACCGTATGAAAAACGGCTCGGTCGCGAGTATATAGAGAGGGTGGCGGAAGCCTACAGGCGCTTCTTCCACCAATACAGGGACACCTCGCTACTGGTTGTCCATAGCTCGGACATCGACTTCGTCGAGAATGGCGGTGACTTCGCCGACCTGGTCCGGGAGATAGACGAGATGGGGCAGGGCGTCCAGCATTACGTACCGCTTGGATCCAGTTGACGGACCGAGACGGGGGTTAGTGAGTCTGTTCGGTCTTGGCGCGTCCCGCGCGGGGCCGGGTGGCTGATCGCCTTCCGTAGAGGTTCGGGAGGTTTTTTTGTGGCCACCGAATTCACAGAAGCGAAAGTAACGGTTCCAGCCGTGACCTCGTCCAAGGGCGAGCGCAAGCTCACCATGCTGACGGCTTACGACTATACCTTTGCGCGTCTGGCCGACCGCTCGGGAGCCGACCTACTGCTGGTCGGAGACTCTTTGGCGATGGTCGTTCAGGGCATGGACAACACGCTCGCGGTGACCATGGACGAAATGGTCTATCACACCCGAATGGTCGCACGTGGTCGTGAGCGGGCACTGGTAGTCGCCGACATGCCGTTTCTCTCCTACCAGGTCTCGCCCGCCGACGCGCTGGCCAACGCCGGGCGCTTCATCAAGGAGGCGGGTGCCGAGGCCGTGAAGCTCGAGGGCGGCATCAACATGGCCGAGACCGTGGCCCGTCTGGTGGACGTGGATATTCCGGTCATGGGACACATAGGCCTCACGCCCCAGTCCCTGCATCGAATGGGCGGTCACAAGGTACAGGGTCGCAAGCGAGGCGGCGAGCCCGGCGCGCGCGATCGCCTGATCGAAGACGCGAGGGCCCTCGAGGACGCGGGCGCTTTCGCCGTAGTCATCGAGGGGGTTCCGGCCGAGCTGGCCGCCTCGATAACCACGGAGATCGAAATCCCCACCATCGGCATAGGCGCAGGACCCGACTGCGATGGTCAGGTGCTGGTCATCAACGACGTGCTCGGTCTGGAGGACCGCATCCTGCCGAAGTTCGTAAAGCGTTACGCCGAGCTGGGCCTGGTCGCCGCCGACGCCATAGGCCGTTACGTGGATGAGGTTCGAAGCGGCGAGTTTCCCAGCGCCGAGCATTGCTTTTCTTCTCCCAGGCCGGTGCCGGCCAGCCGCGAGAGCCTCGTGGGCCGCCGCCGTCGGGAGGCGTGACGCGCGGCCCCGTCGATACCCTTATGAGGTCGAGCCGGCTGAAAAGGCGATGAAGACGATAACGGATATAGCGAGAATGCAGGAGTTTAGCCGTCAACTGCGCAGCGGTGGGCTTAGCGTGGGTCTCGTACCCACCATGGGTTACCTCCACGAGGGCCACCTCGAGCTGGTGAGAACCGCCAAGGAGCTCTGCGAGGTCGTCGTCGTTTCGATCTTCGTCAACCCCACCCAGTTCAACGACCCCGAGGATTTCGCCAACTACCCGCGAGACGACAAGACCGACCTCGCCCTGCTCGAGCACGAGGGGGTCGATCTGGTGTTCAAGCCCAGGGCGGAGGAGGTCTACGTCGATGGCGCGGCCACCTCGGTACGGGTGAAGGGCCTCAGCGAGGGGCTCTGTGGACCGGGGCGCCCCGGGCACTTCGAAGGCGTGGCTACGGTGGTCGCCGCTTTGCTGAACATGGTCGCACCGGACGTCGCCGTGTTCGGTTCCAAGGACTACCAGCAGCTACAGATCATCCGCCGCCTGGTCGCCGACCTGCATTTCCCGGTTCGCATCGTCGCCGGGGAGACCGTTCGTGAGCCCGACGGTCTGGCCATGAGCTCCCGCAACGCGCGCCTCAGCGCGAAGGAACGGGCGCAAGCGCCGGCCGTCTACCGTGGGCTTTGCGACGCGGCCGAGGCCTTTAACGCCGGCGAGACCCGATCGAGCGCGCTCTTGGAAGCGGCGAGAAGGCGCATCGTGGAGAGTGCTGCGATCGAGCTGGAGTATCTGGAACTGGTTGATGGCCAGACCCTGGAACCGCAGGCCGCGGCCTACGACGGCTGTGTGGTTGCGGTGGCCGTCAGGCTTGGCGCGGTTCGGCTGATAGACAACGTCGAGCTGTCGAGAGGATGCCCAGATCATACTCTGTTAGGGAGAGAGGATATCCATGCGTAAGATGCTGCGAGGCAAGATTCACCGAGCGACGGTTACCGGCGCTGACCTTCACTATGAGGGCAGCATTACCATCGATTCGGAACTCATGGACAGGGCTGGCCTGCTGCCCAACGAGGCGGTCCAGGTCTGGAACGTGAGCAACGGCGAGCGCTTCGAGACTTATACGGTGCGGGGGGAACGAGGATCTCGCGTCGTGTGCATCAACGGCGCCGCCGCCCACAAGGCGAGTTCCGGCGATCTCGTCATCATCGCTGCCTTTGGATGGATGACGGACGAGGATGCCACGAGCTGGAAGCCGCGCGTGGTCTTCATGGACGAGCACAACAACCCCGTCGAGTCGGGCCGTGAGGAAGCCGGCGGACAATCGCGCCTCAAGAAAGTCTGGGGTTAAGAGGCTACAGAGCTTTTCCCTAGCCCGGGACCTCAGGAACCGAGGCCGCCGCTAGCCGACGGGAAGCGTTTACGCGATGCGAGCGGCGCCTGCGTCCGATGGAGACGCTTGGCAGGAACCGGCACTGGTCCGGTAGCGCCGCCGCATCACCGGAGTGCTTGACCCCGGCATCGATCCCCCCAGGTGCCCAGGGATCGGTGGCGTAATACGCTTGGCTACACTTCAGCCTCATACATTTAGTGCCCCTAGCGGAGCTGCTTGCAAGAGGGTGCCTGGTTCATTGCCAGCGGCGCTTTTCAAAATCGCGCGATCGGACCGCTGACCGCCCGGTCTTTTTTTACGCCGCGGCGGCTCCGTGGCCTCCCTCTTGTGGGGGATGCCCCGAGAGCCTCTCACCGTGGGGGGGGACGGTGCAGCAGATTCTGGATCACGCTGGGGCGTGTTAACCTGAACGTCATGGCGGCGACTCACAAGAGCGGGGCCAAAGGCGGTCCAACGCTGGCCGACAACCGGAAATCCCGCTTCCAGTACCAGGTGGAGGAAAAACTGGAGGCGGGCCTTTCGTTGCTCGGCTCGGAGGTAAAGGCGATACGCGAAGGTAAAGCGAGTCTCGCCGACGCCTACGTGCGCATACGCAGGGGCGAGGCCTTCCTCCATGGATGTCACATCGGTCCCTACTCCTCGGCGAGTCCGGAAAGCCACGAAGCCAGGCGCGATCGCAAGTTGCTCATGCACCGGCGAGAGATCGACCGCCTGGAGGGAAAGGCGAGACAGAGGGGTCTGACTCTGATAGTTACGCGCCTCTACCTCAAGGGGGGTAGGGTGAAGGCCGAGGTCGCTCTGGCCCGGGGGAAGAAATTGCACGACAAGCGCGCGGTCAAACGCGACCACGAGCTCAAGCGCGAAGCCGAGCGTGCTATGAAACTGCGCGGCTGAGCTAGTCGCTGGGCAGCCGCGCCCGGTCGATCTTGCCCATGTCGTTGCGCGGCAGCTCATCGAGAAAGAAGTAGCGGCGCGGACGTTTGTAGCGGGCGAGCGTGCGCTCGGCGCGGTCGCGCAAACGCCGTTCGAGTTCCTTGACGGAGTTCTCGCCGCCATCCGGGTCGGCTCGCGGTACGACGTAGGCGGCGACGATCTCACCGAGGTCGGGGTCGGCGACGCCGGCGACCGCCAGCTCGGCCACGCCCTCTACCACGGCGAGCACCTTAGCCACCTCGCCGGGCATGACGTTGGAGCCGCCGACTATGATGAGCTCTTTTGAGCGTCCGTCTATGTAGAGGTATCCCTCCCCGTCGAAGTGGCCGAGGTCACCGGTATGGAACCAGCCGTCGCGCATCGCCGCCGCCGTGGAGTCGGCGTCGCCCGAGTAGCCGTCCATGATCGAGGGGCCGGACACGCAGACCTCACCACGCGGACTCTCGCGGCCGGGTTGGGGAAGAAGGTAACAATCGGGTTCCCCTGTCTGCGCGCCCGTGCAGATGGCTATCGTGGTGCCGGCGATCGCCCTGCCAACGCTGCCGGGCTTGGCCTTACCCGGCGGGTTGGACGCCGCGATGCCGGTTTCGGTCAGGCCGTAGCGTTCGACTAGCTCGAGGCCGAAGCGTCGCCGAAAGCCGTGCCATAGCTCAGCTGCGAGCGGAGCCGAGCCACTCAGCGCCAGTCTCAGACCGGCCAGGGAGTCACGCTCGTTCGCCGAGCCCAGCATGCGCGAGTACATGGTGGGAACCGCCATGAGGAGGTTGATGTCCAGGGCTTGGATGGCGTCGAGGCAGGCCCGCGCGTCGAAACGGTCGAGCATCACGGTCGCGTTGCCGGCCAGCAGACTGCCGTATATGCCCAGCACCAGACCGTGGAAATGGTTGGCGGGGAGGACGTGAAGGAGGCGGTCGCCCTCGTCGCGCCTCCATAGCTCGGCCAGTGCCGAGAGGTTCGCGTGTAGATTGCCGTGGCTCAAGGGGACGCTCTTGGCGTCGCCGGTCGTGCCCGAGGTGAGCAGCAGGACCGCCTCGTCCTCGTCGTCGCGATCCACGACCCCAGGCGAAGCGGCGCGGGAGGCGCTATCCGGCGGAGTCGGGGGGGCTTCGAAGGGCGCCGGCAGCGCGTCGACGGCGGCGTCCTCCACCCACCAGGGCAGGCCGAGCGCGTTCGCCGTTCGCTGGTTGGCCGCCGCCACGGCAGCCGAGCTGACGACGAGGGCGGCGCCGACGGTGGGCAGCAGGCGTGCCACTTCGGCGGGTGCCAGCGAGGGGTTCAGCGGGACCACCGACAGGCCGCTGGCGAGAGCGGCGAGGTGGAGCGCGGCCAGCTCCGGCCCGCGCGTGGGCGAGAGCGCCACACGGTCAGACGCTCTTAGTCCCGTCTGTTCAAAACGCCACGCCCAGGCCGACGCGGCGCCTAGCAAATCGGCTCGGCTCCTCTGCCAGACGTAGCGAGGCGATGCCGGGTCGGCAACCGAGTCAGCATCGATGCCGGCGAAGGCGTGTCGCGACGGGTCTCGCTCGAGTCGGGCCAGGAAGCACTCGGCGAGGTTCATCAGCCGAGCAGAGAAACCCGCGACCCTGGCCGCGGGTGTCCGCGCCTGACCCTACTGGTCGTTCTTCCAGCGCGTGACAAAGCGTTCCTGCACGATGGTCTCTGGACACTTGAGCCCGGCCAGATCGGGGTTCGCTGCTCGAAGCTCGTTGAGCCGGGCGATAGCCTCGGCGCCGGTGGCGATGCCGTGACGCGCTAGGTAGCAGCCGATAACCATCCCGACGCGGCCGTTACCGTTAAGACAGTGGACCAGGGTAGGGCTGTTGCGGCCGTCGATCTCGCCGTCGATCGCGTCTATTACGAGCTGCATCGCCGCCGGGGTAGGCGCCGTGCGAGGCTCGATCGGAAAACGCTCGATTTCCACCACCAGTCCGCGCTTCTCTCCCAGCGCCTCCAGTTCGTCTTCGTAGGCGACGAGGTGAGACAGCTCTTCCTCGGCGGCCGCTCCTTCGTCATCGTCGGTGAGGTTGATGACCGATTCTATTCCAGCGTCGAGCAGGGCGCCGAGTATGGCGGTCGTCGATTCGGTGTCGGGACCAGCCGGGTAGGGGCCTGCGAGAAGAGAGCCCGGGATCACCCAGTAAGATCCTTTGTACGGCAGTGGGGGTTGTTCGTTCACGGACGAAGTTGGGCCGAGAGTCACGACCTCTTAACGAGAAAGATAGAAGTAATGTCTCACAAGCCAACGCGCCCCGTCAACTCCTGGGGCCAGCTTTGGTCTTACGGCCCCGATTTTAGGCGCTTTTGGGGCGCGTGTTAAACGGGGTTGGACGGGTTGCGTGAAGCCAGGCGGCCGCGTATTGAGTTCTAATCCAATCCCCTACTGGAGGAACGCATGAAAGAGTTCGGACTATGGATCGACGGCGAGTACCGCCCCGCTAAGAGCGGGGAGACCACCCAGAGCATCAACCCTGCCACCGAAGAACCCTGGGCCGTGGTCGCCAAGGCCGGCGAGGAAGACGTAAACGACGCCGTCGCCGCGGCCAAGCGGGCCCACGTGGCGGGGGTCTGGAGGGGTAAGCCTAACGAAGAAAAGGCAGAAATCCTGCAAAATATCGCTACTTCGCTGTTTGCCAAGCAAGAGGAGCTGGCGGCCGCCGAGGCCCAGGACGGCGGCGGCACGATCCGCAAGGCAGGCATGGCCGACGTCCCGGGGACGGCGCAGACCTTCATGACCTTCAGCCAGCTCTGCAGGGAGCAGCAGGTGGAGGAGGAGTTCGAGGAGCAGGTGCCCGTACCCAGCCGCAACATCGTGCGCAAGGAGCCCATAGGCGTGTGCGCGGGCATTATTCCTTGGAATTTCCCCATGTTGATGGCGGCTTGGAAGATCGCCCCAGCTCTGGCCGCTGGCAACACCGTCGTCATCAAGCCCGCTTCGGTGACCCCGGTCACGGCCCTGATGTTGGCCGAGGTCTGTAAAGAAGCCGGCGTTCCCGACGGCGTCGTCAACGTAATAACCGGCCCGGGAGGGGTCGTGGGTGAGGCGCTGGCGACCCACCCGGACATAGGCAAGGTGGCCTTTACCGGGTCGACCGAAGTAGGCAGGCGCATCATGCAGCTGGCCTCGGGTACCATCAAGAAAGTCACGCTCGAGCTCGGCGGCAAGTCGCCAAACATCATCCTCGATGACGCCGACATGGACACGGCGGCGGTGGGCGCTTGCTACGGAACCTTTTTCCATCAGGGGCAGATCTGCGAGTCGGGTACCCGCGTGCTGGTTTCCAAGAAGTCCCACGACGATTTCGTAGACAAGATGATAGCGGCGGCCGGGCGCATCACGGTTGGCGACCCGATGGACATGACCTCCTGTATGGGGCCGCTGGTAAGCGCGACCCAGCGCAACACAGTCGAGCGTTACGTGGGTCTGGGTCGCGAGGCCGGGGCCAACTGCCTGATCGGCGGCGAGAGGCCGGACTTCGAGAAGGGTTACTACTACAAGCCAACGATTTTCACCGACGTCAGCAACGACATGCGCATAGCCCAGGAAGAGATTTTCGGTCCGGTGGTCTCGGTATTGACCTACGAGGACGAAAACGAGGCCGTGGCCATAGCCAACGATTCGATGTACGGCCTCGGTGGAGCCATCTGGTCTAGCGACACCGACCGGGCGCTTGCGCTGGCGCGCGAGCTCGAGACCGGCACGGTGTGGATCAACGACTACCACATGATCAACGTGCGTTTCCCCTTCGGCGGCTACAAGCAAAGCGGGGTCGGGCGCGAGTTGGGACGCTGGGGGCTCGCCGAGTACCAGGAGACAAAGCACATCCACGTTGGTGAGAACACCCCGGACAAGGTCTACTTCGGGCTTCTCTTCAACCCCTAGCCATTGGGGGAGCGAGAGTCGCATCCACGGGTCAGTGCGGGAGCAACCGCGGTGGGCCAAGGAAAAATAAAATGCCGGTAGTGCGCGTTAGCGAAGCCGCCGAGCGCGTCCTCGCCCGGGTGCGCGCCGACCGAAGCGGCGACCTCAGCATCACCCTCGACGGCGGTTGCTGCGAGGGCAGCGCTCCGCACCTCTACGAAAACTACGTCGTCCCCTTTGGCGCCAAGGAGATAGGGCGAGCGGGCGGCATACCGGTTTTCCTTCCGCCGGGGCTAATCGACCTCTACGAAGACGCCGACATACTCATCGACGTGGTCGACGACCCCATAAGCGACGCCATGTCGCTAGAGACCAGCTACGGGCGGCGCCTGGTCATCCGAGAAGGGCCCCAAGCCTAGAGAAAGAGAAAACACCGCCAGTGTATTACTGCGTCCTCGGAGCGCAGACGCAGTTCGCACCGTTCCCGACACAGGCCTCCTCGGGTGGGCACTCTCCGCTGCAGATGGGAAAACCCGCAACCACGCCGCAGACTTGTCCACCGCTCGACATGCACTCGCACTGCCCCTGGAAGAACACGCACATGTCGCCCGGGGCGTTGCACCAACCGCCGCACTGAGGGCCGAAGGAGTTCGCGCAGTGGTCGACCACGGCAGGCGGCCCAGCCGGTATGCACTCGCACTGTCCCCCGAACTCCACGCAGACCTCTTCAGCCAGGTTGCAGAAACCAGCGCAGGTCGGTGCAGCCGCGTTCGCGCAGTGGGGCAGCGTAGAAGTGGTGGTCGTAGTTGTCGTAGTGGTCGTCGTTGTCGTAGTGGTCGTGATTGTCTGCGTGGTGGTGGTCGTGCAGCAGTTACACAGCAGTGTCATGTTGATGCCGACGGCCTTCTTGAGCACCATCAGCGCGTCCACCGAGCTGATGGTGCCGTCGTCGTTGACGTCGCCGCATTGCTGGGAAAGGGCTCTGCCGGGCAGAGCAAGCGCAACCGTTAGCAGGGCCGACAGAGCTACCATGGACACCGGGTGAACAGCCATAATGGAACACCTCCCGCTGTGGGTAAGCTATACAGGCAGCACAGTTAGCCCTGATTTAACCCCCCAGCAGCGGCTAACGGAAGTATTTTGGGGCCGGCTTCGCCCACTCAACCCGCCGGGGGCGCGGAAAATCCTTGTCAGCGGGGCAAAGTAGCCTTATAGTCTTGAGGATCGGCCGAGTGGGCCGATAGCGCTGATCGATCCTGGGGGCGATCCGGGTTCGACGGAGGTAATGAAGCAGGGGCTGCATGTCGAGGTCTGCTTCCTCGTAAAACCGGCAGACTGCAATTTAACTGCAGATAATTTCGAATACGCTCTCGCGGCCTAAATTGCCGTGAGCGTCCTTACCGGAGACTCCCGCGCTTCGGATAAGGGCGGGTATTAGCGGGATAGGGAAGAGGGTCGGCCACCGACCTTCCAACCGAACCTTTGGAGTGGCTGGTTCCCAGGCATCTCTCGCGCGGGAGGTCCGGCGAACGAGAATAAAACGCGCGATAAGCATGTAGACGTCCATGTGGAGTGCTTTCGGACGGGGGTTCGATTCCCCCCGCCTCCACTTTTTAGGCCTCGTGCCATGCGGTGCCT
>JBHHVL010000046.1:0-23097 GCA_046754245.1 Binatia bacterium | reverse complement strand
AACAAGTCGCAAGCCGCGATTTGACCCCCTTCCTGTCGGTAGCCAGCAGGAACGCGGCGTCCAAGGGCCCGAGCGCAAGGGTTGGCCCTAGCAGCGAACCGTCGTTGAACTCGGGGGCCTGCTCGGGCGACCCCTGCAGCCGACGATAGCTCCTTCCGGGGGTCAGAGCGTTGATGTCGAAAGTAAAATCGCTGTTAGACGGATTTGCCAACACCAATCCATGTTCAAACTCTCGCGCTACGACATCGGGATAGGAGTGAACCGTAAAGTCGGAGATGTGTACGGGAGCCTCGCCCAACAGAGCAATCTTCAGAGCAATCGAACCACCATCGGCGACGACGTCTCGAAAGTAGAAACCGGCTTCGAAGCTATCTACATGGGCGAGCGAGAGCTGTTCGCTGCTCCCCGACACCACCGAAACACTCAGGCCACGGGCGATGTCGAGGGCCGCGTGCTCGGGAAGCTTGTCGGCCGAGATCTTGAAACGAACGTAGAGATCACCCCCAGCAAAGGCGATCGGTGAAACAAAAAACTCGGGCTCGGCCAGCTGAGGTGTCACGTGCAAGACCCCGCCAGAGACTGCAAAGTCGATCTGGTCTCCAGTTACAAAACCAAGTATCGACGGATCCATGACCTGCCCCACCCCGCCGAGCAAGTCGGGCTGCTCCGCCGCCAGGCGTATCGGAGGCCCCAGCGGTTGTCCGAGCCAGCCGATCTGGTGGTCGGTTCCCCGGCGCCACTCGTCCCACGCGCCGATGACCTCTCCCGGCTCAGCCGCGGGAAGAAACATCGATGTAACGACAGAATCGGTGAAAACGGCTCCTGCAAACACCAGCCGGCTGGCGCTGTGGGGCACCCCGGCTCCTGCTCCACCGCCGATCCAGTGATTAACATCTGAAAAGGCCGGCGAGCGGCCTGCGTTCTGGGCCCAAAAAGAAGAGACGTTGAGACCAGTCGACCAGCCTTCGAAGCTAACGTCACCCCAGCCCGGCCACCACTCGGTCTCGATGCCGTTACAAACACCGATGAAGCGATCACCGGCACCGTCACAAACCAGGACCTTGTCCGGCCACGCTTCGCCCAGCCTCCTCACAAATTCGTAGGCACCGAGCTCGAACACGTTCACCGTCCCGCGCATGCCGCCGTCAGGGGCCCCGTCGCCATCGGTGTCGGCCACCCGTCCCGTTGATCTTTCGTTGGGGCGGGTGACCAACACGTCGAGCCCGATGCCATCGTAGACCTCCAGTGCCCCTCCCGGCTGCATCATCGGAGCCATCTGATCGTACAGGATGTCGACGGCAGAACGGCCGGAAGAATCCTTGGGGCCATCGGTTGCAAAGTTTATGAGCCACGACCAGCTTCCACCGGGCGACCCCTTCTCGTCGGCCCCCCAGGGATACATCGCGTGGGCTGCAGCAACGGCCTGGCCCGCCATAAGCTCCAGCGGCGTAGTCCCATAGAGGCCTCGGTGCACGCGGATAGTGCCTCCAACGTGGTCCACGGACTCGAGCCCTACTTGCTCACAAAGGTTCCAGTCGGGAAGTCCACCTGGGCCAACCGCGCAAAGGGCGATGTCGTCCTCGACATACTTCCAGCCGCCGGGACCGACCTGCTGGATGAAGAACAGATCCGGACGTGCCACCGCTATCTCGGTCACGCCATTTTCAGCCACAACGTCGGCGGTGATGAGGCTGTTCTCATAGTAGGTCCAGTGTCCGGCGAAGAACTGTTCGCGATCGATGATGTCATACTTGGTCTGCCCGTCGCTAAAGGGCGAGGCCTCATGAAACCAGTTGGCAATTTTCTCGGGGTGCTCTCGCCGAAAACGTGTGTAGTCATCGAAATGGTTGCTAGGAGGAATCAAACCGTGGAACCCGCCGTAGATCTGCACCAGATCCTCGTAGCTCAGCTCAGGATGATCATCGTGAAGCTGACGCGTGAAACGCATAGAAATAAGTGTCTGAGGATATCCGTCGAGGAGCTGGGGCCAGGGATCGCTGATCTGGTCAGCAGCCTTGCCTTTGAATCTGCCGGCGCTGTTCTTCCTTACCCCCGGAGGATAGAAGACCGACTCCCAACACTCGCCGTTGTCCGCACGCAGCTGCACATCAAGAGGCAGATCGTGCGGTAGAGTCGGCAGCCCGAGGTTACTACCGTTACCCTTCACCTTAACGCGCGCTCTCCCTGCTGATCCTGGGGTCAAGCGAATCGATCCAATCCCCGTGGTGAGAGGCCGCTGTTTATCCCTGTATTTGAAACCCTTGCGGCCAGGCGGGCTGCCCAGGCCCTGCCAACAGGGATTATCCCCACAGGTTCCAGCGGCCGGCACTTGCACGCTCGCGACTGACACCGCCGGGTAGAAGTCGTAGAGGCAGAGTGTGTAGGCGGTCGTAGCCGTTGGATCTCCGAATTCGGCCTCGGATGTGGCCTCGCCTTTTTGCCACTTCCAGGCCAGGCGATCCTTTGCGTCGTCGCTTTTGTCTTTCAGGGTAAGCCGCGACTTGAGTGCCTGGTGACACCCGCCCACTACTGCCGCAGGAACGCCAATGCAGGATCCCTCCGAGCAGGAGCCGACCGTGCAGGGGTTTCCATCATCACACGAAGCCGCGTCGTCAGGACTACAAAGCGAAGGCTCCGCAACGCAAACAAAGCATGACTCTATCTGGCAGGTGGCGTCGCAGCCATCACCATCGCCGACGTTGCCATCGTCGCACTGCTCGGCCGGCTGCTCGATGGTGCCGTCTCCACAGACGGCGTAGAGCTCTGCGGGCGCGGTCCAGGCCCAGGCAACCAACAAGATGAAAGCAGTTCGCGGGACGGCGCCGGGTGTCATGAAAGATTCCTCCAGAGCTCGGACAGAGCGGCCTGTCGGGGCGGCGTCCGACGGCAACGATCATCGCCTAGCCAGGCCAAGAATGTCAATGGAAAGAATGGTGCCGCTCGGCCATTGCTCGCGCCAGGACAATTACTTGCTGACCCCTGGCGCGATGACGTCGCCGCTGTCACGCTCCTTGACGGCTTGCTTGAAGCCCACCTGCTCGGCCCGTTTCTTGAACCAGATGCCTTCCGGCGAATGCCGTGTGATGCCGTCGAAAAGAGTGGCCATCATCTGCGTCGAGGCCAGGCCCATGTTCTCATAGGCCTGATTGACCATCAGCTTTTGCATCATCAGTTGATTGCGCGGCACGCCCTGTATGCGCTCGGCGAGTTTCTGCACCCGCCCGTCGAGCTCTTCTTCCGGCACCGCTTCGAGAACCAGTCCCATCTCTTCCGCCTCTTTGCCCGTCACCAGATCGCCGGTGAAGAGCATGCGCTTGGCTTTCTCCGCCCCCAGACGGTAGATCCACATGGCCGGTGTCGGGCATCCCCAAACTCGAGCGGGCGGATAACCGATCCTGGCGTTCTCCGCCATCACCACAAGATCGCAGCACAGCGCGATGTCGCTACCACCCGCCACCGCGTGACCGCGCACCTTGGCAATCGTCGGCTTGTAGGATCTCCACAAGGACATGAAATCCTGGGTGTTGCGATACATGAAAGAAAAATCGAGCATCGGATCCCAAGGCATCGACTGAGTACCCGACTCCTCGCCCGCGGTCTCCGCGTAGGCTTTGAGGTCATAGCCGGCACAGAAGGAGCGCCCGGCTCCGGTGAGAACGATGACGTGGATATCCCGATCGACGTTTGCTTCTTCGACCGCCGCCCGGATCTCTCGGGGCATCTCTGCGTTGATGGCGTTTAGCCGTTCGGGGCGGTTTAGCGTGATCGTCGCGATCCGGCCGTCTGTTTCGTAGGTCAGGGTCTCGTATTGCATGAGCTAGACTCCGTGAATGAACGTTGATTCGAGTAAAAAACTAGAGCGGCACGACGACGCTCTTTCTTCCTTGTGGTTGCTATACCGTCCGAATCGCCGGAGGAAATATCACCGACGGGTTACGGTCTTTAGTCGCGGCTGAGAAGGACGTCTCGTTTCGAGGGGCAGACTAGCTCCAACGCCGCGCGAGCCCCGGTCGGTGACCGGCGTCACGGACAGGGGAAGGGCCAGCAGTCGAAGTCACAGGGGATGAGCCCTACCTCACACTGGGCCATCCTCAGTGCGTCGGCGATATTGCACGAACCGTCGGATCCCACGGACAAGGGCGGGTTTACGTCGCAGTTGGTGGCGTAGTGAAAGGGGCTGATCCCGCAGACGCGCAAACCCACGCTGTACTGGGCTACTATCAGGGCGTCGATTATGTTGACGTCGGCGTCGGCGTTCACGTCACCGCACAGCGGCAAGCAAGGGCCGTCATGGGCCTTGGCAACGCCGGCCATCCGGCGCCAGCAGTCATTGCTGTAGGTAACACCGTCGCAACCGCACTCAGGGGCGATGTGGAGCGTGATACAGGCCTGGGGAATCGGCTGGCACGTTCCTTGGGAATCCGGCCAATGGCACGTGTTAGGCGGAAACTCGCAGAACTCTCCGTCTGGGCAGGCTGCCCCGACTATTCCACCGCAGGTTGCGCCACAAGGGCCATCGTGATCCTTGGCAACACCGGCGATTTGGCGCTCGCAGTCATTGCCGTAAGTGGCACCGTCGCAGCCGCATACGGGGTCAAAGACCATGATGCAGACCTCCGGTACCGGCAGGCAAACGCCTTGGAGATCCGCGCCCTGGCAGGTGGCAGGCGGATACTCACAGAACTCGCCCTCCGCACAAAGCGCCCCGACTATTCCGCCGCAGGTTTCGCCACAAGGGCCGTCGTGATCCTTGGCAACACCGGCGATTCGGCGCACGCAGTCGTTGCCGTAGACAACACCGTCGCAACCGCATACGGGATCAAAGAGCATGACGCAGGCCTCCGGGACGGGCTCGCAAAGGCCTTGTTGATCCGCCCACTGGCAGGTGGCAGGCGGGAATTCGCAGAACTCGCCGGCTCCACAAAGCGCCCCGACGATTCCCCCACAGGTTTGCTGAGCAGCCACGAGACGGGGCTGGAGCAGGCAGAACGAGGCAGTCGCGGCTGCGGTTACCAGGGCAAGCGTCATGCGCCGAACCGCGGCCGACGCCTGCCGGCGGGCTTCGCGTTGAGAGGTGGCTGTCGGTCCGATCGGAAGAAGCATGACGACGATTCCTCCCTTGATTACGTACTGCCAGCTAAACGCCCAGGCGTTTGCGTGTCAAGGATATAGTGCCCCCGGCTCAGACCTCAAGCGGGGGGGTACCCACGCCGAGCGCTCAGCGCCGCACTTTATGTGGGCCAGGAGGCACAGGAAAGCCGATAAGATCCCACCAAAGCAGCGGCGAAAGAAGTGACCGAGCAAGTTTCAGCGCTCGGGACCACCCACCCACACAGGGGCGAAACCATTGAAGGCCGCGGCGCGGGTTTTGCCGCCCTTCTGTTCAGAGATCAGGATTGGCGAAGACCTCCTTAGCCTCGGGATCGAAGCGCTCGAGTAGTAGCCGCTCCTGGGGTTTTTCCGAAGCGGTCTTGGGAATCTCGTCCAGCACCTGGAGATAGGCGGGAAGGGAGTTCGGTTCGAGCTTCTCACGACAGCTAAGAAAAACGGAGTCCGCGCTGAAGCTCCGCCCCTGCGAGGGAACTATCGCCGCCACCACGTCTTTTTCTCCCGGCACCCCCGAGGCCGCGGGCACGCCGTAGACGCATACGTCGGAGACCCCTGGATGCTCGGCTATGATCTTCTCCACGTAGCCGGGGTTTATGAAGTCCCCGTTATGCCGGATGCCTCCGCCCACGCGGTAATCGAAGAACAGCCAGCCGTCCTCGTCGGCGTGGCCCATGTCGCCACTGCGGTTCCAGCCGCCACGGATCTTCCTTTTCGAGGCGTCGGGCTTTCCGTAGTAGTCCACCGCGGCACTTTGGCCGTCGGAGGGACGGGTGCAAATCTCTCCCACGACGCCCGCCGGACACTCCCTGCCCTCCTCGTCCAGTATTCTCATCTCTATGCCGGGCATGGCTTTGCCAAAGGACCCCACAGGCCCTTCGCCGACCGGCTTGTAGGCCATGCCGCCGCCGTCCATGGCTCCGTAGAACTCGAGCACCTTCACGGCGAAACGCCGCTCGAAGGCTTCCCATATCGCCGCAGGCATGCCCCCGCTCACCACCATTCGAACCGGGTTGTCGGCGTCGTCTTCTCGCTGTGGCTCACCGTATATACCGGTGACCATGCCTCCCACCAGCGCGAAGCTGGTACAGCCGTAACGGCGGCAGAGCTCCCAGAGCTTGGACTTCGTAAAACGTCTACTAAACACCGCGCGCAGGCCCACGCCCAGCGCAGGAGCGAGTGTAATCGCCTGAGCGTTGCCGTGGGTCAGTGAGAGCCCGGTGTAGGGTCGTTCGTCGCTTCGATAGCCGAACATCGCGGCCAGCATGCTGGCCGCACAGAAACGGAAGTTGTTGCCGACTATTCCCTTGGGATCGCCCGTGGTGCCCGAGGTATACATGATCTGCAGTGGGGCGTCGGGGCTATCAACGCGCGGTCTGACGCTATCGGCGGGCCTGGTGAGTAACTCTTCGAGTGAATCGACGCGCTCGAAGGCCCCGTCGCGGGCGGGGTCTAGGCCGCCAAGCACCAGCGCCCACTTCAGGTCGGGGAGCTCGGCCGCCACCGAGCCGATCTCCGCGACACAGTAGTCGGCGCACACGATCCCACTGCAGCCGGTGTCCGCGAGCATGAATGCCAGCTTCTCACCCCGCGTTCGTGGATCTATGGGAACAAACAGCGCACCGGTGATGGACGCCGCTATCATGGTCTCGACGAACTCCGGATGGTTGCGCATCATCAGCGCCACGCGATCGCCGCGCTCCAGGCCTCTGGCAACGAAGCCGGAGGCAACGCGGTTGGCGTTGACCTGTAGGTCGGCGTAGGTGCGCACTTCATCGTCCGTCGCGCCCCCATCTAGACTGAAGTGCTCGAAACAGAGCACGTCCAGGTCGGGGTCGCGATCGGCCCGCGCCTGGACGAGATCGCATAGTAGGAGTTCGTTTAGCTCGCGCACCGGAACCGGTCAGGATCGCAGTATGGTCACCACCATGGCCGCGGCGTCGTTACCGCTCTTGCCGCCACCGTTTTGCGCCATGGCGAGCCGGGCACCTTCGACTTGCCGATCGCCTGCACGCCCCTGCAGCTGTTCGGTGAGCTCGACGATCTGCGCCACGCCGGTCGCGCCGACCGGGTGACCTTTCCGGAGCAGGCCGCCGGAGGTATTGACGGGCAAGCGACCGCCCAGCCTGGTGTGGCCATCTTCCACCAGTCTTCCCCCCTCCCCTTTCGCGCACAGCCCCAGCTGCTCGTACGCCATTATCTCCCCGGGCGCTGACGCGTCGTGTATCTCGACGAGATCGAGGTCCTCTGGGCCCAGGGAGGCCTGCTCGTAAGCCTCGCAAGCACAGAGCTCGACGGTATCGGGCTCGTCTTCGCTGTGGTTCCACCCGGAATGCATGACGCTGGTAACCACCCTCACCGGCTTCGAAATGCCCAGCTCGGCGGCCTTGGCAGGGCTGACCACAACCACCGCCGCCGCGCCGTCCCCGATCGGTGAACACATCGAGCGGGTAAGCGGGTCGACGATCATGCGATCGCCCAGAACCTCCTCTACGCTCATCGCTGCGCGAAACTGGGCGCGGGGGTTGAGGCTGCCGTGAAAAGAGTTCTTGGCCGAGACCGCGGCGAACTGAGCAACGGTGGTCCCGTATTTGCCCATGTGGGCTCTGGCCGCCTGTGCGTAGACGTCCATAAACATGGAGCGGCTGCGGCCGGCGCTCCCGCCTTCGGACCCGGCCCCGTCTTTCAACGACTCGAGCATGGCCTTCACCTCGTCGACGTCCACCGCTCCGGCAAAGGCCGCGAAGCTTTTGCTCTTGTCGGGGTGACTGAGTTTTTCCACGCCCAGGGCGAGCACGACCTCGTGTATCCCCGCGGTGACCATCGCGCAGGCTTGCAGCATGGCCGTCGACCCGCTGGCGCAGGCGTTCTCGACGTTGATGATGGGAATCTTTCCAACGCCAATACTGCCGAGCACCACCTGGCCCCGGATGGATTCCTGCCCGGTAATCAGCCCAGCGGCACAGTTACCGACGTAAGCCGCCTCGAGGTCAGCCAGCCCCAAGCCAGCATCGGCCACGGCGGCCTTGACGGCTTCAGCCCCCAGCTCCTTGAGCCCCTTGTCAGGGTACTTCGCAAAGCGGGTCATCCCCACACCCGCGATGATCGCATTCAAACGCATGTATGCTTCTCCTTGTCCCGTCTCGTCCCCGGGCTCTCCGCGCCTCCCGTCCCCTCGCCACTACCGACTAGATCAGCCCCTCGCCCTCGAGGCCAAGCGCCTTTCTCAAATACTCCAGCTCGGCTTCCCGCCACGGCAACGGCGCCTGTCGCTGAATCATGCGGTCGCGCCGGAGTTCGTCGACCACCTCCTCGCTGCGCGGGAAGGGCTCGTCGTAGGAGTTTAGCTGAAACAGACGCTCGAAAGACAAGCGTGGGCGCTGGCCGCCAGCCTCGGCGGACTCGGCCGGATAGCCCACCGTCTGGGTCAGCAACACCCTGCAGCTGTCCGGAAGGCCGAGTTTTTGCCTGATGCCATCCGGGTCTCCCGTGCCGAGGCAGCAGGTCCCCAGACCCTGCTCGAAGGCTAGCAAGGTCGCCTGGGCAATGCCCTGGCCACAGTCGACCTCGCCGAGCCCAGGAACCTTCACCGCGTCACCCATCTGCGCGAACAGCGGAACCAGGGTCTCCTCGAGTACCGCGCGCTTGTTGTCGCCGTAGCCTATGGCGCCGACGTCGACCAGCTCGCGCAGTCTCTCGCCAGCGTGCTCGGTAGCCTCGGTCTCGATGTACCAGACGATGACTATGGGAGCCAGCTGTATCTGGAAACCACCCACCGGAGAGGGCAGCGCGTCGACTACGTCCTTGGAAGCCTTGTCGCGTTCGACGACCAGAGCCCGCAGGCTTCCTACGTTACCCCAATGGGAAGCCAGGCGGGCGGCCTCGAGCATGCGCTGGATCTTCTCCAGCTCCACGGGCTTGTGTGGCAGCAGGAAACGTATCGAGCGTCTCCGGCCTATCGCTTCTCTGAGTTCCATCGCTGCTCTCCTTGGCGTCGGTTCAAGCTTCGTGGCGATAATGAAAGGTCAGAGCTTGGCCGCACCGACCAGGCCCAGCACCTCGTTGCAGCCGTCTTCGATCATCGACGCACGGGCGTCACGCAGAAGTTTTTCTACCGGGTACTCGCGGCTGAGTCCGTTCCCGCCGAAGATCTGCAGGGCGTCGCTGGCTACTTCGAATGCGGCGTTCGTGCAGGTCACCTTGGTGGCAATCGAGTAGTGCAAGAGCGGCTGTCCTCCAGCGTTGTAAAGCGCTACCCGTCTCGCCAGCGACCGGGCAGCCTCGAGCTTGGAAAACATCCTGAACAACCTGGCCTTGACACTCTGATGCTCGAAGATAGGCACACCACCCTGCACTCGCTCCTTGGCGTAGGCCAAGGCGTGCTCGAACGCGGCCCGCGCAACGCCCACAAAGAGCTGCCCCATCGCCGCGTTCGCAAACGCGAGCATGGCCTCCAGTCCCATGGCGTAGAACTCCGGCCCCAAGGCCATGTAGGACGCGGGAATACGAACGTCGTCGAAATAGATCTCGCCTTGATTGAGCGAGCGCTGGCCGAGTTTGTCCAAGGGCTTGGGCCTCCTCACACCGGGAAGGTCCAGCGGGACCAGGAAAACCCCGCCACCACTGAAGCCCCGGCTCTCATCGAGGGCGCAGAACAACACCGCTATGTCGGCGATGGATCCGTTCGAAACCCAGGCGGCCTTTTGCCCGCTGATGACGTAGTCGTCACCTTCCTTGCGCGCCCTGCAGTTGGCCTTGATCGAAGGATCGCCGAAGTGTGCTTCGCTGATCGCCACCGTATCGCTGCCGTGGTCAGGCTCGGTGAGCGCCCAACAGCCTATGGTTGGTTTGTCCGGCGAACAGAAACGCTCGACGAGTTCCGGGTCACCGCATTGCTGCACCCAGGGACCGTGGAACTGGCACAAGCCTACGCTAATCGCCAGACCCACGTCTCCCCAAGCCAACTCCTCGTTGACCATAGCCATGAGGCGGGCCTTGATCACCGGGTCCATGTCGGTATCGGCCGCCATCTGGGCCAGCCCGGTCTGCTGGTACTTCTCGAATACCTCCCAGAGCACCGAGTCTGGAGCTATGACCCTCGCGGGGTCGGGCATGCGATCGAGCTCCGCCCCGGCCGGACGCAGTACTTCCTGGGCAAAACGGTGGGCGAGCTCCAGGACCTTGCGGTCCTCTTCACTAAGACCGGTTTCGATATCAACCAGTGCCACTGAACAACCCTGCTCCCTCGAGCTCGCTACGCCTAGTCATCCACCTTTCCTCAATCCGCGACCTCGCCGCCACCGTCCCCCCCTTCCCCGTCGCCTATACGAACGCGGAAGCTACAGTTTTGAGCACCGTTGGCGACAGAATCGATGAGCTCTACGGCCACCCGACGGTCGGTGTGACGCTGCACCAGCATGCGCAGCCAGTGTACGGCACAGCTACACAACATAGAATCGAGATCGACGCCACCCCGCTTGACCAAGGGACACATGCACTCCCCGTTGTGCTCCTCTTCCCATATTATGGTATCGCCATCGCGTTCGATGTTGACCTTGCTGGAACCGCCGAACGCCATCTTCTCGAGAAAGTCCTCGAGGCTCAGTTCCGCAGGAATGTCGAACAATTCGGCGTAGGCCTTCACGCAAGAACGAGCTTGGGCCTCCATGACGGTATCACGGCTACCCTCGTCCAGGAGCGAGAGCCCCTCGTAGGTTCCGCGGGTAATCGCGTTTTGAAAATCGCCAAGCAGTTTGTCTAGCCAGTCTTCAGCCATGAGAGCGGAAACGCTAGCGAGCCGCCAAGGGCGAGGCAAGAAGGGCTCCCAATCTCTGTCGCTGTTCCGCGTTTCTCAACTCGGCGCTTGCTCTAAGCCCGCATTATTCGTAAACGGCCGTAGCGAGAGCGCCAAGTGTGCGTATAGATCTGGTCGGCAACCGCGAGCGATGCAGACGGGCCAAGCACAAGCAGTCCGTCGAAAAGCGGGTGGCGAGTACGGCCCGAG
Organism: Binatia bacterium; assembly: GCA_046754245.1. Taxonomy (GTDB): domain Bacteria; phylum Desulfobacterota; class Binatia; order UBA1149; family UBA1149; genus JBHHVL01. The sequence continues at coordinate 11,987 of JBHHVL010000046.1, read as the reverse complement.
ATGGGGGGCAATTGGCGCTCGCAGTAGGGCGCTTCATGAAACATTTGGGCTAGGACAGAGCTATAACGCTATAACTAATTGTCGTGCCTGGGGCACATGGCACCACCGACGATTTCAGCAACAGGGTAGCGGGCTGAGAGGCTCTCTGCCGCAACCAGGGAGTATGGAAGATGGCGTTTCACGGCAAGGTCGCGTTGGTTACGGGTGCCGCCAGCGGAATGGGACGTATCTCGGCCAGGCGACTGGCCGAGATGGGCGCCGAGGTCGCCGCTCTGGATTTGAACGAGTCCGGCCTCGAAGAAACGGCCGAGGGCCACGGCTCCATTCATGGCTACGTCTGCGACGTAAGTAACGAAGGGGGGGTAGCGCACGTAGTTGGGCTCGTAGAGTCGGAACTGGGCCCGATAGATCGTGTCACCCACGCGGCCGCCATAATGCCGGCCTCGCCGCTGGCGGCAATGCCCACCGGAGAGGTCCTCAGACTCATGCGCGTAAACTACGACGGCACGGTCAACGTCACCCTCGCCACACTCCCCTCGATGTTGGAGCGGCGCAGCGGTGATCTCATTCTCTATGGCTCGCTGGCCGGGCACGTTCTCACACCTCATCTCGGCGCGTACTGCGCCACGAAGGCCGCGATCAACGCTTTCGCCGAGGTGCTGATCCGCGAAAACGAGGGCAGCGGCCTACGCTTTCTCTTGGTCTGCCCACCCATGGTTGACACCCCACTACTCGAGCAAGCCAAACAAAGCTCCAATCCTCGCTCCGTTCAGCTCGGCCTCGAACAAGGGCGCGCCGCTGATCCGAATTTCGTCGTCGACTCGATAGAAGAGGCACTGGAAAAAGGCCAGCGCATCCTCTTTCCCGGACGTGAGGCAAAGGTGCTGTTCGCTCTGCGCCGCTTCGCACCCAGCCTATTGTGGAAGATCATTCTGAAAGCCGAAAGTTCATGAAATTCCGACGCGACTCTAGTCTGGCCCCCACCACGGTGAGAGGAAACGCACGATGTTCAAACAGTTAGATCTCGACGCCATCGGCACCGCACTAGGCAAGTGGATCGAGGCCAAGTTCCCGGCCTACGCGCAGGCCACGGTGTCCCAGCTTCGCACGCCCTCGGCGGGGCTTTCCAGTGACACGGTCCTGTTTGAGCTCTGCCTGCGGGAAAACGGCCGCCCACGTTCACGAAAGCTGGTTCTGAGGATGGCTCCTACGGAAGATTTCGTCTTCCCCGAATACGACATCAGCGGCCAGTTCCACATTCTCCAGCGTCTGGCCGAGAGCGCCCTGCCGGTACCCGCAGTGTGCTGGCTCGAAGAAGACGCCACCCCGCTCGGCGCGCCCTTCTACGTGATGGAAGCCGTCGATGGAGAAGCCCCCTCCGACGTGCCTCCCTACCACGGTGCCGGGCTCTGCGCGGACGCCTCGCCCGACCAACGCGCGGCTATGTGGTGGGACGGCGTGAGGATACTGGCGAGCATCCACGACCTCGACTGGCGTTCCCTGGACCTCCCCTTCCTGGGCGCACCCGCCGACGCGGCCGCGGCGCTGGCCGCTCAGCTCGACTACTGGGAACGCTACATAGCCTGGGCACGAACCGAGGAGCCACAGCCCCACATAGACGCGGCGCTGCGGTGGCTTCTCGACAACCCTCCCGCCTCCGGGCGCACGGGTCTGTGCTGGGGGGACGCGCGTCTTCCCAACATGTTGTTTCGCGACTTCAAGGTCACGGCCGTGCTCGACTGGGAGATGGCCTTCCTCGGCGACCCCGAAGCCGACCTGGCCTGGTGGCTCTTTCTGGACTGGCACCACAGCGACGGATACGACATCCCACGGCTGGAGGGAATCCCCGGGCGCGCCGAAACCATAGCGCGCTACCAAGAACTCCGCGGGGAGAAAGTCGAAAATCTCTTTTTTTACGACGTCTTCGCCGCGCTGCGCTTCGCCGCCATCATGATACGGGCCGTGGAAAACATGAAGAAGAGGGGGGTACCCCTACCGACGCCTGATTTCGGCAGCAACAACGCCTGCACGCGACGGCTGGCCCAGTTACTCGAACTTCCGCCGCCGGGTACCGCGACCTGACCCGAGAGCGGACGGCCGAGCGCAGTCGCCGCGAGGGCCTGCGGCCGTGCATTTTGTGGCGGATAGCGATACTCGTTGTCTGCCTATTCATGGCGACGACGGGAGTGGCCCGCTAGGACGCCGATCCCGTCAGATCCCCCGTACGACGGGGTGAGGAGGGGAAATGCGACTTGGGTCTTTGGGCGCTACACTGACCGCCTGGGCGATCGCTCTGATCATCGGATTTTTCGTCGCGGGTCACTACGCATGGAACGCCCTGATCGGCCTCGACCCGTCGTCTTTTCCCGGCGGCTCGGTGCTTCAAGCCTTGGGGGAAGCGGTCTTTCCCCGCGCCGGCGTGACGCTCGCGGGGGCGATCCTCGTCATAGCCATCCTGCTCTTCCTCGCTCTCGCCACCTTTGTCGCCGTTAGGGCCGGGCGGCGAAGGGCGGTGACCGAGGCCGATCCCTCACGACGCACCTTCCTCACCGGCAGCCTCGCTGGCGTTGCTGCGGCCGCCGGATCGATTCTCGTCGGCGGTGGGGCCGTGGCGGCCCGCTCTCTGGCCGGCATCGGCAACGGGGGGCGCGGGTGGTCACGGGTACTCGGCGAGATTTTCGGTGGCGAGGTAGTCAAGACCCACCCCGAGTGGAAACAGGCCTGGAAGGGAAGCCGCGTGCAGGGCTACGGCCGTCTCGGCCGCACGGGGTGGAAAGTATCCGATACGGCGTTGGGCACCGGGCGGCTTCGGGGCGAGATCGGCGAGAAGATCACGCGGCTCGCCATCGAACGGGGGGTCAACTACATCGACACCGCGCCGGATTATTCTGGCGCGTCCAGCGAGAAAGCCGTCGGCAGAGCGATCAAGAGCGTACCGCGTGAGCGACTCTTCATCGCCACGAAGTTCTGCACCCCGGTTGGTCATCTCGGACCGGGGAGCTCCGTCGAGGACTACAAGGCAGCCGTCTACCAGAGCCTCGGCCGACTCGACACGGACTACGTCGATCTCATACACGTTCACTCCTGCGACGAGGTGGAGCGCCTGATGGATCCGAACATGCACGAGGCCTTCGCGCAGCTAAAGACCGAAGGGAAGGTTCGCTTTCTCGGCTTCTCCTCGCACACGCCCAATCTACTCGACGTCGCCACCCGGGCCATCGAATCGGGAAAGTTCGACGTGATGATGGTCGCCTACCACCACGGAATCTGGCCTGGCCTGCGGGAGATCATCAAGAGAGCGCGTCGCGAACAAGACATGGGGATAGTCGCGATGAAGGCCCTCAAGGGTGCGAAGCATCACGGCCTCGAGGGCTACCGTGAACACGCGGACTCGTACGCACAGGCCGCGCTCAAGTGGGCTCACTCGAGCGCCGATGTCTCCTGCGTCGTGATTTCCTTCTTCGACCTCCAGCACGTGGACGAGTATCTCTACGCCTCGGGGAAGAGGATCACACGTGAAGACCTCACGGTCCTCGACAAGTACGACCGCGAAATAGCCGACAGCTACTGCAGACCGCACTGCGGCGAATGTCTGGATTCCTGTCCCGAAGAGCTGGCGATCAACGACGTGCTCCGTTACCGCATGTACTACGAAGACTACCGCTCCGAGCAGGAGGGGATGTTCCACTACGCGAGGCTCGACAAGAACGCCTCGGTGTGCGTCGGCTGCAGCGCTCCCTGCGCCGGAGCTTGCCCCTTCGGAATCGACATCCAGCGCCGTACGACGGGTGCCCACGAGCTGTTGAGCGCCATGGGCTGAGAGTCACTAGACGATCTTGGTGTCGCTCTTTCCCCAGTAGCGGTCACGCAGCAGTCGCTTGTAGAGCTTCCCGGTTGGAAGCCGAGGCAGCTCCTCCTCGAAGTCGATGGAGCGCGGGCACTTGTAGTGCGCGACTCTTTCACGACAGTATTCGAGCAGCTCCTGTTCGAGTTCGGTCGAGCCTTCCCTACCTTCCAGTAGCTGTACGACGGCCTTGACCTCTTCGCCAAATTCTTGGTTGGGCACGCCAATCACCGCGACGTCCACGACCTCGGGGTGAGTGACGAGGGCGTGCTCGATCTCCGCAGGATAGATGTTCACTCCTCCAGAGATGATCATGAAGTTCTTGCGATCGGTGAGGTAGAGAAACCCCTCCCCATCGAGATGGCCCACGTCGCCGAGCGACGACCAGTTCGAATGTCGCGGATGTTGCGCCGAACGGGTCTTGGTCTCGTCGTTGTGATAGCGAAAGGGCATCTCCGGAAGTTCGAAGTAGACGAGCCCATCCTCACCTTCGGGGAGCTCCTTGCCCTCGTCATCGCAGACGTGGATCGTCCCGATCACCGGCTTTCCAACCGAACCCTCGTGGTCGAGCCACTGCTTGGAATCGATGAAGGTGAGCCCGTTGAGCTCGGTGCCGCCGTAGTATTCGACGAGGATCGGCCCCCACCACTCTATCATCTGGCTCTTCACCCGCGGGGGACAGGGCGCGGCAGCGTGGATGGCGACCCTGTGACTCGAAAGGTCGTGCCGGAGGCGTTCCTCCCCGGGCAGCTTCAGCATACGCGTGAACATCGTTGGCACCCACTGGCTGTGGGTTATCCGAAACGCCTCGATGGCGCGCAGCGCTTCTCTGGCGTCGAACCTCTCCATTACCACGACCGTCCCGCCGAGGCTCAGCGTGGCCGCGGTAAACCCTAGAGGAGACGCGTGATAAAGGGGTGCGGGCGACAGGTAGACGGTATCTTCGTCCATGGAGAACAGCGCGCCGAACAACGCCGGAAGCGGATGAGGGTCGTCGATCGTACACTCGAGGAGCGGGCGCCAGACCCCCTTGGGCTTGCCGGTGGTTCCCGAACTGTAGAGCATGGTTTCGCCGCGAGGCTGGACGTCCAGGGGGGTGGCCGGAAAGGCCGCGATCGCATCCTCGTAGGCTTCGTAACCGGGCCGCGTGCCGTCGGTCATGAGACGCAGCTTACAGCCCGGGATCCGTTCGGCCATCGGCTCGGCGACCTCGGCGAGCGCCGCCGAGGCCACCAGTAGCCGCGCACCACAGTCGTCTACGATGTACGCGGCCTCCTCGGCGCTGAGATAACGATTGACCGTGGTGATGTAGAGCCCCGACCGCATCGCGGCCCAGTAGACCTCGAAGTAACGGGGGTGGTTTTCCATGAACAGCGCCACGTGATCGCCGCGGCGCAGTCCGGCGTTCCACATGAACTGCGCGAGCTGGTTCGAGCGGTCGTCGAGCTCGCCGTAGGTGACGGTCTCGCCGGTACCGGCCATGATATGCGACGGTTTGTCGGGAAAGCTCTTCGCCCAGTGCCCAGGATGCATGGATGTGCACCTCCTCTCGCGACGCTGCTCGCCGCTAACACTTTGCCCAGATCCAGCCCGCCGTCAATATCATCCCGTCTCGGGATTTCCTTCGAACTCCGCGGTGCCGGCCTTGAGCTCGGCCCAGGCGGCGCGGCTCCTGGTCCAGATGGTCAGCTGGGGTTCGAGACCAGCGCTGTCGTTGAGGGTACCGGCTTTGAGAAAGACCACCCCCGGGGCTGTCTCGGCCTCGCTGAACAGCTGCGACCCGCAGTCCCGACAGAACGAGCGAGTAACCCTCCGACCGGACTCCCCCGTCTTGGCGTAGGACGCCACGGGCCCCTGGACCTCGAACCGTTCCCGGGGCACGGCCACGATCGTAGCAAAGGCGCTGCCCGTCGCGCGCTGGCAATCCCTGCAGTAGCAGTGCATCGCCACGGGGGCGTCAGCGTTCGCCTCGTAACGTACCGAACCGCACAAGCATTCTCCCTCGAGTGAATTCATAATAGGCCTCCTCCTTTGTCCACGCAGCGCTCCGGACGAAGTTCCTGGAGCGGCGGCCCCGTGCCCCGACTTTTAGTCCTTGGGCGCGAGTGCTAGCAGCCGCTCGGTGGCTTCGAGATACTCCTCGACGAGCCTGTAGATCACCTGCCTGACCGACGAAACGCTGTTCGTCTGGCCCACGACCTGACCGATGGGGTTGAAGTTGACGTCCTTGGCCTGTTCCGCGTAACGATGCCCGCGCGCCATCGCGTCGAGGGTCACCATCGACTGCATCGGCATACGAAGAGGATCGGGCGCAGAGGGGTCCTCCCACGCTTCGGTCCACTCGTTGCGCAGCATTCGGCAGGGTTTGCCGGTCCAGGAGCGCGAGCGCACTGTATCTCGGCTAGTGGCCTTGAGGTAGCTGTCCATCTGCGCCGGCGGAACGTCGGCCTCTTGAACGGTGAGCCACAAAGAGCCGGTCCACACGCCTTGCGCACCCATGGCCAGAGCGGCGGCAATCGCGCGACCCGATGCGACACCGCCGGCGGCGAGCACCGGCGCAGGCGCCACGGCGTCGATCACCTCCGGCCACAATACTACGCTGCCGATCTCGCCCGTGTGGCCACCCCCTTCGGTGCCCTGTGCGATGATGACGTCGACACCGGCTTGCCTGTGCCCGAGGGCGTGCTTTCCCGACCCACACAGGGCCGCGACCAGCCGGCCGCTGTCATGAATCTGCTCGATGACCTCCGTGGGCGGCGTTCCTAGAGCGTTGGCGATCAAGCGAACCTTGTCGTGCCTGAGCGCCGCCTCGATCTGCGGCCCGACCGTCGCGACGGTAAAGCCGAGAAGCTCTTGGTGCCGCGGCTCGTCCTCGGGCAGCTCGGGTACGCCGTGGTCGGCGAGGATCTTGGCGGCGAATTCACGATGCCCGTGAGGAATGGCCGCCTGGAGCATCCCCTCCAGCTTCTCGGCGTCCATCTCCTCCATGCCCTCGTACTTGCCCGGGATGACGGTATCGACGCCGTATGGCCGGTCACCGATCTCCTTGTCGATCCAGTCCAGTTCGACCTCGAGTTGCTCGGCGGAAAACCCGACCGCGCCGAGTACGCCAAATCCACCGGCCTTGCTCACCGCCGCCACCACGTCGCGGCAATGGGTAAACGCAAAGATCGGGAACTCGATCCCTAGCTGGTCGCAGATTTCCGTGTGCACGCCTGCCCTCCTGACCCCGGAATGGAACACGTTCTAATACATGGACGGAGGGAAGTGAAGTTCCAGATCCGGAGGCGCCGCGTAAGCGTGGCTGGCCGTCCCGGCGTTGTTACACCTCACCACCTGCTCTACGATGGTTCTGGGGACCGTGGCTGCTCAAGAGGAAATGGGTTGTGAAAGCAATTGATATCTTGATGGCGGAGCACCGTACCGTGGAATCGGTGGTGGATTCTCTGTGTTTTTTTTCAAGGTCCGTGGTCCAAGCTTCAAGCGACGGACGCGAGACGTTGCTGCGTTTCGTGGAACTGCTCAGGCTCTTCGACAAGATGCATCATATGAAGGAAGAGGACATGCTCTTCGACAAGATGATCGCCAACGGCTTTCCCCGCGACGAGGGGCCGCTGGCGGTGATGCTCTCGGATCACACGGCCTGCCGCAGCCTGGTATCGCAGATGGATTCCCTCGCCTCGCAAGTCAAGGCGTGGAACGACAACGACCGTCACCTGCTCGGTGAAACGGCCACTGAGTACACGCTTTTTCTGAAATCTCATATTGCGAAGGAGGACAACGTCCTCTACCCCATGAGCCAGCGCCAGCTGCCGGAAGCCGAGTGGGAGAGTCTCGACAAGGCCTTCGACGAGTTCGAAGCCGGCTGGAAACGGGAGGGGCGCCTGGACGAGTTCAGACGGAGGGTCACTGAACTGCGTGAAGCCTGGCCGGCCGAGGACGGGCCCACCCCCTCCGGCGGCTGCGGCTTCTGACCTTCGCCGCGTCCCCTCGCCCGAGGCTGAATTCCGCTCGTTCCAGCCGAGAGACCCATGCCACGGCGGTTCGCGATCCCGCCACGCCGCTGGGCCGTTGCATCGGCTCGGGCAGCCGGAGAAAAAACGTCATGCAGTTACCCAAAGAGGCTTTGATTGAAATCTACAGGACGATGCGAACCATCCGATCGTTCGAAGACAAGCTCAACGAACTCTCCCAGGCGGGTCAGATTCCAGGATTCCTCCACCTCTACGCCGGCGAGGAGGCCGTCGCGGCCGGCGTCTGCGCCCACCTGGACGAGCGCGACTGGGTCACGAGCACCCACAGGGGCCACGGTCACTGCATCGCGAAGGGCGTAGACCTGGCGGCGATGATGGCCGAGCTTTTCGGTCGCGCCAGCGGTACCTGTAAGGGCAAGGGGGGCTCCATGCACATCGCCGACGTCGGCAAGGGCATGCTGGGGGCCAACGGAATCGTGGGTGGGGGAATACCGCTGGCCGTGGGAGCCGCGCTGACGGCTCGCAACCGCGGTACCGGTGGGGTAGCCGTGTCGTTCTTCGGCGACGGTGCGAGCAACGAGGGGACCTTCCACGAGAGCCTCAACCTTGCCTCCATATACAAGCTCCCGGTGGTCTTCGTCGCGGAAAACAACGGCTACGGTGAGGCGACGCCTCACGAGTACGCCAGCAGCGTGACCGACGTCGCCACCAGGGCGGTGGCCTACGACATGCCGGGCGTGGTGTGTGACGGGATGGACGTGTTCGACGTGTTCGCTAAAGCCGGCAAGGCGTTGGCGCGGGCGCGCGGTGGGCAGGGCCCCACCCTTCTCGAGTGCAAGACCTACCGTTACTACGGGCACTACGTCGGCGACCCGCTCACCTACCGCAGCGCAGCCGAAGCCGATGAGGTCCGTGCCGAGAACGATCCCCTTGTCCGCCTCGAGCAGAGGGTGGTCGAGGAGAATCTCCTCGCCGAGGATGAACTGCGTAAGGTCGACGGCCGCGTCGAAGAACGGATCGAGCAGGCGGTCGCCGCGGCCCAGGAGGCGCCGCAGCCCGAGGCCACCGAGCTTCACGCCGACGTCTACGTTAGCTACCAGACGTCACGAGCGGGGGATCCGCGATGAGCGGTGACGCGCGTGAACTACCCATGCTCGCGGCAGTCAACGAAGCCATGCTCCTGGCCATGGAGCGTGACCCCGACGTCATAGTGATAGGAGAAGACGTCGCCGGCGGCGGTGGGCGCAAAGAGCAGGGCATCGAGGACGCCTGGGGAGGGATCATGGGTGCGACCCGGGGCCTCATAGGACGCTTCGGAACTCAGCGCGTAATAGACACGCCCATTAGCGAAGCCGGTTTCGTGGGAATGGCCGTCGGCGCGGCGGCGACCGGGCTGCGTCCGGTGGTAGACATGATGTTCATGGATTTCATCACCGTCTGCCTCGACCCGCTGATGAACCAGGCCGCCAAACTCCGCTACATGTTCGGTGGCAAGGCCAAGGTACCCCTGGTAGTGCGAACCATCATGGGGGCGGGTCTGAGAGCCGCCGCCCAGCACTCCCAGTCCTTGCACGCCATCACCACCTCCATCCCCGGACTCAAGACCGTGGTACCGTCCAACCCCCACGACGCCAAAGGCCTGCTGCTCGCCGCCATAGAAGACGACGACCCGGTGGTATTTTGCGAACCCAAGACGCTCTACTTTTCCTCCGGCCCGGTGCCGGAGGGTCACTACACCGTCCCCCTGGGGAAGGCTCAGCTTGTCCGCGAAGGGGCCGACGCGACCGTTGTGGCCTCTGGGAAAACCGTAGAGACGGCTCTGAGCGCGGCCGCCACCCTCGCGGCCGAGGGGCTCGAGACGGAAGTAGTGGACCTCCGTTCCCTCTCGCCTCTCGACGAGGACGCGATACTTTCATCGTTGGAGAAAACCGGTTTTCTGGTAGTCGCAGACGAAGGCACCCCGCGCTGTGGCTTGGCCACGGACATCGCCGCACTCGCCGTAGACCAGGGCTTCGACTTCCTGCAAGGCCCGGTACAGAGGGTCACCGCGCCGCACACGCCGGTCCCCTTCAGTCCGGTCCTGGAGGACGCCTACCTTCCCTCGGCCCGAGATATCGCCGACGCGGTCAGGCGCGCCCGCCAAACTTGAGCGGTGGCGACAGCCGTTACCATGCCCAAGCTGGGCCTGACCATGGAGGAAGGCTCGGTCGTCGAGTGGCTCGTAGAACTCGGTGAAGAGGTCCGCCGCGGCGAACCGCTGTTGATCGTCGAATCGGAAAAGTCTGAAGTAGAGGTCGAAGCCTTCGCAAACGGTCGCCTCGCCGCCATTTACGTCGAGCCCGGAAGCACCGTAGCCGTGGGCACCCTGCTCGCCGCGATATCCGAAGCCGGCGAGGAATTCGACGCGCAGGTCTTTGCAGGATCCTTCGCAGCGGAATGTCCGGCCCCGGGCGTCGCCGAGCAGAGCTCGGGAAGCCGCCTGGCCGACGCCGGAGCGGCGAGGTCCACGCCTCGGCTAAAGGCCGCACCGGCGGCCCGCGCGCTGGCGCGCAAACTGGGGCTGAACCTTGCCGCGGTCGCCGGCAAGGGGCCCGGTGGGCGAATCACGGTCGAAGACGTCGCAGCCGCGGCTTCAGACAAGGCCGGCAGCGTCCGTGAACCCGAGCGCTTCGGTAGCGGCGAGGCAGTCTGCCTGATCCCGGGCTTTACCATGGATCGCGGCGCGTGGGCCGCCCAGCTACCGGCCTTGGTTCCGCGTTACTCGGCCCTGGTGCTTGAAAACCCGCCGCAGGAGTCGATCGCCGAAATGGCGGCCAACGTTCACGCGGTGCGCAAAAAGCTGGACGCTGGCCCCACCGTACTGGTGGGCGCGAGCATGGGTGCGGCCATCGCGGTGCAGGCCGCGCTCGACCGTCCCTACGACCTGTGGGGACTCGTTCTGGTCTCCCCCTTCCTAACTCTCGACGCCAGGGCAAGCAACGTGCTCGACGGCTGGGCCGGGCTCGCCGAGGCCGGTGTCGCCGCGGAAGCCAGAGCCCTCGCCATGCTGCCGTGGATGCTCGGACCACGGTTTCTCGCAGACGAAAAACGCTTGCGTCCGCTGCGCAAAGCGTGGACGCGAAGCCTTTCGGCTACGCCGCCTCAGACCCTGAGAGCTCACGCGGCTGCGATCCGAGGCTGGCTGGGCAAACCGCTCTCCGACCTCGAAGAGCTGACCTTGCCGGCCCTGGTCGTGGTCGGGGACAAGGATCTCCTTGTCCCGCCCTCGGAGGCCCGGCGCATAGCCGCGGCCCTCCCCAACGCCAGGATCGAAGTACTCGAGAACGTTGGCCACGCTGTCACCGTAGAAGCGGCCGACCGTTTCAACGAACTGCTGCTCGATTTTCTCGGCGACGTTGCCGGCGGCGAAGCAGCGTGAGCGTAGACCGTCAGATCGCTGCCGACCTCGCCATGCTCGACGCCGTCGAGCGCGGCGCGGCGGCGACTTTTCGAACCTGGCGGGTCCCGGCCTACTCCGTGGTGCTCAGCCGAAGCGCCGACCCGGCGAGCGAGATCGACGAGCGCTTCTGTGCTGATAGAGGGATGCGGGTCGCGCGCAGGCCCAGTGGTGGGGGCGCGGTGGTAATCGGGCCGGGGACCCTACAGTACGCGTTCGCCCTTCCCTACCGCGTTTCTGAGGAGCTTCTCTCGATCGAATCATCCAAACGCTTCTGCAACCGCCTGCTGCTTCGCGGTCTACCCGGTTCCCGCCCCGTCGGCCAAGACCCGAGCGGCGATCTGATCCTGGACGGACGCAAGGTCGCCGGCCTCGCCCTCAAGCGCAGGCGCCGTGCGATGCTGCTCCATGGCACCATACTGATGTCGGCGGATATCGCCCTGATATCTCGCGTCCTCAAGCACCCGCCCAGAGAACCGGCCTACCGACGGGGACGCCCCCACCAAGACTTTCTCACCAACTGGGGCAGCCTCGACCAGGCCGAACTAGAGGCCTGCGTAGAGCGAATGCTCAGCGAGCTCGAGTGAATTCGCTACCAACGAAGCGAGGAGGGCGTCTCCATGGCCCTGACCCCTCGCTCGCTAGCGCTAGCGTTTCTCCCGATCCAGGCTGACAAATCATTAACATAAATAGACAATAATGTATTATTACGTATATGACTTTTGAGTCGCTG
>JBHHVL010000045.1:0-23322 GCA_046754245.1 Binatia bacterium | reverse complement strand
ACCGTACCCGGCATGAGATCGGAGAGGATCTTGACCGGGACTCTCACCTTTCCAGTATCGGTACTGACGTCAGCCAGCTCTCCCTCTGCCAAACCGGCGGCGTTCGCGTCGTCGGGATGCATGTAGAGGTGATTGGTCCGTCGGCCGTCAACGAAGTCTTCGAGGTTGTGCATCCAGGAGTTGTGGCTGCTCACCGCCCGTCTGGTGATGAGTTTGAGCCGGCCGGAGTTCTCCATCTCACGCCCGAAACCGGCCTCGAGTTTGTTCGCCTGTTCGACAAACAGCGGCGGAGCAAGCTGCACCTTGCGGTTCCAGGTCACCACCCTCTTGCCCAGGAACCGGCCGGACTCATGGGGCGGCTCCAACACGCCGTTCGCCTGGCGGAGCAACCGGCCCAGACCACCCTTTCCGGCGAACCTCAGCAACAGCGATAGCAGAAACTCCTGCGGCAACTCGGGCCGCCGTTCGGGACGCCGCACGCCGTGGAGCCAGCGAGAAAACTCCAGCATCGCGTGGGCAACGCTCGAGCCAAAGATCTTGACACCGCAGGCCCTCGCGAGATCCAGGAAGATGGTGGCCTCGTCTCGCTGCTCTTGGTCGGGTTCCACGACGCGTTCCGTGGCCTGCAGGTAGGGTTTGACCTGCATGCCCATCATCAGCGGAAATACGAAGGGGAGGTCCGGACGTTGCAACGGTGAGGTAGCGGGAAGGACGAAGTCGGCGACCGAGCCGGTCTCGCTCTGGAAGATGTCCACCGTGACCAGCAGGTCGAGCTGCCCAAAGGCATCGAGCAGCCGCTGCGAGTTCGCCATCGTGATGAGCGGGTTCCCTCCCGTGACGAAAAGCGCCCTGACCTGCCCCTTTCCGGGGGTGAGGATTTCGTCGGCGAGCAGCCCCGCCGGAAAGGTATCGTTCACCGACACGAAGTCGCCGATACGCGAACGGTCGGTCCGCAACAGGGCCCCGGTTCGCCGTCCAAAGCGGGCCAGATCGACGAGCCCACGTCCCACCAGCGTGCCCCCGGCGCGGTCGAGGTTGCCGGAAACGGCGTTGATGCACTCCTGAAGCCAGTAGGCCAGCAGGCCGTCGCCTCCCATGTTGACGCCGGTGGAGCAGTAGAGCGCCGCGCCGTCAGCCGCCAGGTAAGCGCCGACCATCTCGTGGAGCTTCGCCGCCGGCACACGGGTGACCTCGGCGGTACGCTCGGCCGGCCAGTCGCGGGCGAGTCTCGCGACCTCTTCGTAGCCACTCATGTAGCGGGCCACCCGCGGGTGGTCCACTCCACCGACCGCAACGAGGCGGTCAAGAAACGAGAGGTAGAAAAAGACGTCCGTGCCTGGGCGGATGAAGACGTGTTCACCGGCGACCTTAGCCGACTCGGTCTTGCGAGGATCGACGATGAACAAGCGCCCCCCACGTTTGACGATGCTCTTCAAGCGTCGCGCCGGAAAGGGAACCTGCAGAAAGCTCCACTTGGAAACCACCGGGTTGGCTCCGACTACGATCAGGCACTCCACGTTGTCGAGGTCGGGAAAGGTCTGCGTGAATGGAAAACCGTACATGTGAGTGGCCACCGCGAATTTGTTACTGCAATCCTGGGTAGCCGTAGAATACATGCTCTTGCTTCCGATGCCTTCCATGAAGCCCCTGGCAAACATCGGGTGAAGAACGCCGAATCCGGCTGCCGTCCCCACGTAGGTCGCGACCGAATCCGGGCCGTATTGAGCGACCACCCGCCTCACCCTATGCCCTATTTCCGCCAGTGCATCATCCCAGGAAACCCGGGCGTAACCATCGCGGGAACGCTTGATGGGGTGCTTCAGGCGGTCTTTAGAGTCGAAGAGCCTGTGCTGCTTGAGGCCTTTGACGCAGGCGAACCCCTCGGTCGCGACGTGAGCGGCGTCGGGACGAATTTCGACGACCCTGCCTCCATCGACCGAGACCTCGAGGCCACAGAGTGCCTCGCAGATACGACAAAAGGTGTGTTGAGTGTGCGGCATGCGGCAGACCAGCGGCCTAATCCTATGCCCCCGCACCCACTCTGTTAAGCCGTCGGGGCACCGCGCGGGGAACCTAGTCCCGAACCAGCGCCCAGCCCGTGCCGCGACGCTTCACGCGGCCCTCTCGCTCGAGCTTGCGCAGGTGCGCGAGTACCGACGCGCCCGCGGCCGCGTGCAGAAAATCCGGAACGTCGGTATAAATGGCTTCGACGAGTTCCGCTACGGAACCCACGTCGCCGCCCAGTCCGTCGACGATCTGTCGCTCGCGCAGTTCCCGGTGGGCTATGTACTGCCCGATCTTGCGGCGCGGATCGGCGATCGCCGGGCCGTGGGCGGGATAGATAACCCGAAGATCCAGCTCGAGTACACGACGGAGCGAGGCCATGTAGTCACCGAGATCACCGTCCTCTGGAATGACCGTCGTGCCCGCGCCCAACACCAGGTCCCCAGTAAAGAGCGCCTTCTCCTCGTCGAGAAAGAAACTCAGGTGGTCGCGCGCGTGGCCGGGGGTCCACAGGGCCCTCAGAGTCGCACCCTCGGTGCGTATTTCCGATCCTTCCTGGAGAGGAGTTATAGCCAAGCCCCGGTCCATTTCGGGCCAGGGCATCTTGTATACCTCCAAGGATCCGAAACGTTCGATCACGCCTTCCGCCCCGCCTATGTGATCGGGATGAGCATGGGTAATTACCAGGGCAGCCAGCCCTTCCAGACCCGGAGTCTCGGCGACCGTACGCCCGAGCAAGTCGAGGTAAGACGCCGACCCCTGGCCGCTGTCGAGAAGCAAACGCCGCTTCCCTGTTCCGACGATAAAGGTGTTCGTGCCCGGGCCTGTGAACGGGCCCGGGTTCTGACCCAGGACCACGGCGACCCTCTCCGACCAGCGGTCGGTGTCCGGCATCGACAAGCCGATCATGCTGTCACTGACGACGCGCCTAGGTTTCACCCGACCCACGCCCTCGCTCAACCGCCACAGCTGACCGCGCCACAGCTCATGTCACAGGACACCAAACCCACGCTACACTGGGCCATCCTCAGCGCGTCGACTATGTTGCAGATCCCGTCACCCGTCGGTGCCGGGTTCACGTCACAGCCGTCGAACGCTGGGATGCTGGCACAAGACCTCAAGCCAACCTCGAACTGAGCAACGAGGAGCGCGTCGACCACGTTCACCACGCCGTCGGCGTTCACGTCGCCACACCCGCCGACAATCAGACCGAAATCGAGGTTCACCAAGACCGGAAGGTGATCAGAGGCGTCGACCGTATCCGCTGTCTCCAGCCCCAGGGGTAACGCACCCGCCGGAAAGGTCAGCGAGTTGAGTACTACCCCACCGGTATACGCGGTAAGGACCGAATTCGAAGGCAGCAGGTAATCCACCCGACGCGATAGATAGGTAGTCTTGGCCGGGTTCGCGTTGAGGGTTTCAATCCGCCCGTTGTTGGGATCCGGCGGGCTGATAAGACCGAGGCCGCTGTCGAGTAGCCGTGCCAGCTCCGGATCCGAGTCCACCTCATTGAGGTCGCCGGCGTAGACAAACCTGCCGCCGGGCGATGCGAGCAACGCAGCCTCTACGATGGCCGCCGAGACCGATGATTCCTGTACCCTGATGGCGTTGCTCGAGGCGTCCCAGTGGGCGACCCACACCACGAGGTCCTGGCCGGGGATATCGATGGTCGCCTCCAACAGCGTGCGCTTGCTGACGATTCCGTTGCCGCCCAGATCGTGCTCGATCACGCTACCCGCCACGATTGGGAAACGGCTCATCACCACGCGGCGGTTTCCAGCTCCATCGGCCGAAGAGTAAACCGACTCGTACTGGGGATTGTCGGCGATAAAGTCCTGAAGGTTCGCCAGCCCTTTGCCCTCCTGCAACAGAAACACGTCAGCAGAGAGGTAGTCGACTATACGCTGCAGACCCAGCCGGCCGAGCGAAGCCGGCGCCCCCGCACCGTTGATGTTGTAGCAGGCAACCGACAGGTTCTGCGCAAGCGACCGGGCCGCAAACCCGACCAGAGCCAGCACGACACCCGTCGAGACGATAAGACGAAGTGGGCGAGTCATGGGCTGGTGTGATATTACTCATGTGTAATAGTTTACTACAAGCTATTTCCGCTCTTACCGGCCCGTCCCCACTTCGGGGGGTCCTCTCAGCTGATCAGCGTGGCTCAGGGCCAAACGCGGGCGGGGGGCGCGGACAGGGGGGCGCGTCGCAGAATCCGGACGAGATCAGTCGGTACCCAGCATCCGTTCGACGGTCTCCACCGCCGAGGGAACGTGATCGAGGAGGTCGGTACCCTGGTTCTCCAACCAGTACACCACGTACGAATGCGGCAGACCCAGGATCACGCGCGCCAGCATGTCCGCTGGAACGCCGGGCTTGAAGACTCCCTGGTCGATCCCCAACTGGCACAGTTCCGTGATCCTCGACATCAAGGCCTCTTGGTGAGCCCGGGCCTCCGTAAACAACCGGTCTCTCACCTCAGAACTGAAGCCCTCGGCCCGCGAGTTGTAGATGCGAAAGGCGCGGCCGTGAATCGCGAAGTACTCCAAGGCCCCTCTCACCGCCGCGACCAGCTGATCACGACAGCCCCGAGCATCGTCCATACAGTTCTCCATGTGCTCGAAGAAACCCCTCTGAGCACGGGAAACGACGGCGGCGTAGATGTCCTCCTTGCTGGCGAAGAGCTTGTACAGGGTGCCGACTGAGAGCTCGGCCCTACGCGCGATGTCGTCAATCGAAACCGAGGCGAAGCTGCGCTCGGAAAAGACCTCGAGCGCCGCTTCAACGACGTTGCCGATTCGAAACTGTAGCTCCCGCTCTCTCCGCGATAGTTTTCGCCCTGACGGTGGTGTCGCTGCCATGACTCTGACTCGACGCGCACGGCGAGCGGCGGCGCGTGAGAACACCGAGTCTCTTTAATTTACAGTACTGTCGCGCCGCGCGCCAACAAGCAAGCAGCCCTCGCCAGTCTGGGAATGGGCTGATATCGGAAGATACTGGTGACCCCTACGGGACTCGAACCCGTGTTTTCGGCGTGAGAGGCCGACGTCCTAGACCACTAGACGAAGGGGCCGGGCTTGCAGCGATACAACCCGAGTAACGCCGGAAAATTACGACGGGACCCCACCGGGGTCAATCCAGAGGCGGTCATCCTCTCGCTGAGACGGCCGTCCAAGACCTGACACGGCAGCAAGCCCATGCGATAAAGCATGAAGCGGTCGCTAGCGCGACGGCGGCTCGCGCGGGAGGAGGACGGACAATACCTATGCCCAGAATAGAAAGCACGGTGGAGTACGTAGCCCAGATCTACGAGCGAATGGGAGAGCGTATCGCCGCGGTTCGCGAGCGCGGCATCCGGTCGTTGACGCTGGCGCAGAAGATAATGCTGGGGCACCTCGACGACGCTTCGACCGCTGAGTTCACCCCCGGGGAATGTTACGTCAGTTTGAGACCCGACCGGGTCGCCATGCAAGACGCGACCGCTCAGATGGCGCTGTTACAGTTCATGCAGGCCGGCAAGGACCAGGTCGCGATCCCGGCTACGGTTCACTGCGACCATCTGATACGCGCCCACCAGGGGGCCAACAGCGACGTTGTTGCCGCACGCGCGGACAACGCTGAGGTTTACGATTTCCTTTCGACGGTTTGCGCGCGTTACGGCCTCGGCTTCTGGGGGCCCTCGTCGGGCATCATTCACCAGGTGGTACTGGAAAACTACGCGTTCCCCGGGGGTCTGATGATCGGTACCGACTCCCATTCACCCAACGCCGGTGGCCTCGGCATGTGCGCGATCGGAGTGGGCGGCGCCGACGCGGTAGACGTTCTCGCCGGCTTCGCCTGGGAGCTGCTTCTCCCCCGCGTTGTCGGAGTACGGCTCACCGGACACATGGGTGGCTGGACGGCACCCAAAGACGTCATCCTCAAGCTTCTTGGAATCCTCACGGTCAAAGGCGGCACCAACAGGATCATCGAGTACTTCGGACCCGGCACCAGAGGCATCTCGTGTACGGGTAAAGGCACTATCTGCAACATGGGCGCCGAGCTGGGCGCTACTTGCTCAGTTTTTCCTTTCGACGAGCGCATGGCCACCTACCTGAAAGCGACGGGACGGGAGGCGCTCGCGGAACTCGCCAGCTCCCACTCGGAGCTCTTGTCTCCGGACGCCGAGGTCGAATCGGATCCCGATGCGTTCTACGACGAGGTAATCGAAATCGACCTCTCTTCTCTCGAACCGCACGTGGTCGGTCCCCACACCCCAGACCTGTCTCGGCCGATTTCCCAGCTCGCTGCGGCCGCCGAGGAACATGGTTATCCCGAACGCATCTCGACAGCGCTCATCGGGAGTTGCACCAACTCGTCGTACGAAGATATCTGCCGCGCGGCCGACGTTGCCGAGCAGGCGGCCGCCCAGGGACTGCGCATGAAGAGCGCGTTACTCGTAAGCCCAGGGAGCACGATGATCTTCGAAACCATCAAGCGGGACGGCCAGCTGGCCTCGTTGGAAAAGGTCGGTGCCACGGTGCTGGCCAACGCCTGCGGCCCCTGCATTGGCCAGTGGCAACGTGACGATATCGAGAAAGGGCAAGCCGACACCATCATCACGTCGTTCAACAGGAACTTCCGTGGCCGTAACGACGCGAACCCGGATACGCTCGCGTTCATAGCCAGCCCGGAGATCGTGGTCGCCATGGGGCTCGCGGGCAGTCTCGCCTTCAACCCGCTCAGCGGTCGCCTCAAGCGCGAGGACGGATCGGAGGTCGGTCTCAGACCGCCAACACCTGCTCCGGAGGTCCCGGCACAGGGCTTCGCCGACACCGTGAGCGGCTACCAGGCACCGGCGTCGGACCCCGCCTCGATCAGGGTCGTGGTCGCAGCGGGTAGCGAGCGCCTCGCTCTGCTAGAGCCCTTTCCAGAACCCAAAGAGGACGAATACCTCCGAATGCCTCTTCTTCTAAAAACGCAGGGCAAAACCACGACCGATCATATCAGTCCGGCGGGACCATGGCTGCGGTTCCGGGGCCACCTCGACAACATCAGCGACAACATGTACACGGGGGCGATCAGGGCCGGGACCGGCGAACGTGGCACAACCCGAAACCCGCTCAGCGGAGAACAGGGACAACCGATTCCGCGGGTGGCCCGCGCCCTCAAAGCGGCCGGCAAGAAGTGGGTCGTGGTCGGAGATGACAACTACGGCGAAGGTTCGAGTCGCGAACACGCAGCGATGTCTCCACGCCTGTTGGGGGCCGGCGCGATCATCGCGCGTAGCTTCGCCCGAATCGCCGAATCGAATCTGAAGAAGCAGGGGATCCTGCCCTTGACCTTTTCTGAATCGGCCGACTACGAAAAGGTTCGTGAAGACGATGAGTTCTCTCTACTCGAGGTCTTCTCGATGCGAGCGGGAGAACCACTGCGCGCGCTGATACACCACACCGACGGAACCGAGGATAGCACCGAACTCGACCATTCACTCAACGACGAACAGATCGAATGGTTCAAGGCGGGTTCAGCGCTGAACCTTCTAAGAAAGCAGGAAAGCGGATAACGCCCGCACGTCCGGTTGCCGCTCAGGCGATTTGCCTCGCCGTCTGGCGACCTCATTTCTCCAGGATCGCGGTGGGCAGACCGTCGATACTGAAGCGGTTGTGGTCGCGCCAGTAGCGTCGCAAACCTTGCTCACCCTTCCGCTCCGCCCAACGTTTCAAGGTGTCTCGATGAGAATGGAACTCGTACCGAGGCACGGCGTAGCCGCAAGAGGTCTGAACGGCGTCGACCGTCATCACCATGATCTGCCGCGTTCCCGGGAAAGCGTCGAAACGCCCGAGCATCGTCCGCCACTGATCGTCTCGCGGTCGCAGAACACGCCCGCTGCCGTAAAGGCGCAGAATGGCCGCCTTGCTGTCGAAGCTGCAAAACATGAGGGTCATGCGACCGTTTTCCTCAAGGTGCGCCGCCGTCTCGTTTCCGCTACCGGTAAGATCCAGGTAGGCCACCGTGTGATCGTCAAGACAGCGCAGGGTATCCATCCCCTTGGGCGAGAGGTTGATTCGCCCCTCCACGGGGGCGGTCGCGACGAAGAAGACCTTCTGACGCCCTATGAAATCGATGTGCTCGTCGAGGAGACGCTCAAAACGTTGAGCCACCGTCAGTCTCCCGCATCATCTCTCTGCAGCTCGCCGCTGCCGAACTTACGGCGGGCCGACGACAAACGCTTCAACGTTCGTTCTTTCCCCAAGACCTCACAGACTTCGTATATGCCCGGACTCCGTGTACCGCCGGTAAGGGCCACCCTAGCCGGCTGAGCAAGCTTGCCGAGCTTGACGCCGAGCTGCTCGAGCAGGACCGCAAAGGCCGCTTCTATCTCCTCTGCCCCCCAGCACTCTACACGCACCAGAGCCTGCTCGAGTTTTTCGAGGAAGGCAAGGTTCTCGTCGGTTAGGAACTTCTCCGTCGCCTTGGTGTCGTAGCACAACTCGTCGACCAGGAAGACGCGGCTCTGTTGGGCAAGGTCGACCAGGGTGTGGGCCCTCTCCTTGAGCAACCCGACCGCCGCCACGAGGGTAGCGTTTTCCTCCACCCAGCCACCATTCCTCTCCAGGAACGGCAAGACCATGGCCGCCAGTTCCTCGTCGGGAATCGACTTGAGGTGTTGCTGGTTGACCCAAGTGAACTTCTCAACATCGAACGCGGCTGCGGCTTTGCCGACGCCTTCGATGTCAAAGTAACGGACGAGTTCCTCACGACTGAAGATCTCCTGGTCGCCCCGCGACCAGCCCAGGCGCGCCAAGTAGTTCAAAGCGGCCTCAGGAAGAAACCCCTGATCCCGATAGGCCTGGATCGAGGTTGCGCCGTGGCGTTTGGAAAGCCGCGAACGATCCGCACCGACGATGAGCGGCATGTGGCCGTAACGCGGCGGCTCCCCTCCCAGAGCACGAAAGACGTTGATTTGTTTTGGGGTGTTGGTCAGGTGGTCTTCGCCTCGAAAAACGTGGGTAATTGCCATGTCCATGTCATCGACGACGACCACCAGCTGGTAGGTCGGAGAACCGTCGGAGCGAGCAACGATGAAATCGTCGAGTTCCGCGTTCTCGAAAACCACTTCCCCTCGGACCATGTCGTCCACCACCGTCTTACCTTCCAGCGGAGAACGAAAACGAACCGCCGGCCGCTCGCCCGCCCTCGGCCGCCTACCCAGATCACGGCACGACCTATCGTAAACCGGCCTGCCCCCCCGCTCCATCGCCCCTCTACGTTTGGTCTCGAGTTCCTCGGCGCGACAGAAGCAATAGTAGCAGTGGCCGGCCTCGAGCAGCCGTTCGAGCGCGCTCGTGTACGTCGCCGTTCTCCGACTCTGGAAACAAAGCTCCCCATCATAGTCTAGGCCAAGCCAGGCTAGCCCGTCGATGATCGCGTCCACGAATTCCGGCGCAGACCGTTCTCTGTCGGTGTCCTCTATGCGAACGAAGAAGCTGCCCCCGTGGCGGCGAGCGTAGAGGTAATTGAACAACGCCGTCCGCGCACCGCCCACGTGAAGGTGGCCCGTCGGGCTCGGCGCAAAACGCGTCCTGACTTCGGACATTGGCGCAATCAAACACGACCGCTGGACCGGGTCAAAACGCCAACGCAGTTCTCGCGCCTCAAGGCCGTTCTTCCGCGGGACGGCTGCACCTGGAGGTCATCCCCCTGGCAGGACGAACCGCGCAACCCCCACAATAGTCAAAGGCGAGTCGAACGAAACACCGTTATGCACATCGCACAGCGGAATCTCATTCAGCTCCTGCAATGAGGCTCGCCCGAGAGAAGTCGCGATAAACGATTCGTCGTTATCAGCCGCTTATACGCGCGCGTGAGCACCGCTTCGCGTTCCTGGGAAAGGACTCGATCTCCCTCCTGCTGCATCGCGTAATCAAACTTCTAGGAAAACAAGTTAACGGCTCGGTTGTTATCTTGTTGCCCGCCGGTTTGCCAAAGCGCATACTTTTTTTGTACCCGATGCGCGTGCGAAGGATCGGAACGAACGCAGCTTGGCCGATCAATCGAACGATACCGGAGGAACCACTGGGATGCCTGAAAGGAATTTTGAAGATATCATCAGATCGGACCGAGCGTCTAGCGCCAACGGAGACTGGTCGGGGACCTTTCTGGACTATCTTGAACGGGTCAAGCAGGACCCCTCGATAACCAAGCTCGCGCACGCACGCATCTACGAAGCTATAGTCGCGCGTGGCGCCGATGAAGCGCGAGACGGTGCGCTCGAAACAGAAGCCTGTCCTGCCCCCCCCGACAAGACCTACCCCTTCCTCGCCGGAGAGTTCTTCGGAATCGACAAGGTGATCGGTCAGATCGTCCGCTACTTTCACTCGGCTGCACTCAAGGGCGAAGAATCACGCCAGGTCCTCTACCTCATGGGACCGGTGGGATCCGGCAAATCGTCGCTGGTCGAAAGAATCGCCTCGGCTCTGGAAAACGGTCCTTCGATGTTCGCGATTGACGGCTGCCCCATGCACGAGGAACCCCTGCACCTCATCCCCAAGCATCTCAGAAAGGAATTCGACAAGATGCTTTCAGTGAACATCGAGGGTGAACTCTGTCCGGTCTGCGCCTTCAGGCTGCAAGAAGAGTACGGTGGTCACTACGAGGAGGTCTTGGTCAAGACGGTGAGGTTCTCTCGGAACAACCGGGTTGGAATAGCCGTTGTTCCGCCCGTTGACCCCAACAACCAGGATACATCGGTTCTCATTGGTAGTGAGGACATATCGAAGCTGGACATGTACTCGGAAGGCGACCCGCGCGTGCTCGATCTCAACGGTGCGCTAAACGTTTCCAATCGTGGGATATGCGAGTTCATCGAGGTGTTCAAGAACGAAACCGAATACCTTCACGCAATGATCACCGCGACTCAAGAAAAGGTCATTCCGGCGCCCGGGCGACACGGCATGGTATACGTCGACACGGTTATCGCCGCTCACTCCAACGAAGCCGAGTGGCAACGGTTCAGAGCCGACCACACCAACGAGGCTATTCTCGACCGCATCGTCGTCGTGAAGGTACCGTACAACTTGCGGCTGACCGAAGAGGTCAAGATCTACGACAAGATCATCCGCCACTCAGACTTCGACGCGCACATAGCACCGCACACGCTCGAGGTCGTGGCCATGTTCGCCATCTTGTCGCGTCTCGAACCCACGGCGAAGTGCGATCCGATGACCAAGCTCAAGATATACAACGGCGAGCAAGTCATCGAAAAAGGCCGTACGAAGAAGATCGAGGCGGCGGAGCTGCAAGAGGACGGCAAACGCGAGGGCATGGACGGGATTTCCACCCGGTTCAGCATGAAGGCTCTGGACAACGCCCTATCGGACAACATCGACGCGAACTGCATCAACCCGATAACCGTGCGCGAAGCGCTGGTGAGCATGGTCCGGGAAGCCGATTTTTCAGACGACGTGCGCAAGCGCTACCTCGAGATCCTCCAGGACACCTTGAACAAGGAGTATCTGGAAATCCTCGAGAAAGAGATCACCAAGGCTTTCGTATTCTCCTATACCGAGCAAGCGGAAGCGCTCTTTCAGAATTACCTCGACCACGCCGAGGCCTTCGTCAACAAGAACAAGCTGAAAGATTCCAGTACCGGTGAAGAACTCGAACCCGACGAAGGTTTCTTGAAATCCATCGAAGAGCAGATAGCCATTATCGGATCGGCTGCCGAAGGCTTCAGACAGGACGTCATCTCCTACCTCTGGGCCAACAGCCGCCGAGGCATAACCATCAGCTACAGCAGTTACGAGCCCTTGCGCCAGGCCATAGAGAAAAAGCTGATGTCGTCCGTGAGAGAACTCAGCCGGATCGTTACCCGGGCGACGACGCGTGACGTCGAACAGAACGATAAGTACGACGCGATGGTCAGCAACTTGCTGGAGTATGGCTACTGCGAGCACTGCGTTGACACGGTCCTGAAGTACGCGGCCAACAACCTCTGGAAAGACTAGGAGGTTCGTGTGGGCGCCGTCTTCCGGCCCAAGGGGAAACACTCCACCGACAGGAGCGCGGGTGACCGCCTCCGCCATCGCCAGAAGGTGCGATCCTCTGTCCTTGATAACATCGCCGACATCATCGCCGAGGAATCCATCATCGGTCGTTCGGGGGACCAGATCGTCAAGGTTCCGATCCGTGGTATCCGCGAGTATCGCTTCGTTTACGGTGAGAACGAAGACTCCGTCGCCGAAGGCGGGGAAGACCTACAAAAGGGTGATGTGATCGGCCGTGGAGGACAGCCCGATAAGGGCCAGCCGAACGAACCGGGCCAGCAAGCCGGGGTGGACTATTACGAGACCGACATCACCCTGGACGAGCTCATCGACATCATGTTCGAGGACCTCAACCTGCCCGACCTCGAGCGCAAGCGTCTGAGTTCCATCGAATCTCTGCGAAACACCAAACGCAAAGGCTATCGCAGCGTAGGGCTGAGAGTCCGACTGGACAAGAAACGGACGGTTCGTAACCGCGTCAAACGACAGGTCAGTTCACGCCTGAACCGGGCAGAGTTGAACGAGGGCGACGGCAGGATCCCCTTCCGCGTAGAGGATCTTACCTACAAACATCGCACGACCGAGATACATCGCGAATCGAACGCCGTAATCATCTGCATCATGGACACTTCGGGGTCCATGGGCACTACCAAGAAGTACCTGGCCCGGAGCTTCTTCTTCCTCTTGTATCAGTTTGTCACCCGAAGATACGAAAAAGTCGAGGTGGTTTTCATTGCACACGATATCGACGCTCGAGAGGTAACCGAAGACGAGTTTTTCCACAAAGGAGAATCCGGTGGCACCTTCGTTTCTTCGGGGTACGTCAAAGCCCTCGAGGTAATAGCCGACCGCTATCATCCGGAACTCTGGAACATCTACGCCTTCCATTGCTCTGACGGCGACAACTTTGGTTCCGACAACCCCCGTGCCATCAAGAGAGCGTCGGACCTCTGCAGCGTCTGTAACCTCTTCGGCTACGGCGAGATCAAGCCTCGCGGTTCGAGTCATTACGGCAGCTCACTCATTGAAATCTTCCGACAGGTGAGTTCCGATAATTTCCAGTCGGTGTTGATCGAAGGAAAAGAAGACGTCTGGCCTTGCTTCAAACGGTTCCTCGGGAAGGAAGGGCAGAACGGTGAATGACCGTGACATAGACGCGCTCCGGCGATGGGACGAACGAATCGGAGACCTCGTAGAGTCCTACGGGCTCGACTGCGCACCGCAAGAGTTCGAGATCTGTGACCACGCGGAAATGCTGGGATACATGGCCTACTCCGGAATGCCGTCCCACTACCCGCACTGGTCCTACGGCAAAGCCTACGAGAAACAAAAGACCCTGTACGACCACGGGTTCACCGGTCTTCCGTACGAGATGGTCATCAACTCGGACCCCTCGCTGGCCTACCTGATGACCGATAACTCGCTCTGCCTCAACGTGTTGACTATGGCTCACGTCTACGGACACAACGATTTTTTCCGGAACAACCACACATTCTCAGCCACCCGCCCCGAGTACACCTTGTCGTCGTTCAAATCTCATGCGGACAGAATTCGCAGCTACATCGAAGACCCCAGCATCGGCATCAAACGCGTAGAGCAGGTCGTTGACGCGGCACACGCCCTGTCCTTCCAGTGTCGCCGCAACCTCTCGATCCGAAAGCAGGATGAAGAGGAACTCACGAGGCGAACCTTTGAATCCTCGATTCCCCGGCGTGACCCCCACCAGTCCATCCACGTTCGGCCAGAGTTCGTAGAGCCTGACCTGCAGAAGGTACCCCTTGAACCCGAAGCCGACATTCTGCTGTTCATTCAAGACTACAACCCGTATCTGGCCCAGTGGCAGAAGGACATCCTGACGATCGTGCACGAGGAAGCGCAGTACTTCATCCCGCAGATCGAAACCAAGATCATGAACGAGGGCTGGGCGAGTTACTGGCACTACCACATCGTAGCCAGCCTCGAGCTGCCCGAAGAACTCAGGCTCGAGTTCCTGGTACACCACAACCAGGTCCTGCGCCCTCACCCTGGAGGACTTAACCCCTACCACGTCGGGTTCAAGATATGGAACGCCATCTACGAAGCGGAGGAGGGGGACGGCCCGGCAGACCACAGCCGGCGTGGCGGTGGACACACGGCCCTCTTTCTCGCTCGGTCCAGCGAACGCGATAGCTCGTTCCTGAGACGTTTCCTCGACCAAAACACCATGCGTGATCTTGGCCTGTTCACCTATGGACGCAAAGGGACCGATACGGTCGTTACCGAGGTAGCCGACGAAGCTGGGTGGGAGAACATCAAGGAGACTCTCATCCGGAACGTGGGGATGAACTCCATACCGGTGATTCGCGTTATCGACGGAGACTACCAGGGTTCACGGTCTCTCTTTCTCGAACACGAATACGAGGACCGCGAACTTGATCTCGAGCAGGCCAAGCGAACACTCGCCTACACACACGACCTCTGGGGTCGCGCGGTTTTTCTCAAGACCGTCGTCGGGGGTAAACCCACCTTGCTCAGCTTTGACGACGAAGGTTTTGCTCGCAAGGCCCTGGACTAGCCGCCCTGCCCTTCAACGTCCGCCTGTGACGAAATCTCGACCAACGCGACCGCGCGAGCTTCGACCGCCTCCCCCCGGCCAACCGCTCCCAGGCCGTCCGCAGTTTTTGCCTTGACCGACACGCAAGCCACGGAACACCCGAGGCGGCGCGCCAGCCCCTCCCTCATCGCGCCGATGTAGGGAGCGAGCCGCGGTCGTTCGATGATCACGGTAACGTCGAGATTGACGAGCCTCGCTCCGCTCTCGGCCGCCAACCCCGCCACCACGGCGAGAAACTCTGCCGAGGAAGCGCCCTCCCAACGCCGATCGGTGGAGGGGAAGTGTCGACCCATGTCGCCCAGGGCCAAGGCCCCCAGTATCGCGTCGCACACCGCGTGGCTGACCGCGTCGCCATCGGAATGGCCCAGACAACCGAATTCCGACGGAATTTCCACGCAGGCGAGCATCAACGGCCGACCCTCGACCAGACGGTGAACGTCGTATCCCTCTCCAACCCTCATTTTATCGAAGACGGCCTTCATGTTAGCATCCAATCGATCGCTTTGCCGAAAGCCCTCCAGTCCGCGAGCGAACGGAGAAAACCCTTCCTACGGTGACGGATATATCAAACACGAACGCGGCGACCGTCGACCACGAAATGGTGTTGGCGGGTCTGATGGGAGCCGTCATCGTGTTCGCCCGAGACGGGCGATGCGTATTCCTAAACCAGGCGGCCGAGAACATGGTCGGCGAGTCCCAGCGCAAGATACTCGGGCAACAACCGGAAGGTATGTTTGCCTCCTCGCGTTGGATATCAGACCTCATCGCCAGGATGAAACCAGGGGCCTTGCTCAGCCTTCGCGGCGAAGGTCCACTCGTGTCGGAAGGCGCTGAACTCCACGTTCTGGCCGAGGTATCGGCGCTGCGGGACAATGCCGGAGTTCCAGACGGTTGCGTGTTGAGTCTCCAGAACCTCGGGCAACGCCAGCGCATCCATAACGAGGAAGCGGTCAGGTCGAGGCTGGCCGAACTGAACGGTCTGGTAGCAACCGTCGCGCACGAACTAAACAACCCGCTTTCCGGGATCAGGGGTGCCGCACAACTGCTCGGGCGCCGGCTCGGCGAAGAAAGGGACCTCTCCGACTACACCGACATGATCGTCAGGCAGGTCGATCGCATGAGTGAACTCATTCAGGTTCTGATGAAACTCGAGGCGCCGGCACCACGCATTCGTCCAGTCAACATACATCGCATTTTGAACGAGATGGTAGTCCTTGAGGGAGCCGTCGCCAAGGAGCGTGGCGTGGTCATCGCTCACGCCTTCGACCCGAGTCTGCCCGAGGTCTTGGGCGACGCGGATCACCTGCAGCAGCTTTTCCTCAATCTGCTCAAGAACGCCGTGGCCGCATGTCGAGGGGCCGACGGCCGAGTGACGATTACGACCAGCATGGAAAACAGTTACTACGTGGAGCGAGGAACAACGCGACTGCGTTATATTGCGGTGGACATTCGCGATAACGGCCCCGGCCTCGATCCGGAAACAATGCGTAGCATGTTCAGCCCTTTCTACTCCCGTTCCGAAGGAGGTTACGGCGTGGGACTTACCGTCGCCCGGAACATCGTGCACAGTCACAAGGGGCACATAAGAGCCGGCAACGTTCGTGACGGCGGGGCCTACTTCCGTGTGACCCTTCCGGTCGCCGAAGCAGGAGCTGCTCTTTGAGCACGGCCGAACCGGCGAGCGGTAAAGTCCTCGTCGTGGACGACGAGCAGGATGTACGTCGGATCGTGGCCGATGCCCTGTCGATGGATGGCCACGAAGTGACGACCGCCGCGGATGGCGAGGCCGGGTTCGAGCTACTCTCCGCGGGGGCTTTCGACCTGGCTTTCGTGGACATCAATCTCCCTGGACTGACGGGTTTCGAGGTACTCAAGAAGTGCACCGAAGCCGGGATCGAAACTCCGATCATCATCTTTACCGGACGTGTAACGGTAGCCAACGCCATAGAAGCGACCCGACAAGGAGCCTACGACTACCTCACCAAACCCTTCGATATCGATGCGTTGCGCATCCAGGCGCGCAACGTCATGGAACGTAACTCGCTTTACGCCGACATCGGCCGGCTGC
The DNA here is from genome assembly GCA_046754245.1 of Binatia bacterium. Classification (GTDB taxonomy): domain Bacteria; phylum Desulfobacterota; class Binatia; order UBA1149; family UBA1149; genus JBHHVL01. Next base: position 6,632 of record JBHHVL010000045.1, on the reverse strand, counting down.
GCGCCCGCGCCCGGGCCGAGTTCGAGCCTGGCGTACAGATGGTCGGCCAGTCGCGTGCCATGCAGGAGATATACAAAACCATCGGTCGCGTCGCCAAGACCACCGCCCTTGTGCTCGTGCAGGGTGAGAGCGGAACTGGAAAGGAAATGATTGCCCAGGCCATCCACGCCTACTCCGATAACTGGCAGGGGCCCTTCGTCGCCGTCAACTGCAGCGCGATCCCAGCCGATCTCCTCGAGAGCGAGATGTTCGGCCACGAGCGCGGGGCCTTCACCGGCGCGACCGAACGGCGTTTGGGCAAGTTCGAGCAGGCCGCCGGTGGCACCCTGCTTCTCGACGAAATTGCCGACATGCCCATGGCGCTGCAGTCCAAGCTTCTCAGGGTACTACAGGAACGGGAGTTCAGTCGCGTCGGCGGCCACACGGTAATCCCGACGAACTGTCGTATCATCGCCGCCACCAACCAGGTGCTGGAGAAAGAGGTCGAAGCGGGATCCTTCCGCCAGGACCTGTATTTTCGGCTCAAGGTGGTGGTCGTGCAGGTCCCGGCGCTCCGCGACCGCACCGACGACATCCCTTCGCTCGTCGAGTACTTCGTCCAGAAGATCAACCGCGATCACAAGTTCAAGGTCAAAGGCGTCGCGCCCGAAGCCCTCTCGCTACTACTCTCTCACGCCTGGCCCGGAAACGTCAGGGAACTGGAGAACGTGCTGATAAGGGCTGCGGCCCTGGCGCCCAACCGGGTACTCACGGCTGGAGATCTCCCGTTCAGCGCCGGTTACGGTGGTGAACGCATCCGCGACTCGATGTCGTTCGACGAAGTAGTCGGGGTCAAGCTGCGGGAGTTCATCGACGGCCACGGTGAGGTAGCACCACGCGACCTCTACGCCCGAGTCATCGAACTCATCGAAAAACCGCTGCTGGAAGAGGTGCTCGGCCGCGCCGGCGGCAATCAGCTCCGGGCGGCGGAGATCCTGGGAATCAACCGTAATACCCTCCGCAAGAAGATCACCGAGCTCGGCATAGACCTACGCCACTACACCAGAGGATCGTGACCCTCGCTCTGCCAGCGCTCTACCCCATAGTCAACCTGGCGGGCAGCAACGAAGAAGCCCGTCTGCGTGCGAAAGATCTTGCGACGACACTCGCCGCTGCCGGCGCGACTCTGCTCCAGATTCGCGCCAAGGAGTTGGCAACCGGCCCTTTCGTCGACCTCGCGTCTTGGCTGGTCGAGAGGCTCACGGCGCTCGACTGCCGCTTGATCGTTAACGACCGGACCGACATCGCTCTTGCCGCCGCGGCAGCCGGCGTCCACCTCGGCGGGGACGACATGCCCGTGGCCACCGCCCGTCGCATCCTGGGACCCGGGGCCTTGATCGGCTTTTCGACCCACGACGATCGCGAAGTCCGCTCGATCTGCGGATCGGAAACAGCCAGGTGTCTCGACTATCTCGCTTTCGGACCGGTGTTCGAAAGTCCGACTAAAGCCGGGGTTCGCCAGGCACGCGGCGTAGACGGCTTGGCCGCCGCCTGTGCGAGCGCCTCCCTGCCGGTGGTGGCGATCGGCGGAGTCACCTTGGTCAGGGCCCCTTCGTTGTGGGCGGCCGGCGCCGCGTCGGCGGCGGCGATCAGCGAGCTGGAGAGCAGCGACGATCCAGCGACGCTACCGTCGGCCTGGGAGCTCAGTCGGAAGTCCTAGTCGCCGAATCCGACGTCCTCGTAGTAGTCCGGCGGTCCTTCTCGGCGAGCGAGGTTACTGAATCGAGCGAACTCCCGCCGAAACGCCAGGCGTACCGTACCCGTCGGTCCGTTGCGCTGCTTGCCGATGATGATCTCGGCGATACCCGCTTCCGAGGAATCCGTGTTGTACTGCTCGTCCCTGTAGATGAACGCTATCAGATCCGCGTCTTGCTCGATCGCTCCGGATTCTCTGAGGTCCGCCATGAGCGGCCGCTTGTCGTGCCTGATTTCCACCTGCCTGTTGAGCTGAGACAGGGCGATGACCGGCAGTTGCAGCTCCTTGGCAAGGGCCTTGAGTGCGCGCGAGATCGCCGAGATCTCCTGTTCGCGGCTATCCTCACCGGCGCCGCGCATCAGCTGCAGATAATCGACGATGACCAGACCGAGGTCTACCCCGGGGGTCCGTTTGAGTCGGCGCGCCTTGGCCCTGAGTTCATTCACCGTCATTCCCGGAGTGTCGTCGATGTAGATCGGCGCGGAACCCAGTTGCCCGGCCGTCATCGCGACTTTCTTGAAATCCTTGTCCTTCAGCCGCCCGGTGCGCGCCGCGGCCAGGTCGATCTCGGCCTGCGAACACAACAACCGCAGCGCGAGTTGATCCTTGGACATCTCCATGGAAAAGACCACCACGCCGATGTTAGCGGCCAACGCCGCGTATTCGGCCACGTTGAGACAGAACGCGGTTTTCCCCATGCTCGGCCGCCCGGCGATGATCACCAGGTCCGAGGGCTGGAAACCGGCGGTTAGCTTGTCCATGTCCGCAAAACCGCTCGGCACACCGGTGACGTCGTCCTTACGTCCCTGGAGGAAGTCTATCCGCTCGACCGTCTGGGAGAGGAGGGTGTCGATCCTCTCCGGCGCCGAACGAAACGAGCGCTGCGAGACCTCGAAGATAGCCTGTTCCGCCCTGTCGAGAAAAGCCTCAGTCTCGCCCTGATCGGAGTAGGCCGCGTCGGTGATTCGAGACGACACCCGTATGAGGTTTCGCACAACGGCCTTCTCGCTGACTATTCTGGCGTAGTACTCGATGTTGGCGGCCGTAGGGACTCTTTCTGTCAGCTCAGCGAGGTAGGCCAGACCTCCCACCTTCTGCAACTCATCGCGCTGTTTCAGTCGATCTGAAACCGTGACGAGATCCGCCGGAAGGCCCTGCTCGCTGAGATCCGAGATGGCGGCGTACACGCGTCCCAGTCTCTCGACGTAGAAGTCGTCGCGCTGAACGGTGTCGGCGACCCGGTCAAAGGCTTCGTTGTCGATGAAGATCCCGCCTATGACGGATTCCTCCGCCTCCACGCTGTGAGGCGGTACGCGCGTAAAGGACTGTCTGTCGTCATCCATGGTCAGGCCTTCTTGTCCGCGTAGTGCCCAAAACGCAAGCCGGTCTTGTGCGAACCACGCCCCCCTGCCCGAGACGAGCCCCTCAATCGGCGGCCCGCTGGCCGCCGGCCGCCGACAGGGTCCGCCCCAGGTTGCCAATCGCTCGAGGAATGCGCGGGCCGTACCAGCTCAGATCCTTGCCGTCCACGAACACCGGCGTGGCTCTGAGGCCCGCGGCAGCGAGTTCCACGGCGTGCCCCTGGTCAAACGCGTAGGGCTCATCCGGAAAGAGAATAATTTCAGGTCGAGCGGCCGCGACCTCTGCCAGGTTGACCTCGAAATAGTCCCCCCTGTCGCTTTCCGCGAAGACGTTGCAACCCCCGGCAAGAGAAAGCATGTCGCCGATATAGGTCCGCCTAGAGAAGGTCATCCACGGCCGCCTCCAGATCGGACAGAAGGCCCGCGGTCGCGCACGGCTGTCACGGTTCTGGCGGGCCCGCCCGATGGCCCTCCGGCAGCGGGCGGCCAGTTCACTACCCGCCTCGCCCGCGCCGAGGACCAGGGCGAGTTCTTCGAGCATGGCCGCAGCCTCCTCTACCCCACGCGGGTGCGTCAGGAAGAGCCTGAGGCCCGCTCGCCGAAAGAATTCGACGTCTCGCGGCCTGTTTTCCTCGCCACTGACCACCACCAGGTCGGGCTGGAGCTTGACCACGCGGTGGACGTCGGGATTCTTCGTTCCGCCGACGGCCTCGACGCGATCGATGAGGCCGGGCGGCTCCACGCAGTAGCGCGTGCGCGCGACGAGGGTGTCTATCAACCCAAAATAAACGATGGTTTCGGTCAGACTCGGAACCAGGGAGACCACCCTCACCGCGGCACCCGGCTCAGTCTAACAACGGCAGGCTCCGGGAGGAGTCGTCGATGATCGGCCACCTGCGCCTCATCGCTTCGACCCTCAACCGCGGGTCGGGATTGACGGCGAACGGCTGCCCCACTTCCCGCAGCATCGGCAGATCAGAAATCGAATCCGCGTAGTAGGAACTCGCCGACAGGTCGATGCCGTGGTCCTCGGCGAAAGCGCGGGCCCGTAGGATCTTACCCTTGCCGTAGCACAGCGGCAGAACAGCCCGCCCCGTGAAGAACCCGTCCCTGAGTTCCAGCTCGTTGCATACCACGTGGTCGATACCAAGGTCGGCGGCTATCAGGTCGCATAGATATGAGGTGGCGCCGGTGAGGAGTACGATGACGTCCCCTCGTTCCTTGTGCTGTCTGACACAAGCTAGCATGGCCACGCTGAAATACGGGCGCACATCCGTCGCGTACCAGTCCCTGCACTGAGCCGCGAGAGACTCCTCGGAGTGCCCCTTGAGCAGGCGTGACAGGAATTCCCCGACAACCGCGAAGTTTACGAAACCGAGACGGTAACTCAGGTAGGCCCACACGAGCCTCACCCGATCAACGAGGCTGAGCAACCCCTGGCGATACAGGTAGCGGATGTAGAGGTTTCCCGATTGAGCGACCAGGAGGGTCCCGTCGACGTCGAAAAACGCGGCTACCTTGGTAGCTCGACCGTTGTTCTCAGACTCGCTCAACGACCATCGCTATGCCCTGGCCGCCGCCTATGCACAGAGAGGCAAGCCCCAGCGTCGCGCCACGGCGCTTCATCGCGTAGAGCAATGTGACCAATACCCGGGTACCGCTCGCACCGATGGGATGTCCGAGCGCTATAGCTCCCCCGTTGACGTTGACCTTGGCCGAATCGATTTTCAGTTCTGACAACACCCCAAGCGACTGAGCGGCGAAGGCCTCGTTGAGTTCCCATAGGTCGATGTCTTCGACCTTGAGATCACAGCGTTCCAGTGCCTTGCAGCTCGCCGGCCACGGACCCATGCCCATGAGGGAGGGATCGACACCGGCCGACGCTGCCCCGCGTATGGTAGCAAGCGGCTCTCTCCCTTCGGCCTTCGCACGGTCAGCCGACATCACCACGACAGCGGCCGCCCCGTCGTTGACTCCCGAGGCGTTACCCGCCGTGACGGTACCGTCCTTCTTGAAAGCCGGACGCAGCTTTCCCAACTTTTCGGCGCTCGTTTCCGGCCTGGGGTGTTCGTCCTTGTCGAAAACGATTGGATCCCCTTTCTTCTGAACCAGCTCGACGCCGAATATCTCTTCGTCAAAAGCGCCCGAAACCTGCGCGGCACCGGCCTTGATCTGGCTCGCGGCCGCGAACTCGTCCTGCGCCTCCCGGGAGATACCGTACTTCTCGGCAATGTTCTCGGCGGTAATCCCCATGTGGACGTTGGTAATCGGACAGCTGATTCCGTCGGCCAACATCGAATCGATAATCTGGTCCGGCCCCATGCGGTATCCGAACCGGGCCTTGGGAAGGACGTAGGGCGTCATGCTCATGTTTTCCATGCCACCCGCGATAATCAGCTCGGCTTCGCCACAACCGATGGCCTGTGCGGCAAGCGCCACGGCCTTCAGACCCGAACCACAGGCCTTGTTGACGCCAAAGCTCGGCGTCTCCTTGGGAACGCCACCCTTGATCGCCGCGACCCGGGCCGGGTTGAGTCCGAGGTTGGTCGAGAGAACGTTGCCGAGTATCACCTCATCGACGCTACCGGCTTCGAGGCCAGATCGAACCAGGGCCTCTTTGACGGCCATCCCTCCCAAATCGGTTGCCTTGGTATTTGTCAGCGCTCCTCCAAAGGTCCCTATGGCCGTACGGGCCGCACTGACGATCACTGCTTTCGACACTCTCGTTCCTCCGGTTGGTGTTGCTGGCGCGCGGCTCAGCCTCTTGGACGCACGTTGTTCCTAACCCACGTGACGATGTTCTCGGTACTCTCTCCAGGGGTAAAAACCGCTTTCACCCCAGCTTTCTTCAGTTCGTCTATCTCGTCGTCGGGGATGATCCCACCCCCGAACACCGCGACGTCGTCGGCGCCCTTGTCCGCCAACAGTCGGAGGACCTGCGGGAAAAGCGTCATGTGGGCACCCGAAAGAATCGACAGGCCAACGGCGTCCACGTCCTCTTGAACCGCAGCCTCCGCGATCATCTCCGGGGTCTGGTGAAGTCCCGTGTACACGACTTCGAATCCCGCGTCTCTCAAAGCCCGAGCGATTATTTTTGCGCCCCGGTCGTGGCCATCGAGACCGGGTTTCGCAACGAGTATTTTCAACGTCTTTTGTGCCAATCCACCTGCTCCCCGATTGTCCTCTGTACGGCTCCAGTGCCCGAGTCAGAACCAGCCCGGGTCGTCGTAGACCCCAAATTCGTCCCTGAAGATACCGGAGATTTCCCCGACTGAACAGGACGCCCGCACCGCCTCGATCACCGGCGGCATGATGTTTTCTCCGCTGCGAGCCGCGCGCCTCACCCCCTCGAGGCCCGCGGCCACGAGGCCAGGGTCCCGCGAAGCCCTGACAGATGCAAGACGAGCGCGCTGCTCCTCCTCCACCGACGCAGGAACCCTGAGGGTTTCGACCCTCCTTTCCTCGTCCATGGTGTATCCGTTGACGCCGACGGTCACGTACTCAGAGGCTTCGCTAGCCTGTTGAAAGCGGTACGC
>JBHHVL010000044.1:0-23964 GCA_046754245.1 Binatia bacterium | reverse complement strand
CAAGCGCCGCCCTGTTCGGTGTTGAAGACGCGCACCTCGCCGTCGTGACGCTGCACGATTTTCTTTACCGTCGCCAAGCCAAAGCCGGTACCCGAAGACTTGGTCGTGAAGAACAACTCAAAAATGCGATCCGCCTTGTCTTCCGGTATCCCACCCCCGCCGTCTTCGACCTCGACCCACACGCAGCCACCGTCAGCGTCGTGCCCGGTCCGCACGGCCACCTCTCCTCCGTCGGGCGAGGCGTCGATGGCGTTGGCAACCAGCTCGACGATGACCTGTTCAAACAACGCGTTGTCGATCATGACCTGCGGCTGGCCGCCGTCGCCGTCGTAGCGAAGCTTCACGTCCTTCTGAGAGGCCTTGCCCCTGGACATCCGCACCACCGAGCCCACCACCGTCTCGACACACCCGGGTTCGAGCGTCGGTTCGAAGGGCCTCGAAAAATCCAAGAGCGCGGTAATCCTTTCGCTCAGCCGATCGGTTTCCGAGACGATATCCCTGAGGGAAGAGGCTTCCTGGTCGTCCTCTATATCGAAGAGCGCCAGCTGAGCCGCCGCCTTGATCCCCGCCAAGGGGTTGCGTATGGCGTGGGCAACGGCGCCCGAAATCTCTCCCACCGCTGCGAGACGCTCTTTCTGCACCAGCAGGTCTTGAGTGCGCTTGAGCTCGTTGTTGGCAGCCTCCAGTTCCACGTTGTTACGCTCCAGACCTCGGACGAGCAGATCGATCTTGCGGTAGGCTTGGGCGTTCTCCAGGGCGACGGCGAGCTGGTCACAGATCGTACGCAACAGCGCCACGTCATCCCCGCTGTGGTATCCCCCCGCCCGCCGCGCCCCCACGACCACCGCGCCGACGAGCCTGCCCTCCAGACGCATGGCGAGCGCCAGAGCGCCGGGACCGGCGATCGACTCGAGAGCACCGCGGAGCGCCGGACCGGAATCTCGGGTGTCGTCGTCGAAGTCCTCGGTGACTAGACCGCGCGCCGCCAGCGCGGCGACGAGTGGCGCGAGCGCTGGCACGCGGCGTTCACAGATCTCGATGTCGCGCTCCGAGCTGCTCTCGCCCGCCCTGTGGTCAAGATGTCCGCGGAGGACGGCCACGCCCTCCTCGTTGACGGTGAAGACCGAGGCGGTAACCGTCTGCAGACTCTCGTCGATCAGCTTGATAACGGTACGCACCAGCGCATCTACGTCGAGAATGGAACTGAAGCTCCTCGACGTGGACCGGACTACCTCGCGGTAATCGTAACGCCGGCGATCGTACACGCGGTCCACGAAGTCCTGGATGCGCGCCCTGCTCGGATTGGTTATCAGTATCAGAGTCAGTATCACACCGCCTTCGGCCATCCTCGAGACGACGGTGGTGACGTTCTCGAAGAGGTAATCGAACAGGCCGATGATTACCGTATAGATCCCGAACACGAAGGCAGAAAGCACCGAATATACGAGCGCTCTCTTGATGACCCGATCCACGCCAAAGAGGTCGTGCTGGGCGATGGCGTAGCCTATCCCCAAGGGGAAGAGCACAAAGAACAGGGTCAGGTAGTTCAAGGGGAGGGTTACGCCTCGAGCGTATAGCGTCGTCAGCATGACCGCCGGTACGATGAAGGCCCCGGTGGTGCCGAGGACCACCACCTTGGTACGCTGGCGTACGATTCGACTCCGCGCGAAAAAGAAATGCCACCCGAAGAATATTATGCCTGCGAACGCCGACGCGGCGATGAGAAAGTGGGTCAGCCTGTCCAGTTTCAACAGTAGTCCACGGTCCGCCCAGAAAGCGTGATTCGACGTTGCCCCCATCGCCAGCGCGGCGGCGGCCCCCGAAGCGAGCAGCAGTCCTTCCCGCCGCCGCCGACTGCGCTCGAGGGGGAAATAACTGAGCATGCCCCATATGCTTACCGGAACCATGGTGATCACGAAGAAGTAAGGCACACGGAATATGTAGGGTCCGAAGATATCGGTCGAGGTCGCCATGTAGAGAGAGAGGTTGACGCAAAAATAGAACAACGCGGCGGCGTCCGGGCTACGCGGCTTCAGGTACAGGATCACCCAGCCGAGAGCGAGCAGGGCGACGGCGTTGAAACCGTAGATGCCTAGCACCGACAACCAGGCCCTGAAGTGCATGACCATCGGCGGTACCTGGATGCTGTAGGACCGACCGTCTTTCTCGAGCAGGTATTCGACCGGGCCGTCTTCTTCTACCGCCGCTACGGCAGCGTTGAACTCGGCCGCGTTACCGACCGACTGCCCGTTTACCGCTCGCACCCAGGAGAAGTATTCCAAGCCCGCTGTACTGCCCGTCCAGGAGGACTCGCCTACCGCGGGAACGAACAGGTTTTCCCAGACGAAGAACCCCGGAAACGACTGACCGAGACGCACCGTCGAGTTGAACACACACACGGCGACGACAACAGTAGCGGCCAGCGCGACGGAAACCTGCAGGACGCCGGGCGCGAGGAGCTTTCTGTTTGACAGCTTATGGCTTGTGGTCATTGGTGCTTGCCGATATGACAGCGTTCAACGTGGAGCGTCCCTCGATACACGGCGGCCCCGGAGCGTGGCTGGGCCTACCTCTGACCGCTGCTCTATTATACATACTTGCGTTCCCTCCGTTCGACCTGGGAATCCTCGCCGCGCTGGCTCCGTTACCCATCGCCTTTCTCACGATTGCCCCGACCCGACGTCTCGGCTTTGCCAGGGCCCTGGCCGCTGGACTGCTTTTCGGGACAGCAACCGCGCTAGGCGTGACCGGACACTGGATGTTCCTCGCAGCCAGCAACTTCTTCGGCAAGCCGGTCTGGTTCAGCGCAGCGTTTACCATCTCGGTGACCTTCATCCACGTCGGGCTATTTTTCGCCGTGATCGTCGTGCTGGCGAGCGGGCTGGGTCGGCTCGCGGCCCCGTGGCGGGTGCTGGCCCTGCCGAGCCTGTGGGTCGCCTGTGAGTTCGCGAGGTCCAATCTGCTGTACGGTTGCCCCTGGGACCTACTCGGCCACGCCTTCTACGGCATGCCCAGGACGATCCAGGCCACCGATCTGGCCGGGGTGTGGCTACTGAGCTGGACCAGCGTAGCGACCTGCGCCGCGCTGGCGACGGCCTACTTCGAGCGTGCTAACCGCAGAACCGTCACCATCGCGCTGTCTTTCGCCATCGTTTTGCCCTTGGCCATCATCGGCTATGGTCAGCTACGCTTGAATCACGACGCTGCGGCACGGAGCGATGGCGACGACACGCTCGCCGTCGCCATCGTGCAGGCCAACATCGGTCGGCACGAACTCTGGGACAAGGAGCACGCTCTCAGCAACGTCGGTCACTACCTGGAACTTTCCCGATCGCCCGAGCTCTCCGGCGCCGACCTCATCGTATGGCCCGAGAGTTCCATCCCGTTCTTCCTGGGCAGCCAGCCGGACGTGGACCGCCGGATCCGCGCGCTCGCGTCTGAATCGGGCGCCGCCGTACTGGCTTCGGGACCGAGGAGCGTAGACACCGGTGACGGACGAGCGCGCATCTACAACTCGGTATTCTTCTTTCCGCCAGACGGTGGTCCACCCCTCAGCTACGACAAGCGGCATCTCCTACCCTACCTCGAGTTCCGTCCCCCGTGGCTGGGAGCGCTGGGCTATCCAGGCGACGCCGTGTTCTACATGCCAGGCGAAACGACGAGGGCCTTCAACGTGCGCGGATGGAACGTCGCGCCTCTGATTTGCCTGGAGGCGATATTCCCCTCCTACGCGAGAAGGGACGTCGGCGGCGGGGCCGACCTGATTCTCAACCTGTCCAACGATTCTTGGTTCGGCGACGGAGCCGGCCTCGAACAGCACTTCGCAATGACGGTCTTCCGGGCGGTGGAAAACCACGTGCCACTCGTTCGCGTCGCGTCCACCGGCGTCTCGGCTGCGATCGACAGCAGTGGTCGCATCGTCAACTCGCTTCCGACCAGGCGGCAGGCGGTAAGGCTCGTGCGGGTAAGGCGAGGACCCGGGTCGAGCTCATACATGGCCTGGGGAGACTGGTTTGCCTGGTGCTGCCTCCTCCTGGCAGCCCTCTCGGTCGCGGCCTCCCTCGCAGGCTCGCCCGCGCAGGAACGCCGGCGCCGCTAGCCCCCACGCGGGTATCGACACCTCCCGCCTCGGTTGAGGCGCCGCAGAGCCGGAGGCTGACTCGGCGAAGCGCGATTTCCCCCAACCCGTGTACAAAGCCCCGGGGCGGGCGCAGCTGAGGGAGGAGACAAGGAAAAAAACCTTATTTTATCGATCGGGGACTCAGCTGAGGCGCGGCCAGGAGTGGCACGCCGATTGCTTCTTTGGAGGTCAGGACTCATCGGTCCGACAGGGCCGCCCTGGAGATAAGAAGCCGTGCCAGCGCCGTTACCGCGATTACTCTACCATTGGCAGCATTCCCACTGCCTCGGACCGGTGTTGCAGTCGCTGGCCCTGGCGCGAGCGCTCACCGAAAACTTCCGGGTGAACATCTTGAGTGGAGCGCCGCTCCCGGTCGGCGTGGTGTCGCCGGAACGCGTGTCCCTGTCTCAGCTTGCCCCGCTGGCCATCGCGAACGACGGCACGCTGTCGACCCTCGACCGTCGGCGCCCGGTAGAACGGGCCCTGGAAATCAGGCGCCAGGCGCTCGCGAACGTCTTCGCGACCATACGCCCCGACGTCATCGTCCTTGACCTTTTCCCCTTCGGCGCGAGACAGCTCGATGGGGAACTGCTTCCGCTGCTCGACGCTGCGCGGCGCTGTCGCCCCAAACCACTGGTCGTCTGCAGCGTAAGGGATCCCGATGACCTTCCGTTCTCGTCTGACAACGATCACGAAGTCATCCGGCTTCTCCAAACCTGCTTCGACGCTATCCTCGTACACACTGATCCGCACTACGCCACCCTCGAGAACAGCTGGCTCCGCGCCGCCTCGATCAATATCCCCGTCTACCATACAGGCTTCATCCGTCCCATCGTGACCAACCACGATGGCCGCGCGAAGAAGAACAAGACGCAGGTACTGGTAAGCGCGGGCTCCGGCCTCGGCGGCGGTAGGCTCCTCCGCGCCGCGGCGCAAGCCCACGCGCTCCTGGCGCAGGATGAGAGCATGCGGATGCAGCTCGTAGGCGGACCTCTACTGCCGGAGGACGACTGGCGGACCCTGCGCAGCATGACCCGTGGCAACCGTAACATCGTGATGCAACGCTACGTCAGCGACATTCAGCGGCTTATGCAGCAGGCGGATGTTTCGATCGGCCACTGCGGGTACAACAGCTGCCTGGACGTGCTCGAGTCGACGCCGCCGGCCTTGCTCGTTCCGCGAAGCGACGACGTCAAGCAAGTTCGGCGGGGCCGCAAGCTTCAGCGGCTAGGCGCGGCGATGGTGCTGGACGCGGCTTCGCTGAGCCCCGAAGCCATAGCCCACGCGATCAGGGAGCTGCGAGTTCAGTTACCGAGGAGGCCGGTCTTCGACACCAGCGGCGCGACCAGATCCACTGCGCTGATCCAGAACCTGCTTGCGGACCTGCAGCGTCCCATGCGGGAACTCAACGTGGGTTGAAGGCCCGGCCCGAATACCCCCGAAAGCTCGACTAGAGGCCCACCAACGACACGAAGCTCACGCAACGCCCCGGCGCTCCCCCGAGGTTGTGGGTGAGACCGATCTTGGGCTTCTTGATCTGTCTATCTCCGGCCTCGCCGCGAAGCTGGAGCCACATCTCGTACATCATCCTCAAACCCGACGCGCCTATGGGGTGGCCAAATGACTTCAGACCTCCATCCGGGTTGACCGGCAGGTCCCCGTCGAGGTCGAAACGTCCTTCGAGCACGTCCTTCCAGGCCTGGCCTCGCTCGGAAAACCCCAGATCCTCGTAGAGCACGAGTTCGGTAGGAGTGAAACAGTCGTGTACCTCCGCCATGGACAGCTCTTCAGCCGGGTTCGTGATGCCGGCCTGCTTGTAGGCATCGGTCGCCGAAGCCACGACCTCGGGAAAGGTCGTGAAATCATAGGCTTGCGACAAGGGTCCGTCCGCTGGACCGGCGATGAAAGACAGCGCCTTGATGAAGACCGGATTATCCGTGTACCTGTGGGCGTCCTCAGCTCGCACGATGATCGCCGCGGCCGAACCGTCGCTCACCCCGGAGCAGTCCATGATGCCCAGCGGATCGGCCACCCGAGGAGAACTCCGAATGGTATCCATGGAAACTACCTTGCGGTACTGCGCCTTGGGATTCTTCGCCCCGTTCGCGTGGTTCTTGTAGGCGATCCTCGAGATTACTTCTTTGCCGGTCTCCGCGTCTAGGCCGTACTTGTCAAAATAGGCGGGAGCCAGCATCGAGAACTGAGCGGGAGCGGTGATGGTCGCGGAGGTCCCGTCACCCGGAGGTCCGGCCACCACCAGACCGGAGAACCCAGAGTCCTTGAGTTTCTCGACGCCGATGGCCATCACACAGTCGTAGGCCCCCGAGGCGACCGCGTAGGCCGCGTTTCGAATGGCTTCGCTGCCGGTCGCACAGAAGTTCTCCACGTGAGTAACCGGCTTGTACTTGAGCTTCAACGGCTCGGACAGCGTCAATCCAGACAGATTGCCCATCGTGCCCAACCAATAGGCGTCGACCTGTTCGCCATCCACCCCGGCTGACCGGTAGGCTTCAGTGGCCGCTTCGACCAGCAAGTCCTCGGTCCCTTTGTTCCAGTGCTCGCCAAAAGCCGTGCAACCCATGCCAACTATAGCTACACGGTCACGGATACCGTTGCTCGCCATGAATATCAGTCCTCCTTCAGCGTAGCGGACGCGCCTTCCAGAAATAGTTGTGAACACCACCCGCTGTGAACAGACGACGAAAGGTCATTTCTACTTCATCCCCGATCGCAACTCTGTCAGGCTCGCAATCCGTGAGCTCGCTCTGGAAGCGCCCACCTCCGTCGAAATCTACCATGGCTACGACGACCGGAGGCTGCGGAGAAAAAGCCAAGCGATCTACCGTAAAGGTACGTATGTGCGCCCTGCTCTCGGCCAGCGGCACCTCGCTCATCTCGCCGGTGGCACCGCACTCCACGCACACGACCTGAGGCGGAAGATGGTTGGTGCCGCAAGAGTTGCAACGGGACCCCACGAAACCGAACTTCCAGCGTTCGGCCCTGAAAGAAGGCGGAGCGGCCGGGCGATCGGGATCGGGCCGTCTCGGTGGTTCGGTATCGAGAATCCCCCTCCACTTGAGGTAGCTCGTGTAGGCGAGGTCGTTTCGCTTGGAAGCGACGAGGCTCGACACCGAACGCTTCGCTTCGAACGCGCCAAGCGCTTCGGTGGTTTCCAGCATGAGGGCGTCGACGCCGTCCGAGACCGACAGGATGGCGATGCGCTGCCCCGGATAGGCCGAATCCAACGCCGCGGCGAGCATCAGGCCGGCGTGCGCCGCTCGGCTATAGCCAACGCTGTCGCGGAGGTCATCAACCAACTGTTCGGATCTGAGCCCAGCCGCCTTGGCCACCGCCACCGCGGCTCGACGGTTCGGGGCGTCTACGATCACGGCGTCCAGCTCTCCGGGCCCTACGCCCGCCGCTTCGCAGATCGCGTTGAGCGCCCGGCCCAGTAAGGGCACGAAGGCCTGGGTCAGACTGAAACGCTCCTCCCAGCTGTGGCCGAACTTTTCTTCCGGCAAGCGCCAACTAGCGAGGTATTCCCGGGATTCGGAATAACTCGCCGCGATGCGAGCCAGCACGCCGTCGCTACCGAGGACGAAGGCCGCCGCGGCGTCCCCTAGCTCGAGTTCCGCCGGACCCTCGGGCGCTCCAGCGCAAACGTCAGACATCACCACCGCCGAAAGCCTTCCGTCGCCGGCGCAGCGGGCCGCGGTGATCAGAGCCGAAAGCCCGGCCCGCGCTGAATTGCCCACGTCGAGACAGCGCACGGGGGACGCGAGTCCGCAGGCGGCGTGAACCGCCGACGAGTTGAGCTTTTCCACGTAAGGGGGGCTGGAGCTCGCGAGAAAGAGCGACTCTACCTGGCCCGGCTCGGTCACCCGCGCGAGGCAGCACCGCATCGCCTCCACGGCCATGCTCACGCTGTCCTCATCGTAGGAGGCCACCGCCCGTTCCCCTACTCCTGCTCTCTTCCCCAGCGCCTCGCCTATCGCGGCCCTTCGCAGGCGGTTGAACGGAACGTAGGAGCCGTAAGAGACTATGCCGATGTTGCCCTGCCGCATCGCCCAAAACTAGCCCTGGCCCAGGCCTGTAACAAGATCGCGCGGTCTTCCCACCCGACCCCGACGCCACCGCGGCTAGAGCATCCGCCTAGGGTTCTCCAGCAGGTTCTTGAGGTTTTCCAGCGCCCGCGCGCAGTAGAGACCGTCCTCGACTCTCTCGTCGTAAGTGTACTTCAGTTCGAAGATTTCCTTGACCTCGAGGACACCTTCCGTGGAGACGACCGGCGCCTTCTGAAGGCGCCCCATGGTTATGAAGAGCGGGATGCTGCCGTACTCGTAGTTGTGATGGTAGCAGGCGTCGATGCCCACGCTTCCGAGGTTTGCGACAAACACCGATGCAAACAACGGATCGCCGCGCAGCATTCCCCCGGGAACCATGTTGAGCGAGTTGAGGGCAAACACCCCCTTCATGATCAAACGCAGGAAAAAAGGCGGCAACCGCAACAGCAACCCCACCTCGCGATCGCTGGTGGTCTGGGCCCCCGAACGGGCGCCACGAAGCGTGTCGGTAAGCCCCGCGACCATCTGCTCAAGGTTTTCGTCCGGCGGGAACTCCCGCTTGCGAGTGTAGATCGGCGAGCCTTCGTCGATGCTCTGCTTGCCGCTAAACGAGATCCACACGCCACGCCTCTGGTACAGGCGCCCGCCCGCGACGAAACGGTTGAGTCGGGGCCGCTCGTGCAGTGTTATGGCGATCGCGCGAAGCAGCAGGTGAAACAGCGTGACCTGCCTGTCCTCCGGACGATCGGCGTTGAGCTCCTTGAGAAACGCACGCGCCGGCGCCACCAAGATCTGCTGCTTGCACAGTACGAAACACTCGGTTCGCGACGGCATGATGAAGGGCATGAAACGTCGCAGCGGGTGCAGATCGGGTATCGGATCACCGTCGCTTCTTCGCAGCAGTGGCATGATGAAGCGTCAACAGCGGGTAAAGCCGCTCATTCCCTCCCCAGATCTTCTATCCACCGGTCGGTGTTACGGAGAGACAGCGCCACGATCGTTTCCATCGGGTTCACGCCGACCGAAGACGGGATCAAGCTGGCGTCCGCGATAGCCAGTCCCCCGACGTCGTGGACGCGTCCCCAGGCGTCACAGGGCCCGAGGGAGGGATGAATCGCCATCCTGCAGCTGCTCATGATGTGAACCGTCAGGAGTTCGATTTCCTTGACCGACCGCGGTCTCGCATCGATCCGGTCGAGCTCATCCACGCTTTCGAGCTTTGGGAGGTCGGCAAACGGCAACAACACGCTTCGGGCACCCGCCATGAACAAGAGTTCGGAGAGGAGTCTGACTCCCCGGTGGATGGTCTCTGTGTCTTGCGCAGAGAGGTTGAAGGTCATCCAGGGGCGGCGATCCGGTCCCAGACGGACACGGCCTTCCCCGCTGTCCTCGATCAGGCACGCGGCCGTCATCATGTGGTTATAGCGGGACATGCGCCGGCCATGTCCCTCGCCGATCCCCGGCAACGCCGTCGCGAGTATACCCGGAGGAACCGCGGAACATGCCATCAGGATCCCGTCGTCCAGAAACTCGTGAACCTGATGGGTCTGGTGAGCTCCGATCCACGGGTCTAGTCGTTCGTCGAACACCCCCACGACCTTGGCGTTTGGATGAGTGTGGAGCCCACGGCCCACCATGGTTCCCCCCACCCGGCTACGAAGCATGATCGCCGGTGTGAAGCGGGCCCCGGCAGCTAGCACGACGAGCCGGGAGCGAACCTCGAAGCGTCCGAGCTTCTTGCCCAGCTGGTCGACGAAATGGCCCTTGACCCCGACGGCACGCCCTCGCTTGGTCAGCACCTGGTTCACACGCGCGTTGCACACCAGCTGAGCCCCGGCGTTGAGAGCACGCGGTATTTCGGTCACCAACATCGACTGCTTGGCTCCGGTGGGACAGCCCAGCCCGCAGTTGTTGAGCCCCACACAGCGCCGCATGTTGCGACGGTTGTCCTTCAACTCCCAACCAAGCCTGCGCGCACCGTCGGCAAAGAGCTGCGAGTGCACCCCCACGGTCTCCGGATCTTGGAGTTCGACGTTGAGTATTCCTTCAGCCTCGTCGAAGTAAGCGGCCATCGAAACCGGATCGGTGCCGGCGAGGTTCAAGTCCCGGCTCCAGTGCTCGAGCACCCTGTCCGGCGTACGCCAGGACATGCCGCCGTTGATAACCGTAGACCCCCCCACGCAGCGCCCTTCGGCAAAAACTATTGGGGGAGTGCCCAGTATCGCGCTGGTACCAGCGTCTCGATACAAGCGTATCGCGCTATCCAAGGGATCGGTGTTGAAGCTGCTCGTCAGATGCAGGCCGCCCTCCTCGAGCAGCAACACGTCGTATCCGGCGTCGCGCAGTCGCGCCGCGGCGGGCGCACCGCCCGCGCCGGTCCCAACCACCACGGCATCGGTGTTATAGATCCGCGTGCTCTGCAGGCGGGGGCCCAGCTCAACGCCTGACTCGACGTTGGGATAGCTCAGCTCGAACTCCGGAGGAACGACGGTTTCAGTCACCAGCGTCCACCTCCGCGCCGGCGAGAGCCCTCTCCCCCGAATCCGCCCGGCGCGCGGCGGCTTCCACGTCCACCGACCTGGGCGGGATGCGCCCATCCGCGAAGAGCCGTCTGCGGTACTCGACCTGCTCGTCGGCCCTCCGCTCCCAGTGTACGCCCAGGACCTCCAACACCGCGGGCTGCCGATAGAAGCAAAGCAAGATCAGAGAGCGCAGACCGAAGAACAACAGACCTCGCGTACCCGGTGCGCGCTCCCAGGATTCGAGATACGCGATTCGCTGGGCCTTTTCCATCTTGCTAAAACGCGTAAATCTCCAGCCCAACAACGGCGGACCGAACTCGATGAGCAGCAGACCCACAGGTAAACCAAGCCTCAGGGGTCCGGGCAGAAAAGGGAAGAACCGCGCGGTATCCCGCGCAACCGCCCCGCCCAGGTCTAGATCGAAGTCCCCTTCGCTGGGGCAAACCACGTCGACTACAGCCGCGAGAATACGTTCGGAAAGACTCGCCACGGCCGCGGTCCGGCCATCAGAGGAGCTTGCGGATCCGTCTGCGCTCACGACCGCGAGTGTAGTAAAGCTGCGCCGCCATTGCCACGCGTGGGGCGACTGCTATGATTCGTTGTCGTATTCGCCACCACAAACGGGGGGTAGTTCACGGAGTTGTCAGATCCCAGCAGCGATTTGTTACAAGCCTTGCGCAGCACCGGCGTAACGGCTGCCGAAATCGAGGACCTGCTCGATCCGCTTGCGCTTGAAGACACCATCAGCGCCATAAGAGCGGTTTCCGGCGTCCGGCGGCAAGCACGCCTCTGGTCGCTCGTCGCGTCCAATCCGGCGATATCGGTCAGAGACCTCGTCCCGATCGATTATCCTGCGATGAAGCCGGTGGTTTTTCACGGAAAGAACTCTCTACCCGCGTTCACCGAATTCCAGAAGATCTGCTGTCGGCCGGACTCGGCTTCGGTCCAAGACCAGGACCTCCTGTGGGGCTACAACCAAGGCGTCCTGCTCCCGGTGGTGGGGCCCGGTTATTACACGGTTCACGATACCGAGGATTCCGACTGGGGGACCTGCGCCTTCGACTACAACATGATCCCCCCTGCTAGCGCGCCGGGGTGGCCGGAAATCCGCGCCAACTCACGCGGACTGTCTCGCTTCGTATACAACCGCATGATCGACTACATGCGTCGCGTCGCCCGCAACGTCTTCATCGGACTCGCGACGCGCGACGGCCAGTCACTGAACAGCTACTTCTTGGTGGTCCGGGAACTGTAGCGTCCGTCGCGGCCGCCACACCGGGGCACACGTCCCCCCCCCAGGCGCTCGAAGCACAGGGGGCAATTGGTAGCTCCCGGTGGGTCGGCCCGATTTACCAATCTGCCGATCGAGGCAGTTGGTCAACCGTTGAGATGAAGGGTACAGCGGGTAGAGTAACTTTTTGCCCCGGCCAGACAATGATGCGTCCAGTCCTGTCACTATCGATAGTCAAGCGGATTTGCGCTTCGGGTCTTCAGTGCTCGCGGCCGGGCTTTCCGAGCGCACCGTGGCCAAGCAGGACGCTCGGGCTTTGCCTGGTGCTTCTCGCCGTCGCGCCGGTGATCGAGGCCGGCGGATCCGAAGATCAGCTTGCGCAGGCAGGTGCCGCCCTTGAACGCCAGGTGGTCCATCACGCCGGTGTCGAGCAGCGCTCGCTCAGGCGTCGCCATCTGGACGGCATGTCCGAGGACGGAGATCTCCTCGAACCCGAAGAAGCGCCGCTTCGACATCTGGACGAAGACGTACCGCTTGCCTCGGATGCTCTCGGGCCGGCGATCCTCCTGACAGGCGACATACACCTCGGAGAAGACCTGCTCGGTGAATCCATGATGCGTGCAGGCAGTGCCGAAGGAGTAGAAGTATGGCGAGACGAGGACGGCGCCTGCGGCGAGCGGGTTCGTGTCGGCGATGCCTTCGCGACCGCGGTCAGCGGGCACGAGCAGGAAGAGGCCCGGGCGCAGGCGCTCGAGCCAACCTTTCTTCACCAGCCCGTGGGCGAGCTTGCGGGCGTAGTTCTCCGAAGCGCCGAGCGCCTCACGCAGCTCGGCCAGTGTGACGGTTTTCTGGTTCCGCCACTCGAGGTCGAGGACCACCTTGGCCTCGTTATGGGAGAGCGTCCGTTCCATGGCTTGCTGAGGCGCTCCGAATAGGGCGGCGAACAGGCGGCGTCCGGTGCCCTATTCCCGCCCTATTCGTCCCAGAATGAGCTGGAATGGGCTGTGCTCATTCCCAGCTCATTCGGTAGTGATTTCCGCCGTTCGTTCCTCCTTCGGTAACATATAGCAGATTATGCAACCGGCGCCTGGCCGGCCGCGAAGACCGCCCGGTCCTCGTCCCGCTCCAGGACGATCCCGGTGATCCGCTCGAGCTCTACGAGCTGGTCGTCGGGATCAGGCCACTGCCGGGCCAGGTCCCGGAGGCGCCATGCCTCTTGCGCCTACGTTACTCCCTTCCCGCGAAAGAACTCTTTGTACTTCATATCTTCTCCAAGGATATGGCAGAATACCGATCTGGTCCGAACCCTCTACTTCGGTACTCCGGCCGCAGGAGGTCGCTGAGGGCTTGGCGAGCGGCCGCAAGAACAAAGCCCCACCAGCCACCGATGGATCGGGGCTGGTGGGGCAGTCTAACTCCCCCGAAAAACCGGTTTCAGGTCATGGCGCGGAGCAGGCCGCTGTGCACGCGTTAAACGCCATCGAACAGCTCTCTCCAGCCACCAGCCGAGCAGCGTCGCAGGCCGCGCGGCACTCGTCTCTAGTCGCGTCATTCGGACAAGCGCGCACGCAAGCATCGAAGGTCGATCGTGCCGTCGCTACGCAGACAGTCATGTCGGCGCCGCACCCCTGAACACAGGGCTGGTTGGTACTGGCACGACACGCGTCACGACAGGTGTCGCGATCGTCCTTGCACACCTTCTTCGCGATCTTCTCGACGCTCTTGATATCTGACTTGCACTTCTTACGATCGTCGTTGCATCGCTTGCGACAACCCTTGGGGTCAGCGTCCAACACGCAGGACCCTCGGCAGGCCTTGCGTCCATCATCGCAAACCTTCTTTTCGGCCTTGCGGATAGCCTTGACGGACTTCTTGCAGGCCTTGCGCACGTCGTTGCACGCGTGGCGGCACTCGTCCCTGGCTTCGGCGACGCTGCTCAACGCAGCAAAGGTAAAGCCCACCGCCAGGATGGCGGCAAAGACGGTTAGAAACTTCGAACGGGACCTCGGTTCAAACGACAAACTCGACATGTACTCCTCCTGCTGACCGCTACCCCCGCGTCGCGACGTACCCTCCTACTGGAGAGGCACGAGCAGACCCACGGCAAGGAACACGGTAACCAAAATTATACTTTCAACCATCGTTTTTCTCCCGGGCTGTCCCCGCGAAAAACGATACTGGGCTTAAAGCAAGTCGGGTGCCATACCTCAGAGCGATTTTGGGATTTATTAGTTTGCCTATTTCCAGGAAACCCGGCTAACGCCCCAGGCGCCCGCTCGATGCTGTGCGTAGTTTCCCCCTTTACAGGGGCGATATCGCGTCCCCCCATCCGGGGGGAGCGGCTCTCGTCAGGGCCGCGACGAGTTCCGCGGCGCCGGTTGCCAACCGTCGAAAACCCTACCCGAGTTGGTCGCGGCAGCTCGTCAGCAGGTAGACCGCGCCGGCCGATACGCCCACCGCGACCAAGGTGTAGACGACGCCGAAGAGCATGTAGCCCAGGGTCTCTGGACTCTCGGTCCTCAGATTGAAGAGGACTAGGTTTACCAGGACGTAGGCCGCGTATACCTGGCCCATCGGGATCGACATCCGCCTTCGCCGCCAGATCGCCCAGGCATAGACCAGCAGATAGACCCCAAAAAGCGGTCCGGCGATCGCGTTGGCCCTGCCGCTGAGACGCTCTCCGAACAAGACGAAACCCGTCTCGCCACTCAGTTGTAGGGGTTTGAGTAGATTCGACACGGCCAGCGCCGCGAACAAGGCGGCGAAGACGTCGAGCTTTCTAGAACCACCGTCTGTTGACATGAAAGGTTATCCTCCTCACGGACCGCGCGGGGCAGTCCCTCCGTCACTCACGGGTCGACATCAGCCGGTCCCTGAACTCGACCGTGTATACCCAGTCCTGCCACGGCTCCCCGTCTGGACCATCGGCCACGAGCTCGAGGGGAAGCTCGACGACGCTACCCGCTTCTGTCATCGACTCCACGGCCGCAAATGCCCCTCTGACGATCTCCCTTTGTTCCTCGACCATCCCGGGTCTGCCAGTTTCGTTCCCCATGGGGAAGTTGACGAACACCGCCCGCGGAGGCCGCACCAGCCTGGTGATGTCGAGGCCGACCGACATAGTGAGGGTCGGGATACCGGCCTTCTCCACCGCCCTGGCGACCAGACCGACGGTCTGGTGGCAAACCGGTCAAGCCGGCACCAGGTAGAACAGGTCGACCGCCTGGCGCTCGAGCTCCGCGATCACGGCCGGGACCAGCTCTTCTTCGACGCGGCGCTGGGAGTAGATACCCCCCATGAAGGTGATGGCCTGCGGCGCAAGCTCCCCCAAGGTCCCATCGGCTACGAGTTCGCGCACGCGATCGAGTGGAAACACACAGTTGGGATCTTCACGAGCACCGTCGGTGGGGTAGCCAAAATGCGCCACCCGGAGACTCTCCGTGGAGACGTCGGTGGGAAGGACCCGTATGCTCGTGTCGTCCTTGAAATGAAAGGGCCTCTGGGCGGCCCGGTACAGCCCCCCCGAGCTCCCGAGAGCGACCCGGCAGCCCGAGAGCGGAATTTTGAGTTCGGCCCACGGCACCGCGAGTCCGCGCCGATCAGCCCAACGGTAGGGCGGCGACGGCGCGTACAGCGCCCGTGTGCGGGGAATGTAGTCGACCCTTCTCAGACGCCACCCCCGAGAGAGGCCAGGAAGTCGTAGGTCCGTCGCGTAGAATCTTCACCGGAAGCCCCCGACTTGAAGACGTTGCCGTAGAAATCCGTCGCCCCGGCGTCTCTCACCCGCTCCAGACCGGCCCGAACCTCGTCCTCGCTTCCGACTACCGCGACGTCGGCTGGCCCTGCGGCCCCTTCTTCATCGAGGCAGGCGCGGTATACGGGCAGGTAGCCGTAGTGCTCGAAGATCCTCGCGGCGGTCTCACGCGCGGCGTCCGGCTGGTCCGTTACACAGACTGGGAGTGAGCAAATGACCCGCGGCGCCGGCCTGCCGGCGCCGGAGGCCGCCGCGTTGATGAGCGGAACGATCCTCTGCTCGAGGGTCTTGGGGCCGGTCATCCAGGTAAGGGTACCGTCACAGAGCTCACCGCAGATCTTGAGCATGCCCGGCATGAGCGCTCCTATGAGAATGGGAAACGGGCTTGCGCCTGCTATGCTCAGGCTCGCGTTCACCCGGTACTGCTTACCCTCCAGCGAGCAGTTGCCTTCGTTGATCAGCGAACGGAGCACGGTGAGATACTCACGCATGTGGGTGAGGGGTTTGTCGTAGGACAGGCCGAACATACCCTCGATAACCAGCTGGTGGCTACGGCCTATACCGAGAGCGAGGCGGCCTCCGGTCACGACGTTGACGGTAGCGGCCTGCTGGGCGAGGGCGTGCGGGTGGCGCGGATAGGTCGGCACCACCGCCACGCCCAGCTCGATGCGTTTGGTCGCCCTCCCGGCCATCGCGAGTACCGTGAGCGCGTCCATTCCAAAGATGTTGGCTTGCCACGCCGACGCAAAGCCGTCTCGCTCCGCACGAACGTAGGCTTCGACAGCCTCGTCGAGTGTATTGTCCCCTCCCCCTAGAACCAATCCGATCTTCACAGTAGCCGTTGCCTCCCGACCAACGCGAGTACCCACTCGCGCGCTAGCCGCGAGACGGCACCGAGCCGCCGCGGCGATTCCCCTTTTTCAGACCCGTTCAATGATCGTCGCGATACCCATTCCGCCACCTATACACATGGTCACGAGCGCGGTACCGAGATCCTGCCGCTCGAGCTCGTCGAGTACGGTACCGATCAGCATGCCACCGGTGGCCCCCAGCGGATGCCCCATGGCGATCGCACCGCCGTTGACGTTTACCCTGTCGGGATCCACGCCGCTTTCCCTTAGGAACTTCAGCACCACCGCGGCGAAGGCCTCGTTTACCTCGAAAAGGTCTACGTCCCGCCACTCCATGCCGGCTTTGCGAAGCGCGATCTCGGACGCTGGCGCTGGGGCGGTGAGCATGATGACTGGCTCATCGCCAGCCGTCGCCATCGAAAGCACCTTCGCCCTGGGTTTTGCCGAACCGTGAGTCTTGACGTAGTTCTCGGACGCGACCAGTACGGCAGACGCGCCGTCGACGATCCCGCTCGAGTTACCGGCGTGATGGACGTGTTCGATCCCTTCGACCTCGGAGTAGACACTCATCGCCTTGGCGTCGAAGCTCAGCTCGTCCCCCTCTTGCACGTATTCACCGAGACCTGCGAACGAGGGTGAGAGGCTCGCGAGATCTTCGGCACTGGTGCCCGGACGTGGGTGCTCGTCACGATCGAGGATCAACTCGCCGTGGGCGTCTCTGACAGGGATGATTCCCCTGGCGAAACGCCCCTCGGCGACCGCGACTTCGCACTTGCGCTGACTGCTCGCCGCGAAACCATCGACGTCCTCGCGAGAGAAGCCTTCTATGGTAGCGATGAGGTCAGCGGAGATTCCCTGGGGCACCAAGGGATGAAGCTCGCGCAGATGGCTGTTGTGACCGTCTATCCCCGATTTGTCGGCCCCCATGGGCACCCTCGACATGCTCTCTACCCCGCCCCCGACGACGAGTTCCTGGAAACCGGCGGCACAGCCCATCATCGCGAAGTTCACCGCCTGCTGACCCGATCCGCAGAAGCGGTTGAGCGTGACCCCCGTAACCTCCTGCGGCCACTCGGCCGCCAGCACGGACATGCGCGCGATGCAGGCACCCTGCTCCCCGGCTGCCGTAACACAGCCGGCCACCACGTCCTCGACCTCGATAGGATCGAAATCGCTGCGCCGAGGAAGGGCCTCGAGACAGGCGGCGAGAAGCTCCTGGGGATGAACCTCGTGAAGGCGGCCCGAGGACTTGCCCTTGCCGCGTGGCGTCCGGACTGCATCGAGTATGTAAGCGTTTCCCATCTGACCCTGAACTCCTCCCGACAACGACAACGGCCTCAGGGCGCGGCGCGCCCGAGACCGGTGGTCTTGTATATCCGTGACACGAACCTGTTCCCAGCCCTGTCCGGCCTGCCGTCAGCCCGAGGTCTGGGTGGCTCCGCCGCGACGAGCCCTGGGAGAAGGTGCCGCGATCAGGCCGCTATATCCATACCCAGGGGTGCGGACTTCCTGACGGTATCGCGCGCGGCTACGCGCTCCCGCCAGGCATCGAGATGAGGGCGGTCCCGATCCCGTCCGAGCCCGAAGCCGTGGCGGGTAACCGCTTCGGTCGTGTAGAGACTGAGGTCGGCCATCGAGAAACGGTCGAGCACCAGCCAGGTTTGCTCCGAGAACACCGCCTCGAGCTCGTCGAGGTAGGTGTTCCAGGAAGCCATCTGCTGGTCAATCTTGCCCTGGTCCTTTCCCTCGCGCTCGTAGAAGAGCATGGCCGCCAGCCTCGCCAGGGGCCGGCTACGATTCCAGTTGAGGTCGATTATCGCCGTCCGAACCGCGGCCCGTTCGGCCGGCGTATCGCCGACGAGGTTGGGATTTGGCCATTTCTCTTCGAGATACTCGTTGATGGCCATGGATTCGGTAAGCGTAGTGGTCCCGTCGACCATAACGGGGACCTTGCCGCAGGGAGAAACCGTCAGAAACTCCGACTGTTTGGCCTTGAGATCCACCTCGAAGACGTCGAAGGGAAGGCCCTTCTCATGAAGAACTATGCGGGTGCGCCAAGCGTAGGGACAGTAGGTCGTCGAGTATAGCTTTACCGCCATTTGGCTCGGAGCGTAGTTGTCGTGCGAACGCGAGACAAGCCCGGCTGTGCAACGTGTTACACCTTGGCTGCCGCTGGTCTCGTTTGCCGACACCCCCCGGACGGGGAAGACGGCCGTGTAAACTTTGCTTGCCTTTCGAGCACTGCTATTGCTCGGCGCGTCCTTGGGCACCCGCCGGAGGCGGCAAACCAACGGCGGCCCCAGAATAGAGGGAGCGATCAGGTGGACGAAAAACTCTATCCAGCCACGTGGGCATCAAGAACTCCGGACAAACCGGCGTACATCATTGCCGAGAGCGGTGAGTCGGTCAGCTACGCCCAGCTCGACGAGCGATCCAACCGTTGCGCGCAGTTGTTCCGCGCCGCCGGTTTGATCCCAGGCGACGGCATCGCGCTGTTCATGGAAAACAACCCCCGTTTCCTGGAGATCTGCTGGGCCGCACAGAGATCGGGGCTGTACTACACGGCGGTAAGCTCGCGGCTCGCTGCCTCCGAGGTCGAGTACATAGTCAACGATTGTGGCGCCAAGCTCTTCATCAGTTCCGCCGCGCTCTCCGAGACCGCTGATCGGCTCGGCCGCGGCCTTCCCGCCGCGTCGACGAAACTCATGGTCGGTGACCCCATCCCGGGCTTTGACTCGTACGAAGATCGTGTGCGCGCCATGCCGGCCGAGCCGGTGGCCGACGAACTCGAAGGAGCGGACATGCTCTACTCCTCGGGCACCACAGGTCGCCCCAAGGGAGTCAAACTTCCCCTGGGCAACAGGCCGGCTGGAACACCGCCGTTGCTACTGGCGCTGGTAACGGCGCTTTACCAACCGGGAGAGAATACCGTTTACCTCTCGCCTGCCCCTCTGTACCACGCGGCGCCGCTGCGTTTCACGATGGGTTTCCAGCGTCTCGGTGCTACCTGCGTAATCATGAAGAGCTTCGAAGCCGAGAGGGCTCTGGCTACGATAGAGAAGTATCGCGTCACACACAGCCAGTGGGTACCGACGATGTTCGTTCGCATGCTAAAGCTTCCGGAGCGGGTGCGCGAACTCTACGACATCTCCAGTCTCGAGGTCGCCATTCACGCCGCCGCCCCTTGTCCGGTAGCCGTCAAGGAGCAGATGATCGAGTGGTGGGGGCCCATCATACACGAGTACTACGCGGCGACCGAAGGCAACGGGTTGACCGCCATCGATTCCCACCAGTGGCTCGAGCACCGTGGTTCCGTAGGCAAAGCGCTGCTCGGAGAGATTCACATCGTCGATGAATCGGGCGACGAGCTCCCCCCCGGCGAAACCGGCCTGGTTTATTTTGGAGGTGGAGGAAGGTTCGAATACCACAATGATCCCGACAAAACCGCCAAAGCCCACAACGAAAAGGGTTGGTCCACCCTCGGCGACGTAGGATACCTAAGTGAGGATGGGTACCTCTACCTCACCGACCGAAAGGACCACATGATCATTTCGGGTGGCGTCAACATCTACCCCCAGGAAACGGAGAATTTGATCATCACCCACCCGGCGGTACAAGACGTCGCGGTCATCGGGGTTCCCAACGAGGACTTCGGTGAAGAAGTCAAGGCGGTCGTACAGCCGATCGACACCGCGGACGCCGGCCCCGAACTCGAAGCCGAAATCATCGACTACTGTCGAAACCGGCTCAGCGCGATCAAGTGCCCACGCTCCGTCGATTTCGAAGAGGAGCTACCTCGCCATCCCAACGGAAAGCTGTACAAGCGGATTCTGAAAGACCGGTACTGGAGCGGCAGGCAGTCCCGCCTCGTCTGAACGGCGGCGGCTCCGCCCAGCGCCCCCTGCGGCGACCCGACCCCACCCGCCCGTCTCCCGGCCAAGCAGCGCCGCCGTCAAGCGTCGTGGGGTAGACCGAGAATACGTTCGGCGATGACGTTCCTCTGAATGTTGGGTGTACCACCGCCGATGACGTAGGTGGGCCACGACATGGAGTGGCGCTGCCACCTGCCCTTCGCGACAACCGCCGGAGACCCCTTGACCAGCTGTCCGTAGGACCCTTGCACGTCGCACGCAAGCCTTCCTATCTCGACCTCCAGTTCGGCGCGCAGGAGCTTGTTCACCGAAGTCTCCGCGCCTAGCGGTTCCCCACGCAGCTGGCGTGTGAGGAAGCGGAGCCCGTTGAGCCGCATCGCTTCAATCGTGCACTCCATACGGGCAAGACGTCGTCGTATGGAAGCCACCTCGATCGCCGGCCGGCCCTGAACGCGGCATTCGCTGGCCAGCCGCTTGAGATCTTCCAGATCATGGTAGAGGGCGGTTACCTCGGCGATCGAACTACGTTCGTTGGCCAGGGCGTGCTTGGTCACCTCCCATCCCTGCCCCTCTTCGCCGAGACGGTTCGTCACGGGGACCCTCAGATTATCGAAGAATACCTCGGCGAAAGGCGTATCGCCGTTCATGGTCCTGATGGGTCTCACCGTAATGCCTTCGGCGTCCATCGGTACCAGCAGACAGGTGATGCCGAGGTGCTTGGAGGCCTCGGGGTCCGTACGCACCAGCACGATCATCCACTGGGCCCACATCGCCAACGAGGTCCATATCTTCTGCCCGTTGACGACGTAGTCGTCCCCGTCCCGTACCGCGCTGCAGTTGAGCGAAGCGAGGTCGCTTCCCGCACCGGGCTCCGAATAACCAGTACACCAGTGTTCCTCGGCGCGCAGTATCGGCGGAATGAAGCGTCGCTTCTGCTCTTCGGTGCCGTAGCGAATAATCCCAGGACCCACCCACGCCAGACCCATGTAGGACAGACCCAGCATGGGAGCCCGCGCCTTTCCGCATTCCTCACGAAGAATCATCTGCTCCATGAGACTGCCGCCTCCACCACCGACCTCCTTCGGCCATGCGAAGCCCACCCAACCCTTCTCGTACAGGGCCTGGTTCCAGGCCAGAAGCTTGGGAAGACGGTCCAGCATCGACTCGATGTCAGCTCCCCCCTCCTCGACCCCAGCGCGGTCAGGGTGGTGTTGTGCCAAAAACTCTCGAACCTCGCGGCGAAACTCCTCTTCTTTCTCCGTGAATGAAAAATCCATCGCTTCGTCCAGCTTCTCCTGAGGCCGTGGACCTCAAAGCCCCTGAGCGCTCAGCACCCGTTCGTAGTAGTAGTCGGGAGAGCCGTTCAGATTTCGGCAATAACGGCCCCGTTTGTAGTAGAGCTGCGCGTCACATTCGTGGGTGAAGCCGATCGCTCCGTGAATCTGTATGCCTTCCTCGCCGGCGATATCAAGCGCCTCCGAGGCCCATGCCTTGGCCATCGCGACGCTCGCAGCGGCGTCGTCCGCGTGGTCGACGGCCCAGGACGCGTAATAGACCAGAGAACGCGCCGACTCGACGGCGACGTAAATGTCCGCGAGTTTGTGTTTGACGCCCTGAAACCGGCCGATGGGCTGTCCGAACTGCTCGCGGGTTTTCGCGTACTCCGCCGCCAGCGTCAGCGCCGCGTCAGCGGCCCCGACCATTTCGGCCGAAATCGCGACGAGCCCCGCATCGAGGGCGGCGTTCAGCGCCGGCCAGGCATTGCCCGGATCGCCCACGCGAGCCGCTGCGTCGACCTCGACGCCGTTGAGCACCAGGCGGGCCGCCCGGCGCGTCGGATCGACCAACCGGAGCTCTTCCATTTCGAGACCGGCCGCGCCGACCGGCACGGCAAAGACGCTCACGCCGCCGGCCTCTCGAACCGCCACCAGAATCAAGTCGGCTGCCTGCGCCCAGGGCACGAACATCTTGGTGCCGGCGAGACGCACCGAGCCGCCCTCTTCCATGGCCGCCGCCTCTATACCTCCGGGGCCCTGCAGATCGCTTTCCTCGAGAACCGCCGGTACGACCACGAGCTCACCAGAGGCTATCCTCGGAAGATAATCGCTCTTCTGTCGCTCGTCGCCGAGCCCTTCCAACAACCTGGCGGCAACGGCGTTGTCGAGAAAGGGGGAAGGGAAAAGGGTACGTCCCATTTCTTCGGCCACCACCGCCAGGTCTTCCCACTGCAACCCAACCCCCCCGTGCTCTTCCGGCACGGTGAGGGCCTGCCAACCGAGTCCGGCCATCGCCTTCCACGAGCCGCGGTCAAAGGGCTCCGGGGAGTCCATCAGCTCGCGCACCCGCACCAGCGGATACTCCTTGTTCAGGAAACGCGCCACCTGCGCCTTGAGCTGCTCCTGTTCTTCACTGAATCCGAAATCCATGGCCGGTCTTGTCCCACGCACCTTTACTTGATGCAAGGCGTTACCTATAGTTCCGGCCATCGTTTTTTGGAGGGTATTTCATGTCAGAAGATCGTTTCGGACTTAAGGGCAAAACCGCTCTCGTTACCGGTGCGGGAGGCGGACTGGGACGCTGTCACGCCTTACTGTTTGCTAAACACGGCGCCAACGTCGTCATCAACGATCTCGGCGGTAACCCCGACGGTACCGGTTCCGGGGCGGAAATGGCCGACGAGGTAGTCAAGGAAATCACCGAAGCCGGTGGCAACGCGGTAGCCAATTACGGGTCGGTATCGAACAAGGAGCACGCCGAGGCGATGGTCCAGACGGCTCTGGACAGCTTCGGATCCATTGACATCGTGGTGAACAACGCTGGCATACTACGCGATCAGAGCTTCACGAAAATGGAGGAGGACGGTTGGGACCTGGTCCTGGCGGTGCATCTCAAGGGTGCGTTCTACGTAACCAAGGCCGCCTGGCCGCACATGCGCGAGAAGGGCTACGGCCGCGTAGTCATGACGTCGTCGGCGTCCGGGATCTATGGCAACTTCGGCCAGGCCAACTACTCGGCTGCGAAGATGGCACTGTGTGGCTTCGGACAGACGCTCGCGCTGGAGGGAGAAAAGTACAACATCCACGCTAATGTCATCGCGCCCCTCGCGCTCAGCCGGATGACCAAGGACCTCATGCCCCCGGCGGTACACGAGTTCATCAAACCCGACTTCGTATCGCCTCTGGTCGTCTACCTTTGCTCAGAGGTCTGCCAGGAAAACGGAGAAATCTACGAGGTCGGGGGTGGAGCGTTCGCGCGCATCGAGACCCTCAGAGCCGAGGGACTGGCGATCAAACCGGATCGCGAACTCACCGTCGAGGACGTGGCCGACGGCTGGGAGGCGATCAACGACATGGGCAAGTCTCAGATTGTTCGTTCCATCGCCGAGTCTACCCAGCTCAGCATGAAACACTGCATGTAGATCCGATCGGCGGCGAGCGCGTCCGCAAAGTTAGGAGGAGACCATCACATGCCTATCGATGTAGAAAAAGCTCTGGGGACCGAGTTTGAACCGGTAGCCTCGAGCTGGGAAACAAAAGACATCATTCTGTAC
>JBHHVL010000043.1:0-24309 GCA_046754245.1 Binatia bacterium | reverse complement strand
CGTGGGCCTCCTTGGCGTCGATGATGTCGCCGGTCTCTACCATGCGCAAGGCCGTCGACAGCCGGGTGACCCTGGGCAGCAGCCAGGTTACCCCGCAGTCCGGCGCGAAGCCCAGTCTTACCATGGCGGCCGACATCCTCGCCGTGCTGTCGGCGAACCTCCGATCACAGGCCAGCGCGTAGGCGAGGCCCGCTCCCACCGCCGGGCCGCGAATCGCGGCTATTACCGGTTTCTCGACCTCGACGATCATGCGTGTGAACTCGGCGAAGGGACCGGCTGGGGTCTTGCGCTGATAACGAGGAAGCACCTGTTCTTCGGACAGTCCGGGGATGGGCCGATCGCCGGAACCGCTCAACCACTCGGCGTCACCGCCGGAGCAGAAGGCCCGCCCCGCACCCGTCAACACTATGGTGCGCACCTCGTCGCGCAGCCTGAGGTCGCGGAAGAGCTCGACGAGATCGCTGGCGAGTTCCCAGGTCACCGCGTTCATGCGCTCCGGTCTGTTGAGGGTAACCAGGCCCACCCCGTCGTCTATCTCGAAAAGGTAATCTTTGTCGGACCCCATGGCAGCCATCTCTCCAGCGTCGCTTTGTTGTTGACTCTCTTGATCAGTTCTCGACAGGGCAACCCGTTGCATCTTCCCCGGCATCTAACGCGCAGTTGGTTACTGGGACCATCGTACTAGGCGGAAAGCCATGAAACCACAGCGGCGCTAGGACCCGTGCAAAACCGTGACCGTCTCGCGCACGAGGTCTTCGTCACTGAGCATCGCCGGCGGCAGATCGAGCAGCACCGTAGTGAAGACCCCCTCGCAACGCTGCTTCACCCGCGCCGCGAACTCGTCGTGAGTCGCGACGATCGCCCACTCTTCGAGCATGTCGTCGTCGATCAAGGCGGCCATGTCGGTCCACTTGCCCTGCCCGGCCAGCTCGTGAAGCCGGCGGCCGATATCCTCCCAGCCGTGAAACTCGAGCACCGTATGGTAGCTACGCGTGGACGCGTAGAAGGCGATGTGCTGCTTGAGCGCCTTCTTGGCGGCTTCGACCTCCTCCTCCTTCGCACCCGTCGCGATGAACGGCGCCCCGACGAGGTCTACGTCTGTAAGTCGGCGGCCCGCCTTTCGTGCCCCCGACTCGATTGCACCGAGCACGACCTCCTTGGTGTAGCGAAAGGTGCCGATAGGGTGCAGCCTGACACCGTCGCAGAGTTCTCCGGCGAGGCCGGTCATGTAGCTATTGACGGCCGCTATGTAGATGGCCGGCGGACTGTAGTCGATGGGACCCGGATTGAAGAAGGGAGGGATCATGGTGAATCGGTAGTGGTCGCCCTCGAAGAAGCTCGGCTTGGCCGGTTCAGAGAAAGAATCGAACATCGCCTTGAGACACAAGAGGTATTCACGCATACGTGGTCCCGGCGCAGCACTCCAGGGGCTCGAGTAACGGCGCTCGTTGTGACCTTTGACCTGGGTTCCGAGACCGAGCTTGAACCGACCATCCGAGTACTGCTGGAGGTCCCAGGCCAGTTGGGCCGTAACCATCGGACTACGCGGAAACGCGATGGCCACGTTGGTGCCCAAGGAGATCGTCGAGCTGTGCTCGGCCGCCACCATCAGAGGGAGAAAGGGATCGTGTCCCGCCTCTGGCGTACACAAACCGTCAAAGCCCAGACTCTCGGCCGCGCGCGCTGACTCGGCCACCCGTCGCAGCGTCCAGGCGCGCACGCCTTTGCCGGCGTACTGATCGGTCTCCGGATTCAACAACCCGGTCTCAACGGCTAGCGCCATCCCCCCTCCTCAGCCACCCACCGCGTCGCGCGCGGCGATAAAACCAAAGGTCATGGCCGGAGCGATGGTCGCCCCGGCCCCCGGATAGGTGATTCCCATTACCGACGCCGAGCAGTTTCCTATCGCGTAGAGTCCCGCGATGGAATTTCCGGACTCGTCGAGAACGCGGGCCCTACAGTCGGTCTTCAGCCCGCCCTTGGTTCCGAGCTCACCCGGGTAGGCCTCGATCCCGTAGAACGGTGGCTTCTCCAGGGGACCGACGCAGGGGTTCGGTTTCACCTTTTCGTCGCCGTAGTAGCGATCGTAGAGGTTTTCTCCTCGGTGAAAGGCCGGGTCCCTGCCTTCACGGGCGTGCTCGTTGAACTCCGCCACGGTGGCCTCGAGACCCTCCGGGTCCACGCCCAACTCGGTCGCGAGGGCCCCCAGGCTGTCCGCCTTCTTGAGGTAGCCCTGCTTGAAAGCCTTCGGAAGCGCCCAGTCCGGCTGTTGCGAGGCCTGCAAGAAAGGACCACAGGGGTACTTGCTACGAAAGGTCGCGTCGAAGACCATGTAGGCGGGCACCGTCGGCGTTGACTCCGAGTGGTTCCGGTACATCGCGTTAACGATGTCGATGTAGGTCGCGGCCTCGTTTACGAAACGGCGCCCGCGCTTGTCCACAAATATCGATCCGGGAAGGCCCTTCTCGATGACCAGCATGCGCGCGAGGTCCTCGC
Organism: Binatia bacterium; assembly: GCA_046754245.1. Taxonomy (GTDB): domain Bacteria; phylum Desulfobacterota; class Binatia; order UBA1149; family UBA1149; genus JBHHVL01. Next base: position 21,813 of record JBHHVL010000043.1, on the reverse strand, counting down.
CAGGCACCACGGTGGTCGGTCCCCACCAGGCCTCGTCCATGAGATCGACAGCGGCGCCGTGCTTCATCGCCATCCCTATCGCGTCGCCGGTGCTGCCCGGACTGCCCGTAGTCCACTCCACCTTGGTGGGACCGGGAAGGTACTTCTCCCTCATCTCGGCGTTGTGCTCGAAGCCGCCCGCGGCGAGAAGCACCGCCTTGCGGCCGCCGACGCGCAGCTCCTGGCCCTCCCTCTCGGCGACCACCCCCACCACGCGACCGCCCTCCACGATCAGCTCACGCACCGGGGTCTCCAACCACAGCTCTACGTCACGATCCATCAACGACCGCCTCAGCATCGCCACCAGCGCGTTGCCCAGCGACAGGCAACGATCACGCTTCGAACGAAGGCGTCCCGGCAGATCGAACCAGTATCGCCCCATGATCTTCGCGGTGAGCTTCACCCAGCCCGGGTGCCTGGACAGCAACACGTTGGCCTCCGTCGCCGTCATCGACATTCGCTTGGTGACGAGTTCCTGCACCGCGGGCTCCCGCATGCGGTAGAAATCGTCGCCGAGCTCCCGGGCGTCGAAGTGCTCGGGCTCCAGCGAACGTCCCCCCGGCTTGCCACCGGGAACGTCCGGGTAGTAGTCGGGATACTCGAGCATGCACTGCATGCGTACCCGGGTCTTGTCGATCAGGTAGCGCAGCATCTCGGGTGCGGTGTCCAGGTAAGCGCACAGACGATCCTCGGCGACAGTGCCGCGCGTGATCGTCTTGAGATAGTCGAGCGCTTCTTCCCGGCTGTCGTCGACGCCGGACTGCCGCATGTAGAAATTGTTCGGAATCCACATCGCTCCGCCCGACATGGCAGAGTTGCCGCCGTAGAGCCCGGTCTTCTCGAGCAACAGCGTGGAGGCTCCCATGTCGTGCGCGCACAGGGCAGCCGCCATGGCGCCGGCTCCGCTACCGACGACCAACAGGTCGACCTCGTGGTTCCAGTTCTTTGTCGCGTTCATGCTCAACCGACTATCCTCCTGTGTGATTCAAATCAGCACGCGGCACATCGCAACCTATCGCTTGAGTATCACGGCGGCACCGTTGCCCCCCAGACCCAAGGTCTGGGCCAGCCCCAGCCTGGCCTTTGGAACCTGGCGGCCGCCGGCTTCACCGCGCAGCTGCCAACCCAGCTCACAGACCTGGAAGATTCCCTGGGCGGTGGTCGCCTCACCGAAGGACTGAAACCCCCCGCTGGGGTTGATGGGGAGTTTGCCTGTGGGCGTGGTCTCCCCCGCCTCGAGCAGGGCCTCCGATTCACCCGGCTCGCACAGACCCCACTCCTCGGGAAACGACAGCTCGTAGTAGACGGTGTTGTCCTGGAGCTCGACGAAGTCTATCTCGGACGGCCCCACGCCCGCGCCGTCGAATGCCTTTTGCACCGCCAGCGCAGCCTCGCTGTGATAGGCCCTTCCGTCGGCGGGAACCGCGCCCGCCAGGCCACGGGGAATGCCATCATCAAAACGCGCGGTCGCCACCGTACTAGCCGCAATCCACACCGGCTTGGTGGTGCGCTTCCTGGCTTCGTTCGCCGAACAGATCACGACCGCGGCCGCACCGTCGCTGACCGGGCATATCTCGTAGAGCCTCAGCGGATAGCTCACCATGGCCGAGCCCAGGACCTGCTCGAGCGTAAACTCCTTGCGAAAACGCGCGTAAGGGTTGTGAACCGAATTCTTGTGCGCCTTGACGGCGACCTTGGCGAGCTGTTCCTCGGTGGTGCCGTAGTCGGCCATCCGCCTGCGGCACATCGCCGCCCAGAACGCCGGCCCCGGCATGCCCACGCAGAGCTGGCGCAGGTACTCGGGGTCGGTCTCTTCATCCACGCCCGAGGTCTGGATGAAACCCTTGGGCATCTTTTCCCCGCCAACGACCAGGAGGATGTCGAACATCCCTCCGGCGACCAGCGAGTAACCCACGTTGAAGGCGTTCGCTCCGGCGGCGCAGCCCGCCGAGAGGTTGTAGACCGGCACGCCGGTGGAACCCATGTCCTCGACAACGTCGTTGCCGTTGAGGCCCCAACCCCGGCCACCCGAAAATCTGGAACTAGCCGCCGCCACGGCCTCTATCTCCGACCAGGCCACGCCGGCGTCCTCGAGCGCAGCGTCGACGGCTGCCCGGCAGAGCTGGCCGACGGACTTGTCGCCGAACTTCCCCCAGGGGTGCATTCCGAGTCCTATAACCGCGACCTCTCTCATTCCGGCCTTCCCCTCTCGCCCTGTGCTGCCACGCTGCCCGTAGAACCCGCCGTCATTAGAGCGGCCTGAACTTCCACGAAACGATCTCGTTACCGTCCTCGTCGTGGCAAAGCGCGTCGAGGATGAGTTCGACGTCCATCCCCACCTCCACGCTCTTGGGATCGTCGGTGGCTATACGGCCCAGGACCCGCAGGCCCTCGGGCAGGTCTACTATCCCCATGGCGTAGGGCTCGTATGGCTCGTCGAACTTTACCGGCGAGGGAGGCGGGTAGTCCTGCATGGCGACGCTCCAGATCTTGCCGGTGGGTCCAAACAGCGCGTCTTCGATCTTCGATTCTCCGCAGTCGGGGTTGTGACAGATTTCCGACCTGGGAAAGTACGGGGTCTCGCAGCTGGAGCACCGAGAACCCGTGAGCCTCGGACCGTCGGGTGTGTCGCTGAAGAGTCCCTCCACGACGTTGATTCTCTTGCTGAGTGTCATCTCTCCCTTTCCCTCTGGCCTGGTGGCCGGATCACCGTGGTTCTCACAGCACCTCCTCTCTATCCCTTCACGGCCTTGGTGAGCTCGGGCAGCAGCTCGACGCAGTCACCGACTATCCCGTAGTTCGCGTAGCGGAAGATCGCGGCGTCGGGATCACGATTGATCGCGACTATGGTCTTGGCCGCAGAGCAACCGACCATGTGTTGACTGGCACCGGAGATACCAGCCGCCACGTAGAGGGCCGGCCGCGTGATCTTGCCCGTGAGCCCCACCTGCTGCGACGGATCGGCCCAGCCCTCGTCGACTATGGGGCGGGAAGCGGCGCTGACTCCGCCGAGCGCTTCGGCGAGCTGTTCGATCAACACGAAGTTTTCCTCACAGCCCAGGCCCCTGCCACCCGCGACTATGGTCTGAGCGTCTTCGAGCCGCGGCCCCTTGGCCTCGGCCCGTTCGACCACCCGGACACGCTCTTCGACGGAACCCAGGTCCACCTCGAAGGGCCGAGAAGGCGGTGGACTCTCCGCAGCGTCGCCCGGGGGCGTGGGCTCGAGGGCGTTATCGCTGAGCCCTACTATGCAGGTGAGATCGCGCGCGACCTCGTATACCACACGGGTGTCGCCGCCGAAGGCCGAGGCCGTGATCCGCAACACATCGGCCGTCACTTCCACGTCCACGCCGTTCATGACCACGGCGGCACCCAGGCAACCAGCGAGACGTGGCGCGACGAGACGGGCTTCAAAGGTCTGGCTGATCACCAGGGCCGAAGGTGACCGACGGCGGCAGTACTGCGCCAGCGCCTCCACGTAGCGGTCCGCACCGAAGCTCGACAGAGCGGGGTCGACCAGCTCGTCGATGGCCGACACCCCGTAGCGTCTGGCCAGTTCGACCAGGCGGTCCGTCGCCTTGCCTATTACCAACCAAACGAACTCGGTCTCCATGGCCGAGGCCATCTTGGCGGCCAAACTCAGCATCTCCTCGGCGTTCGCGGGCAAGCCGGCGCGCCCCTGGTCCCAGCTACAAACCGTGATCGCCCCTGACTCCATCCCCGCCCTCCCTACAGGACCTTGTCCTCGCGAAGACGGTCCAGCAGACGCTCGGCGACAGCCGCCGGGCTGTCTGCCGAGATGAACTCGCAGTCGCCCTTGATGACCGGCACAAACTGCCTGGCCAGCACCGCCCGCGGCCTCGTTTCCTCCACCGACAGGCCCAGTTCCTCCGAACTGACCACCGTGGGCTGCTTGCGCCTGGCGGCCATCTTGTTCGCCATGGTGGGGTAGCGGGGCTCGCCCAGCTCGTTACTTATGGTCACGACCGCCGGGCAGGAGAGCTCGACCGCTTCGTCACCGTCGGGCGTGACCCGCACTACCCTCAACCCGCCGTCGGCGGTGACTTCCACTGAGCGCGCAACGGTAACGACCGGCATCCCCAGGGCTTCGCCGATCAGAGCCGGGACCACTCCCTGGTCGTCGTCCGAGGCCTGCCGCCCGCAGAGCACGAGGTCAGCACCCCCACGGCTTCGAATCCAGGCGCCGAGCAGGACGGCGGCCACGTGGTAGTCGCCGACGCCGGGATCGAAAGAAACGTGCACCGTTTCGTCCGCACCCATCGCCGCGCAGTGCTTGAGCACCTCGCCCGGGTCCAGGCCCGCACACACGACGGCGATGTGGGTTTCCAGCCCGCCGTCGCGAAGACGAAGCGCCGCTTCGAGCGCCTGTTCGTCGTAGGCGTTGATCAGGCGGGGAATGGTGGTCTGGGTCAGGGTTCTGCCGTCGTCACCTATGACGAGCCTGCCCTCGAGCGCGTAGCTGTTGACCGCGTCAGGGTCGAGCACCTCCTTTGCACAAACGACGATTCGCATCACTGCCCCTAGCGGCGCTCGCCCTTGGTCCGTGGCTCGAAGCGGCGACCGTTTCTCATCGTTCATCCAGAAAAAATAGGCTGGAGGATTCACACCAGACCGAGTCCGCTTCCCAGCCCTCGGGCTTACGAACCAAATCGACCATCAGGTACCAGCGCCAGGGTGGATCACCGTGGTCTACGTACTCGCCGCTCACCGTCCCGGTGAACTCCTGGCGGCCCGCGAAGCGCGTACCGGCGATCGGCCCGCCGCCGTCACACTCGGCCCTTCGACCCGCGACCCGCGCGTCGAAGCCGGGCTTGCCCGCTATGTTCGGGGTGGCCACTGATCCTTCCTTACCCATTGCTCGCCAACCGCGCCCGACCTTTCCCGGCCCGTCCTCGCCAAAACTTAGGCGCTCGGCTCGCCGACGATATCCTCGAAGGTGGCCAGAGCCTCTTCGACCATGTCGAAGACCATCTGGCGAGCCGGCTTCATCGATTTGATGAAGCCAGCGCCTTGGCCCACCGCTTCCATCATCAGATCCTCCCTCCTGTGGTCGTTGGCCGCCTGTATGTAATTCGCGCTCAGCAGCATCTGGTATGGAGAAGGCAGCGGCCGGGGCGCTTCGGCGTCGGCCCACTCCTTGGTCCAGGCGCACTTGAGTATGCGCATCGGAAATCCCGATATGCAGGTCGAGTAGACCGTACTGTCGGAATCCGCCGCCAGCAGCTTTTCCTTGATTATCATGTCGGAGTCAGACTCCCTCGAGGCGAGCCACATCGAACCGGTCCACACGCCGGCCGCGCCAAGGCAAAGCGCCGCCGCAAGATGCCGGCCGGTGGTCACGCCGCCGGCGGCGATGACCGGGGTATCACCGGCGATCGAGACGACTTCGGGTACGATGGAAAAGGTCCCTATGGGCCCGGTGTGACCGGCGGCGTCGTAGCCCTGAGCCACGATCACGTCGACTCCGGCCTCGATCTCGCGCACCGCCTGACGGGTCTTGCCGATGAGGCCGAAGACCTTCATGCCCCGCTCGTGGGCGGCGTCTACGATGAAAGCCGGGCTTCCCAGCCCCGAGACGAAGACCGGAGCCCGCTCCTCCAGAACCACGTCGAGCTGCTGGCGGGCGATTTCCTGGTTGAGGCCACCCCACTGGTGCAGGTCCACAGCCTCTTTGGGTTCGGGGATCTCGTATTTCTCCTTGATGCCCTGAGCGAACTTCCTGTGCTCCTCCGGAATCCCCTCAAGGAGCTTGTCCAGCGAGTCGGCCGGCGGAGCGGAGGAGGGCAGCACCAGGTCGATGCCGAAGGACTTCTCACCCACCTTCTCCCGTATCCACTTGATGTCGGCGGCTATCTGGTCGGGAGTGTTCATCGCTTCTCCCAGCACCGCGAAGCCGCCCGCGTTGACCACGGCGGCGACGACGTCCTTGCAATGGGTAAACGCGAGCACGGGGAACTCCACCCCCATCATCTCGCAGAACTTGGTCCTCAGCGGGTCCTTGGCCATGACGGAAAGTCCTCTCCTGGCGGCGTTCTGGGCGCAGACAGTACACGGTACCCAAAACTAGAACAAGTTCTATTTTGCTTGTCAGCGGCCGGATTACTCCGTATATTCCCTGCTGTACGGGGGCTGCGCCGGCTTGGCTCAACGAAGAGCTTCTGGCCGTAGGGTTGCCACCACGGAGGAAGCGGAATGCCGGAGGGCGCCCTCTCAGGCTTGAAAGTAGTGGAACTCGGCCAGCTTGTATCGGCGCCCTTCTGCGCCAAGCTGATGGCCGACTACGGCGCGGAGGTCGTCAAGGTAGAGGCCCCGGAGCTGGGCGACACGGCGCGAGGCTGGGGTCCCTTCCCCGGCGACCAGGCCGACCGTGAAAAGAGCGGTCTGTTCTTCTTCCTCAACAGCAACAAAGCCAGCGTCACCGCCGATCTGGCCGACCCCGGTGGCCGCCGGATCTTCCTCGATCTCGTCGCCGACGCCGACCTGCTCGTGGAGAACCAGCAGCCCCGGCAGATGGCCGAGTGGGGCCTCGACTACCCTTCGCTCGCCGAGCTGAACCCCCAGCTGGTGATGGTATCCATCAGCCCATTCGGCCAGACCGGCCCCTACAGCCAGTGGAAGGGATACGACCTCAACGCCTTCCATCTCACGGCCAGCGGTAGCCGCTACTGTGGCCACCCCGACAAGGCCCCCCTTGAGCACGGCACCTTCGCGGCCGACTTCTACGGGGGAGCGGTGGCGGCGGCCTGGGGGCTAGCCGCGGTTTACGGGCGATCGAGCGCGGGCGGCGGCCAGCAGGTAGACGTGTCCTGCGCCGAAGCCATCGCCGCGACCTTCGTCGGCGCGCAAAACATAGGTGCCTACGTGCAGGACGGCGCGTTCGAAAGGCGCACGGGCGTGGGAATGCCGCTGGGTGCGCCCGCGACCATACTGCCCTGCAAGGACGGTCACGTGTGGATGCTCGCGCTCGAGCCCAGCCAGTGGCAGGGCCTCGCGGAGGCGATGGGAAAGCCGGACTGGATGCAGCTCGATATGTTCAAGGACATGTTCACGCGAGCCCAAAACGCCGACGTCATCTACCCCCTGATCGAAGAGTGGACCAGGGAGCACGGCAAGTTCGAGATAATGGAACGCTGTCAGGCCCAGGGCTGTCCGGTGACGGCCGTCTTCACGATCGCCGAGGCCGCGGAACACGAGCACCTCGAGCAACGCGACTATTTCGTCGAGCTCGATCACCCAAGCCTGGGAAGGGTGAAAAGCCTGGGGGCACCGTTTCGGCTGCCAGCCTGCCCGGGCGGACCGCGGCGCGCCGCCCCGCTGCTGGGACAGCACAACGAAGAGTTCATAGCGCGCGCCGGCGCCCGAAGGGACGCGAAGCCCGGGCGGAAAACCGCGCCGGCCGAGCAAGTCGACGGCGGTGCGCTGCCACTGGACGGCTTGCGCGTAGCCAACTTCGGCTGGGTGTGGGCGGGGCCCGTGGTGGGCCAGACCCTGGCCTTTCTCGGTGCCGAGGTCTACAAGATCGAATCGCGTTCGCGCATAGACCTCACGCGCACGCTGCCGCCTTTCGCCGGCGGCCAGCGCGATCCCGACCGCAGCCTCTCCAACCACGCCTGCTGGGCGGGCAACGGCAGCGTCACGCTCAATCTCAAAGAAGCGCGGGCGCGCCAGCTCGCGCTCGAACTGGTCTCCAACTGCGACGTGGTGATAGAAAACTTTGGGCCCGGCGTCATGGACAAGCTCGGTCTGGGCTACCAAGCCCTGCGCGCCGTCAAGCCCGACGTCGTCATGTTCTCGATGCCGGCCGCGGGACTCGACGGGCCTCTGAAGAACGTTCGCACCTACGGTTTGAGCCTGACCAGTCTGACCGGCCTCGACAGTCTCAACGGATACGCGGATGGTCCCCCGGTACCCGTGGAAAACGCCTTCTCGGACCCCTTCAACGGCATCATGGGGGCATTCGCGATCGTCAGCGCTCTCGCCTACCGTGACCGCAGCGGCGAGGGGCAACACGTTGACTACAGCCAGCAAGAGGCGGTGATGCAGATGATCGGACCGGCTTTCATGGACTACGTGATGAACGGTCGCGTCGCCGCTACCATCGGCAACAAGCACCCGCTGGGCGTGGCGGCCCCCCACGGGGTCTTCCCCTGCAGGGGCGAGGACCGCTGGATAAGCATCGTCGTCACCGACGACGCCGAATGGCGAGGACTTCTCGCGGCCATGGGCGAGGCCCAGTCCTTGCTGGACCCGGAATTCACCGACAGCGCGGACAGAATAGACCGCATTGATTCACTCCACGAGAAACTCGCCGAGTGGACCAGCGCTTTTGACGACCGTGACCTGGCCGAACAACTCCAACGACACGGCGTCGCGGCCGCCCCGGTACTCAACGTTGCCGACCTGGCGGGAGACCCGCATTACCGCTCCCGCGAAACCTTCGTCGAGGTGACCCATCCGCTGGGTTTTGCTGAGACCATATACGGAGCCTACGTGAAGCTCAGCCGCACGCCGGCCAGCGTAGAGCCCGGTCCGGTAATCGGCCGTGACAACGACAAGGTGTTCCTCGAACTACTCGGCCTACCCGAGTCTCGCTACCGCGAACTCGTCGACCAGCAGGTAATCTACTGAGCGGGATCGAAGTTTTCAGTGGCTTTTGTCAACGCCAGGCCTGTCCTAGTCTGGCGCCACCACGGAAGCCACGAAGCTAGTTCTAAGACCCACGGGGGCTGCCAGCGCCGCGGTCTCGTTCGATAAGGTAATAGAGGACAAATACAAAATGGCTCGACTGCCCTACGTTGATTTCGACAACCCGCCCGATCCTATCCGCGACACGCTGGAGCGGATACCGGTCGACCTGAACATCTTCAAGATGATCGCCAACGCCGAGACCTGCTTCAGGCCGTTCTTGAGACTCGGTAGCGCGATCCTTGCCCAACAGGATTTTGACGACAAGCTGCGTGAGCTCGTCATTCTTCAGGTCGGCCGCCAGTGGAACGGCCGCTACGAGTGGGAGCAGCACGTCCCCATAGCCGAGGCCCTGGGGGTAGACGCGGATCAGATAGCCGCGATCGACACCGGCGACCTGGGAGCGTCGTGCTTCGACGAGGTTGAAAAGGCCGTGCTCGCGTTCACTCGCGAGGTGGTCGAGGAGGGTAAGCCCTCCGACGCGACCTTTGCCGCCGCGGCCGAGCGGCTATCCGCCCGCGAGATCGTCGAGATGCTGCTTACCATCGGCTTCTACTCGATGGTCGCGATGGTGACCGAATCCACGGGAATCGAGATCGATGAGCCCGTGGGAATGGCGGTCATCGATTCGGCCAAGTAGAGCAACCCGCGCTCGCGCGGCGATCTACGTAGAGCCCGCTCCCCGCGACACGAGCCGGACCGTCTTCACACGAGAGGATTGCGAAACCCGAGAAGCCTGTCGGTCAACCGGATCATCAAGGGGTTGAGCAGGACGAAACGGAACTTCCAGAGCGGCGAATGACAGTCCCGGGGATCGAGCGTGCCGTCGAGGAACTCGGCGCAGGCCCCGGCGGCCCGTTCACCCAGCAAGTCGAGAAAGCGCTCGCCGATCTCCGCTGACGCGCCGGCCGGAGCACCAGCATAGGTGTTGCGCTCGAAGAAACGCAGAACCTGCCGGTAGCTCCGTGCGGTTCCCACGAGCCCGCGTGCCTCGCTGAGCCCGGCCCCCGCTTGCCCCGGCTTGGTTTCCTCTAGCCAGCTGTCCACGGTCAGCCGCGGTAGCGCAGAGAACGCCGGATCCACCCAGCCCCCGTGCAGCGCCAGAAGCTGGGCGGTCTCGACCAGCCCGGCGTGGACGTCGCCAACCAGATCGTCGCGCTCGATGCCGGGGACATCGCCGAGCACGGCGTTGAGATCCAGGCTGCCACCCGTGAGCTGGCTCAGCATCACCGAAAACAAGGGCATCATGCGCAGGCCGTAGCGCCGATTGGCGCGCGCACAGGCTCGTTCGATGGCGACGAAGTGGCGAGGGCCCCCGTGGAAGTTAGACACCACGACCTTCGTGAAGCCCTGGGCGGCCAGCGTACGACCCAGCTCGGTTAGCACGCGAACGGTCGTCGAGGGCTGGAAGAATAGCGAGCCCGGCTGTGGCAGCGTATCCGTGGCCGTGTAGATCGGGGGCAGCTCGAGGAAGACGCGATCTTGGTGGCGTTCGGGCAGGAAGCGCAACATCCGCCGAGCGAGGCCGGCGCCCTCGAGCATGTCCGCACCCATCGGGAGGTGGGGCCCGTGTACCTCCAGCGGAGAACAGGTAACGAGCACGACAGCGCGGGCGCGGTCGATTCTATCAAAACCGGTCTTGTTGAGTTCCTCCCAGCGAAGAAGCTGGGGCTCACCGACTAGCTGCGTTACTGCCACCACTTCCCGGTCGATTCCGCCTCAGGGCCTATCCGCCGGCCGTCCCTAGCGCAAGGTCGGCTCCTGCCAAGTGCCCTCAATCGGCAGCCTGCTCCACAGCAGAGTTGCTCCCCGCCCAAGCTCAGTCCACAGTGGGGCTATGGGTCCCCAGCCAGGTTCTTCGCCGACCGACCCCACCGACTCCGACGACGTCTGCACGCTCGAGGTCGGTGGGCGTAGGTTCGTCTTGGTCGGTACCGCGCATATCTCGAGAGAGTCGGTGGATCTCGTTCGCGAGGTAATCATGGCGGAACGGCCGGACCGTGTGTGCGTGGAGCTCGACCGTCAGCGCTACGAGGCATTGTCGCAGGAGCGCCAGTGGGACACCCTCGATCTGCGCCAGATAATTCGCCGCCAGCAGCTCGCAACCCTGCTCGTGAACATCATGCTGGGATCCTACCAGAAACGGCTGGGCGCACGGCTGGGCGTCATGCCCGGTAGCGAGCTTCTCGAGGCAACACGCACGAGCGAGGAGCTGGGCATTCCGGTCACCTTGTGCGACCGTGACATAAGAGTGACCCTACGCCGTGCGTGGCACTCGCTCTCCTGGTACCGCAAGCTCATGCTCCTCTCGTCAACGCTTGTCGGCGCGTTCGGGAACCCGGATCTCAGCGAAGAGGACCTCCGTCGTATCCGCCGGCGCGACGTGCTCACCGAACTCATGACAGAACTCGGCGAGGCCATGCCTTCCCTCAAGCGCGTGCTGATAGACGAGCGCGACGCTTACCTAGCGCAGCGCATACGGGAGAGCCAGGGCGACAGGATCGTCGCCGTCGTCGGCGCGGGACACGTGTCGGGAATGCGCAGAGCCCTCGAAGCCGAGCGTGACGTGACGCTCGAAGAGTTCGACCGTGTCCCCCCGGTCTCGCCGGTCTGGAAATGGATAGGGTGGAGTGTCCCCGCCCTCATCGTCGGTTCGCTCGCGGCGATCGGCGTCAACAAAGGGGCCGCCGCGGTGGGCGAGGACGCGCTGTTCTGGGTACTCGTGAACTCGATCCCCACGTCGTTCGGCTGCCTGCTCGCCTTCGGCCACCCGGCGACCGCGGCCGTGGGATTCGCGGTCGCACCCTTCACGAGCATGACGCCGCTGATCGGATCCGGCTACATCGTCGCGTTCGTACAGGCCTGGCTGCGACCGCCCCGGGTGCACGAGTTCCAGAGCCTCGGCGACGACGTCACCAAGGTTTCGCGGTGGTGGAGTAGCCACCTGTTACGTGTGTTCCTGGTGTTCGTGTTCTCGGGCGTGCTGGGCGCGATCGGAACCTGGGTGGGCGGCGTCAAGATCGTCTCGCACCTCTTTGGCTAGTGCTTTGGCAGCGACCGCGTGGAGCGACGCGTCGCGTTTCAGTAGTAGACGCCTCGGTACTGCCGCGGGGACCAAAACCTTAGGTGAGCTCTCCTGGAAGCCAGGGCGATAGTCTTGCTTGACGTTATTAACGCTCGGCGTTACTATGGGTGATGTGATTCTGACGTTCCGCTGCCCGGATACCGAAGCCCTTGCCAACGGCAAGCGAGTTAGGCGTTTCCGGAGCATCGAGTCGGTCGCGCGGCGAAAACTGCGTCAGCTTGAGATCGCCGGCCGTCTTGGCGACCTTCGCGTCCCGCCGGGCAATCGGCTCGAGACACTCAGAGGCCGCCGGAAAGGCCAGTACAGCATCCGTGTGAACGAGCAGTATCGCGTCTGCTTCCGTTGGACAGCGGCCGGCGCGAAGGACGTTGAAATTGTCGACTATCATTGAGGAGTTGAAGCATGACTCGACTGAATCCCGTAACTCCCGGCGAACTACTTCTCGAAGAGTTTCTCAAACCGATGGGAATCTCCCGGTATCGTCTCGCCAAAGAGATCGGTGTCCCAGCACAGCGCATCGGCGAGATCGTAGCCGGTAGACGCGGCATATCGGCCGACACGGATCTGCGACTCTGTCGCTTCTTCGAACTTTCCAACGGCTATTGGCTACGTGCGCAGGCTGCCTACGACACTGAGGTGGCCGAGGAAGAACTTGCGGAAACTCTTGAAGGGATTCGCCCCTGGAAGGATTCACTCGCGGACCCGTGAAAAGTGTGTTGCTCATCCCTGATAACTCCCCGTTATTGCCTATCCGGAATCGATGCGGCTACATAGTCGCTGTGGATGCCGTCGTCGAGATGTCTTCGCTCGGCTCTCCTTCTCGGCCGCGAGAAAATCGGCTTCGGTGGCCCGGGTCTTCACCCCGGGCATATCGGCCCATGAGGTACGCGAGCGGTCCGTAGTCGCGGCTGGGGTTCGATGCGACAGATACGCTGGCGCCGGAGTCCACCGATACGTGGACAGAACTGCTGGCCAAGCCCCGCAGTCAGGGTGAGCGCCGATAGACCGTTCGGCCGGCGACGATGGTTTCCTCGACCCTGATCTTGTCGATGTTTTCCGGGTCCTCTAGCGGAGAATCCGAAAGAATCACTAGGTCGGCGAGCTTGCCCGGCTCGAGCGACCCCTTGATGTTTTCCTCGAAGTGCTGGTAGGCGGCGTCGATGGTCACGGCCCTGAGCGCCTCCAAGGGGCTGATGCGCTGTTTTGCCCCGATGACGGCCCCGCTGGTAGAGCGCCGATTGACTGCCGACCACACCAGGCGCAGCGGCTCCATAGGCACCACCGGGGTATCGCTGTGCAAGGTGAAGCGCAGCCCCCGATCCACAGCCGCTCGGGTCGGGCTGATGCGCATCGCACGGCGGGGCCCCAGGAAGACGTCGCGGTGACGATCTCCCCAATAATAGGTGTGCAAGACAAAAAAACTGGGGATCACGCCCAGCCTCTTCATCCGCTCGAGCTGGTCGTCACGGGCCATCTGCGCGTGCACCAGAACCGGCCGAGCGTCGGCCCTCGGATCGCGGCTCTGGGCCGCCTCGACCGCGTCGAGGACCATGTCGATGGCGGCGTCGCCGTTGCCGTGGATCGCCACCTGCAAGCCGGCCGCGTGATACCGCGACACGGCTTCGTCGAGGGCGTCCTGCGACATACGCGGATATCCCCGGTAGCCGGGATCCTCGCCTGGAACAACGAAATAGGGCTCGCCGAGGTAGCCCGTGTAGCCCTGGATCGACCCGTCGGCCACCAACTTCATCGCCCCTATGCGCAGCCACTCTGGATCGTAGGAGGACAAGCGTACGGTACCCCGCAGCAAATCGTCCGCCAGCTTCTCGTCCGGCCAGAGCACCAGGCGCAGAGGCACCAGGCCAAGCCGCGACGCGAGGTTCAAGGCCCTGACCTGGCGTTCACTGGCCAGACCGTTCTGCGCCGTGGTCACGCCCGCCCGCGCGTAGATCTTGCCCGCCGCACGAAGAACCCTGATGGAGTCCAGAAAAGAGGGTCGTTGCAGCCTGTCGATAACAGCGCCCGCGGCTGTTTCTTCGAGAACGCCGGTGGGCTCGCCGCTGGAAGGGTCGCGGCGAATCACCCCACCCTCGGGGTCTCGGCTCTCGCGGTCGATCCCCAGCAGCGACAGCGCGCGGCTGTTGACGACCGCGAGGTGCGCGGAGATGTGAATCGCCGCGATCGGGTGTTCGGTAGACACCAGGTCGAGATCGCTCCTAGTCGGATGCCGCCCCTCGGCCAGGAGGCTGTCGTCGTAACCCAAGCCCAGGATCCAGCTCCCACGGCGCGCGTTGGCGGCGCGCGAAGCGAAGATCGAGACGATGTCGGCGATGCGTTCGACCCCGCCTATGGGAGGGCTGTTGAGGTCGGCGTGGATCGCAAAGATCCCGGCGCCGGGAAAATGGCCGTGGCCGTCGATGAAACCAGGCATCAAGGTCCGTCCACCGAGGTCGACGATTCGAACCCCGGAGCCGGCCTCACCCCGCAGCTCGGCCTCCGACCCGACCGCCGCTATCCGGTCGCCGTCGACGAGCAGCGCCTCGACTACCCTGTCGTCGGCGTCCATGGTCAGGATCGTGCCCCCCCGGTAGAGGGTCGGGCCGTCCGCACAACCGCAAACGAGCAGTGCCAGAGACAAAAAAAGGATGATTTTGCGGCCCCGCCCGATCACTGGCGGTGATCCTACAAGGGCGTCCCCACCGTAACCATCCCCTTGCAAGGCAGGCGGCGCTGGGCGAAGATATGAGGCTCCCACTCCGGAAGGTAAGTCCGTTGCTGAATGCTGAAAAGTTCGATGCCCACGCCGACGACATCAAGCGAGATGGCTACACGATCGTAGAGAACGCGATAGAGCCCGGGCTCGTCGACGCTATCCACGACGACCTGCTCCGCCTCGAGCGCGAATTCAACGTCAAGCCCGCTGGTAACGAATTTGAAGGAGCACACACCGTTCGCATCTACAATCTGCTGGCGCGTGGTCCCGTCTACGAACGAATCCCCCTGCACACCAACGTGCTCCCTCTGGTGGAAAGGGTCATCGGTGACTCCTGTCTGGTCTCGTCGCTGTCCTCGATCGGCATAGACCCAGGCGAAACCGAACAGCCGATCCACGCTGATGACCAGATGATTCCGATCGCGAAGCCTCACGGCCCCATCGTGTGTAACACCATGTGGGCGCTGACCGATTTCACCGAAGAGAACGGAGCCACGCGAATCGTCCCGGGTTCCCACGAGGCCGACCACTCCCCGGTCTACGGAAAGCACTACGACAGCGTCCCTGCGGAGATGGCCCGAGGCAGTGTCCTGGTCTGGGTGGGCAGCCTCTGGCACGGCGGCGGCGCGAATCGAAGCGACCGGCGCCGGGTCGGAGTGGCGATGAACTACTGCGCGGGTTTCATCCGCCAACAAGAGAACCAGCAGCTGGGCATTCCCAGGGAGACGGCCGAGAAGTTCCCGCCACGGCTGCAAGAACTCGTAGGCTACGGCGTCTACAACGGATTGATCGGGCACATCGACAAACAGGCGCCTTCGCAGTTGCTGCTCGCCGCCGAGCGCGCGGCGCCCATGGTCTGGGAGGCCAAGGCCGGCGGCTAGTGCCCGGCCTCGCAGGAGGAAACAAATGGAGACCTCGAACGAGCAACAGCTCGACCATCGGATAAAGGAACCCCATGGCCTCTCTCCACGCGTTCAACGCCTCCGCGACGAGTACTTCCGTGGCGTGGAGCGGGACTGGAACAACGAGTTCAGCTGCTGGACCGTCGGTACTCCCTGGGACCTGCTCTACGACGAGACGGCCTACTACGTCGTGCCGGAGACTTATCCTTTCTTTCAGACTTTCCGTTCCTCGGCACAGCAGGCCGCGCGCCGGGTCGAACTCCACGACGAGTTCTGGGACTGGAGCCTGCCCGAACGCCGTGCCTGGCTCATTCGCAAGGTGATGGTCGACTGCGTGCCGCAGGAGATAATGGCGGGCGACCTCATCGCCGGCGCACGTTTCAACGTGCTCGTGTCACGTGCCTTGAACAGGCGCGAGAGCGCCAGACGCGACCGCCTCGTCGGCGGTCGCCACGGGGTGCGGACAGAGGCGAAGTGGTTTCACGACCACGGCTACGGCAACAGCGGTGCTACCCCCGGCCACCTCATCCCCGATCACGCGCGGGCCCTCGAACTCGGTTGGAAGGGAATCCACGCTGACCTGGAGCGCCACTACTCGCGACTCTCCGCGGCCGAACGGAAAGGGTCGCGCGGCGCGCAACTCCGCGCGATGATGACCGCGGCGACCATGCCGCGAGACCTCGCCGCCAACTACGCCCTGCTTTGCCGCGACTTGGCCGACGCCGAAGGGGACTCGGTTCGCCGAGGCGAATTAGACCGCATGGCCCGAAACCTCGAACGCGTCCCCTGGGAGCCGCCTCGCGACTTCTGGGAGGCGGTGCAGGCCCTGTGGCTCAACCACATGCTGGTCATGAGCGACGAAAACTACCCTGGCCCCGGCATCAGCTTCGGTCGTGTGGATCAGTACCTGCTTCCGTACTGGGAACGATCTCGCACGGAGGGCATGACGCGGGACTTCGGCAAGGAGATCCTCGGGTGCTTCTGGGTGCACGCCAACACCGCCTACGACGCCATGATTCGTATGGGGGGCAACCAGGGAATCACCTCCGGTTTCGGGCAACTCGTCACACTGGGCGGCCTCGGCCCCGGCGGCCGTGACATGACCAACGAACTGACCTACGTGATTCTCGACGTCATCGACGAGATGTCACCCATACTCGAGCCGAAGCCCAACGTCCGCCTGCACCGCGACACCCCCGACGAGCTTCTCCAGCGGGTGACGGAGATGATCGCCTCGAGTCAGGGCGCGCCCTTCCTCCTCAACTTTGACGAGCGTTCGATGGCCGGCATGCTACGAGAAGCCGAGAAGGCGGGCTGCAAGGACCTCATCCACGAAGGCAACGTCCACGACTACGCGCCCGTGGGCTGTCTGGAAAACACGATGGCCGGCAACGATCGCTCCGGCACGGTCGACAATAACCTCAACCTGTTGAAGGCGGTTGAACTGGCTCTGACCGGCGGCAAGGACATCGTCCCGGCCGTCGACCCCGTGACCGGCCTGGCGAGTCGTATTCGGCAAGACGGTCCACGTACCGGAGACGCCGAGCGCTTCGCTTCCTGGGAGGAGTTTTGGCAGGCCTACGTTACCCAGACCCGGCACATCGTGGATCGTTGCGTGAAGCTCTACGAGCGCAGCGAGGCCATTCGGGCCGACTTCGCTCCCACGCCCTACCTCTCCTGCCTCGTCGGTGGCTGCGCGGAGCAGGGGCTGGACATCACGCGCGGCGGAGCGAAGATCAGCTTCGTTACCATCGAGGCCGTGACCTTCGCGACCACCGTCGACTCGCTTCTCGCCATCAAGTACCTCGTGTTTGACACCGAGAGGGCAACGATGGCCGAACTCGTTCAAGCCTTGCGCGACAACTGGGAGGGACACGAAACCCTGCAGGCCTGGGCCCGGTTCCGCGCGCCGAAGTACGGCCGCGACGATGACGCTGCCGACGCGATGGCTGCCGAGGTCATGAAGGTCTGGACCGAAGAGACCTGGCGGCATTCCACCAAATCCACCGGGAGGCGCTTCCGGCCCGGAATGCTCAGCTGGAACTACTGGGTAGGCGACGGCTACGTCATGGCCGCGAGCGCGGACGGCCGACCCAAGGGCAGGTTCCTGTCCAACGCCATCTGCCCCTCCAACGGAGCCGACGTCCACGGCCCCACGGCCAACACCAACTCGGTGGGGAAGGCGCTGGGCGGCCGGGCGGCCGATGGTGATTGGAAGGACTACGTAAATCTCCTGCCAAACGGCGCGAGCCACACGATCACCTTCAGCCCGTCGCTGCTCCGGGACGCGGAACACCGCGAGAAGTTCAAAGCGTTCCTGCGCGGCTACGCCCACAACGGCGGCACCGCCCTGCAGGTCAACGTGGTCGACGTGGAGACGCTCAAGGATGCGCAGAAGCACCCCGAAAACTACCGCCACCTGCTCGTGCGCGTCACCGGCTACAACGCCTACTTCACGAGCATCGGTCGCGAACTGCAAGATGAGCTCATAGCCCGTGAGAGTCACCGCGACTTCTGATGGGCCCAACGGCGCCGAGCCGCCACCTACCGCGACGGTACTGAACATCCAGCGCATGTCCACCGAGGACGGACCGGGCCTGCGCACCACCGTCTTCCTCAAGGGCTGCAGCCTGCAGTGCGCCTGGTGCCACAACCCGGAAGCGATGTGCGTGAAGCCCCAGCTCGTCTGGTACCCGAGCAAGTGCCTGGGCTCGCTGGCTTGCACCGCGGCCTGTGACGAAAACGCGCTCGAGCGCCGTGGCAACACGGTGTCGATAGACCGCACCCGATGTACGCTCTGTAACGACTGTGTCGAGCAGTGCCCGTCCGCTGCCCTCGAGATCCAGGGCAAGGTACACGAGCTCGACGAGCTGGTCGCCGAGGTCGCCAAGGACCGTAGTTACTTCGAAACCTCCGGCGGCGGGGTAACGGTCTCCGGCGGAGAGCCGCTGCTCCAGGCCCCCTTCGTCGCCGCGTTCTTCGATCGCTGCCGAAGTTCGGGGCTTTCGACGGCGCTCGACACCTGCGGGATGTGTAGAACCCAGGCCTTGCTCGACGTTGCCGGCCGAGCCGACCTCGTTCTCTACGACCTGAAAGAAATCGACCGCGAGAAGCACGCCTGCTTCACCGGACAACCGAACGACAGGATAGTCGCCAACGCCCGTGCGCTGGCCGAACAGATGCGGGCCGGTGGTGATCCCGCCCGGCTCTGGGTTCGCACACCGCTCATCCCGGGGGCCACGCTCACCGACGACAACCTTCAAAACATAGGCGCGTTCATCGCCGAATACATGCAGGGTGTCGTCAGCCGCTGGGAGCTCTGTGCTTTCAACAACCTCGCGCTCGACAAATACGAACGACTCGACCTGGACTGGTCTTTCAGAGGCGTCCCGCTCATGACCCGCGAGGGCCTGCGTCACGCGGAGGAGGTCGCTCGCGGCTCGGGCGTCGACCCCGACATCGTCGTGGCCACAGGACGAACCAGGGTCGCCGAGGCCGGGGAGGCCGGTGATGAACTCCAGGGTGCTTGACGAGACCGCCCAGCGTGCGTTCGAATCGGACGCCAAGATAGGGATCCTCGCGACGGTAGACGGCGAGGGCCTGCCCCACGCTACACTGATCACGACGCTACAGGCGAAGGGGCCTACCGAGCTCATGTTCGGTCAGTTCAGCGAGGGACGCAGCAAGCTCAACCTTCGCCGCAACCAGCGAGCCGCGTTCCTGGTCATGACCCGGGACCGGCGTCTCTGGCGCGGCCACGCCAGCTGGAAGACGGAAACCAAACAAGGCGAAGACTACGAGCTCTACAACCAAAAGCCGATGTTTCGTTACAACGCTTACTTCGGCATCCACACGATCCACTACCTCGACCTCGTCGACGTGCTTCCGGTGGAGGGCGTGCCGGTGGCCGGTATGGCGCTCGGCGCGGCGCTGACCGCGCTCGCCGCCAGTGGCCAGCGCACGGACCAGAGGGATCCCGTTCTCACGCCCTGGGCCGAACGTCACCTTGCCAAGGCATCGACGTTGAAGTTCCTCGTTCACCTCGGCGACGAGGGCTACCCCAACATCGTCCCACTAGTGCCCTGTCGCGCGGAAGAAAGCCGCCGCCTGCTGCTGGCGCCCACCGTGCACCGATCCGAGCTCGAGGCGCTGCGCCCGGATGACGCGGTGGCCGTATTCGCCCTGAACTTGGAGATGGAGAGCGTGCTGCTGCGAGGGCGCTTCAGGGGCTACCGGCGGCGGCGCGGCGCCCGGACCGGCGTAATCGACCTCGACTGGGTATACAACTCGATGCCTCCGAAGCAGGGGGTGATCTATCCCCCCGAACCGCTGCGCTCGGTCCACCAGGCCCAGTAGCCCCGTACTGGCCCCTGATCCCCCCTTCGCTATGCCGCGCGGGCCGAAGCGGCCAGGCCGACAGTTGACTACCGTCACCGATGGGGTAGCACACAAGCTCGGACGGACGCCTCGTCCGGCCATCAGAGAGTGAACCGATCTCCGTCAAGCGTTTCTGTCATCGTCCCCACCTTCAACCGTGCCCCGCTGCTGGGGCGGGCCCTCGATTCCCTCCTCGCCCAGTCCCGGCCCTGCGAAGAGATCGTCGTCGTGGACGACGGCTCCAGCGATCAAACCGCCGAGTTGATGAGAGAGAGCTACCCGGGGCTCGGCTACCTGAGACAGGAGAACCGCGGCGTCAGCGCGGCTCGAAACCTCGGGATCCACGAGAGCTCGGGGGAATGGCTCGCCTTTCTCGACTCCGACGACCAGTGGCTCCCCGACAAACTGAAGAAACAGCTTCGGGCTCTCCAGACCGAGCCCGACCTCAGGGTCTGCCACAGCGATGAAATCTGGATCCGCAACGGCCGCCGGGTCAACCCGATGAAGAAGCACGCCAAGTACGGCGGATGGATCTTCGCCCGCTGCCTACCCCTGTGCTGCGTCTCCCCCTCCAGCGTGTTGATCCACCGCTCGGTGTTTGACGAGGTAGGGCTGTTTGATGAATCGCTGCCCGCCTGCGAGGACTACGAGTTCTGGCTAAGGGTGAGCGCTCGATACCCCCTGCTCTACGTAGACGAGAAACTGATAGTGAAATACGGCGGGCACCCTGATCAGCTGTCCCACAAATACTGGGGAATGGACCGCTTCCGTATCCAGGCCCTGGAGAAGATCCTGGCGTCGGGAACTCTGAGCGAGCAAGACCGCGAGGCTGCTTCGGCGATGCTGAAGGAGAAGCTTAGAATCTACCGCCAGGGTGCGCGAAAGCGAGGAAGGTCGGTGGAACCGAGCCGTTGTGAAATAGGATGAGATCGAACCCTGACCTAAGAGGCCTGACGGACCGCGTGAACCTGGTCGTCGCCCTGGCGGCCGAAGCGCGACCGATCGTCGAGCGCTTCGCGCTGAAGACGGTCTCGGGAAGCGGCCCGTTCAGAATCTACACGGACGACCGGCCCGCGGTCCGGCTGATCATCTCGGGCGTCGGCAGGGAGGCCTCGGCCCGGGCCGTCTCCTTCCTCTACACCCACGCGAGTGGAACCGAGAAAGCGGCCTGGCTCAACGTCGGCGTCGCCGGACACCGCGATTTCCCCTTGGGCACGGCCGTATTCGCCGACAGGATCACCGACCGGAAATCAGGACGGTCCTGGTCCCTCCCGCGAGAAGCGATGGCCGAAGTCGCGTCGCTAGTGACGGTAGATCGGCCGGTCACCGACTACCCCGGCGAGGAACTCTACGAGATGGAGGCCTCGGGCTTCTGTGAATCGACCCTCGGGTTTTGCGAGCCGGCGCTGGTGCGCGTCCTCAAGATAGTCTCGGACAACCAGGACTCCCCGGTCGACGGAATCTCGGCGGGTGGTATAAGCGGACTGATCCACCGCCGCATCGCCCTCGTCGAACAGACCGTCCTCTCTCTCGGCGACTTGGTCTCTCGATGCGCGGGACCCGAGGTCTCGCCCACAGACCCCGCCTCTGCTGTCCAAACGGGTCCCTCGCTATGAACTCCCAGACCGGGCGGGAACGCGCCGAACGCTTGGAGTCATTGAATGAGCAGCCTCTCTACGGCTCCCTCGACGACGACTCGCAGCTGTTCATCCGAGACCTCACCCTGCGATACCGCCTGACCTTCCAGGAGCTTCGGCGGCTCATTCAAATCGCCACCGACCTGCAGATGTGGAGCGAGCCGCCACTCGTGGCCCAGTGGACCGAGCTCGAGCGCGAAAGCGCGGGAAACGGCGAGCAGCGAAAGAAGAAGCTCTTGGCTGCGCTCGGTCTTCGTTGGCGCACCCTGCGCGATGAGATCACCGCATACTCGCCCACTCCGCCGCCCCACCCCCTCCCCTCTGAATCCAAGAGGAAGGTTAGATCGAACGAGG
>JBHHVL010000042.1:0-24919 GCA_046754245.1 Binatia bacterium | reverse complement strand
AAGAACTCTATCCATCGTAGCATCGATCCGGTTCCGGGCTCTCGCACTCCCCCGTGTGCGGCAGAGATCGGGCCTGCGGCGTGTGGAGTCACCAACCGGCCTGTAAACCGCAACAGGGAACACGCATCTAAACGCCGTCGTGAGGAAACTCGCCGGGGGTGCCACTGGGGCTGACACCGTCGTCCATGCCGGTAGTGCCGCTGTTCGGGCCGCCCTAGACCCTGAGCTCGCCCGTCTAGTGCCTCGTTTCGCGGCGGAGGGGCTGTCATCCGGAGAGCGGAACCGGAAATAATACTTGACTGACCCGGTTAGTCAGTTATATGCTCGCCTCATGGCACGAAAGATCCCAGAAACCAGGCTCGCTGAACTCGCAGAGTGCGCTACCGAAGTCTTCATTCGCCGTGGCTATCGACAGACTCAGATGGCCGACGTAGCCGAAGCCCTCGGCGTGGCCAAGGGGACCGTCTACCTCTACGTCGAGAGCAAAGAAGCGCTCTTCGATCTTGTCGCCCGCCACAGTATTGCCGGGCGGGCCTTCGAACCGCCCTCCTCTCTTCCCATACCCACCCCTGAGCCCGGCGCGACCGTCGAGTTCGCAAGGGCGAGCCTGGCCGCGGGGAGCGCGTTGCCCAGACTCAACGAAGCGGTCGCCCGAGAACTGGTCGACGACCCCGCCGCAGAGCTCGACGGCATCATCCGCGAAATTTTCCGAACGTTGTGGCGCAACCGCGTATCGATAAAGCTCATCGACCGTGTTGCCGCCGAGAATCCCGAGCTCGCAGACGTTTGGTTCAAGGGCGGACGCGAGGGACTCCTGGGCCTGCTAACCGCGTACTTGGCCCAACGCATCGATGGCGGCGTATTTCGACAACCGCCCGATGTTGTCACGGCTGCGCGGGCAATTATCGAAATGGCCGCCTTCTGGGCCGTGCACCGCTACTGGGACCCCCACCCTCAAGCCATCGATGACAGCGTCGCCGAGGACACTGTCGTCGCGTTCGTCGTGCGTACCTTTGTCAGGGAGTAGAAATCATGGCTTCGACTACACAGACCAGGCGCCACGACATCGATTGCTTGCGCGTCTTTGCAACCTATCTGTTGTTTTTGTTTCACGTCGGCATGGTCTTCAACCCGGCGCCCTTCTACCACATCAGAAACGCCGAGGTCTCGGGCGTGTTCTTGGTGGTCTGCGGCTTTATCAGCCTCTGGCACATGCCGCTGTTCTTCTTGTTAGCCGGGTGGTCGGTCTTCTCGTCTTTCTCCGCGCGAGGGGGAAGTGGCTTCTTGAAAGAGCGTGTTTCAAGGCTCTTGGTCCCTCTTATCGCAGGCTGCCTGCTCTTCGGCCCGTTGATAAAATACGTCGAGCTGTCAAGCGGCCTCGACCTGAGCTTCAGCGGCCTGCGCGCAGGCCAGGAGCTGCAGGCTGGCTTCCGGGAGATCATTCCATCGGGGCTGGGCCTCGCGCCACCGTTTGATGAGAGTTTGATCGAGTTCTGGCCGAGCTATTTTACAAACTTCGATCGCTTTAGCTGGTCACATTTGTGGTTCATAGCCTACCTGTTCACCTTCTCGCTGCTCTACCGTCCTCTGTTTGCCTGGTTGGGCCGGCGCGAGCCCAAGCGCGAGAACGACCGGAAAGCGCTCAGCTGCCGCGCGGTGGTACCGCCGCGGTGGGTCTACTTTCCGATCCTCCCGCTCGTGCTCATTCAAGTGGGGCTGCGCCCCCACTGGCCGGGCATCCAAAACCTCTACGACGACTGGGCGAACTTCGCCTTCTACAGCACCTTCATGATCGCGGGCTTCTTGATGGCCCGATATCCGGATTACGAGGCGGCCATTCATCGCGAGTACAAGCGTGCATTCGGTCTTGGACTGGCGAGCGTAGTCGTGTTGCTGGGGGCGGTCGTAGGAGTAATCAGCTATGAGCCGCTGGTGCTGGCGCTTACCGGCGTCGCCGGCTGGTCGTTCGTAGTGGCGATGCTGGGGTTTGCCGCGCGCCACCTGCGCTCTGGATCACCGCTGCTTTCTCGCCTGGCCGAGGGCTCGCTTCCCATCTACATCCTTCATCAGCCGGCGATTGTCTTGATCGGCTACCCCCTGATAAGCCTTGAAGCGGGAATCGCCGTGAAGTTCGCGCTGTTGCTGGTGGCATCGCTGGTTGCCGCCCAGGGCTGTTACGAGCTGTTCGTACGCCACGTCTCCCTGCTTCGCTTCGCCTTCGGCATGAAGGCCCGCGTAACGACGCCGGTGGCAGCCGCGACCATTGGCGTAAAGACGGTGCCGCTAGTGCTTCCGGTCACCGTGTTGGTTGCTTGGGCGGCAACGGCCGAGGCGAGAAATCCGCTCGGTACCTGGTGGGCCGATCAAGGCTCAGCCAAAGTCGAAATCCAGAACTGTGCCGGTAACAGGCTTTGCGGAACCGTCGTCTGGCTTCGCTCGCCCTTCGACGAGCAGGGCTGTTCGCTTCGCGACTCGAACAACCCCAACCCTAAACTGCGAAACCGGCCGGTCGTCGGAATCGAGATCCTGCGCGGCCTAGAAGCCTCCGATGGACACGAGGGGCTGTGGACGGGCGGGAGCATTTACGATCCCGGAAGCGGCAGAACTTACTCTTGCAGCCTCGAGCTCGAAAGCGACTACCGGGCGCGGTTCAGAGGCTACGTCGGTCTTCCGCTTCTCGGCCGCACAACCACCTGGGTACGCGTAGGCGAAGAAGACCGTGCCTGCCAATCCACCAGGTAGAGGCGGTAGGCGTCCGTGAGGCCCTTGAGACTGAAGTCACGCCCGGGGTCGAAGAGAAAATCGTCGTGCCCCTCGGTCGCCTCCTTGGTATCCGCAGAAACGAGGATTTCGTCGCCCTCGGCTTCGTTGGCGATGCGCGAGGCGAGGATGACGGTCTTGCCAAAGAACTTGTCCGCGTCGCGGATCGCTTCGCCCGTGTGCAAGCCGATACGGACGTGAATGGATTGCGTTGGGTCGGCCCCGTTGAATCTGCTGAAATCCCTTTGAATATCGGTCGCGCAGCGAAGCGCCCCGCTAGGACTGCTGAAGGCCAGCAGGAAGCCGTCCCCCTGGAGTTCCAACTCCTCGCCGCCGTGCTTGGCGACGTTGTCGCGGACGATGGCGTTGTGCTGTTTGACGACACTGTGCGCGGCCTCGTCACCCAGGCGCTCGGTCATTTCCGTAAAGCCCCGCATATCGCTGAACATGAGGGTCACGGTACCGTCTGATCCGGCCTGCGCGGCGATGTCCGCCTGCTTGAGCGCAACGTTCGTGACCACGGCGTGGATGGAGGAGCTGACATCGCCCAGGTCCACGCCCTGAGCCTCGAGCTTGGCGGCCAGCGCGTCCTGCAGCACTTCCGCCATGCCCAGCTCCTGGCCGAGCACCAGCGCGGTGTTGGCTAGCTCGAGGGCTCGCGCCTGGTCACCCGGTCCCTTGCGCGCCAGCAGCATCTGCGCGTACGACAGTTGTTCGGACGCCACGGAGGGTCGGGCCCCCAGCCTTTCATCCATCGCGATCGCCGCCTGAAAATGCACCTCGGCGGCCTCCCAACGCTCTAGAGCAGACGCGAGCCGGCCCAGCCAGGCATGGACGCTGCCGCTGTACGACGCTGCCATGCCAACGACCGCGGCGCGGTCGGCGTACGGCAGGATCAGCTCGTAGAGCATGGCCGCGTGGGGCGCGCCCTCTAGTTCGGTACACAGCAGAACCACGGCGGTCATGGTGACCGTCCACGCGAAATCCGGAGGCGTTTCGGCGAAGCCGTCGGCGGCCAGCCGGTCGAGCAACGCCCGCCCCGGACCGGGGTCGCCAGCGCGAAGCATGGTTCGGCCCCAGATGGCCGCGTAGACCGGCACGTCTATGTACTCACGCACGGTATCGTTGATGGCGTCGTCGGGGGCGGCCCACCGGCCACGCAGCTGGCGGTTGACGAAGATGGTAGCGTTCAAGTACTGCATGGCGTTTTCGGGAACGACCTGGCGGCCGTATTCGAAGGCCTCCATGGCCCTCTGCTCGGCCTCGTCGAACCGGCCGGCCATTTGCAGACGCAGGGTTTCCCAGAGGGCGCTGTGCCAGAGGCCCCGCGGCGTGCGCAGCGACTCCTGTACGAGGTCCCTATGCAGGTCCATATCACCATCCGCTGCTTCCAGATTGCCGCTCTCCAACAGCGCACAGGCCCTGGCCAGCAGAGTCGTGGCTTCCAACTCCACGTCGCCGTCTTGTCGAGCCAGGCCGATGATCTCCGTCGCGAGTTCGATTCGCTCTTCGGTGCTGCCAGGACCCCAGATCGCGAACAGCTGGCCGTCTAGCGCCCAGCGAATGGCCCCCTGGTCCCCCGAACCCCGGGCCATGTCGAGGCCCTGTTGCGCCAGCGAGGCTCCGCGCTCCCGCTGCTTGTAGTCTCGACCGAAGAGGATGCGGGTACCTAGGCTCGTCATGACCCGCGCCCGCAGGGCCGTGGGTTCCTCTGGCAGCGCCTCGAGCGCGGCCTCGAACAGCGCGATGCTCTCCTCGTCCGCACGCCCGAAGATGCCGCCGCGCCACTCGAAGCCGAGGGCCGCACGCGCCAGCTGCTCAGCGTCCCCGCCCTCGCGCGCCCGCTTGGCGGCGTCGGCGCACAGGGAGCGCGCCGCCTCGGGCATCCCCGCCGACCAGTAGGCCTCACCGAGGGCGAGCATCACCTCGACGCGCTCGTGTTCGCCGGGCACAGGCTTGAGCTCTATGACCTGCAGCGCCCGCTCGTACTGAGCGACCGCTTCCTCGTAGGCCACCTGGGCCGAAGCGCGTTCGGCGGCGCGGACCGCGAAGTCGACGGCCTTGTCCACGTCGCCGCCCACCCGCGCGCCCTCGGCGAAGTGGTACGCGAGCGCCGCCAGATGTGAGTCCAATCGGTCTTTGTGAATAGATTCGGTCACTTCGCCGATCTGCCTGTGAAACCGCACGCGGCGCGGTGTGGAGAGTTCGCCGTAGAGCGTTTCGCGGATCAACGCGTGCGAGAAACGGTAACCGCCTGGATTGGACCTGTCTTCGTTGATGAGGCCCGCGCCGAGCGCTTCTTCCAGGCCGGCAAGCAACTCGTCGCCGTCGAGGCCACTTACCAACTCGAGGACGCGCTGGTCGAAGTCCCTTCCGATCACCGCGCCGACGGACAACAACTCGTTGCAGCGGTCGGTGAGGCGCGAGAGCCGCCGGCCGATGACCTCGCGGATGCCTTCAGGGATCCTCAGTTCCTCCACGCCCGACCCGCGTGTGATCCACTGCCCCTTGAGGTCCCGGTAAATATCCCCGCTCTCGCCGAGGTGGAGGATGATCTCCTGAACGAAGAAGGGGTTGCCCTCGGTCTCCCGGTGGATGGCCAGCGCTAGGTCGCGGCCCGGCACGCCGATGTCTTGCTGGGCCATGGCTTCGAGCAGTTCGGCGACCTCGTCGGCGCTAAAACCCCGAAGGAGGATGCGCTCGTATAGCCGCTCCCGCCGCAGATCGGACAGCAGCTCTGCCAGCGGATGCCTGCGGTCGAGTTCCACGTCGCGGTAGGTGCCGAGCACCAGCACGCGTATGTCGGGGAGCGTTCGTGCCAGGAACTGCAGCAGCAAGAGCGACGGCTTGTCGGCCCAGTGCAGGTCGTCGAGAATGAGCACCAAGGGCTGCTGGCGCCCCGCGTTGCGCAGAAACGACGTCACGCTGTCGAACAGGCGAAACCGAGCCTGCTCCGGTTCGAGCTCGGGCGGGGCCGGCAACCCGGGCAGGCGATCGCCAACGTCGGATACCATCTGGGCGATCACCGGAGCGCCCGATCCCATCTCGGACCGCAGCGCGTCCTCCTCGCGCGCGTAGACGTGCTCGCGAATGATCTGCACCCATGGCCAGAACGCTGGCGCACCCTCGCCTTCGTAACAGCGGCCGAGCAGCACCTGCGCCCCCCGCATCTTGGCGTAGGTGGCGAGTTCTTCCGAGGTGCGGGTTTTGCCGATCCCGGGCTCGCCCACGAGCATGAGCGTGGACCCTTTTCCCCCCACGGCGTCGTCCACGCCCTTCTTGAGCCGCGCCATCTCCACCGTGCGGCCGACGAACTGCCCCCAGACCGCCCGCGGTCCTCCCTCCTGTTGTGGCTGCTCCGCTGCGGCAGTAGCGGGTTCGAGGTCCATGCTGCGCAGGCGTTCGCACACGGCCTGCGCGCTTGACGGCCGATCGTCCGGCGCCTTGGCCAGCAGGTCGAGGATCAGCGACTCCAGCGGCGGCGGTACTGCGCTGTTGTGCCAGCTGGGCGCGATGGGCGCGGTATTGAGGTGCTGCGATATGACCGTCACCGCGTCGTCCCCCTGGAAGGGCGGCCTGCCGCACACCATTTCGTAGAGGACGCAGCCGAGGGCGTAGAGGTCGCTCCGCGCGTCGACGTTGCCGCCGACGGCCTGCTCCGGCGGCATGTAGGCAGCCGTGCCCACCATCATCCCTTCTTGCGTGATGCGCGAACGGTCCAGCGCTACCGCCAACCCGAAGTCCCCCAGTTTCGCCGTGCCTATCGGAGTCGCTGAGCCCGACTTCGCGCCCCCTGAATCCGCCTGCCCCGAAATTCGCCTCCGTGCCTTCGATGCAACCGCTGTCGCTTCGGTCAGCCAAATATTTCCCGGCTTGAGGTCGCGGTGGATGACGTCCTTGCCGTGGGCGTGCTCCAACCCTTGTGCCACTTCACCCGCGACGCGCACGGCTTCGGGGATCGCCAGCCGGCGGTCGGGCGCGTCCTCGAGTACACTCTCCAGATCGCCGCCAGGCATGTACTGGCAGACGATGAATAGCCGGCCCTGGTATTCCCCCACATCGTAGACCGTTACGATGTGGCCGTGATCGCCCAGCCGGCCCATGGCCTGCGCTTCGCGGCGCACCCGCACGCGCCCCTCGGTGTCGAGCCCTTCGGTCTTGATGAGGGCGAGAGCCACGTCCCGGTCGAGGCGCGTGTCCCGCGCTAGGTAGACTTTCTTGCGCCCGCCCTCACCGAGAAATTCCTTGATCTGGTAGCGCTCGTCCGCAAAGCCCGACGGCACGGGGGGCGTGACGCTGCCGGCAGCCGCCGGAGTCGCGGTGACGGCTACCGGCCCGCTGGCCTCGATCCGGTAGCCGCAGCGGTCGCAGAACTTGGCCTCGGAGCGCAGCTCGCTCTCGCATTGCGGACAGGTCGCCCGCATAGCGGCGCCGCAGTGGTCGCAGAACTGGGCCTCCTCGCGGTTCCCCTGTCCGCATCTAGGACAATCCACCCATAGCCCTCCCCCGGGCGACTTACTAATACCCCCATCAACGTAGTGATACCAGGCCCTGGCGGCGCCCAACGCGGGTTTTTCGTTCCACCACGCTCCGACGCTACGCCGTGCGCGGCACCCGCGATTCAATCCTCGAGCCCAGTTCCTCCGTCCGGCGCAGGTAGTGACCAAGACCCAGCCCTTCGAGCAAAGGCCGCCCTTCCATCAGGACGCCGGTCGCGAGGCCGTCATCCCCGCGCGCCACTGACAGTTCACCAGCACCGACGAGTGCAACTCCGAGCATCGAACGTGACCCCAATTTCCGCGCGAGCGTGATCGCCTGGCCATACCATCGCTCGGCCTCGTCGTAGTGATTCGGTCCGAGGGACTGCGTAACGTCGCCCAGCGCCACCGCACACATCATCTCCCGGAGCCGTCCCGCCGCCTGGTCATAGCCGGTCCGCGCTATCCGTTCCGCACGTTCCAGGTCTCCGATGGCCAGGAAGCTCTCGACGACGAACACGATGTTCAGCAGCGCGTTCCCACCCGCAGCGATACCTTCCTCGATGGCGTCGGCGTAGCGCGAGATTTCAGCCGTCTCCCCCAGCGCGGCTCTCGCTGCGACCGCGAACGCGGCGGCCCGGTTGATTCCTCCCGAACTGCCGATGTCCTTGGCGACTTTCAGAGAGCGGTCGGCCCACTCCTTCGCCCGGTCGTAGTGGCCGCGTACGTGGTGCACCTGCGCGATCATGCCCGCCGACGAACTCTCCATGGTTCGATTCGACGCCATCAAGGCAAGCTCGTGGGTGTCCACGGCGCCACTCAGAGCGCCTTCGAGATCGTCGTTGAAGTAGCGGATTCCGGATCTCATCCACAGCGCACCGAAGTAAACGCTGGTCGGAGGCTGGCGCTGTTCCCTCTGCTCCAGCGCCGTAACTACCCAGGTGATCGTGCGCTGCGCCTCCGCCAGACGACCATCGAGCATGTAGCTCCAAGCCAAGCCCCGGGAGATGCTGATCTGGGTAACCTCCGAACCACTGCGGTGCGCAACCCCGAGCGCTTGTTCCACCAGCGCCAGCCCCTCGGCAAAGGCATCCCGCTTACCGGTTTTCAGCATCCCGGAATAGGTAAGCACACCCGCCAACGCCTCGTCGTCACCAAGCGCCTCCGCCAGTTCTCGTGCCCGCCGCGCCGCCGGCTCCGCATCAGGATCGGCGGAGGTACCGTACAGCACACCGACCCGGCAGGTTCCCAGACTCGCGTCGAGCGCCCACCGGCGGAACCGGTCGTCACCGTTCTCCGCGCGCGCGAGTGATGCTTCCGCGCGGTCCCAGGCCCGCCGATACAGACGGACCGCGACCCGGTACGAGGGCAGCGCCTCCGCGTCGGCGGCGGCGCGCAGGAGCGCCTCCACCGCCTTGACGTCATTCTCACTGTGTGAAAAGTGGTGTGCCAGCAACGCCCACCGGTCCGCCGTTCGATCGCCTGGAGAAGCCTCGATCAGCAGCGCGATCCGCTCGTGAAGACGACGCCTCTCTTTCAGGAGCAGCGTCTCGTAGGCCACCTCCTGAGCAAGACTCTCCCCGAAGCGAAACTCGTCTCGCGAGAGAACGGTCTTGCGATGGATTACGCCCCGCCGCTCGAGTTCTTGGAGCGCGGCATCGACCTCGATCCCCTCTCCGTCCAAGACCTCCCCGAGCTGTCGGCGATGGAACTGACGGCCAAACACGGAGGCGACCTGGGCAACGCGCTTCGCCGCCGGCCCCAGCCGGTCCAGGCGAACACCGAGCACCTCTTGCACCGTGTCGGGAATAGGGATCTCATCCACTGCCCGCGTCAGCTCGAGCTTGCCGTCCGCGGCCACGACGTAGTCTTGCTCGAACAGGGCTCGCGTGATCTCCTCCGTGAAGAACGGGTTTCCTTCCGACTTGGCAAGAATCCGCCGCTCCAAACCCGGGGGAAGAGGCCGGCCGCCGACGGCACGGATCACATCCGTCGTCTCCTCGTCCGACAACGGCCGGAGGTTCAGCCGAGTCAGGGCCGCGCCCGCGCGCCACTCGTGATCGTAGTCCGGGCGGTGACTGACCACGATCATGATCGGAGCGTCGCGCAACCTGCCCGCCGCAAGGTTGAGAATCTCCCGCGACAGATCGTCCATCCACTGGATGTCTTCGACGATCATGAGCACCGGAGCCCGCTCGCTGGCGCGCAGGACGAAGCCCCCGACCGCGTCGAGGGTTGCCTGCTTCACCTCGTCGGCGGGCAGCTCCTCCAACTCGGTGGGCGCAACGGAAAGGAGGCGGCAGAGGTAGGGAAAAGACGGGTCGTCGTGGCCGAACTCTTCCAGCCGGGCCGCCAGCTTATCGCAGACGTCGCCCTCGGCCTCCTCGCTGGACACCCCAAAGAACTGCGCGAACATGCTCACGAACGCGGCGTAGGGCAGCATCTGCGTCAGCGACGAGCACCGCCCCTCGAGGACGATCGCCCCGGCGCTGGCGACTTTCTGCCTGAATTCGTAGATCAGGCGGGATTTTCCACTTCCCGCGTCGCCGACGACCGTCACTATCTGCGGCAGGCGGGCGGCCAGCCGATCGTAGCAACTCGCCAGCTGCGCCAGTTCGGCGTCCCGACCCACCAAGGGAGTCAGGCCGTGCTCGGCCGCTCTCCCCATGGGAGTCCTCTTTTCGGAGAGTCCCTCTAGCGCGTAGGCCCCGACACGTTCAGCTTTGCCTCTCACCGCCGTTGGGCCCAGTGGCCGCACTTCCGCAAAACCCCGCACCAGGCGGTAAGTCGCCTCGCTCAAGAGGATCATCCCGGGTTCCGCAAGCGACTGGAGGCGTGAGGCCAGATTCGTCGTGTCACCGATCGCTGTGTAGTCCATCTTGAGATCGTTCCCGACGGCTCCGACTACCACCGGCCCGCTGTGAATCCCGATCCGAACCTGAAGTTCGTGCGTTTGGGAGACCTGGGGGCCGGATTTCAGCTTGGTCAGGGCATCGCGAATGGCGAGAGCCGCCCGAAGAGCGCGCTCGGGGGCGTTCTCGTAGGCAACCGGTGCACCGAAGAGCGCCATGAACCCGTCCCCCGCTAGTTGGGTGACGATTCCTTCCACGCGGTAGACCTCGCCAAGACCGACGGCGAGGTAGCCGTCGAGCAAATCGCGGTACTCCTCCGGATCGAGTCCTTCGGCGATCGAAGTCGAGCCCACCAGATCGCAGAAGAGCACCGTCACCAACTTACGCTCACCGGCGATCGTACGCGTACTAGCACGAATCTTGTCTGCCAGATCAGCCGGCATCGACTGTGACAGGCGTGAAACCCGATCGCCGGCAGGAGCCTCGGACGATTCTTCTTCGACGGGCCCAAGCGACGCACCGCAATCAGGGCAGTAGCGGAATCCCGGATCAATCGACTGCCCGCATCGAGGGCAGTCGGTGGTCGCCGGCTTACCGCAACCATGACAGAAACGCTTCCCCGGAATCAGTTCTTTGCCGCAGTTCGCGCAGCGCACCCCAGGACCCTTGTCCCTAGACACGATCGAGTCAAGGGCCGACTTCTCCTTCGGTTCCGGATTCGATCTCGGGTCGCCCCCGCGCCCCTCAGCCTTCTTCGCCGGCAAGGCGCGTGAAATCCGGCTCGCGGCGCTCGCGAAATGCCGCCAGTGCTTCACGATTGGCCGGACCACCCAACAGCGCGGCGAAACTCGAGTCTTCCCTCGTCAGTGCGGCGCGCACGGCCTCATGGCGGGCCTCTAGCAGAAGCTTCTTGGTAGCCACCAACGAATCCACGGGCATAGCAGCGATCTCCGCGGCAACCGAGAGCGTTTCGTCGAGGAGAACTCGAGCCGGATGGATCCTCCAGGCCAGTCCGATGCGGGCCGCCTGAGCGGCGTCGATCCAGGTGGCCGTGTAGAGAATATGGGCGGCATCTTGCCAGCCTACCAAGGCGGGCAGCAAGGCCGTGCTGCCCGCCTCCGCCGTGACCCCAAGCCGGGCGAAGGGCGCGCGCAACCGGGCCTCCTCGGCCATAAGCACGAGGTCGCAGTGGGGCAAGAGGGTCAGACCTATTCCCACGCCGATACCGTTTACCGCCGCTACGAGTGGCTTGGGAAAGGTCGACAGCGTCGCGATGAAAGGCGGAAACCCGTGCGCCAGGCCATCATCATGGCGCCGAGGCTTCTCCATCTCGCCAAGGTCCTGGCCGGCTGTAAAGGCACGGCCCGCACCTGTCATTACCACCACCGCAATGTCCCGGCGTTCGGTGGCATCCGCGAGCGCGTCGCGGACGGCGTCGTAGAGGTCATCGTTGAAGGCGTTGAGCGAATCGGGCCGGTCGAAGGTGAGCAGTCGAACCCGCTCTCGGTCGCTGATGCGCAGGACCCCTCGGGTGTCGGGGATGCTAGCCATGGGCCGGCCTCAACACGCTTGGCCCCTCCGGGCCAGGTCCAAACCCATAGCTGTCGGGACGACCCCGGCACCATTCCCTCGGCGCGCCGGCGGGTTCAACAAGGTCGTGTGCGGACCCTGGTCCCGCAATGTGGTCGCGCTGGTCACTCATCACCGCCCCGGTAGCCCTCGACGAGGATCGCACGCGTCGTAGTAGAGTGCATTCTCAGCGGAGCGAGTTCCGCGTACTCTGGCGAGGCGTTCCAAGCCCACATCCGCTCTGCAGAGGGGAACTCTAGGACGATGATTCTCTCAGGCGTCCAGTCACCCGTCAGCGGCGTGACTGGCCCACCACGAACGATGTAGCGCCCGTCGTACTTCTTCACGGCTTCGGGGATGCGTGCCACGTATTCCGAGTAAACCTCGGGATCGTGAATCGTGACCTCGACTATCATGTAGACGGGCATCCTAGACCATCCGAACTACGGGCTACGAAAGCTCCGGGCTTTCTCGCACCGTGCGTCGCTAGTAAGTGGAGTCCTACCACCTCCGGTGGGCCGCTGTAAAGGCCAAGCCTTTTCCAATAGGAAATGCGTCTGAAATCCTGGCGGGCCTGGCCGTATCGTCTTGCGTGTCGTTGGGCTATTCTTCTCACGCGGCTGGCGATCCACCGAACGACGCCGGCGGCTTTGGAGCAAAGACGAAGATCGTGGCAAGAAGCCTAGAGGGATGGAGGATCACGGCGATGACGGCCGCCTCCTTCGATCCATCCGCGGCGTGGCTTGGGCCGCGGCGCTGGCGGCGGCTTCATCTTTGCGGGCTACACTACCTCTGGTTCGTCTTTCTGCTGACCTATCTTGGCAACCCGAGTCGCGATATCTGGGCGGCCATGGGGGTCGTCGCGCTCGTGCTGTCCCTGCTGCTACGCGTAGTAGCGGCGTCGCAAAGACGCGCCCGGCGAACGCCGGCGGATTAGAAGCACACGTACCAATCGGCCGAGGTGTCTAGACGCGCAGGCCGCCGGAAGCCGCCACCACCTCTCCGGTGACGAAGTCGGACTCCGGAATACAGAAAAGGTAGACGGCACCCGCGGCGTCCTCCGGCGTTCCGGCTCGCTGAAGGGGGATAACGGTCTTCATAGTGGCGGCCTGTTGAGCGGCCAGCCCAACCTTCAGCTTACGCCCCTTGACCTCGATCTCGGGAACTTCGTCCTCGTAAGTCTGGGTCAGACGGGTCTCTACGAAGCCGAATGCCACGCAGTTGACCGTAACGTTGTAACGACCCCAATCCTTGGCGAGGGAACGCGTCATCCCCACCAGCGCCGACTTGGCCGCGGAATAACTGAACTGGGTCGCCTCGCCGAAGAGTCCCGAGACCGAGGATACGTTGACGACCTTGCGCGCCCGGCTCACATCGCCGGCCTTGGCGGCTGCTTTGAAGTGTCGCCCCGCTGCCCGCAACAGCCGAAAGGGTCCGGTCGCGTGGATGTCCATCATGGCGTACCACTGCTCATCGCTGTGGTCGATGATACGAGAGTTCCAGACGTAACCAGCGTTGTTGATGACGATGTGGAGATTGCCAAAGGCTTCGATGGCTCGGCTCACCGCGGTGTCACCGAAGTCGGGATCCGTAACGTCCCCCGGAAACGCGACGCAGCTCCCGCCGGATTCGGTGATCGCGGCCGTTACACTCACGAGTCGATTGACGTCCAGGTCGTTCGCCAGCACCGAAGCGCCCTCTCCGGCGAGCTTCTCTGCGATGCATCTGCCGATTCCCTGGGCCGCGCCGGTTACAATCGCGACCCTCCCGTCGAGCTTCTTCACACCATCGCCCTACCTTGAATTACTCAGAGGGAAGCTCCGACCATTCTTCGACGCCCTCGACCATGACTCCGCAGGCATCCTTGGGATGCACCAGCCAACGACCCTGTGCGGCCCCCTCGAGTGCAGCCCGGTGAATGATCCGCAACCCGGCGTCGGACAGCGACGCCGCCGTTTCGTCCACGTCGTCTACGACAACCGCGAGGTGGTAGAAGCCCTCTCCCACCTTGGCCAGCCGGCGGGCTACGGGGTTGCTCATGTCAGAGGGGTCGACCGGCTCCATCAGTTCCACCGTCATCTCGCCGGGCCGCCCCGAGACCGACAGGAAAACGCTGTGAAGGCCCTCCGCCGGAATCTCGGCCTCTTTAAACTGCTTCAGCCCGAATCCGTCGCGCCAGACCCGGAGCGCGCGATCCATGTCGCTGACGAGGATGCCAATGTGACTGATCCGATCGAACATACGTGGCCCTCCCAAGAACGAAGCTATAGCGCAGCACGAAGTGCGACAAGCACGGGGGGGCTCGGGGAACTGGACCCCGGAATCGAAGACCAATACAGAAAATACCAGGGACCGCAGGAATCCACGCGATCCTGTAGCGTAGGCCAACCGGCCTGTTTTGACTCGCAAGACTTACGCCCACAGGCACAGGACGTCGCACAGATTGGTAGCGCGAGTCGGTCCCGAGATTGGCCGATCCGACCTAGGAGGGGTAGGCAGAGCGCCCTCGAGAAGCGCGTAAGCGATACGCTCCCGCCACGCCTCGAGGGCTTTGCCTCTGCCCGAGCCGCCGTTATCGGCGGCGGCGCCTTACCAGCGATCGCGCCGGGGACGCTCCTCGCGAGGTTTGGCCTCGTTCACCTTGAGATTGCGGCCGTCCATCTCCCACTCGTCAAGAGCAGCGATCGCCTTGCCGGCGCCCGCCTGATCCATCTCCACAAACCCGAAACCGCGCGGTCGGCCGGTCTCACGATCCGTGATGACGGCGACCGAATGTACCTCGCCATGCTGGGCGAAAAGCTCTCGCACCGCGTCTTCCGTCACACTGAAGGGCAAGTTTCCTACATAAATTTTCTTGGACATTATTCTCCTACGCGAACGCACACCACACTGGTGACGCCGCTGCTTTTATTGTTATTCCCGGCCATCCGGGTGTGCACAGATGAGGCGATGCTTCTGTGGGAGCGAGGGGCTGGGGACTGTCACTTGGGAAGGGATTGGAGTCTCTTCGGCAGGAAAACCATCTACAGCCGCGGCACCAAACGCCGCGCCTATCTTTAGTAGAGCACGCTTGCGCCGGTTATGCCAGCGCTCCTTGGTCTGGGGATGATATTCCCCCGTTTTTTGTCTCCGTTTCCATCGGGTGGACCTCGTTATCCCGCAAAATAGCCTCGTCGCGCGTAAATATAGCCGGCAAAGCCCCACCAGCAGGCCACGGCAGTCAAGGTTGCGGTAGTAGCCGCCATCCGCAGCAACTCGGGCTCGAGAACGGAGAGCAACGCGCCGTGGCCGAGGGTCGGGTCGCCCAGTAGGTAGACGGCTCTGTCTAGGCTGTACAAGACCGTCCCGGCGAAGATCGCCGAAGGACCCCAAGTTTCCGCCCGCCACAGACCGAGCCCCATGGCCCCGAACGCCGCGATGTATACGGCGTGATAGGCCACGGCGGCCAGGCCGCCACGCATGGCTCCGAACAACGGTGCTTCCGACGTTATCGAAGCCAGTTCGATCACGGCCGAGAGCAGGAAGAAGAAGCCGGCGAGCCGGATGGTGAAATAGCCCTTCGGCCGATCGCTCGCCATGGCTTCATCTTGTCTTCCAAACTCCGCTACGCGTCAACAGTTCCCCACCAGACTCGAGCAACCCGCCTTGGGTATTTCAGCGCGCGGTCAGGTCACGCAGGGACGCGGGTCCCCAGACTTTGAGGCTGCGCGACAGACCGGCGCCGAGGTACTCGCTGCTCTTGCGCGCCGCATCGATATAGGCTTTCCAATCAGAGTTTCCCCCGAGCGAGTCGTTCCAAGTTTCCATCTCCGCTTGGCTGGCGTAGCCAACCGAGATCACGTGGTTCACGGGGGTAATACCACCCGCAACGACCTCGGAGAGATGAACCTGCGCTGGCGAGTTCTTGCCGGTTTTCGATGTCATAAACTTGTCGAGCGCGCCGCGGAACGCGTCCGAATCGCTGACGTCGAAGGCGTAGGCCACCCAGACCGAATCGGAATCGTTTACATCTCCCCAGCTTTGCACGGTGCCGTGCCTGACCTGCGCAACCGGTTTCGTCAGCTTCGTCAGGGCCGCCTGAAACCGCTTCCACGCGGCGTCGTTCTCGAGCTTTTGAGCAAACGCCTCCTGCTCGGCGGCTGCCTTGTAGATCGGGATGAAACTGTGTGTCGCGGGATCGGCCCCGTTGGCCAGGTTCACCTGAAGCAGCAGCCGTCCGGGAAATTCCTTTCCCGCGCTCGAGGCCATGAGCTTATCGGCGGCGGCAATGACCTCCTAGACTTGGTCCGGTGTCGTCGCAAAACTGAACAGGGTCCAGCTGGGCGACGCAACGGCGGTCTGGCAAAATAGTAGTAATCCAACTGTGGCAAAACCAATTCTTTTCATGACAATTCTCCTTCGATTCGTGAATCAAAA
Source organism: Binatia bacterium (assembly GCA_046754245.1). Classification (GTDB taxonomy): domain Bacteria; phylum Desulfobacterota; class Binatia; order UBA1149; family UBA1149; genus JBHHVL01. The sequence continues at coordinate 8,844 of JBHHVL010000042.1, read as the reverse complement.
GTGATTACAAGGCCGGTGGCATAGCGCGAACAATCGCGTACCATCCGAAAAGATCGCCCGAGAACGACCCCCTCCGGAGAGTACGTAAGTGTCAAGGAGTCACGTTGCTGGAAAGTGGCAGAACATTGCTCGTAGAACTTGGCGTTTTCGCGGCTCTCGCGCACGTATTTCGGACACTTCATCCGAAACCCTCCCCCCGGGCTCCCTAATACTCCCTTGGCCACGGCTATGCCAAATCGATCGAGCTGCAGGCCCTTTTCATCCCCAGCTGGCGTGACCGAAGCCGCCTTTTCGCGGAACAAGGCCTTTGGCGAAGCGATGTGAGCCCAAACTACGTAGAACTACGTATAGGGGTGATCGCCGGCGAGGCGGTTGGAAACAGGCGGCCGCGGTAATGGGCTGCAGCAGAGAAAAGGCGCCACTTCTCGGCGACCCCCTGCAATGTATGTTCGCCGCGGTCCTCGAAGCGCAGGTCGGAGCCCGCGACAAGGTCCGACATTCCACTACCGCGTTTGTCGAAAGTAATGACGCGCGCGAAGGAGGCGAGCTGCTCGATGAAGCGAGTATAGCCCGGCATCTCGTGCCAGAACTCGACGTTGGAGACGATACCCGGCACCACGACCAGGTCACGCGGGCCCTCGCCCATCACCTGATAGGCGACGCTTACGTCGCCGCTCTTGGCGTACTTCGTCTTTGGCACTGACGTCATTGTATGAGTACGACCGTCTTGCGGGCGTCGAGCCCGATCCCTCGCAACAGATCCTGGAAGCGCGGCTCCCCGTACAAGGGCTCGAAGCGACGGTCCCAACCGATGGCGGGAAGATCGTGTGCGTGGAGTTCGTAGGCCGTCTCCAAGGCTTCCAGCGCCTCCTCGTTCTGTCCCAGGCCCACGTAGATGCGCGCGATGCCCAGTGGATCAACGTACTCTTCGCTCGATAGCAGCTCAAGCCCCCTCAGGAGCTTCCGGGCGTCGTCCCCTTTGCCAGCGACAGCGTAGCAGTGCCCCAGGTCACCTACGATCATCGGATCGTCCGGAGACAACTCCACGGCCCGGACCAACGCCGCGATCCCCTTGTCGAACTCGCCCCTTTGGCAGTAGCCTCTGCCGATCTCTTTGTGGGGACCGTGACTGCTCGGTGCGAGTTCCAACTTCCGCTTCCACTCTGCCATCGCCTTGTCGTGGTGACCTGTCATCTCGTAGAGAAGCCCCAGGCCCGGGTCCCACTCCCGAAAGCCCACCGGATCAATCTCTCGCACTTTCTCGAGTTCGTCTATCGCCTCCGGAAGTCTGCCCAAGAAGGCGAGTTCGGAAGCATACGCCCTTCGTGCGTCGGCAAGCGAGGGATTGATTTCGATCGCACGTTTGAAACTCTGCGTGGCTCCGGTCCAATCCCAGTCAGAATAGAGTCTTACGAGCCCCAACGCGCTATGCCCCTCCGGAAGACTCGCGTCCAGTTCGAGCGCTTTGAGAGCAGCAGCCCTCGATTTCTTCATCCCTTCCTCCGGAAGAGTCCAGACGCAGCCTCAAGTATAGGCATCGGCCAACGCCGCGTAAGCGGCGGCGTAGTCCGGGTCGAGCCGGATCGCTTCCTCGAAATACTCGAGTGCGAGTCGGTGATCGCTCGGGGTATCCTTTTGGAAAAAATACTTCCCCTTGAGATAGGCTTGATAGGCCTCCGGATGCACCGGGCCGACGTTTCGGAGCCGGGCCTGTTCCTGCGGCGTCAGTGTCGCGTCGACTTCGTGTGCTACCGCCTGTGCAACTTCGCTTTGGACCCTCAAAACATCGCGAAGCTCCCGTTGATAGCTCTGCGACCATAGATGCTGGTCTCGCCGCGCATCGATCAGCTGCACCGTGATACGAACCGTCTCACCCGCGCGAAACACCGACCCCTCGATGATGGCATCAACGTCAAGGTCGCGGGCTATCTCGGATATGGGCTGTCGTGCCTCTTTGTATTGCATCACGGAGGTTCGCGAAATCACCCTCAACGAAGCGATCCTGGCGATGTCCGAGATCAACGCCTCGGTCATCCCGTCGGCGAAGTATTGCTGCTCAGGATCGGCCGAAAAGTTGTCGAGAGGTAGCACCGCCAAGGACTCGATCGGCGCTCGGCTCGGAGTCGACGCCCGCTGAACTACATCGGGAGCCAGTATTCGCCAGCCAGCCCATGCGACGGCGCCAAGAAGCACAGTGAGTCCGACCACCAACGCAGGCTGCAGCCGGGGTTTCGTCCTCGGCCTCTCGGCCACGAAATCCTCCCCCTTGCGAACGCGATAGACGCGCACCGGATCTGGGATGTTCTTGACCATTTGCTCGCCGAGATCCTCGAACCGGCACTCGAGCTTACGACGCACTTGCTCGTAGACCGTTGCCGAGATGCATATCCCCCCAGGCTCGGCGAGCGCCTCCAGCCTCGCAGCGATGTTGACGCCATCGCCGTATACATCCTCCCCCTCGACCATGACATCGCCCAGGTGGACCCCGATGCGAAACTCCATCTTGGCCTCGGCGGGAAGATCCGCGTTGCGCGCGCCAAGCTGGTCCTGGATCGCGATCGCACATGCCACCGCATCCACGACGCTCCCAAACTCGGCCAGCAGGTTGTCGCCCACGGCGTTGACGACCCGGCCCCCGTAGCGCCCGACGAGATCACCCATCACGGCACGATGAGCGTTGAGGGTCTTCAGAGTCGCCACCTCGTCCCGGGCCATGAGGCGGCTGTAACCAACGACGTCGGCGCTCAGCAGAGCAGCTAGCTTACGGTCGACGCGATTGGATTCCATATAAACCCCACCGCACGAATCTCTGGTGTCGGAACGGCGGCAACGATCCGGATTATTGCACAGTTGCTGTCGTATTGAACAGATATCGCGATGATCGTCGAAACTACCCAGCTACTTGGGGGACTTTTCTCCCAGCAGAGCCATTACCGTCGCGTCGACATGTATGAAGGGCAAGGGGAATCGCAATATCTCGACGTGGCTGATTCCGGTTCCGATCATGCAGTCTCGTACATGCCCCGGGTCGAGAACCTTGTTTTCCCATGTCGCAGCAATCAATTTCCCCATAAAGCTGTTCTTCGTTGCAATGAACAGGAACTTTCCACCGGGACGGAGAACGCGAACACATTCGGAGATACCGTCCTCGACATCCGGCAGATATTCCATGGCCTCCGATGTCATCACAAAATCGAAGCTCTCATCGGAGAACGGCATCTGACACATATCACCGAGGTGAGGCGTCACGCGGTCCTCGAACCCATGCGCCTCGAGATTGCATTTTAATCCGACCAGCATCCCAGGCGAAAAGTCCAGCCCCGTAATGCTCGTCATGGTAACATGGGACGGACATTCCCTCAGCAGACTGATCGTCAGGAATCCGGTGCCAATGCCGGAATCTAGAACCTTCGCTCCCTCTCGAAGCTCCATCCGAGCGAAGTTGTGGCGCCAGAAGTACCTCAGGGAGGAGCGGTATCCCATCAACGCGAAATACCACGTGTAGAATCTCGGCCCTACACGGTCGAAAAAATTCCTGATGGCTTCAGGGTCCGCTCGCAGTTCGTCGAATCGTCGCGGGTTCCCGTTCCTGACCTGCTTCATTGCCGCCTAGCCATCCTCCGGAGAGAATCGACTACCTCGAAAGGGCTTCGGCGCCCATCGTCCACCCTATTTCCCGGGCAAATCCGGTCGCCTCCACCGTCGCCCTCGCCGTCGCCGTCGGAGGGACTAGGCAGACGGCAGAAACCCCTACTGCGCCGCGGAAAGTACCTCAATACGGCAGCGCACGTTCTTCTTATACGGGCAGCCGGTGAACGGGTCGCGATCGCCCGAATCGGTAAGCTCGTTCCCGTTTACACCGTGGACTTGCTCGCGCCCGGTGCCATCAACCTGGACCATGCCAAAACCGTTGGGGATCCACGCGAACCCGCGGCGCACGCCAGGGTCAATCTCGGCCGGAAGTTCGACACTGGACCGATGGGTCGACACCACTACGGTCGCACCGTCCTCTATACCCAGCAAACCGGCGTCGCCGGGATTGACATGAACGGTGCAGTGCGGACCGCTCCCCTTTCGCCAGGCCTGGTTCCGAATGATCGTGTTGGCGGTCCAACGCGTCCGCACGCCCGTCGCAAGCGTGATCGGATACTCCGCGTCAGGTGCGCTCAGGTCGGTCGCCACCACGCGGCGTAGTTCCTCGATCATCGGCTCGGGCGCCAGGCGGATGCGCTTGTCGTCCCACCCCAGCAGTTCCTCGGTCCAGGAGCTTTCCTTGTCATACCGCGCGATCTCGACTCCTTCCGGATGTGCGAGGATACGGCGAAATACCTCGTGGCCGAGCTCGAACGGACTCTTGTCTGCCCACTCGGCGCCTAACGCCCGCACGACGGTTTGCGGTCTGGTCAGCCCATTCAGCATCGAGAATATCCACACCGGCGAGATCGCGGGAGACTCGAGATGCGGCCCGACACACTCGTGGGTCCAAAAGACCAGTCGCATCGTCGGATTGACGTCGCCTTTTTCAGCAGCCAGCTGCTGCGCCTGCATAAGGAACGCGCCGGCCCCTTCCGGTGTCTCGGCGGCAGCCTTGCCAAGCTCGTAGAGCTCCTCCGGCACCTCGCCGTAAAAACCCGTCGCCTTGGCGATGCGGTGATAGATCTCCGACTCCGGCATCACGTCGTCATCGTCTCCAAGCGGAAGTATCGGCCGCCTTAGCTGACAGATGATCTCGGGCCAACGCCGGCCGAAGTCGGCATACTCCCACTTCTGGTACTGAATCGGCGGCGGCAACACGTAGTCGGCGAGCCGGGCGGTTTCTGTAAAGGACATGTCGACGACGACGAGCAGTTCGAGCCGCCCGATCGCCTCCCGCCACCGACCGGTATCTTGATAATTGAGCATCGGATTGGAGGTGTCGACGTGCAGCGCGCGAATTCGCTCGGGGTGATCGGTCAGAATCTCCTCGGGCACCAGCGTCGGCGAAAACATGTGGTAGGGAGCCAACGCGCGAATGCCACGAATGCCCGCGGCGACGGTGCGCGGCGGTTCGTCCCAACGATCGGGCATCAACATGGTCGGCCCCATGCTGCCGTAAAACACGTTGCCGCCCGCTCTGCCGGCATTACCCGTCATCGATACGATGAGCCGAATCAAATAGGACACACCGGTAGAGAACCAACAGTGTTCTGCCCCGAGCCCCTGCTCGATCGAAGCCGAAGGCGCCTCGGCAAATTCAACGGCGGTATCAATGATATCCTTCGCGGCCACGTCGCAGCGCCGCGCCATTTCTTCGACGTCGACAACAGTCAGTTCGCGCTCGATCTGTTCGAAACCGCAGGTATGCTCCGCGAGGCATTCGCGATCGAGAAGATCGCGCTGCACCATCACCGCAGCCATGCCGAGCAACAGGTAGGCGTCGCTACCGGGCCTCAACTGGATATGGCGATACGCACCCTTGCAGCCGTCGGTCACGCGCGGATCGACCACGACGCGCCTTCGTGACTTGTCCTGACGAAAGGCCTTGTCGACCTCGGCGTGTGTGCGCGCGAGGTTGCTCACCCGCGGGTTGGTGCCGATTTCGAGCATGTAGTTCGTGCGCAGGCCGTCCGACATGAACATCATCGTGCACGGCGAATCGAACATCCATTGTTCGATAAGATGGTGTTGGGTCTTCTCCTGGGCGTAGGGGCAGAACCAGCGGCGCGCGCCGAGGAACTCGTAGAGCGCCAGCAGGTTACCGCCACCCAGATGATTGCTCTGGCCGCCCATGCCGACCAACGCCAATGCACGCGGACCGTGCTGTTCGTAGATCGTCTTCAATTTGGCGGTGATCTCCGAGATCGCCCCGTCCCACGAGATACGCTCGAAGCCGCCGTCGGCGCGCTTGCGCAGCGGATGACGCACGCGTTCGGGATGATTTTGAAGAAAGGTAACACCGGTCACCTTGTTGCAGATGTGTCCCCGACTGAACGGGTTTCCCTTGTCGGGACGGACGGCGTCGATCTGACCGTCGGCAATATCCACGCGGATGCCGCAAACGTGAGCGCACAGCACGCAGTGCGTGGCGATGTCTGAGGCGTCCGCGACAATCGGATTCCGTGAGATCCAGGGATCCGTGTTATTGGCGGTCATATGTTCTTTTCCCCCGCTCGATCAAGAGCGAAATCAAACCCGCGTGGTACGGTCGCCCCGCGCGCCGCGGCAATCGAGCGTGGCCGAAACCATACATTGCGGGGGATGGCTGGCGCAAGACCGGCAGTACGACAACGCCTGTAGGCGGCTATTGTCCGTAGAAAGTTTCGGCGATCATGCCCGCGTAGTACATCAGCTTCTCCGGGCTTAGCGCGTAAACCGGCGGCACCACACACATCGAATCGGCCCAGGCCCACAGCTCTTCCACGCGCTCGCGTACCTTGGCCGGCTCGCCAATGGCCACAAAGGTACGCACCATCTCGTCGGGCACCAGGTGCGCGACGCTCTCGTAGTCGCCTCTTTGGACACCCTCTTGCAACCGGCGCGCGACATCGAGGAATCCGTGTGCCTCGAAGAAGGGCTCGTACTGCTTGACGCCGCCGTAGAAGGCCATGGTGGCGCGCGCGTCGTCGATGGCCTCGGCCTCGTTTGGGTTCGGCGCCGCCCACGGCCACAGGTTGACCTCGATCGCGTTCGGATCGCGCCCCGCTTCGGTCGCCGCCTTCTCGAACTCGGGCCGCATGGTCTCCAAGGCCCAGGGGTTCGACCACATGGGGTGGCCGATCAACCCGTCTCCGATGCGCGCCGCGGTTCGCACCATCGGCGCGCGTAGAGCCGCGATCCATATGGGGATCTCTTCGCGCACGGGGGCTTCGGTAGGCGACAGTTCCCGAAAGTGGGCTTTGTAGTAAGTGCCCTCGAAGGGCTCCAGGCCTTTGTGGGCGCCGGCAACGATGTGGCGTACCGCCGCCACCGTCTCGCGCAGGTGCTTGATCGGCTTGTATTCAGGCGTACCAAAAATGCCCTCGGTCCAGGCGTGCACGCTGGTACCTAGACCGAGGGTGAAGCGGCCGCCCGAGATGCGGTCGAGGTCGATGGCTGCCATGGCGGTTTCGAAAGGGCTGCGCGTTGCGGCGATCGCGATACCGCTGGCGATTCGTAAGCGTTCGGTGACCGCCGCCACGGCAGCAAGTGGGATGAAAGGCGGTCCGGGCACCTGTGGTGAGAACACGCCGTACACGCCCTGTGCCTCGGCCTGCTGGGCTAAGAATTTGATCATCTCCACCGGCATCGGTGAGATGACCGTCCAGTAGCGGCGCTCGGAAGAGTTCTTATCGGACATCGCTATTCCTCCATAATCGTCGGGACCCGCGAAGCGCCGAGCATCCTACGCGAGTGGCGCCGGCGAGTCACGGATCAGGCCAGTCTAGCCGGTCACTCACTTGACAAGGCCCTGCTTCCGCATAACAGCGGAGACAACGCAGTGGCAAGCGACCGAGTTAGCAACCCGTCCAGCGGACCCTGCCGCCGATCGACGACTACCGATTCTCACAGGAGTGGAAGAGTGGCGGAGGATTTATTCGACCCATCCGAGATGGCTCCGCTGACTGGTTCGGCCAAGGGAGTTGATGTCTCGCATGGCCAGTCGACCGACGGCGGCCTCCGAGCTTGGAACGAAGAGACGGACGTCGTGGTCGTCGGTTTCGGTGCGGCGGGAGCAAGCGCAGCCATCGAAGCCACTACTCTCGGAGCGTCGGTGCTGGTGGCCGATCGATTCACGGGAGGGGGCGCGACGGCCTTGAGTGGCGGGGTCGTGTACCTCGGCGGTGGAACCGAGCTACAGAAAGAAGCGGGCTACGAGGATACGCCAGAGGAGATGTTCAAGTGCCTGTCGCTGGAGACGCAGGATGCCGTCAGCGAGACGGTCTTGCGGGCTTTCTGCGACGCCAGTGTGGATAACTTCGAGTGGCTGCGCGGCATCGGTGTGCCCATGCCCGCAAGCGGTAAGGTCTCAAAGGTATCGTACCCCCTCGATGACTGCACCCTCTACTTCTCGGGTAACGAAGCATCGCCGCCTTATAGTGAGGTCGCTCACCCAGCGCCACGCGGGCACCGGGTTCTCGGAAAAGGGGTCACCGGCGGGCTGCTGTTCGGGCGCCTCCGCAAAGCAGCACAGGACGGTGGCGCGAACATTCGCAGCTACACCCAGGCAACGCGCCTGGTCGTCGACGCCGACGGGGCGGTAATCGGCGTCGAGCTCCGGGAGTTCGTAGGACCGCCCCGTTGGAGGCGTCTCCACAGAGTTCTCTCCTTGCTTGTCACGCAACTCGGAGCGCTCAGCCGTGGGGCCTCCGTCTTCCTTCAACGACAGATCTTCCGCGTGGAAGCCGCGTACGGAGCGAACCGCTACGTGCGCGCCCGAGGAGGTGTCATCCTTTCGGCCGGCGGGTTCGTTTTCAATCCGGAGATGGTGCGGCGACACGCGCCGGATCACCTGAAGTGCAGTATGCGACTCGGCACCGCTGGAGACACCGGGCAGGGGATACGGCTCGGGCAGAGCGTCGGCGGCAAGACCGGAAAGATGGATCGATGCACGGCGTGGCGCTTCATCAACCCACCCGCCGCGTGGCTGCACGGCGTGCTCATCGGACCTGGCGGCGACCGCGTCTGCAACGAGGAGCTGTACGGCGGCACCATCGGCGAGCACATATGCAAGGGCCATGGAGGACGGGGGGTCCTCGTGCTCGACGCGACAGCCATGAAGGCCTCGCGAAGACAGAGCTTCAAGGATCCGATGCAATACTTCCAGCGGATGTTCGGCATCGCCAACGATTTTTTCAACTACAAAAAGGGCAAGACGCTCGAGGAGCT
>JBHHVL010000041.1:0-25451 GCA_046754245.1 Binatia bacterium | reverse complement strand
GACGTGTCACGTATTTTCCGCGGACATACACGGACATCAATTACTGGACGCTACAGGTAAGGAACGGCGAGCCACTCCGACGAAGGAGCTTGCCGCGTCTGGAGCGCGGGGACCTCTAGCCAGAAACCCGAGACGGGTTCCTATGCTACGGAAGAAGCTCGACCCACTGGCGATAATATTACAACGCCCTACCCACCGTTCTCTATCCAAGCCAAGAACGCAACGACGCGAGCATACAGACCGAACCTCATCAGGGTCCGGGTAACCTGGTCGCGTGTCCTGGCGACGCTGTTTCCGACGCCTCCAGGCGAGACGAGCTGCGCTGCTCCCGAGGCACCGGTGTCTCCGTTGAACAGGGAAAGGGGCCGATCCGGACGCGAACGTTTCGAGGCCTTCCGCCGCGGCACGAGGAGGTGCAAACAGGCGTAACGACCCAGACGAGGCCGGCGCACGAGGACCGTAAGCATCCTCGTTTCGCCGGCTCCTTTCTGCGCCGGGTGTCGCACAAGCCATTCGCTCGACTGTGGACCTCGCTCCCGCGCGAACTCGTGGATGGGGCAGAAGCGGCTGCAAAAAGGCGCCCCCTCCCCGGTCTCGAAACACGCCACCTTCCAGCAGGGTGAACCCAGGACCGAACCGCGATCGGTGCCGATGGCCGTGGCTGCGGCGCTATTGAGAAAGCGCACGCAGCCTTTCTCGTCGGCGAGCAGTACCGGATAGGGCAGCTGCCCAAATATCTTGTCTAGGCTGGAATCGCTCAAAACACTCCCCCCTGCGCCCCCAGAACTCCTAGCTCAGAGCACGGGCGCACAGTGGCGACGATCACAAGCGGCGGCAGGGAGACCTTGTCGAGTCCCCTTATTGGAATCGCCCCACGGACATGGGGTGTTGACCCCTTGAATACTGTATAAGTCTGCATGATAAGGGCTGTCAAACCCCCAGCTGTGGGTTTCTCGCCCAAGCCCCCAAATACCCAGCGGTTTCAGCAGGTCTTTTCCCTTCTACACCGCTTGAGACGAATCCGCAGTTGTCCCGCAGCCTAGGGGTCGGGCCAGAGACCGATTCGACCGCGGTCGCCACCCGTACGCGGCGAGGCCTACTTGTCGCGGGGGTTAGCGGGGCTGCGCTCGTCGCCTGGCACCGCGCTCGAGACCATGGGCCGTGGCGGCCTTTTGCGTGACCGTGGTCGTCGGCTGTTCGGGCCGGATCGATGGTGGCCGGTCGCCAGCGATGAAGGCGAATTCGGTCACTCCGGCGAGGGACAAGAACCCCTCGCCTGACCGCGTCGAGGTCGGCAAGGGGCGAACGCTGGTAGCGGCCAGCCGTAAGCCGCTCTCGACCTTCTCCATCGACGTCGACACGGCCTCGTACAGCAACATACGCCGCTTCCTCCACGCCGGGACACTTCCGCCACGCGGCGCGGTACGGATCGAAGAACTACTCAACTACTTCTCCTACGACTACCCCCGCAGCGCCGAGCAGCAGCCCTTCACGGTGGTCACCGAGGTGGCGACCGCGCCGTGGAATCGCGAACACCAGCTAGTACTGATAGGCCTTCGGGGTAAGGAGATCCCGCTCGAGAAAGTGCCACCGCGCAACCTCGTCTTTCTGGTCGACGTGTCGGGGTCGATGAGCCCCGACAACAAGCTCCCCCTCATCCAGGGCGCGCTGCGGGAACTCGTCGGCGAGCTCAGGGCCATAGATCGAGTTGCCATAGTGGTCTATGCAGACGCAACCGGCCTTGTGCTCCCACCCCACGAGCGGAGCGAAGAATAACGAGATCCTTGCGGCGCTGGGACGCCTAGCGGCGGGTGGCTCGACCAACGGTCGAGCCGGCATCGAAGCTCAGCCGCGGTGGGCTTGCGCTGCGCGCCGACCAGCCAGAAGGTATCCGACGACCCAAGATCTCGGTGGCCCGGGGCGGTCGCGCCGCGCTGATGGCGGCATCCCGGGGAGACACGGGCGATGGCAGACTGACGCTGGCCTTCGTCGCCGGCGGCCACGAGATCGTGGCAATGGAGCAGCTGCGAGTGAAGCTGCTGGTTGAGCTGCCCGTGGTACTAAGCGACAGCAAGACGCTACGTACTGAAGCCAGAGTCGTTGACCGTACGCGGGAGCGTGAGTTACGCCAGACCTTTCCAGCTCATGGAGGCAACAGGGTCGTCACGATGTTCGTTCCGTCGGACTGGCTGTTGCCGGGGGAGTACCTGGTCGAGATCCGTGCGGCGGATTCACCCGAAAGTGGAACGGACTCGTTCGAGTTCGTGGTCAGGCCATAGCGCCGAAGGAGCCGTGACCGGGCCTCGTGACCCACCGTGGCGCCGGTCAGCAGCGACGTCTGTCCTGAGTGCCAGAGCAACCAAGCATGCTCGGTTCCCAGCCCGCCGCGACGATCGTGGCCCTACTTCGAATCCCGCACGTAGGCTTCCGGGGAGGAAGCGAAGAGCGAGCTGCAGCGTAGCGAGCAGAACCAATAGGTCGTTCCAGCGAAGTTCAGCCGTCCCGCGGCGCTGAGCGGCTGAACGCGCATCCGGCAGACCGGGTCGAGCAGGTCTGCAGCCGTCGTAGCACCAAGGTCCAGGGCGTAGAGTTCAACCGGATCGCGAATATTTCGCATGCGAACTGAGCCGAGGGAAGCGACCGTGAAGCCCAGGGCTTCGGCCGCCTCAGCGACGGTGCTCGTGGCATGGATTTCCCCACCACCAGCGTGAGAAGCGAGCCGCGCAGCGAGGTTCACGGTCGCCCCGACGAAGTCGTTTCGCTGCTCCACGGCGGTGCCGTGGTGGAGTCCGGCTCGTACTTCCGGAAAGTCCCGCTCTCGAGCGAGGACGCTCCACAGACGAGCCAGGAGTTGCACCGCCATCGTAGGGGTGGGACTAGTAAGAAGTGCAGCGTCCCCTATTGTCTTGACGAGGCGGTCCTCGGCAGTACGACTGCTCTCGACAAGCTCGGTGAACCGCACGAGGAGCTCGGCAGCCGTCTGGTCACCGTGGGCTTCGGTAAGGGCGGTAAACCCGGCGAGGTCTACGAAGCAGAACGTCGCTTCCATCGTCACGTACCATTGCCCGGATCCTGAGCCTGTTTGAGCGCCCGATAATAAGAGAGCGTGCCAAAGACGGTCATCTGACGAGCGGTTTCCTCGACGCCGCAATACCCGGCCTCACGCATCATCGGAACGAGTCGGCCCCGCACGCTATCCGCTGTCGTTTCAAAGCCATCGAGAAATCGCACGCTGAGAAACAGTAGTCGCATGAGGGCGTTTTGCGGTTCGCCCCAGTCGGCGACGTGAAGCTCCCCTCCTGGCCGGAGAAGCTCCATCACCTTTATCAGCGCCAGGCGCTTGGAGTCGGCCGCGAGGTGGTGGAACACGAGACTCGAAAGCACCCGGTCAAACGATCGCGGATCAAAGGGTGGGGAAGAAGCCAGGCCCTGGCGAAGGTCGACGTCGACTCCGGCCCTCGCCACCTTCTCGCGAGCGATTCGGAGGATCTTCGGATCGGCATCGAGAGCCACGACCGTAGCACTCGGGTGAGCGCGCTTGACCATTATGCTGAGCGTTCCAGTCCCGCAACCGAGATCCAAGACCCGGGCGCCTGGCTCAATCCCTGCCTGAGCGACGAGGAGCTCCTTGAACTTCTCCTCGTTCAAGCTCGCGCGCAGGAGGGGATCGAAAAACCTCGTAAGCCAGGAAAAGCGAAGGGCGCGTATGTAGCTTTCGGTATCCTCGCTCATGCCGGTCTCCGGGATCGCCGTCCCCTGTCGAACGCGTGGGAGACGCCAGCGACTCCGTCAGGTCCGCAGGTATCGTCGTGTATCGCCGCGGTCCCGGTGGCGGGGCCATCCGTCATGGCGCGTCCAGGCTCCGCACACGGCGGTGGAGTTCACCCACGGTAGGAATATCCGTACTCGTTATCTCTATGGCATGGGGGCCCTCCCGCCGTATGCGTATGTCCCTCAGGTAGAGGGGACAGGCGTTCATCCCCTCGTAGGCGCGGGCGGCCCCGAAGGCGTGGTGACATCGCATGCCGTCCACCAGCGGTCCAGACTCAATCCCCGCGGGCAGATGGACGCGTACGCCTCCGGGTATCTCTTCGACACGCTCCACGGAGCCCTCCCAGGGGCACAAAGCACGATTCTCGGAAGGTATAGACAGGCACTCCACTTCCTCGAACAGCTCAAGCGCCCGTGCGGTATCCCTGTGCTGGACCGCGTGCTCGCGGTGCTGGCGGGCCAGGTGCCCCGCGGTGAGTTCGTAGCCGCTAATCGGCCAATCGGCTCCGCCTTCGTCCTCACTGTCCGACAAAGGCCAGGTCTCCGCCCAGTCGGCGTCTATCTGCTGTTCGTACTCGAGCGCCTTGCGATCGTGGACAGCGGCGCTGGCGCGATGCTCGACAGCGCTCAAGTCCCCCGACGGAGCTTCGGCAGACAAGGGGGTACACGCCGCCGCCAACAGGGCTAGCAGCGAGGCTCGCACAAAGCCCGTCACGTCGCCCCTAGGCTTGCTCATGAGCATCCACCATCGCTCCATCTTTCAGCTATCACGTGGCGCAGGATGGCTCCACCGGGACAAAGGCCCGGCTTGGCCGGAGGTGTCGACAGGCGGTTTGGCCTCTTCGACCCCATTTCGGCTGACCGTGAACGAGCCCTTGACTCTGGAGTATACTCAAGGGTTTATAATTTCCTCGCGCTCGCCCGAGCACCACGATGACGACTACGCCCACCAAGCAGGATTTGGTCAAGGGGAGAGCCACGGCGGCTCTGTGGCAAGTCCCGTGGGCGGTCATCTTACTAGCGAGCTTTCTCGATCCTATTATTCAGACTCCCGTCTGGACGGTCGGCTTCACCATCATGGGTGTTGCCTGCCTCGCAAACGCCAGGGGTTGTGGACGATTGCACTGCTTTCTTACCGGCCCGCTCTATCTGCTGGGGGCCGGCGCGAGTGTTCTTCGTGGCTTCGACGCGATATCAATCGAATCGCGATGGGTTCTGTATGCGATGATTATCGGGACGGTGCTGGCCTACGTCCCGGAGTGGGTTCGCGGACAGTACGTAGAACCCACGCCGTGCAGCGGAGGCTCGAAATAGCCCCGCGCCGATACCCCTCACCGCTCGCGTGTGCTCTGGTCCTCGCGGTGTGGACCACGACGGCCGCCGCATCGGCTCTGGCGGAGATCTCGGAAATCGAGCTAACGGTAGACGGACTCGCCTGCCCCTTTTGTGTCCATGGAATTCGAAAGAAGGTCGGCGAAGTCCGTGGTGTGAAGAGCGTCGAGGTAGGTCTCAAGGATGGAGTAGTCTCGATAGTGCCTAGCACCGCGGCGCTGCCTGACCCAGAGGCACTACGAGACGCGATCAGGCGAGCGGGTTTTACCGCGGGAGAACTCAGGATTACGGCCATAGGGGCGCTCTCCCTTGCCGACGACGGAGTTCGCCTCAACGTTCGGCGAACCGATCAGGTATACTTTCTTCTCGAGCAAACAGTGGGAGCGCCGTTGTCGCCTGGCCAAAAGCTCCACGAGCGTTTGGTCGAACTGGAGAATACAAACACCACCGTGAAAGTCACCGGCGTTGTCCGCTCAGCTGGAGGCACTCCGCCGGGGCTTTTCGTAGACGCGCTCGAGCCGCTTGACGAATGAGGCGATGGAGTTCTCTGTTACGCGCAACCCTCCTCCCCTGGCTTCTGACTAGCGTAACGCCAGTAAACGCCGGTCCTATCACGACCAACACCGCGCTTCCGGTTCACGACGGAGAAGTCGTTGTGCGGGTCCAGACGAAGCTCACCCGTGCAACCGACGACCCAAGCGTCGCAAACCGCGAGCTCACCATCTGGGCCATTCCGACCGTGGTGGTGTACGGCGCTACCGAGAGACTGACCCTGCTGGGCGTCTTTCCCTACCTGGAAAAGCACCTCAGGGTACAAACCGCGAATGGCCGCAGGACCAGAGGCGATTCGGGGATCGGCGATATCCGCTTCCTCGCCCGCTACACGGTGGGCCAGTGGGACAAGCCGCGGGAGACGGTTCGCCTGGCTCCTTTTATAGGTCTGGAGGCACCGACTGGCGAAGATGGCAAGGAAGACGAACTCGGCAGACTTCCACCTGGCTTGCAGCTCGGTTCCGGATCTTGGCGAGGAATTTTCGGAACGATATTTACCTGGCAGCGCCTGGCCTGGGAATTCGACGCCTCAGCCTCCCATCGCCTCAACGCCGGTGCCAGGGATTTCGAGCCAGGCGACGAAACGCGGTTCGACCTATCTTTTCAATACCGTCTCAGTCCGTTTGAGCTGACCAGCGGCGTGCCATCGTTTCTGTACGCCGTAGCGGAGAGCAATCTCGTATGGCAGGAGAGAGACAGACTCTCTGGCGCTCGCGATGGCAACTCCGGGGGCCTGACGTGGTTTCTTTCACCCGGGCTCCAGTACGTAACCGAGCGTTTCATCCTCGAGGCCGCGGTACAGCTACCGGCCCTCCAGGACCTCAACGGCAAAGCGCTCGGGAGCGATGCGATCGTTGCCGGCGGGTTTCGGACGAACTTCTAGCCCGTTCCGGTTGATGCCCTGGTCTCTACTGCTCCGGAGCGACGGCAAACCACTTGTAGAGAGCCGGAATCACCAGGAGTGTGAGAACCGTCGACGTCAGCAGCCCCCCTACGACCACCGTCGCCAAGGGCCGCTGAACCTCGCTTCCCGTACCCGTCGAAAACAGGAGCGGAAAGAGTCCGAGCGCAGTCGTTATCGCCGTCATCAACACCGGTCGAAGGCGTAGGGTCGCACCACGAACCGAGGCGTCATCAACAGGAACGCCGTCTTGAACCAACTGGTTGAAGTAGGTCACCAGTACCATACCGTTCTCGAGCGCGATGCCGAACAGGGCGATGAAGCCCACCGACGAAGGAACCGAGAGGTTCTGGCCTGTGGCCCAAAGAGCGACGACTCCGCCCACGAGCGCCAGTGGGATATTGGCGATGATCAGCAGAGAGTTTGCTATCGAGCCGAAGCTCATGAAAAGGAGGAAAAAAACGATCAGGAGAGTAATCGGTACGACGACGGCAAGTCGGCGATTCGCTTCTTGCTGCAACCGGAACTGACCACCCCAGGTAACCAGATAGCCGGGCGGAAGAGTAACCGCGGAATCAATCGCTTTCTGGGCCGCCGCCACGAACGAGCCGATGTCCCTTCCCACGACGTTGCACTGGATCGTAATGAAGCGCTGGTTGTCCTCTCGCGTAATCTGGCGAGGACCCACCACCTCCTTGATGTCGGCTAACTCGGAGAGCGGCACCCTCACTTCTCCCGGCCCCTCTACGAGTATGTCCCCGATTGATTCTGCGGTGCGACGGTACGGCTCGGCGAAGCGCACGTATATGTCGAAGCGGCGGATGCCTTCGAAGATCTGACCTGCGACCTCACCACCTACGGCAGCCCGAATAGTATCTTGGACCTCAGCCACGTTCATCCCGTAACGCGCCACGGCCTGGCGGTCCACGGTAATGATGAGTTGTGGCGTGCCCGCGACCTGGTCGACCTGAACGTCCACCGCTCCGGGCACCTGCTGCACCACTCGCTGAATCTCGTTTCCCTTTTCTATGAGTTCATCCAGGTCGTCCCCGAACACCTTGATAGCAAGTTCGGCGCGAACGCCTTCCAGAAGCTCGTCGACCGTCATGGCTATGGGTTGTGTAAAGTTGGTAGCCACGCCGGGAATGACTCCAAGCTGTTCGCGGATTTGCTCCTCCAGTTCCGTCTGGGTTCCCGCACTTCGCCACTGGCCCTGCGGGTGGAGAAGAATGTACATTTCGGCACTGTTGACGGGATCTGTGTGCGCACCGACCTCGCCCCGTCCGATCCGCGTCACGACTCCACGAATCTCAGGAATCTTCATCAGCCGCCGCTCGACGATCATGGTTAGTTCTGTGCTTTTCGTCAGCGATATGGACGGCGGCATCGTGAGGCGAAGCACCATAGTTCCTTCCTGCAGCCGCGGCGTGAACTCCGAACCCAGGCGTGGGAAGACGGCTCCGCCCAGGACCAGCAACACTCCGGCTAGCGCGGCCGCGAAGGCGCGTCGTTTTACGAAAAACGATACTATCGGCTCGTACAACGCTGCCAGTGGGCGCATTATCCCTCCGGCCGCGCTCCCTCCTTTCGCACGGCGCAGCAGCACGTGTGACAGCGCAGGGGCGACCGCCACCGCGAACACCAGCGAGCCCAGCATCGCAAGGGCCACGGTATAGGCGAGGGGTCGGAAGGTCTTGCCTTCTACCCCCTGAAGCGTGAGCAGGGGCAAGAAGACGATGACGATGATCGAGATCGCAAAAAGGATGGGCCTTCCGACCTCCCTGCACGCGCGATAGACCACCGCGACCCGCGGTTCGTCGGGGTCGGCCTCGTGGAGCATTCTCTGCACGTTCTCTACGACGACGATCGTGCCGTCGACCATCATACCGATGGCGATCGCAAGCCCACCGAGCGACATCAGATTAGCGGAGATACCGAAGTAACCCATACAAAGCGTGGCGAACAGAGCCGAAAAAGGAATGGCGAGGGCGACAACGATGCTCGCGCGAAGGCCACCCATGAAAGCCATCAGTACCAACGCCACCAGGCCGATACCCTGGACGAGTGCGCTTGTGACGGTCGCGACACAGGCTGCGACCAGTGTCTTCTGCTCGTAGTAGGGGACTATCTTGATCCCTTCGGGCAAGATCCTATTGATCTCGTTCATCTTCTCCTCGACCTGACCAATAACGGTCGAGGAATTCGCGCCGAAGAGCTTTACGACCATGGCGGAGACGACTTCTTCAGCGCCGTTCCTGGTCTGCACGCCACGCCGAATGGCTCCGCCGAGCTCGATGTCGGCCAGGTCGCGAAGGAATACCGGTGTGCCATCCTTGGACTTGATGACGATGTTTCGCAGGTCGTCAACGCTCGAAGCCAGACCCACAGAGCGCACGATGTACTCCTCGGCGTTCTTCTCGATGAACTGCGCTCCGACGTTGAGGTTGTTCTCGCGAATGCGTTCGATGAGCTCGCCAATCGTCACCCGGTACTGGGTCAGATGCTCCGGATGAACGTTCACCTGGAACTGCTTCTCATAGCCTCCTATCCCCAGTACCTCGGTCACCCCCGGAACGGTCTGAAGGTGAAACTTGACGAGCCAGTCTTGAATGGTTCGAAGCTCCTCTAGCGAATACTGCCCCGTTTCGTCCTCCAGGTAGTAAAACAGCACTAGCCCCATCCCAGTGGAGATCGGTCCTAGCTGGGGGTCGCCAAAGCCATCGGGAATCTGTTCACGGGCCTCCTGCAGACGCTCACCAACGACCTGACGAGCAAAGTAGATGTCCGTTCCGTCTTCGAAGTAGACGTTCACAACCGAAAGGCCGAAATTCGACACCGAGCGAAGTCGCTCGAGCCGAGGAAGTCCGTTCATTGCGGCTTCGATAGGGTAAGTAACGTACTTCTCGACATCCTCCGGAGCCAAGCCTTCGGTCTCAGTAAAGACCTGGACGAGATTCGGCGAGACATCGGGAAAAGCATCGACGGGCAGTTCGAGGTAGCTGCGGTAGCCCGCCAGACTCACCAAAATGGCGAAAGCGACAACGAGGAGGCGGTTTCGAAGACCAAAGCGGATAAGCGTTTCCATCGTCAGTAGCCTCCGATTAGTGCGAGTGGCCTTCGCTGAGCTCGGAGCGGCCAAGCTCGGCTTTCAAGATGAAGCCCCCCCTGGTAACGTAGCGTTCGCCAGCCGAAAGGCCCGTGAGTATTTCAGCGTGTGTCGCGCTCGCGCGTCCGAGCTCGACCTCACGCGCTTCAAAGCCATCATCCTCTTCTACGAACACAACCGTGTGCCCGTCCACCGTCTGAAGGGCCGTATGGGGCACGGCGATCGGAACATCGGCGGCGTTTACGGCGACGCGACCGGTGACGAACATCCCCGGCCGCCATCGCCCGTCGCTGTTCTGCATGACAAGGCGTGCACGCGCGGTACGGGTATCCTCGTCGACGACAGGACTGACATAGGAGATCGTACCTTCGATGTCGGGCAAGTGGTGTCCGCTTGAGACCAGCACTCGCTGGCCGACCTTCACGTGAGTCAGGTCTCGCTGGTATATACTGAGTTCTATCCACACGTCGCTCAGATCGGCTATGACGAAGGTCTGCGTATCCCGGGTTACGGCCTCGCCGCGCGTGATGTGCTTGGCAATGACCGTACCGTCCAGCAGGGTTCTGAGTTCGTAGGGTGTGAGGCTCTCGCTACTCTCGATAACGGCGAGGACCTCGCCCGTCGTCACCCGGTCACCGATACGGCTGCGCACCTCCTTCACGATTCCCGCGTAGCGGGGCACGATGTGAGCCACGCGGTCAGCATTGGGAAGGACCTCGCCAGGGAGCACCACGTAGCCCGTGATCTGGCCGTGCCCTGCCCTACCCACCTCCACACCGAATTCCTCCATCTGAGAAGCAGAGAGCCTCACGATGTTTCGGTGATGCTCGCCTTCGTCGTGGCCGTGTTCGCTCGCCGCCAGTGCCCTCGGTGGGCTAGGGAGCGGGCCAAAGCCGCAGTACACCAAGCCTGTGGCAACGATCAGAACCGCCGCACCTACGAAAGAGCTTTGTTTGATTGAATTCATACTAGGATCTCCTGTCTTCGTCTCGAATCTCTTCGAGCGGCCGGCCGACAAGCCGTTCCACGCGAGCAACAGCCGCGTGGTAGGCAGCAAGCGAGTCGAGGTATTCACTTCTAAGCGAGAAGAGAGTTCTCTGTGCATCCAACACGTCCAGGTAGCGAAAAACCCCGCGGCGGTACGCAGACGTCACACCATCGAAGGCGTCCTGAGCTTTCGGAAGCACGTGGCCGTCAAGCGTAACCACCGCATCGTAGGTCGCGGCGAGCGACTGGTATGCGGCGCTGAGCGCGGTTCTGACGCTTACTTCGGCCGCGCGGCGCTCCTCGGACGCCTTGGCCAGACGTTGGCGTGCCTCCAGAGCCCGCCCTTGGTTACGGTCGAACAGCGGAAGAGGAACGCTCAGCTCCAAGACAAAGGCGTTGTCATTCGTCTCGCTAAGCCAGCGCTGGCCGCCACCTAGCGTTACATTGGGAATCCGCCTGGACTCCTCGAGTGCGATAAGCGCCCGCCGGGCGGACATCTCTGCAGCCCAGCGCGCAAGATCTGGATTATCGTCGACCTGGCGAAGAAGAGCTCCCTCCGAAGGCGGGGGCTCGATGGCCTCGCCCAGTGAGCCTGCTACTCGGGAGAACGTTGCCGTTGTGCTTCCCCAGGAAGCCGCGAGACGTCTTCTTGCGGATTCGAGCTCGCGCGCCCTACGCGCGAGCTCGACCTGGCTCGAAGCGAGTGCCACCTCGGCACGGCTCTTCTCCACGGCGGATACCGCACCGGCTTTCACCTGTACGCTTACGGTACTCAACGCGCGCTCGCTTACCCGAACAAGCTCCTCCGACAGGGCCTTTCGTTCCTGAGCTGAAAGCACCTCGACAAAAGCGAGCACCGCTTCCGTGAATGTATCGATGCGCGCCGTCTCATAGTCCCAGCCGGCAACGGCCCGTTCGAACTCGGCGACCTCGCGACGTTTGGTTCGTTTGCCGCCAAGCTCGATGAGCTGCGAGAGCCACAGCGTATTCTCAGCGGCCTTGAAACCGCTCGCGGTCCCTGGACCACCGAAGTTCTCCACTTCGACCGTAATTTCCGGATTGGGACGAAGGCCAGCTTGAAGCACCTTCGCCTCGTGCGCCCGAAGCTCCCACGAAAACGCGGCAAGCCGCGGGTTGTGCATGAGCGCCAGCGCCAGCGCTTCTCGAAGCACAAGCGCGCCCGTGGGTTCCTCAATCCCGACTGCCGTCGGAGCAACCGCCGTGGGTTGTTCCTGCGCCTGGACGCTCGGGAGCGTTCTTCCAAGAGGCCTGGGCTGGGGAACGCCCGAACGCTCGACCCGGGCGGCGCAACCGGCCAGTGCCACCAGAGCACCAGCTACACCGACATGTATTATCTGTCTTCGATCCATCTTGCAGTTCTCCACGTATTCAGTTCGACCAGGCCCCAAGGGGGGACACGCTGCCACAAGCTCTCACACGCTTGCGCGTACGAGCACACCTCCGCCGTACGGCGAGGAAAGGGCAGAACCAGAAAAGTGTGAGTGACTAGACTCGGAGAACGGTGATTCTAAGAGATTCGGTGGCCTGCAGGGCAAACGCCACCCGATGACGAGAGCGAGTCCTCGGCTCCGTAGTCGGAAGGACGGAAACGAAACGCGAACAAGCAGCGCACGAAAGCATTGCCGGATCACCAAGCCGTTCGCGCTCCTCTAGGGCCTGAACGATTAGCGGTAGGTCCCTGCAACCCTGCGATACGGAGGATGGCGCGTGAGAGGTCAAGCGCTCCCCGTCGGCATGATGGGCCTCAACCGAGTGCGCTCTCTCGATGCCCCTATGGCCATCGGCTCCGACGCAGTAAACGAACTGACTCGCAAGGCCTGAGCTGGCTACCACGTAAGCAACCAGGGCGAGGCAAGCGAGGACGGGTCGTGTACGGCGGGTCTTCATCTGAAACAGCTCTAGGGATATTACCTTAATGATCGTAACATGGAGAATAGACGCCCCGCGACCCAGATTGTTCCTGTCCTCACTGACGACCCCGAATCTCAGGCTCCAGGAGCGTAGGGGCATGTAGGCAGGCCTACCCGAATGAGGGGGTGGCGGCAGAACGGCCAGGCGGCGCCGGCTAGACTGCTTCGCTTCTACAGGCTGTGGGCACCCGTCTACGACCTCACCGTGCGCCTCGATCCAGCGTACTTGCGCAGCCTGGAACAAATGGTCGTGTCTATCGTTCGGACGGGAGACACGACCCTGGACGTCGGAAGCGGTACCGGCCTTGGGAGCGTTGTCGCCGCATCGGTCGCCACGCGAGTCGTAGCTATCGATCCTAGCCGCGAAATGACCACGAGACTCCGCAAGAAGATTCGATATCGGCGTCTTAAGAATGTCGAGGTCCGCCAGGGTTACTTTCCCCAAGCACTCACCCCTGGCGAGTCCTTCGACAGCGTAATCAGCTCGTTCATGCTGGCCCACCTGGAACCCGGGGAGCGTGCCCACGCGATTGCCGCGATGTTCCATTGTCTCAAACGAGGTGGTCGTCTTGGCCTCTTCGCGGCCCAGGGAGAAATCGCGTCCAGCTTCCAGACGAGGGCTGAAGTGGAGGAGCAGCTGTCGGCGGCGGGTTTCGTAAACCCCGAGGTCACGGATCTCTCGGACATCTACCGGATCACGACGGCTACGAGACCCGGTTGACCCTGTCCTCGCGCGGGGAGGCGGGCGCTCGAGGGAACGCCAGCAGCGGTTCCGAGAATTCCCTTGACTCTGGAGTATACTTTAGGGTTTACAATTGCCTGTAGTCACCCGGTGAGTCGAAGGTAGTAGCCATGAGAATAGGACAGGTAGCCAAGGCCTCGGGCCTGGGCATCGAGACGATTCGTTTCTACGAAAAAAAAGGTCTGATAGAAGAACCGGCCCGCCGCGTGTCGGGGTATCGGGAGTATGAAGAAGCGGTAGTTCCGCGACTATTGTTTGTTCGGCAGGCGAAGAACCTCGGTTTTACCCTCCGTGAAATCAAGGAGCTCTTGGCTCTTCGACTCGATCGCGAGGCCAGCTGCGGCAGGGTGAAGCGGCAGGCCGAGGCGAAGATCGCTGACATCGAGATGAGAATGAAGTCGCTTCGACGGATGAAACGCGCGCTTGAGACGCTGTCGTCGGCCTGCGATGAACGCGCGCCGACTTCCGAGTGCCCGATTCTTGCTGCCCTCGACAGGAACAACGGGCTGTAAGGTGTCAGGAAGTATTGCATGAATGATCAGACGCCAGTGAATAGCAAAACGCCGCAGAAGAATGGCTGGGGGTTGTTCGCTGCCGCGGCTGCAGCCGTCGCAGCATCGGCCTGCTGCCTCGGCCCTCTGGTGCTCGTTGCCCTCGGTGCGTCCGGAGCTTGGATAGGAAGCCTCGGTGCGCTGGAGGCCTATAGACCGTTTTTCGTGGTCCTGACGGTGGGGCTTCTCGGCTCGGCCTTCTATAGGGCCTACCGCCCACAGCCGGAGGCCTGCGAGCAGGGAAGCGCCTGCTCCGCATCCAGCACGAAGAAGCTCACAAGACTCAGCCTGTGGCTGGTGACCGTGCTAGTGCTGGGCCTGTTCATCTCTCCCTACGTCGTTGGCCGGCTTGCCGCCGGAACCGACACCACTCGCCCCGCCGCGACCGAGACCGTGGCGCTGGAAGTCGCGGGTATGACCTGTTCGACCTGTCCGGCGACGGTCCGGATGAGTCTTGAGCGCCTCGACGGGGTGCTCGACGCTCGGGTGACCTTCAATCCACCGCGTGCGAGCGTGGAGATCGACCCGGCGAAGCTCACACCAAAGGACCTGACCGATGCTACCGCGTCGGTCGGCTATCCCTCTCGGGTCACGACCAACTGATGGGCAAAGTTCAGCGAAACGGAGAAACGGCCACAAGGCATCAAGAAACGAATACGGTTTCTTGCCCGCTGTGCGGCACTGACGGCCGCCCAGTCGCGTCGCTGACCGTCCGGTCTCTTCTCAGGGACGCGGCGATGGATCGCTTCGACGGAACCGAAGGCTTTTTTTTCTGCAGAAGCGCGAACTGCGACCTGGTCTTCTTCCACGGCCGGAGCGCTGCGCGCTTCAGCACAGCGAGCGTCGACGTGGTGGTTTTTCAGAAGTCCACCGACCCCGATCGTCTGGTCTGCTACTGCTACGGACACAGCGTGCGAGAGATCAACGACGAAGTCGCTCGAACGGGTTCGTCACGGGTTCCAGAGAAAGTCGTTGAAAAGTGTAGGCGGGGGCTCCAGCGTTGCGAAGAGATGAACCCGCAGGGTTCGTGCTGCCTGCGAAACGTTCGCCAGATAGTCAAGGCGGCGCTCGCCAGATCAGACGCCTCTACGGATGCCCGAGCGCCCAACGAACGGGAGCCCTCGGCTGCTCCGGTTGGACCTACCGAGCCCTCGATCTAATAGACATCCTGGCCGCGAAACGACCGGGCTCGACGTCGCCACCTGCGGAGGCGGCGCTCGGTCCTGAACCCAAACGACGTGGAGGTCTCGGTGAACACTCAAGAAACAAAAGGAAGAGTGTTTTGGAAACTCCACGAACGAGACGCTGCCTTCATCATCCCGAATCCCTGGGATGTCGGTACAGCGCGGCTACTCGCCCACCTCGGATTCGAAGCGTTGGCTACCACGAGCGCCGGGTACGCTTTTTCTGTTGGACAGCGGGATAACACGATCGGTCGCGATGAGATGATGGCTCACGCGGCCGCGATGGCCGCGGCCACCGACTTGCCCGTGAGCGCCGATCTCGCGAACGGCTTCGGTGACGATCCAGAAACCGTCGCGGAAACCGTTCGTCTCGCCGCGACGACCGGCCTTGTTGGTTGCTCGATCGAAGACGCCAGCTATCGCCCGGCTGATCCGATCTATGAGTTCGCGCTGGCCGTGGAGCGGATCCGCGCCGCTGCGGAAGCGGCGGCTTCTCTCCCCTTCCCATTCACGCTGACGGCCCGTGCGGAAAACTACCTCGTCGGGCGGCCGGATCTCGGAGACACCATCAAACGTCTTCAGGCCTTTCGGGAAGCGGGGGCGGACGTCCTCTACGCGCCCACCGTCACCAGCGCAAGTGACATCGGCACTCTGGTCGAGTCCGTAGATCGACCGGTCAACGTACTGATGGGCATGCGAGGCGTTCGACTGAATCTCGCCGAACTCTCGAAATTGGGGGTACGGCGAGTAAGCGTTGGCAGTGCACTTTCCCGAACCGCTCTCGGCGCTTTTCTTTAAGCGGCCAACGAAATGAAAGAGTATGGCACCTTCGGTTTTTCAGACGAAGCTGTGAGCTTTCAAGAAATCAGCGCGATGCTTGAGACCTGAACGCCGCACCACGCCGGGCCCGTGGGTGGCCATCACGGCGCTGGCCTGCCAAGCCGATGAGTCCGAGCCGCAAACTTACGTTCGCGCCGCCAGCCGTCCGCTAGCGCCATCGCCGCGCCACCGACAACGAATCCAATCGCCAGGGAACCATCGTAGGCAAAGATCGATTCGTGTACTCGACTCAGCTGCCATACCAGCAAGATCGCCAGCAGCAGGATCGGCAGCGACAACTCGCGCCAGACGAGCCTCTGCCGGCCCGAGAGGATGGCCGCGAAAGGGATGCTGGAGGTAACCGCGATGTAGTCTGCGTGCGCTTGGCCGCGAAGCACCAAGGTCTTTGTGTCCTGGTGACGGGCACCCACCACCGTGAAGAGCAGCAGTTCGGCGAAGAAGACCGTACCGATCAGGTGAGTAGCCAGCAACGCGTGGGCCAACCCAAAGAGGGCAAGACCGACGAAGAAGCCGTGCCTCGTGATCCGTTCGACCCCATAAGGCTCTGGCCTGGAGGTGCGGCGGGGAACAGCGTAGGTCGAGCGCGGGTAACCCAAAACGGCGACGATCGCCAGAACGAGCCCGAAGGATATCAGGGCGATCAGGATCCACCGAACCGTCGCGTTACCACCCAGCCCCAGCCCCCCTGCTCCCACGAAACGGTGCGTCGCGAAGTACCCCAACAGCAGAGCGAAACTCGCCGCTGCAACGACGGAGTATATTCCGACGAAGCCCCACTCCCCGAACCTGCGTACCAGCCGGTCGCGCGAGGCGCCGGTAGCAAGACCGATGTGTGTGCCCCCGAAAACAATCCAGAGCGCCGTGACAATCGCCGCAGCTTCCATATCGATACCTCCGCGTGAACCGGCTTCGTCAGCGGCTCTCGTCCTTTGGGGCCGAAGCCGCAGACATCATCGTCGTCAGAAGATCCGGTGGAAAGGGCTGACCGGGTGTGAAAATGCTGATCGCCGCATCCACCATGGTGAAGAAATCGCGCAAGGCCTCGAGCCGCCGATCTATGAACTCCGCCTGCACAGATCTCTCACCTTCCGAATCGCTTTCCATGGCCCGCTTGGTCTCTTCTACAGAGGCGAGAACCTGACGCATGTTCCAGCGAAAGCGCCGTTCCATGATCTCTTGCATCACCCTCGCGAAATCCGTAGCCGCTTCGTAGTGGTCCTTGCGGGAGCCCGCTACGTGGCTGCGACGAACGAGGTGCCACTCGACCAGACCGCGGATGTTGACCGAAATATTGCTCTTGCTCTGGTCGAGTTCAGCCGCGATTCCTTCGAGAGAAAGGGGCTCGGGCTCGAGGTAGAGGAGAGCGAAGATCCTACCCTGTAGCTGGGTGAGGACGCCCGAAGTCGCCGCCGCGGCTCCGATGCCATCGACGAATATCGCAGTAGCCCTTTCCATCTCCGGCCTCTCGTTATAGATATTTAGAATATTATGAACGTTTCGTCAACACTAAACCCTACTCTCCTTGCTGCCGAGCCCGGCGGCGCCGGCTCTGGATGCCGCGTTGCGTTATCCAGAAAACGGGTTATTATTCCTGTCGGAGAGCGCGTCTGGACGCGTTGGCCCAAGATGGACATCAAGAGCGAAATCCACAAATACGTCCCGCCAGTGTGGCGAGGGCTTCTTGGGCTCTCGCCCGAGAAGGGCGGTCCCATCGAACCGATGGATCTGACCATCTTGTTCACAGACATCGATGATTTCACGGCTATTACCGAAAAACTCGGCGACGAGGCGGCTCACAGTCTGGTGGCAACGCACAACCGCATCGTGAGACGGGCCCTGCGGACCAACGGCGGCAACGAGGTCAAACAGACCGGAGACGGCATCATGGCCTACTTTCTCTCGGCGGCGCGGGCGATCCAGTGCGCGATAGACGTACAGGCCGAGGTCCGAGAGCTGCGTTCGGGTCCGGCAGGAGCCCCACTGCGCTTGGCTATGGGCCTAAACACCGGTGCCCCCGTGTTCGAGGACGGCGATCTGTACGGCAACGCGGTCAACCGGGCTGCTCGCATAACCGACGCCGCGAGAGGCGACCAGATTGTCGTGGCCGAGGTCGTCCGGCTACTGGCTGCCGGCAAGGGCTTCGCGTTCCGACCGCTCGGCCCAGCGCTGCTCGAGGGCCAGAGCGAGCCGGTACCGCTCTTCGAGGTGGACTGGTCCGCTGCGGTCGCCCCGACCCGGGTCGCCGACCGCGCCGATCGGCAGGTGGCCGAAGCCAACGCTCCGTCCTCGTAGCCCCGAACGGAGGGCAGGTTTCAGGCCTGGGGGCGATCGCCCAGGGGGAAAATACTATGCTGACCATCATGGTTCTTATCAAGTAGTATGACCGTCATAGTATTGCTAGAATGACCCTGTATTGCCTAGAAAAACAGACGCACGACAGCGGGCCGTTCGGACCGCCGCCCGCCTCTTTCAGCGGCAGGGCTACCACGGAACCGGCCTCGCACAGATCCTCGAGGAAAGCGGAGCGCCGCGCGGTTCGTTCTACCACCACTTTCCCGGCGGCAAGGAACAACTCGCCATAGAGGCCATCGAGGAAGCAAGTCACGGGGTGGAGGCGCTCTTTGCAGCCGCCTCCCGACGTGCCAACGTTCCGAGCGTCTTCCTGCGCAAACTCACCCGTGGCCTCGCGAGTTGGATCAAGCGCTCTGGCTTCGCCGAAGGCTCGCCCGTCGCGATCCTCACCGCTGAGGCTACCCCCGGCACACCGGCGCTACGGGAGGCTTGCCAGCGCTGCTATCGGAACTGGCGAGATCTGGCCCGCGGAGCCCTCGAGCGCTCTGGAATGGATAGCGACCGAGCGCATCGCCTCGCGGTGCTCATCGTCAGTGGCCTCGAAGGAGCCTTGCTAATGAGCATGGCCGAGCTGAGCGTCGAACCACTCGCGACCCTGGGCCTCGAACTCGGCCAGCATCTCGACCTCGCTCTTGGCCGCAGGCGCAGACCGAGGCTCTAGCCCGCATTATTCATGAAGCGCCCCACTACGAGCGCCAATTGCCCGCCATCTCGGGCCGTACTCGCCACTCCCTCTTCGATAGACTGCTGGGTCCGCCTGCATCGCGCGCGGCTGTGTTCGACCCGATCTATGCGGACACTTGGCGCTCTCGCTACGGCCGTTCACGAATAGCGCGGGCTGGGAAGGGTCCGAAAGGCACCAGTGGCATTCGCCCCCGGGCTAGGCTAATGAATCGGCCCGATGCCTCTCCCAGAAAACTTTCCAGAAGCCCGCGACAGGATTCTCGACGACAGCCGGGCCGTCGACGGGCACCTCACGGACAGGGAGATTCGATTCCTGACCCTCTTGGGCGTCGCGGCCTGTGCGGAGGGTGAGATCCTGGAGATCGGAAGTTTCAAGGGCCGGTCGACCACCGTGCTCGCCCGAGCCGCGGCGCTGGCCGGGCGTCCGGGGATCGTCGCGGTGGATCCCCTGACGGGTCCGTCCCGATCGGATCGCAACATCTACCATACGGACTCGGTACGCGACGAGTTCTGGGCGAATCTGGAGTCCAGCGGCGTTTCGTCCGACGTGGAGTTTCACGAAAAACTTTCTGCTGAACTCGCGCCCGAATGGAACCGCAAGATTCGGTTGCTGTGGATCGACGGCGATCACAGCTACAGAGGGGCGAAGCTCGATTTCGAGTTGTTCTCGGGGCATCTCAGCGACGGAGCCTTCGTGGCGTTCCACGACGTGCTCACGGCCTTCGAAGGTGGCATACGCGTCTTCATGGAAGACGTGTTGCTTTCACCGGCCTTCGGACCGGCGGGATTTTGTGGGTCCATTGCCTGGGCCCAGCGCGTCTCTGACCCACACGTGGCAGCAGCGCATTCCAAGGCGAAGCTTACGCTCTACAAGAAACTGAGTCGCATGGTACCTTTTGTCGCGTTTGACCAGCAACCTACGGGGATAGACAAGCTCCTGTACAAACTCTTCCGCTCCCGGGTACCTCACGAGGAGGTCAGCCCCGAAGACTGGATCGCCGGAATCTCGCTCTTCCCATAACCCGCGCCCCCTTTTCTGTCTCCACAGACTGGTCCCACAGACTTGGACGAAGTCCGGCGCTCCTGTACTAAGGGACAGGCGGCAAGCGTCCCCGAAGAGCATAGCTACCAAGCGAATCAGGGTAGGGACCGGCACACAGGCTCCGCGGTCGGGGTACGCCGTCTTGGAAGCGTAGGGCAGTCAAGAAAGGAAACAGGGAATCGAAATGTTGAAGACCAGGATCACCGAGTTTTTTGGCGTAGATTACCCCATCGTTCAGGGGGGCCTCATGTGGGTCGCCAAGGCCGAGCTGACGTCGGCGGTAGCGAACGCAGGCGGCATGGGTTTCATGACGGCGCTTACCCACGCGGACGCGGACGCGTTGCGAGCCGAAATCCGCAAGTGTCGCGATATGACGGACAAGCCGTTCGGGATCAACCTCACGTTCTTGCCTTCGCTGAAGCCTCCGGACTACCCGGGCTACATCGACGTCTGCATCGAAGAAGGCATAGAGTTCATCGAAACCGCCGGGCGCAACCCCGAACCATACTTGGAACAGTTGAAGTCTGCGGGCATCAAGGTCATCCACAAGTGCACCTCTGTTCGCCACGCGATCAAAGCCCAGAAGATCGGCTGCGACGCGGTCAGCATCGACGGATTCGAATGCGCTGGTCACCCCGGGGAAGACGACGTGACGTCGCTGATCCTCATTCCGCTTACGGCGGACGCCCTCGAAATACCGATCGTGGCATCCGGTGGTTTTGGTGACGGCAGGGGATTGGTGGGCGCGCTGGGGCTGGGGGCCGAGGGCATCAACATGGGCACTCGGTTCGTTGCGACCAAAGAAGCCCCCGTTCACGACGGCCTCAAACAAGCCTTGGTTGATGCCGATGAACGTAGCACCAAGCTGGTGATGCGCACGCTACGCAACACCGAACGAGTTCTTCACACGGAAACCGTGGACAAGGTTCTGGAAATCGAGGCCAAGGGCAACACCCAGATCTCCGATATCGCGCCCTACGTAGCGGGCGCGGTCAACAAAACGGAAGTCCTCGACAAGGGTAACGTCGCCAAAGGAGTAATGTCGGCCGGTCAGGTCATGGGCCTCATCCGTGACGTGCCGACCGTAAAGGAGTTGATCGACCGCATCGTCGCTGAAGCCGAAGAGGTCATCGCCAACAAGCTGGCCAGGGTCGTAGGAATGGCGTAGTCCTGACGAAAGGTGCGATACAATCGCCCCATGCCAAGAGCATACCGTCCGCATCTTCTCGGCATAGACGACGGCCCATTCGAGAAACGGCCGGGGGCGATGGTCCCCATCGTCGGCGTGATGATGGAAGGAGCACACACGGTCGAGGCCGTGGCCGTGACCGAGTTCGCCGTCGACGGTGACGACGTGACCGGGTTCCTTCGCGACTGGGTGAAGGGAATGCGTTTCGTCGCCGCGCTTCAAGGCGTGGTCCTGGGTGGGATAACCATAGCGGGATTGAGCGTGGTCGACGTCGACTCCCTGTCGAACGGACTCGGGCTTCCGGTCTTGATCGTCAATCGGCACGACCCGGTATCCAACCGCGTGGCTGACGCCCTCGCCGCAGCCGGCCTGGAAGACCGCAAGGCGCTCATCGATCGAAGCCCCGTCGCTGTTGGACTCGACAAGGGGCTGTTCCTGGCCTGCGCGGGGATCCCCGACGAAGAAGCCGCCAGGATGGTACGCGCCACCCAAACCAAATCGCTGATTCCAGAACCCCTAAGGATAGCGCACCTTATCGGCCGCGCGATGGTAAGTGGAGAGTCGCGCGGGCGGGCCTAAGGCCCTCAGGCCGTCGATTGACCACGCGGTGTTCCGCGCGCTCGCAAGGCCAGGTCTGACCCTGGCCTTGAGGCGTCGGGCCCCGCCTCAGACACGGCCCAGCAACCCCTCGGGTACCCAGCCACGGCGCCCGTCGCTGCGGCGGATCTGTAGCCAGCCATCGCGCTCGCGGGTGATCTCCACCAGGGCTCCTTGTTTGAGTTCGAAGTACTCCGTCCCGTTCTGCGCGGGTTCGTAACGCGCACTACCGCCCTCCGCGGGGGTCACCACAGCGAGGCTTGCCAAGTCGAAGGAAGCGAGGCGATACACCAAGCTCGACGCAACGACCACGAACACCAGAGCAAGCGCCGTGGCGGCCCGCGCCAGCAACGAACGCTGCCCCGGCAACAGCAGCCGGGCCGCTAGCACTATCCACATCATCCACCACAACACCGACGCTACCACGGCCAGTTCAAACGACGTGGCCCGCCGAGCCAACGAAGAGGCCAGACGCTGCCACCACCATTCTTCGTGATCTTCGCCGCCACAGAACTCGCGCGCGTAAGCCAGATTCGCTCGCAGATCCGGATCACGAGGAATCAGCCTTTCGGCCCGCACGTAGTTCAGTATCGCGTGACCACAACGCCCGAGCTTGAAGTAGGCATTGCCGAGGTTGAAGTACAGCGGGCCACTCTTGATTCCGGCATCGGCGATATCCTGATAACGATCGATAGCCTTCCGGTAGCGGCCTTCCTTGTAAGCCGTGTTGGCCTGGAAAAACGCCGTGTGTGGATCACCGACCAGGTCTGTCATCGCCGTGTCAGCATAGACCGGCGCCGCAAGAGCGAGCGCAGCGGAGAGCAACAACAAGACAGCGGCCATTCCGAGCCGCTGGGCTAGCCCGCGTTCACGCTCGAGCCGGAGTACGACCCGACCCGCTATTTCCAGAGCCGCGCGGTGACCATCGACGGCCGTGCTGCCGGGCGCGTAACGCGCAGCCTCGAGCAGATCAAACAGGCTCTCGATCTCTCCTCTCAGCTCACCGGGAACAGCGCTCTCGGAGAGACGCTCGATCACCCGCTGACGTTCGACCGCCCCCGGCGGCAGGTCGAGCTTGGCACAGAGGTAGCCGTTGACGACCGACGTGAGCCTGTCGTAAAACGCCCGATCGCCGGGGTCGCCAGACCGTGCCAACTCGGCCAGCGCACGGCGCGTTTCCCTCCCGACCCGCCGGAAACGTCGTACGCGAGGATCAGCGGCGAGGCGGTCCCGCCTGCGCAGCCAGAACGCCAGCGCCGTGAACGAGCATAGTGGAAGGAGCGCTGCCACGACAAACCACGCCAGACCGTCAAGACCGCCGCGCCGAGGCAGTAGACCTCCCGGCTCATCCTTGATGTAGACGATGTCGCGGCCCAGGTCCTCGAGCGCCCGTTCAGGTTCCGCGGCCGGTTCGGCAGACAGCACCTGAGGCCGCTGATCGCTCGGCACGGCACTAACGGACAGGGGGATAGGACCTCGCGTGATCACCCTGTAGGAGCCCGCGTCGGGGTCAAAGAAACCGAAGCTCAGCGCAGGCAGCTCGGTGATCGTCGGGTCCCTGGGTATGATTACCTGTTCGGAAACGTAACGGCCGGGAGCTGACTCCGCCTCGATGACGATAGGGTCGTACGCCCGGAACCCCTCGCCCACCGGCACCCTCGGCGGACTCAGGGTGGACAGGTTCCCTACCCCACGAATTTCGCTACGGACCGTAATCGGGTCGCCGGCGCTCAGCTCCGTCGGCGCAGCGCTGAGCGTGAAGTCAAAACGGCCTATCGCTCCGCTGAAGGTCGCGGGCCTCCCGGCTAGGGGAAGCGGTCTTACCTCGAGCGAGATGGGTTCAGCTCGAAGCTCGACCGGGCGACGACGTGAAAAACCGAAGAACCCGCCCAGAAAGGGATCGCCACCGCGCCGTCTG
This sequence comes from Binatia bacterium, assembly GCA_046754245.1. Taxonomy (GTDB): domain Bacteria; phylum Desulfobacterota; class Binatia; order UBA1149; family UBA1149; genus JBHHVL01. Next base: position 1,772 of record JBHHVL010000041.1, on the reverse strand, counting down.
TTCTCCACTACCGATAGACCCATCGTGACCGGACCCAGGGGAAGTCGGCCGGTGCGAAGCGCCGTGAGAGAGGCGGCAAACTCGACCACCCGGTAACGCCTGCCGTTCCGCACCTCATCGCGCTGCGAGGGCTGTGGCATATCGCCGATCACGAATCCCTCCGCTTCGAGTTCAGGGTACTGGAGGTCATCTACGCGGACGTCGCCCACCCAAAGCTTGATGACGAGCGATACGCGCTCGCCGACGTACAGAATCTTCTTGGCCGGTTCGACGCTCAGCCGGAGTTCGCCCCCAGCGCCAGCCGCCGATGAAGCCCCGCTCGCCCGCTTGGACCGAGCGAGCACCTGTAACGACACCGAGTTGGTCTGATAAGCCTCGCCCCCAACCGTTACCCGGAAGGGCCCGAGCTTGAACTCACCCACCTCGTCGGTGACCAGTGAGTATCGGTGGCTGATGCTCGAAGAAACCCGACCGTTTACCGAACTCATCCGGGTCGTCGGACCGAGGTACTGGGCTTGAAAAGGGCCAAGGTTATCCAGCGAGGGTGCGGCGACGTCTTGGCTCCCCTTGACCTCGATCGTGAGCCCAAAGCGCTGCCCCGCGACTACCGGGTTACGGTCTACCGTCGCGCTGATCTCCATGGCAGCGTACGCGGACGGTGCGGCGGAAACGCTGGCTACGCAAGCCGCCAGAACGGTCACCCAAAATCGGCCGCGCCAGCCGAGCTCGGTTGCCCCTGGCGGCCGGTCCGTCGCTAGGCCGAACAGCGGCGAATGGCATGTAAGGAACCTGAGCAACACCGCGCTACCAATCCCTCGCCGGATTGCCGAGTTCGGCGACGCCCGGAAGCGACCGCACTATGTCTTCAGGGCCAAGCTCTTCGCCGCGGGCAGTATCGAGAATGGCGCGCACCGACTGCTGACCCGCGCTGTCTGGCCCAGCGTCCCTGGGGTCCCCTGCCGCCTGCTCTTCCCCTGCCTGCTGGCCCTCTCCGCCCCGAGCGTCTTTATCCTGCTGTCCCACTTGCGGCGCCTGGTCCTCGGCAGCGCTCTCGGGCTGTGGCTGCTCTTGGGTCGAAGCGTCGCCGGATTCCTGATCTCGGTCCTGCCCCTCCGCTGCCGCCTGTTCTTGTGACTGGTCTTCGGCTCCCCGCTGACCGTTGGGCTGCTGTTCGTCTTCCTGCCCTTGGTTTCCGTTTTCCTGCTCGGCTTGCGCTTCCTCTTCCAGCCGCTTCTCGAGAGCCTTGAGCTCGGCGCTTACGAATTCGTGGCCGAACTTCGGGTCGGTATCGTCATGGTCGGCGGCCATCGCCCTGCGATACATTGCGATGGCCTGAGAGTAACTCTGCAGCGCGGCTTGCGGATCGCCCGGTTCGGCGTTCTTGCCGAGCCTGTAGAACGTGTTGCCCAGGTTGTAAGCGGCACGAGCGGTCCAGGTCTCGTCGCCGAGACTCAGCACCTTGGTAAACTCCGTGACAGCCTGCGCGTATTCGCCCTGTCTATACAGTGCGACACCGAGGTTATAACGCAACAACGGCGATTCCGGCTCATCGACGAGGCCGCCACGGTATTTCTCCACCGCCTCCGCGTACTTGCCAGCGTCGGCGAGTTCGTTGCCCTCGCGGGCCAGGCCGCGCGACCCGTCGGCCCAGACCGCAGACGGCAGCATCAATCCCACCAAGAGCAGGGCCCGGAGACGGGCCACCGCCGGCCCAATAGCCGGGCCACCGCCGCTCCCCTTACCGCCGCTCGGGCCCCCTCTCCAGGGCCAAT
>JBHHVL010000040.1:0-26738 GCA_046754245.1 Binatia bacterium | reverse complement strand
CTCTCTGGCCGACGCCAGCACACTGTCGGGCGGCCCGGTGGACGCACCTCTAACCTGCGGCTAGGCTGCGCGCACTATGAGTGTCTACCCGACTTCCGATCAGATCGCCGCGTTCGTAGCGGCGCCGGATGACGGTCCGGTCGTCATGTTGAATCTGTTGCGCTTCAAACCCGAGGCCGATTCGCCGGATGAAGGTGTCTCGGGCCAAGAGGCCTACGCCGCATACGGCGAGAAGATGATCGCGTTTGTCGAATCCAAAGGTGGACGTCTGATCTGGTCGGGGCGCGTCGAGCAACAACTCATAGGCACCGGCGGTGACCAGTACGACATGGTCGCGCTGGTCGAGTATCCCTCGCGCCGCGGGTTCATCGAGATTTCCTCGGAACCATACGTACAAGAGATCGGCGTGCACCGCGCGGCGGGTCTGGAGAGTCAGTGGCTGATCGCGTGCTGTGAGGCCGCGCCGGCCGGAGCGACGATGCCGGAAACAGTCGCAGCGAAGGACAAACCAAAATGAAACGTCGATTCGATCTACCCGAAGATCTGTATCCTTTTAAGTCACGCTGGCACGAGGTCGACGGCCTGCCGGTTCACTACATCGACGAGGGGCAAGGCGAGCCTCTGCTGTTTTTCCACGGGAATCCGACGTGGAGCCTCCTTTACCGCGACATCGTCAAGGGTCTACGCGACCGCTACCGCTGCATAGCAGTGGACTACCCGGGGATGGGGCTGAGCGGGAAGCCACGCGAACATGGGCATCCCGAGTACGGCTTTACCCCGGCCGAGCACAGCCGCGCGATCCAGGGCTTGGTCGAAGCGCTCGACCTGCGCGATCTGACGGTCATGGTGCAGGACTGGGGCGGACCCATCGGGTTGGGTGTGGCAACTAGGGCGTCCGAGAGAATTGCACGCGTGGTTATCGGCAACACTTGGGCGTGGCCAATGAACGACTGGAAGGTATGGATGTTCTCGAACGGTCTCGGCAAAGGGATCGGGCGGCAACTAATTTTGCGCAGAAACCTTTTCGTCGAAAAGTTGTTGCCCGCCGGAGTCAACAGAAGGGAACGCCTGACTCCCGAAGTCATGGCCGCCTACCGCGGCCCTTATCCCACTGCGATTGACCGCGAGCCGACCGCGGTCTTTCCACGCGAGATCCTCGGTTCGATCGACTACCTCGAAGAGGTGGAGGGGGGACTGGGAAAACTCGCCGATAAGCCAATTCAGATCGTTTGGGGTAACAAGGATGCGGTATTCGGCAAGCGTGAGCTCAACCGTTGGAAGGAAATCTTCCCACGCGCCCGCGCCCGCATTCTGGACGGCGCAAACCACTTCATCCAGGAGGACGCCCCCGAAGCGATCGTTGAAGAACTCAACGCGTTCCTGAGCACGTGACCGGGCGAGACCCCGCTTTCCCCCGATCCAGACGAACATTTGATCGAGGCGCCACTGCGGGTGTGGCCGAGGCCGATGATGGCGAAGACGCGGAGTGCGGCTTCTCGGCACGATCGGGCGGTTTGTGTACGGTTGTCCGGCGCCCGAAGAATGGATGGTGGAGCAGAAGGGATTTGAACCCTCGACCCCCACGTTGCGAACGTGGTGCTCTCCCAGCTGAGCTACTGCCCCGTATCCAGACGCGACTACCGCCACCGAACCGCGAGCCGACAAGCGGTATCCAGCTCGCGGTCAGGGCGACGCCGATGCTGCGCGAGAACGGCCGGTAGACGGAAGTCTAGGGATGGTTAGGTTTGTTTTCCTTGGTTTCCTGCGCCTCCTTGCACTCGATGCACAAGGTCGTCACCGGTCTGGCCCTCAACCTGCCCAGAGGGATCATTTCTCCGCATTCTTCACACTCACCGAAGGTACCGTCTTCAATTCGCTGGAGCGCGCTTTCGACTTTGTCGAGGAGTTTACGCTCACGGTCGCGAATGCGCAGGTCCCGGCCCGATTCACTTTCCCACGCCGCGCGGTCGCCCGGGTCGGCAAAAGAGGCCTCTTTACCGGTGAGCTCGTCTACCGTCCGACCGGCTTCGTCCATGAGCTGTCGCTTCTGGTGCAACAGAAGCCGTTCGAACATACTTAACTGATCGCTACTGAGTTCAGCCACTTCGCAGTTTCCTCAACGGCCACCCATGGGCAAACTGAACAAAGAATGCTATCACCGCGCCTGGGGGCTGTAAAGGCCGGCACGGGACGACAAAAGGCATGAAAATCGCGTACTTTGACCCCCCGTCCGGGATAAGTGGGGACATGACGGTGGCTGCTCTGCTCGACGCGGGCAGCGATCAGGGCCTGTCCGCGGAGGAGCTCTGCGCGGCGCTTGCGAGCTTGGGGCTGAGTGGCTGGAGCGCCGCGACCGAGCCTGTGGAGGTCAACGGCCTGCGCGCGCTTTCGTTCAACGTGGCGGTGGACGGCGGCGGGAGCGCGCACCGCGACTGGGCCTCCATCCGTTCGTTGATTCAGCGCTCGGCCGAGGAAGGGTTGCCGAGCGGCGCCGTTGACAGATCGCTTTCGGTCTTTTCGGTGCTGGCCGAGGCCGAGGCCAAGGTCCACGGAGTAGATCCGGACAGGGTACACTTCCACGAGGTCGGTGCGGTCGATTCCATCATCGACATCGTCGGGACGGCTTGGTGTCTCGATCAGCTGGGCGTCGACCAGTGCTACTGCGGTCCGCTCCCTTCGGGCAGTGGATACGTAGACTGCGAACACGGGCGGATGCCGGTTCCGGCGCCGGCGACGGTCGAACTCCTGGCGGGATTCGAGCTCATCGCCGGCGATGGTGAGGGCGAGCTGGTGACGCCGACTGGCGCCGCTATAGTCAAAGCCCTGGCCCTTCCTATACGCCCGGTGTTCGCGCTCGAGACCAGCGGATATGGCGCCGGCACGCGGCGCATCGAAGACAGGCCGAACGTGCTGGGCGTGCTCGTCGGTCACTGTGACGGAGTCGTGGACGAGGCGGTGGTGTCTATAGAGTCGGATCTCGACGACATGAGTCCCGAAGCACTGGCCTTCGTGGCCGAGCGTCTGCGCCGGGCCGGCGCTCGCGACGTGAGCATTCTACCGGTGGCCATGAAGAAGGGGAGGCTGGGGACGCGTCTGTGCGTTCTCTGTGACCAGGCCCGGGTCTCGGAGCTCGCGACGCTGATTCTGACCGAAACCTCTAGCAGCGGTCTGCGTTACCGTAGCTTCAGCAGGTTCGTTCTTCCTCGGCGTACGGAAGTGGTCAAGACCAGCTACGGGCCAGTCGCGCTCAAGGTAATCCGGCGCCCCGACGGAAGGGAATCGGTGGAACCCGAATTCGACGACGTATCTCGAATCGCCCTGAACGAGGGTTTGGCCTTCGAGACGGTGAGAGCAGCGGCGCTGTCGGCGTACGTCAGGCGCTGACTCGCGATGAGCAAGGCTTCGAAGTTCAGGTTGTCCTCGGCCACGGCGCCCTGCGCGGCGGGACCATCGAGCGGAGGGACGCGGCCGAGTTCCCGGCGGGTGGTGAATCAAGCGATTAGCTCTAGATTCGACGCGATCGACGCGTCGGCGGATCCCTCGCCGAGTTCGTTGACGACGTAACCCGCGACGCCGGCGCCGCCGGCTTCGAGAGCCCCCAGGGTCAGCAGGGTGTGGTTGATGCAGCCCAGCCGGGAGGCGACCACGCACAGCACCGGCGCGCCCAGCTCTTGCGCGAGGTCGAGATAGGTAAGCCCAATCCTCTCGGCTTCCGGTCGGATGAGCCAACCGGCCAGCACGGGATCAAGTTTACGGGAGGGACAGGGACATAACCTTGCAATTATGGATCTGGTGTCCATAATTGTCAGGATGATTACGCGGCGTTTGCAGGCGCATTTGTGCGATCTGCTCGACGGGTATCCGGCCGTGGCGCTGCTGGGGCCGCGCCAGGTCGGCAAGACTACGCTGGCGCACGAGGTCGCCGGGAGCGTGGATTCCGTCTATCTGGACCTGGAATCGGCGGCTGATCGGGCGAAAATGTTGGAACCGGAGCTGTACCTGGCTGATCACGAGGACCGGCTGGTGATCCTCGACGAGGTGCACAGGGTGCCGGGCCTGTTCCAGAGCCTGCGCGGACTGATCGACCGCGGTCGGCGAAAGGGAAGCAGGGCAGGACGGTTCCTGCTGCTGGGGTCGGCCTCGATGGACCTGCTGCGGCAATCGGGGGAAACGCTTGCTGGCCGAATCGCCTATGTGGAGCTCAATCCGTTCGACGTGCTGGAGGTCGATGCGAAAGACCATGACAGGCTGTGGGTGCGCGGCGGGTTCCCCGACAGCTTACTCGCCACGAGCAACGGACGCAGCCTGAGCTGGCGGGAGAATTTCATCCGCACCTACCTTGAACGCGACGTGCCGCAGCTCGGACCGCGGATACCGGCGGAGACGCTGCGCCGGTTCTGGGTGATGCTGGCGCATACCCAGGGCGGGTTATTGAACGCGGCTGCGCTGGCGCGCGGGTTGGGCGTGGACGGGAAAACGATAGCCAAGTATCTCGACCTGATGGTTGATCTGCTGCTCGTGCGGCGGCTGATGCCGTGGCATAGGAATGTCGGCAAGCGGCTGGTGAAATCGCCGAAGGTCTATGTCCGTGACAGCGGTGTCACGCATGCCTTGTTGGGGCTCAAGACGAAGGAGGAGGTACTGGGCCACCCGGTGGTCGGGCAGAGCTGGGAAGGGTTCGTGATCGAGACCCTATTGTCGGTAGCGCCACAGCGCAGCGAGGCGAGTTTTTACCGCGCGCCGGGAGGCGCGGAAATCGACCTGGTATTGACGCTGCCGGGCCGGAAGCCCTGGGCAATCGAGATCAAGCGAAGCCTGGATCCGAAACCGGCCAAAGGCTTTCACAGCGCCTGTAAAGACGTGAAGCCGGAAGCGCGGTTTGTCGTTTACCCGGGTACGGAGCGGTTCGGGATTTCGAAAGAGGTCGAGGTGGTAAGCCTCGCGGGTTTGGCGGCTGAAATCGCCGCGTGAACCTTGGCGCGGGGCAAGTTTACGGGAGGGAGCGGGGTATGACGCCGCGAGTCGGGCGGTCTTCTAGCCCGCCAGACTCGCGGCGAGCAATGCTTCGAGGTTCAGGTTGTCTTCGGCCACGGCGCCCAGCGCGGCGGGGCTCTCGAGCGTGGGCCCATCGAGCGGAGGGAAGCGACCGAGTTCCTGGTGGGTGGTGAATCGAGCGATTAGCTCTCGATTCGACGCGATCGACGCGTCGGCGGATCCGTCGCCGAGTTCGTTGACGACATAACCCGCGACTCCGACGCCGCCGGCTTCGAGAGTCCCCAGGGTCAGCAGGGTGTGGTTGATGCAGCCCAGCCGGGAGGCGACCACGCACAGCGCCACCGCACCCAGCTCTCGCGCGAGGTCGAGATAGGTAACCCCGGACACGATCGGTACGGCGATGCCACCCGCGCCTTCCACCAGGACGAAGTCGTAGTCGCGGGTAAGCAGGCGAAAGTCTCCGATGATCTTGTCCACGCTGATGACGGCTCCCTCGGCTTCGGCCGCGACCAGAGGCGCTGCGGGCAAGCCAAAGCTGTAGCTAGCGACCTCGTCGGGGAGCTGGCCTGTTACCCGGGCGAGGCGCTGGCAATCGCCGCCGGCTTGGCCCGCGGCGCAGCCGGTCTCCACCGGCTTGAGGGCGGCGACGGCGAGGCCACGGCGAGAGAACGCCGCCAGGATGGCCGAAGAGACCACGGTCTTGCCGACGCCGGTATCGGTGCCGGTTACGAACAACGCGCTTCTCACAAGCCCCGGCTCACTCGGCGGTGGCCCGTTGTACCGCGTGCGCGGTGGTGCGTACGACGGTCTCGAGTAGTTCAGAGGGCATGTTGAGGGGGGGCATCAGTACCATGGTGTCACCGAGCGGGCGTATGATCACTCCTTCCTCACGAGCTGCCAGCACCGCGCGGTGACTGCGTCTCTCATCGGCGGGGTAAGGTCGGTAGCGGGCTGCGTCGCTCAGGATGTCGAAGGCCGCCATCATTCCCACGTTGCGTGGTGGCCCGCAGTGTTCGAGCGGCGCGATGTATTCCGCCAGGAGCTGGCCCAGCAGCTTCCCCTGTTCGGCCGCTCGCGCGACAGTTCGCTCGCGAGAGAAGAGGTCGAGGTTAGCCAGCGCCGCGGCGCAGCCCAGGGGGTTGCCTCCGAAGGTGTGGCCGTGGAACAGGCTCCGGTAGTCGGAGTATCTCCCGGCAAAAGCCTGGTAGATCGTCTCGCTTGCCAGGGTCGCCGCTAGGGGCAGGTAGCCAGCCCCCAGACCCTTTGCGAGACACATGATGTCGGGCTCGATTGCTGCTTGCTCCACCGCGAACATGCTGCCGGTACGGCCGAAGCCCGTGGCTACCTCGTCGCATACGAGCAGCGCGCCGTTGTCGTCGCAGAGCTCGCGCAGTGAACGGAGGAAGGAGGGGGGCTGTGGCCAGATGCCCGCCGCGCCTTGCACCAGCGGTTCGATGACCACCGCCGCTACCGTGTCGCCGAGGCGTTCGAGCAAGGACCGCGCCTCGGCGAGGCTGTTGGCAGCCGCCTCTTCGAGACTCTGCGGGTCAAAGCTTCCGCGTCCTTCTATCGGCGGGCAGAGCCATGGCGGGCTGAACTTTGACACCTCGAAGGTGATCGGCTGGTAGCCGCGGTGAAAGGGCTCGGAAAACCCCAGACTCACCGCCCCCATGGTGTCGCCGTGGTAGGCTTGGGCCAAGGTTACGAAGGCGGTTCTCTGGGTCTGGCCGCTCTGGCGCCAGTACTGAAACGCCATACGCAACGCGACCTCTACCGACGTCGAGCCAGAATCGGAGTAGAACACGCGGCTGAGCCGTCGCGGGGTTATGTCCACCAAGCCTCGGGCGAGTTCGATGGCTGGAACGTGCGTGAGCCCTAGCATCGTGCTGTGCGATACGCGGTCGAGCTGTTCCTTCATCGCGTTGACGATGCTCGGATGGCCGTGGCCGTGGACGTTGCACCAGATCGAGGAGACGCCGTCGAGGTAACGGCGGCCGTCCACGTCGACGAGGTAGAAACCGTCTGCGCGCTCCACGACGACGGGGTCGTAGGACACCCACTCGGTGGCCTGGGAGAATGGGTGCCAGAGGTAACGGTGGTCGTCGGCCACGAGGCGATCGCGATCGGTTGTGGTTCCACTAGCTTTGGTCTGCTGCATCTGCTGCTCCGTCGTTCGCACAATCGATCAGCGCGTCGTGAAGCGCGGCGATCTGCTGCGAGCTATGGGTGGCCATGAGGCTGATCCGCAGTCTCGAGCTGCCGCGCGGTACCGTTGGCGGCCGTATGGCCGCCACGTAAATTCCCCTGTCCAGCAGGCGCCTCGCGAGATCGGTGGCGTCGGTCGCGCCTCCGACGATCACGGGCAGGATCTGCGAACCGGTCTGCGGAACCCGCAGGCCCGCGCGCCGCAGCCGTGCGCCCAGCGAGGCCGAGCGTGCCAGAAGGCCCGCTGCCCTCTGGGGCTCGCGTTCGACGAGATCGATCGCGGCGACGGCGGCGGCGGCCGCTGCCGGCGGGAGGCCGGTGGTGAATATGAAGGGCCTCGCGCGGTTAATCAGCGCCGTGGTCAGCGCGCGTGAGCCGGCGACGTAAGCTCCGAAGCTTCCCAGCGCCTTCCCGAGGGTTCCCATGTGTACCTGCACCTGTGCCTCGAGCCCCAGCTCGGCGACCAGGCCGGCTCCGCCGGGACCGAAAATCCCGGCGCTGTGGGCCTCGTCTACCATCAGCCAGGCACCGTGTTTCTCGGCCGCAAGTGCGATGTCGGTGAGCGGAGCGAGGTCGCCGTCCATGGAAAACACCGCCTCCGTTACCACGAGTACCCGCCGCTTGCCGCTGTGCTGCTCGAGGATGCGCAGGAGATCGTCTACGTCGTTGTGGCGATAGATCGCCGTCGGCGCACGTGAGAGACGCGCGCCGTCAACGATGCTTGCGTGGTTGAGTTCGTCGCTCACGATCAGGTCGTCAGCGCCGGTCAAGGCGGTGATCACGCCCACGTTGGCGTGGTAGCCGGTGGAGAACAGAAGGGCCGACTCACGGCGCTTCCAGCTCGCGATGCGCGACTCGAGCGCCGAATGGATCGACATGTGTCCCGACACCAAGCGCGACGACGCCGCGCTGGCGCCGTAGCGCAGCGTGGCCTCGCGCGCGGCGGCCACGACCTCCGGGTGGTTGGCGAGCCCAAGGTAGTTGTTGGAACAAAACAGCATTACCGGCTGCCCGTCCAGTACCACGCTGCCGTCTTGGGCGCTGCTTACCTCGCGAAGCCGGCGGTAGAGGCCGTCGCGGTGGAGTAGCTCGAGCTCGGCGCCGAGGACCGAGTCAATGGCGATGTCTCCTCGCGAGTCGGTCACGGAGCTATCCCCCGAGGTCATCCGGAGCTTCTGAGACCGGCTTGGTCACGGCGAGGGCAGGCTAGGTAGCCTCAGCGCTATTGTCAACCTTGCATAAATTGCGGGTTGACAATGCCGTGGCGCTGGCTTCTCGTGGCCGACGGTGGTTTAGCAGGTACCACGCGATGGTGGTCTTGGAGGGAGGCGGCTTTGGCCCGCGCTAGCAGAAATCGCAGCAGCTACGCCTGCCAGCACTGCGGTCACTCCGCTCCACGCTGGTTGGGACGCTGTCCATCCTGTGACGAGTGGAACTCCTTCGTCGAAGAACCGGCTGGGTCGCGCTCGCTGGCGAGCGTCGCCGTCGGGTCCGCGGCGCCGGTAACGCTTCAGAGCGTCGAATCCGGTGGTGAGGCCGCGCGGCTGGTCTCGGGTACCGAGGAGATCGACCGGGTGCTGGGCGGGGGACTGGTGGCCGGCAGCACGGTGCTGCTAGGTGGAGACCCTGGGATCGGCAAGTCCACGCTGGCCCTGCAACTCGCCGGCGCGCTGGCCGCCTCCGGCGCGACCGCGCTCTACGTCGCCGGCGAGGAAGCCGCAGCCCAGGTCAAGTTGCGGGCCGAGCGGCTGGGGCTCGGTTCTGTCGAGATGCTGGTGCTCGCCGAGACCAACGTCGGCACCGTCTGCGAAGCCATTCGGCGTTCGCGTCCGTCGGTGGCGGTCATCGACTCGATTCAGACGGTTTTTTCCTCCGACCTGGAATCGGCGCCGGGATCGGTGGCCCAGATCCGCGAAGTAAGCGCTCAGCTGGTTCGCCTCGCTCGAGAGCTGGAGTGCGCGATGGTACTGATCGGCCACGTGACCAAGGAGGGTTTCCTCGCTGGCCCCAGGGTTCTCGAGCACCTCGTGGATACTGTTCTCTACTTCGAGGGCGATCGCAATCACGCTTTCCGCATTCTTCGCGCGGTGAAGAACCGCTTCGGTCCGGCCAACGAAATCGGTGTTTTCGAGATGTCCGCCCAGGGACTGTCCCAGGTGGTCAACCCGTCCGAGGTCCTTTCGGGAGGTCTGGCGCAGAGCGCCAACGGTTCGGTCGTCACTCCTTGCCTCGAGGGCAGCCGGCCGATGCTGGTCGAGGTACAGGCCTTGGTCTCTCCTGGTCTGCCGGGAAGCGCGCGTCGCACCACCCTGGGCGTCGACCACAACCGCGTCGCGATGATCGCGGCGGTGATGGAGAAACACATGGGGCTTACCATGATAAGCCACGATATTTTCGTCAACACCGCCGGTGGCGTGAGGATAGACGATCCGGGCGTGGACCTAGCGGTGCTGGCATCGCTGGCGTCGAGCTATCTGGAGCGTTCGGTGGCCAGGGGCACCGTCGTGTTGGGGGAGATAGGGTTGACGGGAGACGTGCGCGCGGTGAGCCAGGTGCGAGCGCGGGTCAGGGAAGCCGCGCGCCTGGGCTTCACGCGTGCCGTCTTGCCCGCGGGCAGTCTAGAGCAAGCCCGATCGGTTGGCGGTCTCGAGGCCCTGGGGGTCGAGTCCGTTTCCGATGCCTGGGAGCTGATAGCCGCAACGTCACGCTAGCCCGCCGTCGTCCACGCGAGGGTCCGCTCTGGCCCGCGCTCATCCGACTGGTCGCCGGTAGTGGCTCGCGTAACTCGGAACCGGCGTCGGAGAGTCCATGGCCGGGTCGCTCAGAGGCTCCAGGGAGACCTGGCGCAGCGGAATCTCTCCGGCCCAGATCGCGAGGGCGTAGTCATCGGGATCGTCGATGGGCGCTCCCGAGCGCGACTTGGCCGACGCCTCGGTCAGGGGCAGCGCCAGTATCATGGTGCGCAAGAATTCCTCGTCGTTGGGGTGGCGTACGTCGTTCCAGCGACCGGGAACGATGTGTTCGACCGTAGAGCGCAACGCCGCGAGCTTCTCGTCAGGATCGGCGATCTCGCGGGCGCGCGCGTAGACGACGACGGAGCGATAGTTTACCGAGTGATGGAAGGCCGATCGGGCGAGCACGAGGCCGTCCACGAGGGTTATGGTCACGCAGGCCTCGGCCCCGTCGCGCAGGGCGCGCATCACGCGGTTGGCCGTGGACCCGTGCAGGATCAGGCTGTCACCGACGCGGGAGAAGGCCATCGGTATCGCGACCGGGCGCCCGTCGATGACGCAGCTCAGGTTGCAGATAAACGCTTCGTCGAGCACCGCGTAGATCGTCGCGCGGTCGTAGCTCCCACGATTCTTTCCGCGATGAAGAGTGGTTCGTTCGGTTACCGCGATGGTGTCTCTGCGCATGTCCTGCTCCCAGTGGCGGACCCGGTTGGGCTCGTCGCCGTCTTGCCGCTTGGTCCTCGCCGGCTTGGCGGGGGCGGACTCAGGGCATTACCGACTGGACGAGATCGGGGTTGTAGGTTATCTCGGTGTTGCTCTTGAGGGCTTTGACAAACTGCGTATAGGCCTGCAGCTCGCGTTGAGCTCGCAACGCCTCTATCCGGTCGTCACGCACCTCGTCGAAGTCCTCGCGATCGGGCTCCTCGAAACTCTTGCGCACGAATACATAGGCGTTGCCCCGGTGCGGGAAACTACGGCCGAGGGCCTCGCCGTCTTCGGTAGCTTGGAAAGCGAGTTCCTTCAGACCGGAGACGTTACCCAGGCCCGGAACGAAATTGCCCGAGGGATTGAAGGGGTCGGTATACTTCACCTCGAGCGAGGCCTGGGCGGCAACCTCGTCGAGCTTCTTGCCGGCTTGCAGATCGACCAGCAGCGCGTCCGCGCGTTCGAGCGCGGCTTCGGCCCCGCGTTTGCGTCTCAGGGCTTCTTCAACTTGTTCCCGCACGTCGGCGAGCTCCGGTATGTAGCTCTGCTTCTGGTCGGCGAGTGAGACCACGTAGTAGGTATCGCCGACCTTGATCGGATCACTGATATTGGCCTTGTCCTTGCGGAGCGCGAGCGCCGCGTCGACGAGATCCGGTGCGCGGCCTATACCGGGAATGAGGTCACCGCGGCTGAGCAACGGCGTGGTCTGGATCTCGAGCCCGTCCTCGGCTGCTACCTCCTCCATGGTGGCCCCATCGACCACCGCGGCGCTGCAGGCCGCGGCTGCGTCAAAGGCTATATCGCCGGCTTTTCGCCGCGCGAGTAGCTTGCGAATCTCTTCTCTTACTTCCTCGAGCTTGCGGGTACCGGCCGGCTGGCGCTCGTAGACCTTGATTATGTGGAAGCCGAAGCGCGTTTCGACGATGTCGCTAACCTCGCCTTCCTCCAGGGCGAAAGCGGCCTCCTCGAAGGGTTTGACCATCTTGAGACGGCCGAAGATCCCGAGGTCTCCCCCCGCGGTACCGGTCGCGTCGTCAGAGTGCTTCTTCGCGAGCTCGGCGAAATCCTCTCCGTCGGCGATCCGCTTGGCGATGGCCTCGATCTCCTTTCGAATCTCGGTCTTCTTCTCGTCGCTGGCGTCCTGCGGCACGCGTTTGAGGATATGCCTGGCGCCCACGGCTTCCTGTTGCGTGAACTCCGAGGTGCGATTGAGCTCGTAGTACTCTTCGATTTCTTCTTGGCTGACACCGGTACGGGAACTGAATATGTCGGGAGAATAGGCGAGGTAACGGATGCCGGCCGAGGCGGGCCTACGGTAACGTTCGTCGTTTTTCTCGAAGAAATTCCGGACGTCGTCCTCCGACAGCTCCACCGCGTTTTCGAAGTCGCTACCCTTGAGTTCGATGTAGGAGAGCGTGATCTTGCTGTTCTCGGTCCGGTAGGCTTCCCAGGCTTCTTCCTCGCTGACGTGAACGCCCTGGGAGACGATGTCGCGAAGCTGGTTCACGAGCAGCTCCTCCCGCATCGAGGCTTCGAAGGCCGCAGGGGTGAGGCTCTGTCGCTGGAGGACCGTCTTGTAAATCGAAGGAGAGAACTCTCCGTCGCGCTCGAAGGCGTCTATGTTTCTTATCGCCCGTCTCACCGTCTCGTCGGGGATCATCAGGCCGAGGCGCCGGGCTTCTTGAACAAGGAGGCGGGTGTCGACCAACCGGCTCAGAGAGGCCGACGGTATGTCCAGCGCCTTGAGTAGTTCGGGGGTGAGATTATCACCATATAGATCCTGGTAGTAGGCGCGGTTGTTGAGCTGGGCCCTCTGGAAGTCAGCCAGCGATATTTCATCGCCGTCGACCACGGCCACCGCCGACGGACCCGAGCCTATGCGCGTACCACCGCCCATGAAAAAGATGAAAACGAGCGAGATAACCGCCAGCGCGACCTTGATGAACCACGACCGCGCGTTCCTGCGCATGAACTCCAGCACTGATAAAGGCTAGATTACGCAGTACTGGAACGCAATACGGCGCCCCCCTGTTTGGGGGTTGGGAGGGGGTTCAGGCCAGGGCTTCGTCCAGCGCGCTGGCCAGTTTGGGCTTGGCGACGGCTCCCAGGATTTGACTGGATACCGCGCCGCCCTTGAACACGATCAGATTGGGTATGCTGCGCACACCAAAGTTCGCCGCCGCCGTCTGGTTGTCGTCGACGTTGACTTTGACGATCTTGGCCTTTCCGCTGTATTCTTGGGCCAGCTCTTCGAGAACGGGGGCGATCGCCCGGCAAGGTCCGCACCAGGGAGCCCAGAAATCCACCAGCACCGGTATCGGCGACTCAAGGACTTCACTCTGAAAGTTGGCGTCGGTTACTTCTTCGATGTTGGCCATTGGTTGTAGCTCTCCTTACTCTTCTCAAGCTGGTGCCGGCATGCCGGAGGTCGGACTCGAACCGACACGGGGTCGCCCCCACCGGATTTTGAGTCCGGCGCGTCTACCAATTTCACCACTCCGGCCTAAGATGAAATATACTGAGTCTACCTCCTGGGCGCCAGTCTCTTTTCAAGCTCCAGCAGGGTAGGCTGCTGGTTTGGCGCGACCGCGACCCGGGTTTCGATTTTGCTCAGTGCGTCAGCTATCAGCCTCTTGATCGTAGCGTCGTCCGAGTTTTTCGCGAAACTCCGCAGACCATCGGACACGGCCGGTGAACCGATTTCGCCAAGCGCGAATATGCACGAACACAGCGTGGCCTCGTCGTCCGTGTGGCGCGCAAAATTGAGCAAGGGCACGGCGGAGCTGGGATCGCGGATGCGGCCCAGGGCTACGAGTATTCGTTTCTTGGTCTGCAAGTCGACGTCGGCGATGAAGAGCTGTTGAAGAAGTAGGGGGGCCGCCGCGGGGCTGCCTATGTTACCGAGATAGTCGATCGCCTTTATCCTTACACGACGGTCTTCGTCGGCGGTGGCGTCAAGCAGCGGTTTGACGGCTTCTTCTCCGCCCTCCTTGCCCAGGGATTCCACGGCGTCTAGGCGTACGGCAGGGTCGTCACTCGAGAGGCGCTTCTGCCACTCGGCCACGTTGCTGCCCTTGGATACCCGGTTGTAGCGGTCCTTGACTCTCTGGCCGTAGGAAGGCTGCGCCAGGACCTCCCCGGACGCGGACCCCATTATCAGAGCAACGGCCATTGATGCTATGATGAAATCTGTGAATCTCGGTCTCATGGCAGCTCGACTCTCGTCAAGGAATACAGGAAAAAGTTTGCCCGGGGGCTCTGCCAGTGCAAGCGCTCGCCGGGGGAACTGGATTTCGTGCGCCCTTCTCGGCTGTTTGCTGGTTCCCCTGCTGTGGGTATCTGAACCCTGGGCTGAAGATCCCGGACCCGGAGAAGTCGAGGTCTCGACGCCTTTCTACAAGGTGGAGGGCGGGGTCGACCAGCCCGCGGAGCGCTGGGATTTCAGCTTCGAATGGACCGGGATTCCGGTTGGCTGGCTGTACGTAGAGACCGCGGAGGCGACCGACGCCCGCGGACCTGGCCTGGAGGTCCGTATCAAGGCCTCCACCAACAAGGTCGTGGACCTCTTGTGGCGCTACCGTCTGGACGCCAAGGGTCTCATTCGCACCGATCCTTTCGGTCCCGGTGAATTCATCATCGACGAGTACGAGAGGAAAAAACACAAGTTTACTTCGATACGCTTTCCCGACAGGCACCGCATTGAATCCCTGCGCAGGAAAGGCGACAGCGTCAAGGAATTCTCCTTTGCCGCGGACAATACCTTTGACATCCTCTCAAGCGTCTTCCTGATCCTCAATCTGGATTACGTCGTTGGCGACCAGCTCTACATAGACACCTTCACCGGTACTAAACGCTATCTGGTCACCGTCGACGTCGAAGGTCTGGAGACGCTCAGGGTCGCCGGCGAGGAAGTGAAAGGGTGGCGCCTGCGCGCGGATACCACCGAGCTGACCAAGCCGGATGGCGACGGCAAGCACAAGGAAACGCGGATCTGGGTTTCGGAGCAGCGGCCGCGGCGCCTGCTAAAGGCCAGCAGCAAGACTTTCGTTGGCGCGATCAACGTCGAGCTGGCGCGCGTGAGCCCGGTCGGCCAGGAAGACGAAGGACCCGCAGGAGCGCCTCGCGACGCGGGGGCAGCGGAGGAAAACAGCGGCGTGGGTTCCTGAGGGCTCCTCCCCCCCCCTACTGCTCCGGCGGTCGCGGCCTTGGTTGACAAGTCGCTGGAGATTTCTTAAACGACAACAAGATACGCTTACGCCGGGCTCGCCGCGCGCACTTCTTCCGGCACCGACTACGCACGACAAGGGGATCCACGAAACATACCGGGGCGCTATTGATGGCAGACGAACACGAACACGAGCCGAGCTGGTTACGACAGTACGTCTTCTCGACCGACCACAAAGTAATAGGCATACAGTACGGAGTAACCGCGCTCGTTTTCCTGTTGTTTGGCTTTTGCCTGATGATGTTGATGCGTTGGCAGCTCGCCTATCCGGGCGAGGCGCTTCCGCTGATTGGCTCTCTTTTCGGGGACGACAACATGCCCGGCGGCGTGATGCTGCCCGAGTTCTACAATCAGCTCGGTGCCATGCACGGTACCATCATGGTCTTTCTCGGCGTGGTGCCGCTTTCGGTTGGCGCTTTCGGGAACTACATCGTCCCGCTTCAGGTCGGCGCACCCGACATGGCCTTCCCCAAGCTCAACATGGCCAGCTACTGGGTGTACTTCACCGGCGGAGTGGTGATGTTGGCCAGCTTCTTCGCTCCTGGCGGTGCGGCGTCGTCGGGCTGGACCTCCTACCCACCGCTTTCCGACATCGCGACCATCGGCCAGACCTGGTGGCTGTTCGGCATGCTGTGTCTGATCGTTTCCTCGTTGCTAGGGTCGGTGAACTTCATCGTGACGATCCTGCACCTCAGGGCGCCCGGTCTCTCGATGTTCAGGCTGCCGTTCTTCGTGTGGGCTCAGCTGGTTACCTCATTCTTGCTTCTGCTTGCGTTTCCTCCGCTCCAGGCCGCCGCCGTCCTCCAGTTCATGGACAGGGTGTTCGATACGAGTTTCTTTCTCCCAACCGGCTTGGTGGTAAGCGGGGAGGCCGTGCAGGTTAGCGGCGGGGGCAGCCCGCTGCTCTGGCAGCATCTCTTCTGGTTTCTCGCCCATCCCGAGGTTTACGTACTGATTCTTCCCGCCCTCGGCATCGTCGCCGAGATCGTCGCCAACAACACACGCAAGCCATTGTGGGGATACCGTTCGCTGGTCTACTCGGCGATTTTCCTTGGGTTCATGTCGTTCATGGTCTGGGCTCACCACATGTACATGACCGGTATGGGCACGACGATGAGCAACTTCTTCCAGACCACAACGATGATCATCTCCATACCTTCGGTGATCATTCTCACGGCTCTCGTTATTTCGCTGTGGGGTGGTGCGATTCGCTTCACCGTGCCGATGCTCTTCGCGCTCGCTTTCCTGCCGATGTTTGGGATAGGGGGCCTGACGGGACTGCCCTTGGGGCTGTCCACACCTGACATCCATCTGCACGACACCTACTACGTGATCGGCCACTTCCACTACGTGGTGGCGCCGGGCACGATTTTCGCGCTGTTTGCGGGGATATACTACTGGTTCCCCAAGGCCACGGGCAGGATGCTCAACGTGACCCTGGGCAAGCTCCACTTCTGGTTCTCGTTCGTCTTTATCAACGGCGTGTTCATGCCCATGTTCTGGCAGGGCATGACGGGTACGTCGCGTAGGCTCTACGACCAGACCTTCTACGCCCACGGCGCGGCGGTTCAGGATCTTACCGTGCTGTCGTCGGTCAGCGCGTGGTTGCTCGGCCTGGCGCAGCTGTTCTTCATCGTCAACTTTTTCTGGAGCATCTGGGGAGGCAAGAAGGTCGAGAACGACAACCCCTGGGACGCGACGACCCTCGAGTGGGCCACGCCTACGCCGCCGCCCCACGGTAACTTTGCGGAGCCGCCAACCGTATACCGCGGCCCCTACGAGTACAGCGTCCCCGGCGCTGACGCTGACTTCAGCCCCCAGAACACGGCATAGGAGCCCGGTACGATGGATATCCCGCACATTGTAGAACCGCATCCTGAAACCGGCGTCGCCAACGCGAAGTTGGGGATATGGCTTTTCCTGGCCTCCGAGGTGATGCTGTTCGGCGCCTTGTTTTCTTCCTACATTCTTCTTCGGGTCAACGCCGTTTCGTGGCCGGCCGGCTCCAGCATCCTTAACGTCCCCTTGGCGACCGTGAACACCTTGGTTCTCATCGCCTCGAGCGTGACGGTGGTGATGTCGTGGGCGTCGCTGAAGATGAACAGTTTCAGCAAGTTCCGGTCCTACATGGGTATAACCATACTACTGGCCGGCGTATTCTTGGTGATCAAGTACTTCGAGTACACGGCCAAGTTCGAGCACGGGCTCTACCCCTCGTCGAGCACCTTCTTGGCCATATACTTCACGATCACGGCTTTGCACGGCCTCCACATAGTCGGCGGAATCGTCGTCAACGGCTACCTCTGGGGGCCTGGTTCGAAGATGTGGCGGGTCTCCCCGGAGCAGTTTACCGGCCGCGTGGAGGCCGCGGGTCTCTACTGGCACTTCGTCGACCTGGTCTGGATTTTTCTTTTTCCCGTGCTTTACCTGCTCTAGCAAGATATTTTTGAGGTTTGGGATGTCGGCACACGCAGAAGATATCAGTGGTCACGTAAGGATCTACATAGCGGTTTTCGCGGCCCTAGCGGCCCTGACGGTGATAACCGTTGCGATTTCGTATCTCCATCTGCCCATGCCTACCGCCATAGCCGTGGCGCTGGTGGTGGCCGGCACCAAGGGATCTCTCGTCGCTCTCTACTTCATGCATCTCATTGACGAGAAAAAAGTCATATACTGGCTGCTAGGGCTGACGGTGGTGTTCTTCGCCATGGCGCTCAGCATTCCGTCGGAGTGGCACTCTGACCTCCAGAAGTCTCCGTCGGTGTGGGACAACGTCGCGGTGGAAGGCGCCGACGGCGGCCACGAAAGCCACGACGGAGGTGACTGAGCCATGTCACTGAAGACTTTTCACATTTTTTTCATATCGGTTTCCACGCTGCTCTTCCTTGCCATCGCGGTGTGGCGGGCGACGTACTTTGCCCAGACCGGTGAGGTCGCCGGCCTCCTGCAAGCGGTCGGGTCGCTTCTCGCGGCCGTAGCGCTGGTCGTCTACGGCATTCGGATACTGAAAAAACTCAAGGACTTCAGCTACCTGTGAGCTTTCGCGCCGCTCTATCCAGGCCAGCGATAGCCGCTGCCGCCATCGCCCTCTCGATGCTGGCCAGGCCCCAGTGGGTTCTGGCCTGCGCCGTGTGCTACGGCGACCCGGCTTCACCGCAGACCAAGGGGATGAACATGGCGATACTGTTCCTCCTTGCTGTGGTGGGCCTCATGCTGGCGTCCTTTGCCGCAATGTTCTCGTACTGGATGATGCGTTCCAGACGGATCTCTAAAATTACCGACGACGGGGTTAGTCTCTGAAATGAACAACGCGACTTACGGTTGGTGGCTTCCACCGGATGTTTCCACTCACGGCTACCAGATCGACCATCTCATCTCGTTGCTCCACTGGTTCATGGTCTTCCTTTTCGTCGGTTGGGGACTGTTCATGGTCTATACGCTGGTACGTTTCAGGGCGAGACCGGGTCACAAGGCCGATGCCACCGGCGTGACCAGCCATCTGTCGACTTATCTCGAGGTTGGTGTAGCGGTGGTCGAGGTACTGCTCCTGGTCGGCATCTCGATTCCAGTGTGGGCTGAGGTCAAGGGAAAACCGCTCACCGAGAGCCAGGCGGACGTGGTGGTGAGGGTCGTGGCCGAGCAGTTCGCCTGGAACATTCACTACCCCGGACCCGACGGGAAGTTTGGTCGCACCGACATCAACCTGGTCGACTCCGGTAACCCGCTTGGTCTCGACAAGAACGACGCCGCGGCGGCAGACGACATCACGACCATCAACCAGTTCCACTTTCCAGTCGGAAAGAAGGTTCTCGTCTACCTGAATTCAAAGGACGTGATCCACTCCTTTTTCTTGCCTGTCATGCGCGTCAAGCAAGACGCGATTCCGGGCATGACGATCCCGGTCTGGTTCGAGGCCAAAGCGACCGGCGAGTTCGAAATCGCCTGTGCACAACTCTGCGGCCTGGGTCACTATCGCATGAAGGGCTACATGACGATTGATACCGAGGAAGGCTTCGAGGCCTGGCTCACTGAACAGGCCGAATCCGCGTCTTTCGAGGACGACTACTACTAGCGACGAATCCGCGTCCGGGTGCCGTACTCAGGCGCCCGGCGGTACCGATACAATGGCGCGAGCCCACCTACACGGGGGGCTCGTAGCGTTGTTCTCTTGACAATTGCCGGTCCGATGGCCTACGTAGGTAGCTCCTTGTTCTAGACGAGGAGCGCGTCACCGTTGCCGCTGAAGCCACCGATCCGATGGCCCGGAAGGGGAGACCGTGCGTGCCGTGGAGCGCCTTGCCCCGGTGTGCCGGAGTTAGGCGTTGATCGTGGACGCCTGACCTGGGGTCGAGGCGGCGACTGGCGGCGCAGGCAAAGGGGGGAGATGGAATCAAGTGGGTGAGTATATGAGATGGACGAGTACCAACGGTTTCCTCCGGCTCGTTGCGCGCGCGACCTTGCTCGTCTGGTTCTTTGCGGCGCTCGCGCTGTGCACGCCCCCGCCGGGTTGGGCCCACTCTGATCCCGCCACCGACGGCCTTATAGACGGCGGCGGCAGTCCCCGTACGGATTGTGTCTCGAAGTTTCAGACGGGCATCGAACTCAACTACAAGCCGCCGCCCGCCAAGGCGAGGGAGCTTCGTTGTACCGACGGCGATCTCGCCTGTGATACCGACGGCGTGGTCAACGATTCGTGCACGATCAACGTGGGCGTCTGTCTTCTGGACGATGAAGACCTCCAGGTCTGTGCGCCTACCGGAATTCCTGCGGGTGGGGTCAGGTTGAAGAACAAACCGCTGGGCCATCGAAAGCACGACGCCCAGCTTCAGCTCCTGCAGGACGAGATCGACGCTTTGCTAGGAGGTACGGGCCTGCCCTGTGACAACCCGGGTGCGGGAGGGGGAAACTGTTTCAGCTGTACCGCTTCCCAGGTTCCGATCACCTTCTCGGCCGCCGTGAAGAAGGGAAAGAAGAAGATCAAACTCAAGGCGGCAACCGACCCGGCACCGCCGAAGAACAGGCCGATCAAGGACAACGACAAGCTGAAGATGCGCTGTGTCGGCTGCCCCTCCACGGGCGCCTTCGAGCACATCGCGAACACGGTGTTCAGGACGGGCTGCGCGGCGTCCGCCGTGTGCCATACCGGACCGGCGCCGCAGGGGGGGCTCAATCTCAACATCGACGAGGTCGGATCCGCGGCCCTCTACGACGCCGTCGTGGGACCGGCTTTCTCCCCGGGCGCCGCGGCGCTGGGTCTGGACAGGGTACTGCCGGGAGACCCGAACCTCGGCACCGGCGCTTCCGCGAGCCTCATTTTCGAAAAGCTGGCTCGAAGCAACAGCGAGCTGGACCAGCTCTGCCTGGACGGGGGCCAGTTCCCTGGCTGTCTGGGCATACACATGCCCCCTGGTTCCGACGGCTTTTCGACCGGGAAGCTCGACCTCATCAGGAAATGGATAGAAGCCGGTGCGCCCGCCGACGGCTGGCCAGCCGGCACCACCTGTGGCGAGCCGGAGGACATCTGGCTGCCCGCCGATCCGCCGCCCGCGCCCGCGGCCAGCGAGGGCTTCCAGGTTCATATGGCGAGGCCCGAAGGGTTCGTCCTCAAACCCGGCACCGAGTTCGAAGGCTGCCAGTGGGTAGCGGCACCGAACACGGTTACCGAAACCTGGTACATCAATCGTGTTGAACTCGTGGCGAACATTGGAACCCATCACATCCTGATCTGGGAGGACCTTCCCGACTCGGGACCTACGGCGGTGCCTACGGCCTTCGATTCCAGGGACCCGCTCTGCGGCAAGAACTTCGGCGTCAAGTTCTCCCGCGTTGGTTCTCAGGATCCGACCTCCACCCAGATCCTACCGAGCAACGTAACCTTCGTGATGGAGCCTGGGAAGGTGCTCGGGTTCAACATCCACTATACCAACCCATTCAACATTCCCATCTATCCAGAGGTGTGGATCAACTTCTACGGCTCCACCACGCCCTCGCTGGTGGAGGCGGGGAGCATCTTTCCCGGCGACCTTGGGTTCAGTATCGCACCGGGTACCGTGGGAGAGGGCAGCCTTAGCAGCTACAGGAACAATACCGGGCAGGACCAGTGCTACTACTCTCTCAGTTCCCACATGCACCGCCGGGGAACCGGTTTCAAGATCTGGACCAGCCGGCCTTCTTCGTGGAACGACACCAACAATCTCGTCTACTTCAACACCGACTGGGACCATCCCGCGGTCCTCGAGCCCTCGCCGCGACTGTTGCTGCCGGCCGGTGGCAAGCTCTGGTTCCAGTGTCAGTGGGACAATGGGGTGCTCAACGACGTGACCCGGCGTTGTCGGCCGACGGTGGGTGGCCGCTGCGAGTTCGGGAACCAGGCGGTGTGCTTCAGCAGCGACGATTGCGGGCCCGGTACCACTGGCTTGTGCGAAAACTGCGAGCTGAACTTCGGCTTCCTGGCCGAAGACGAGATGTGCTTCATGCCGGGTTCCTATTACCCGGCGCAGGCCGGCCCCGACCCCTGCCCCTGGTAGCGGTAGTCTGAACTAGCGAAGTTTGAACTAGTTGTTGGGCGCGCCGGAGTCGATCCAGGCGCGTATGCCGTCGAGGATGTCCTGGGACAGCTGAGGTTTCAGCTCGGGCATCCTGCTGCCGCAAAACGCTTCGCAGGTTCCGCCGTCCGGACAGTCGCCGTCTATCGTGCAGAACATCGTCACGTCAGTCGTGCAGCGGTTCGCAGCGAAATTCACGATGGTCTCGCTTCCCGGGGCCGCCGGCACCATGCACTCGCTGGGGTCGGCTAGCAGGTGGCTGCCGTTGAGCTTGATCATGAGCCAGCTGTTGGCGGCGTCGCCCGGAGCGACCAGGTCCATGGAGGAAATTTCCGTGCTGGCCACACCGACCATGTCGGCAAACGCCGTGGCCGGATCGTCCAGGCGCGGGCCCTGACGCATGGGCGCGGGGCAGGTGAAGTTGCAGCAATTAATGGGAGTACAGCCGGGCGCGCTACCGTGGCAGGTGAGTCCGGAGCAACCGCCAAGATTCTGGTCTGCGCGAAAGATGTCGATGATTTCGGTCCAGCTGAGGGCCGCGGCGCCGAGCGTGGTGGAGGTCGTGGTCGACGAAGTGGTAGTTGTCGTCGTCGTTGTCACCAGGACCGTGGTGGTGGGAAGAGGCGGACAGTTGAACGTGATCTCCTGTCCAACAGCCACCCTCAGTATGATCAACGCGTCGGACGCGCTAACCTGCCCGTCACCGTTTACGTCACAGAGGTGCAGCGCGCAGGTCGCGCTGCCGACCGCCGCCTTGAGTGCGAACAGGGCGTCCGACGCCGACGCCTTGATGCCGCCGCTGATGGGTTGTCCGCAGTCTCCCGCCGCAGAGCGGGCGATCGTTGGAAGGGCTAGAAGCGCGCAGGCTACAATAACTATGAGGGTTCGGTTATGCATGGCAGCGTCGAACGCCAGAGGACCAAAGAGGCGGCGGCGATACCCGATTTCATATCAGTGCCGAGGCGGCTATGTCTAGCTCCGGTGCCATCACTGTTTCAAGGATCGGGGAACGCGGGTGGGAGCCATCGCAGACGCTGTGCGCTTTGCAGGAGAGGGGAACATGAAGCCAGCCTACCGTAAACTGCTGTACGCCTGTGCCGCACTGTTGACCGCCGAGCAGCTATGGCTCGTTTACCCCTACGCTCAGCGGCTGATCTTCCCGCCTCAGCAAGACGAAGCGGCGGCGGGAAGGCGGATCGCCGAAGGGCTGGGCTGTCTTTCTTGTCACGGGCCAGACGGTGGGGGCGGTATGAAGAACCCCGGCAGCGAGAACAAGATCGTCCCCGCCCTGTCCGGGGGGGAGATGATGATGTGGGCCGAAAGCGAGGAGCAGCTCCGTGAGTGGGTACTCTACGGTCACCGCCTGGACGCCGAAGAAGAAAAGCCTCGCGAGGGCCTCACGGCCGGGCAGGGGAGTTCTAGGGCGCTGGTGATGCCCGCTTTCGAGAGCCATCTCGGGACGGGCGAACTCGATCTGCTGTTGTCGTGGCTCAAGTCCATTTCTGGACTCCAGTTTCCGAGCCCAGACCCCGACGCTTCAGACCAGAGCAGACGCCAGGCCGCTTTGGTAGCAAGCGGCCTTGAGCTGTCCTATGAACTCGGCTGCTTTGGTTGCCACGGAGCGATGGGGACCGGCGGTGTTTCCAACCCTGGGTCCTTGAAGGGATACGTACCGGGGTTCTTCGGCGAGGATTTCGGCGAGTTGGTGCTTGATGACGACGAGGCCAGGGAGTGGATAGCCGATGGAGTAGCGAAACGCCTTCGTGACCATCCCCTGGCGTCGATGATCCTGGAGCGACAGGCCATCAAGATGCCAGCCTACGGAGAGTTCTTGGAGGAAGAAGAGGTCGACTCCCTGGTCGCCGTGGTCGGCTGGCTGGCCGAAGGGCGGTGGCGAGATCTGCCCGTGCCCTAGTCATAAATATGGCTTGCCCATATACAAACATATGGGTAATATGGGCACATGAAGACGACCGTGGAAATCCAGGACGCGCTGCTCGAACGGGCCAAACGTTACGCCAGGCGCTCGCGACGGCCGCTGCGGGCGATCATGGAGGAAGGGCTGCGTCGTGTGCTCACCGACCCCGCGCCTACGCGGGCGTACCAGCTCGTCGACGCGAGCGTTGGCGACCCCGACGCCACCGATCCACTCGAAGCTCTGTCCTGGCAGGATCTGCGTGCGGAGATCTACGGCGAGCCATCCTCACGATGATCGCTGTAGATACGAACATTCTGGTCTACGCTCACCGCCGGGAGTCGCGGCACCACGACAATTCGGCTGAGGCCATCCGGGCACTCGCAGAGCAAAGCCAGCGATGGGCGATTCCCTGGCCGTGCTTGTACGAGTTCTTCAGCGTCGTAACCAATCCACGCATCTGGAAAGGGACCGCGAGCAGCCCCGATCAGGCCTGGCAACAGATCGACGCGTGGACGTCATCGCCGTCTGTCTCGCTCCTCGGGGAAACCGAGGACTTCATCTCGGTTCTAGAGAAATTCGTTCGGCGGCCGCGAGTGCGCGGCCGGATCGTTCACGACGCGAGGGTCGCAGCCATCTGCGCCGCGCACGGCGTAGAAGAACTGCTGACGGCCGATCGCGACTTCAGTCTGTTTCCAGAGATCCGAACGCGCAACCCGCTTTAGCCCGGACCGAGATGGTGCAACAGCTGTCCGCAACCACACCGCTTAGAACAATAGGTGCGCTTCCAGGATAAGTTCGTCACGGTTGTTCTGTGGCTCATCCTCGGGCCCGTTGTATACCCGGTAAAAGAACCGCAGCTGGAGGAAGCGATCGAGGAATGGCTCGAGGCCAACGCTGATCCGATTGCGTGAGTCCTCCGCCTTGTTGTCGTCGGGGTCGTAGAAGTCGAACGCGAGCTTGGCGTTGATCCAATCGCTGATGAGGTAGTTGACCTCGACGTAGGTCGCCCAGGCCTGCACGTCCTCGATCGCTCCGGCTGGTCCCGGCGGATCAGGTAGCGGCCGTTCAAGATCGAGCAAGTTGGCCTGGGCGAGCACGGTGAGGTTGCCCGTAGAGATACCGCCGAAGGCCGTGAAGCTGTTGCTTTCGAGATTACCCGGCGAATCGTGCGCGGCAGAGCCACCAAAGAGCGCGTTCGTGAGCGGACCGGGCAAATCCTTCCAGATGTACGAAGCGCTCACCGCAAAGAGCTGATCGACGTCGGTGTCCTCGTTTCCTTCGGATACAGAGGCAAACCAGTTGAACCCCTCACCGGTCCGGCCGACTTCCACCCCGGTCACCGACCGATCAAAGGTAAAGCCGGAGGTGGAGTTGACAAAGGCAGAGTCGTCTTGGGTCTTCAGGCCCCAGGCCGCAAAGAAGCGCCCGGCTTTGAGGTAGGTTTCAGCCGGCAGTACCCCATCGAGCAGCACAAAGGCCTCGCGGTTGTCCGCGCCCCCCGGAGCCACGCGCTCATCGAGATAGCCGGACAGCAGTCCCGGGATGAGACGGAGCTCTGCGTACAGAGTGGCTTGGTCAACGTCGAGGTCGTTACTCTCGAGGTCGCGGAAAACGGTGTTGTTTTTCACCCGATTGTTGCTGTCGGGATCGTCCTGGAAGAGCACGCTGTCGACGATCCTGAGGTCGGCACCGACGGAAAAATATTCGTTGATGTTGGGGGAAAACCAGTCGTCGTGCGCCGGTAGTACGCCTTCACCGTCATTGGCGAGGCTGAGGATCTCGCCGGCGTGCATCTCGGCGGTGAGCGTGCGCATGCCGCCGCCGCTTCGGTTCGCGTGGCAGTCGGAACACGCGTAGCCCTGGCGAAGAGCCATATAGGGTTCGGCGCCTGCCGTCGCCGCGGCAGCCAGGACGGCTAAAAGCGCAGCGACCAGCGCTACTCGCAGTCCGAGTTTCGGGACTTGCGCGTTGAGGAGATGGCGGGTCATGGTCGGCGGAGCCATCGATACTGAATCGTATTGCGTCAAACCTGCTTTCATAGTCCAGTCCCCAAGGTTGTGGTGGTTGAGGTTGTTGACGTAGCGCGTTCGAGGGATCCGAGCGTAGATGAAGTAGACGAAGATGTCGTGGTACTCGATGAAACCGGTGAAGTCGTGGTAGTGGCACCCCCGGCTATCCAGCTCCGTACCAGGTCCAGCTCCGCCGAGTCAAGCTGGGGGAAGCCGAGCGGCATGAGCGATCCGCAGGGCGTCGTAGCCCCGGCGAGCTTGTCGATCAGATAGCTCGCTTCGGGGTCACCGGGCACCACGAGGGTCTTTCCCGCACAACCCAAGGCCGCACGGTTGACGAGGCTAGTGGCCGAAAGCGTAGCAGTAGCCATGTTGAGGCCAAAGGTCTGGGTGATGGCGTCGTGACAACCCGCCGTCGCGCAGGTCGGGGTGAATACTTCCTGCTGGAGCCTCCCGAGAGCCGTTGCCCCCGAGCCGCTATTGCCCTGGCCCTCGCCGGCACAGCCGATCAGACCAAAGGTGGAGACGACGGCAAGTGCCCCGAGGATAAACAGGTAACAAAACGCGGGTGTCGTAGGGAGTGCCAGGCGGCGCATCTGAGGCCAGTTTGTATTTTGAGAGCATTGTGCGTTCAACTATTATGTTCGGTAGCGTTTACGCGCGGCACGTCAGCAGCGTGAGCCAAAACCCTGGAGAATTGAGATCATGAGAAGCGTCGGTCTAATCCTGTTGGCGAGTTTACTCGTGCCGGTAGCCGCGCCGGCAGCGGTGGATACCATAGAGGGCGAGGTGCTCGACCTCGCGTGCTACATCCCCAAGCACGCGAAAGGCCCGGCGCATAAGCAGTGCGCCAAGACCTGCGCCGAGAACGGCATGCCGCTGGGACTGCTTACCGACGAGGGGACGGTCTACCTCCTCTACCCGAAACACGGCAAGGAACAGGCCTTTGACAGCGTGAAGGCCCTCGCGGGCGAGCGAGCGAAGATCAGGGGTACGACCTCGGAACGAAGCGGCATCAAGGGTCTCGAGGTACACGAAGCCGTTGCGGACGAAGACTAGCACTGAATCCGGGTCGGCTCGCCGCACCCGGATGCACGGGGCGGTGGCAACGGCGACACGGACCGCCGCTCGATGGACTTGCGCGCAGGTAGCCGTTATTTCTTCAGCGAATTACGCGTGAAGCTGACGTAGCTCAGTTGGTAGAGCAGCTGATTCGTAATCAGCAGGTCGGCGGTTCAAGTCCGCTCCTCGGCTCCATGATTTTTCTGTCTTAGAACAGGCTCTTAAGTCTCCTCAGAAGCAAGGTCCGGCTATCGGACCGTTTCTATCTTCACCCAATCGACGGTCATCTGGGTATCGCCGCTGACCTGCTCGCCCTGCGTCAAACCGAACGCGAGCTTTCCC
>JBHHVL010000039.1:0-27062 GCA_046754245.1 Binatia bacterium | reverse complement strand
CGACTTTTAGCTGAAAATGGAGACCTTATCCTCGCTGGTAACGTCGGCAGCCGTGAATATCGCCCCCTCGCCGAGTTCAGCCGCGACCTCGCGCCCCGCCGAGTCCTCCCTGTCGAGAATCGCCGCTCTGGCCCCGGCTTCGAGCAAGGCCCTCACCGTCGCGAGCCCGAGCCCCGAAGCAGCACCGGTTACGACGGCGACGGTATCCTCGAGTTTCATTGCAACACCCCCCCAGAAATCTCGGTCGTCGCTCTAGCGAGCCCGCTCGAGGTAACGCTGCTCGATAGGGTCGACCCTGAGCAACTCCCCAGCCTCGACGAACTGTGGAACCTTGATGACCACGCCGTTAGCCAGGGTGGCGGGTTTCGGTCCGCCCGAAGCGGTAGCGCCCTTCATCGGCGGTTCGGTATCCTCAACGGCTATCTCGACGATCTTGGGAAGGTCTACGCCCAGCGGTTCGTCGGCGACGTACTGAATCGAGACCGACATGTTGGGCTCGAGCCACACCGCTTCCTCCTCGATCAGGTCCCGCCTCAGGCTGAGCTGCTCGTAGGTCTCCGGATCCATGAAGATGAAGTCTTCGCCGTCCTGATAGAGATAGTCCATCTTGCGCCCGGTCACGCTGACCTTTGTGACGCTCTCCGTAGAGTTGTAACGGTTCTCGACCTGTATCCCCGTGCGCACGTTGCGCATGCGGGCCTGGATCACGGCGTTGCCCTTACCGGGTGTACGGTGCTGAAACCGCATGATCCTGTAAGCCTCACCCTTGTGCTCGATAACCATGCCCGGCCTTAGGTCTGTCGCCTGAACCTTTGCCATAACCTTCTCCGAGAAACCGCAGAGCAACCCGCGCGCAAGGAAAGGTAGACGCTACCGGCTCTAGGGGCAAACGGGCGTGGGCTCTGACGCCGTCCGCTTCCGAGCTGCGGCCGTTGCACAACCTTGGTTCCCTTGACCATTGCTTGCCCCTAGACTCGCGAGCCCGATGGCCTGGTTTCGATTCGTCACTCGACGCCCCTGGCCGGTCCTGGCCGGTGCCCTCCTCGCTTGCCTCGCTTCCATCGCTCCGGTGACCGGGCTTCGCATCGACAACGCCCCGGAGAGCTGGCTGCTCAAGGGCGATCCTGGGCTGGCAGCCTACAGGGAATACAAGGAAGAGTTCGCCACCGACGAATACGTGGTGGTGGGCTATGACGCCCCGGCCGGGGTGCTTTCCAGTGACGCCCTCGCCATGGTCGAACGAGTCACGGCCAGGTTCGAGAAACTCGATGGAGTCATGCGCGTCACCAGCATCGCCAACGTAGAGGAAATGCGTGCCAACGGTGACGCTCTCGAGGTGGGCGACCTCGTCCAGCCACCGCTGGACGAGAATCAACGGCGCCGCATCCTGTACACACTCACCACCGACCCGCTTTTCGCCGGCTCGCTGGCCGGAGCGGACGGCAGATCCGGAGCGATCGTGATCAAGTGCGAGGCCATGCAAGACGGCGACCGTAATCGTCGTTTCCGCCTGCTGGACGAGATCAGGGCTGCCACGGCCGGCGAACGCTTTTCATTTTACCCCTCCGGCGCCGTAGCCTTCGACGCGGCCCTGTTCAAGGCCATGGTCCGCGACCAAAACGTCTTGACCCCCCTGATGCTGGCGGTCTTCGTCGTCGTGCTCGGATTTCTATTCCGCGCTCCCTCCGGCGTTCTGCTCCCGAGCTGCACGGTAGCTACGGCCGTGCTGTGGACCTTCGCGCTCGTCGGGCTTAGCGGCCACACCGTCAACGTTGTGATGTCGATGTTGACCGTCGTCCTGCTGGCGATCGGCGTCGCCGATTCCGTGCACTTTCTGACCGAGTACCAGGAGGAACGCACCCGCGGCCGGGGCAGGGATGACGCAATAATCGGGGCGGGATCAACGGTCTTCACGCCTTGCCTATTCACCAGCGTCACCACCGCCCTGGGCTTCCTCGGGCTGCTGCTGATCAGGGTCGCGCCGCTGCGCGAGTTCGGCGTCTTCGCCGCCGTGGGCACGATGCTGGCGTTCTGCGCCACCATGACGATAGTGCCCGCTGCCCTGAGAGTGCTGCCCGACACCCGGAGGGCCGGCGCCAACTCGCGGCCCTCCCAGGGAGAAGGCCTGCGACGACTATTTGCCGTCGTCACCAGGTACAGGGTGGCGGTGGTGATGGGAAGCACGGCCTTCATGGCCATGGGGATCGCCGGTATGCCCCGCGTGACCACTTCGGCCAACTGGTACGAGTATCTGGCTGACGACCACCCTACCCGCCTGGCTACCGACTTCATCGAGCAGCGAATCGGGGGAGTCTATACGCTCGAGATGCTGGTAGCGCCACCTGACGGCTACGACGGCCTGAACCGATGCGAGAGCCGTCGGTTCTCAACGCCATCGAGACCATGCAGAACGAAATCCTCCTCCACGAGCACGCCGAAGGAGTGCTCTCGCCGGTCGACTTCGTCAAGACCATGAACCGCGTGATGAATGGCGACCTCGACGAACACCGGATCATACCCCAACGGCGGGAGGCGATCTCCCAGCTGTTGCTGCTCTACGAAATGGACGCGCCCGACGGAGAGTTATACGAGTACATGAACTTCGATTCCACGCGAGGGCGGCTTACCGCCCGCGCGAAGATGTCGGAATCCGCCAACCTCGGACCCCTGGTCAAGGCCGTGCGAAGATTCGCCAAGACCCTGCGAAACGCCAAGATCGTCCCCACCGGGCTGGTCGTCCTCTACGACGACGTCGAGAGCTATATGCTTACCGGAATGGTACAGGGTTTCTGCGCCGCCTTCCTGGCCGTAAGCGTCATGATGGTGGTGCTGCTGCGCTCGCTCCGCCACGGCCTGCTCGCGATGATACCAGCCGCCCTGCCGGTGATCTTCGTCGTCGGAATGACCGGTTGGCTGGGCGTATCGCTCGGCACCATGTCAGCGATGATGGGAAACGTGGCCCTAGGTGTGGCCGTGGACAACGCCATCCACATGCTCACCCGCTACCAGCGTCTGCGCAAGCGAGGCCTCGCCCCCGCCGCGGCCATCGAGACGAGCACGACCGTGGTTGGGAGGCCGGTACTCTACACGACCATCGTACTGTGTCTGGGGTTCTGCATTCTGGGTTTCTCGGAGATGATTCCAGGACGCATGTTCGGGTTGCTGACGGCGAGCATCCTGTTCGGTTCGCTGGTGGGCTCGCTGGTCACCTTACCGGCGACCGTGCTGCTCGTCGACCAGCACTTCGGAGGCTCACGCAACCAGCGAGAAGGGGCTTAGTCGTCGAGGGAAAAAGACAGACCCAAGGCCGCGGTGAGAAAGGCCATCATCGGTTTGAGGGCAACGAAGGCCGTCGCGACTTGCTTCACGAAGCCGGGTTGTTCGATGGCCCGAGCTTCGACGCGCTCGGCCGCGAAGAAACTCTTGCGTTTGAGGTCCTCTATAAAGGGATGATCCGGGTCGTAGCCCCGGGGCGGACGCTTGAGGGAGTCGCCCGAGACCGCGATAAAACGCCGGCGAAAAGCCGCCGAACGCGTCGCCCGCTTCCAGCCGCCCTGGTCCCTGTCTATGGCCTCCCGAATGCTGACCAGGGCCGGGCCAGGGACGCGCCAGATTCCGCCGCCGAAGAACACATCATCCGGCGCGACGTGGACGTAGAAGCCAGGTGCGTGTGCGTCCCGACCGGCGATGTGGCGGAACTGACACGCGGCGTGCTCCTTGTAGGGCCGCTTGTCCCGTGAGAAACGAATGTCGCGGTAGATTCGAAACATCGAACCTCCGTTGGGCCTGGGATCGGCAACGAAACAGTCCGAGACCCGAGCGAGCTCGCCGTCCATGGCTTCGATGAACGCGCACATGGGCTCCAGCACGCTCTCGCGATAGCGCCGCTTGTTAGCGTTGAACCACTCGCGTTCGTTGTTCGCGGCCAACTCGCGCAGGAAGCGTCTGCAATCCTTGGGAAAACCCTTGAACCCTTCGCCTGCTTTGTTCATGGCCACCGTCGAATCACCACTACTAGGTGCATCCCAGCTCCGCAAGCGCCCTGTCCGTCATCACCTCTCGGCTGCCGTAGTAGTGCTCAAGGGTCATGGCGAGCTTGAGGTAGCGATGCACGTTGTACTCCCAGGTGAAACCGTTACCGCCGTGAATCTGGAGGCATTCACGGCTGTTGAGGTTGGCCGCTCGAGAGGCGTAAGACTTCGCGCTGGCGGCGATGAGCGCGGCGTCGCCCTGCGCGGTCGAGCAGGCCCAGGCGGCCTTGTAAACCAGAGCACGGCTCGCTTCACTGCGAACCAGCATGTCGGCCATGCGATGCTGCAAAGCCTGATAGCTCCCAATCGGACGTCCAAAGGTCTCGCGTTCTCGAGAGTACTGTACGCTCGATTCAAGCGTCTCTTCGGCCACCCCCAGCGCCATAGCAGCCGATCCGATCGCACCCAGCTGCCACACCGACTCGAGCAGCTCGTTGTCGGCGATGAGGCGAGCGGGATTATCCAGACTCACCGCCCCATAACGGCGTGATTCGTCCAGCGTCGGCATCGCCTCGACGTCGAAGGGCCCCTCCACAAAGGCCAGCCCCCTGTCGGTGGTCGCGACCAGATAGCGCGCCGCGGAAGCAAAGGGAACGAAAAACTTCTTCCCATTCACCCGCCCGGAGTTGAACTCGGTCCGGGCCGATTCGTTGGACCAGACCCGATCGTCGGTGGCAAGGACCACGATGCTCGCGCCGCGGACGACCTCGGTCAGGGCTCCCTGCTCGCCCGCGCGTGCGAGCAGCTCGGCCGCTAGAACCACGTCGAGATAGGGCCCCGGATAGCATACCCGCCCCATTTCTTCGCAGACGACGGCCAGCTCTATTGGGCCCAGCCCCTGACCGCCAACCGTCTCGCTAGAGAGGAGACCAAGGTAGCCGAGCTCGGCGAGCTTGTCCCACTGCGCCGCCGAGAACCCCTCACCCTCCGCTTCGCTGACCCGGCGCGAAACCTCGATGGGGGATTCCGCCGACAGAAAATCGCGCGTCGCGTCTCGCAATAGTTTTTGGTCTTCCGACAAATCAAATCTCATAGCGTCTTACCCACCAACGACTTCTCCCTGCCTTCAGTTCTGGGGCAGTCCCAGGACGCGCTTGGCGATGATGTTGCGCTGAATCTCAGAGGAGCCCGAGAAGATCGTCTCCGCTCGTGCCCACAGGAAGTTCCTCGGCCAGTCCACCTCCGGCCTCGCCCGCTCCGTGGTCCGCAGCAGCTGCCCTCCCTTGCCGAGTATCTCCAGGGCAACGGTGCGCAGCCGCTGGTCGAGTTCGCTCCACATGAGCTTTTGAATCGAGGACTCCGCTCCCGGGGCCTTTCCGGCCGACAAGTCGGCCAGCGTCCGATGGCCCACCGCCGCGAGCGCCTGCCATTCCACGACCACTTCGGCCAGTTCCCGCCTGTGCGCCGAATCGCCGAGGCCCAGGTCGTCGCAGCTGCGCACGAGAAAACTGAGATCACGGCCCAGTCGAGCAGCGGATGAAAGGGTTATCGCTCCGCGCTCGTAGCCCAAAACCGTCATCGCGATCCGCCAGCCCTCCCCCATCTCCCCAACGAGGTTACTCCGGTGGACCCTCACGTTGTCGAAGAACACCTCACCGAACTCGCTCTCGCCGGTGATCTGGCGCAACGGACGCATTTCTACACCCTCCGACGCCAGATCAACGAGCAAGAAGGAGATGCCGCCGTAACGATCCGTGGGGTCGGTCCTCGCCAACACGAAGATCCAATCGGCCCAGGGTCCGTAGGTAGTCCAACACTTCTGCCCGTTGAGGACGAAGTCATCGCCGTCGAGTTCCGCCTTTAGACGCAGGGCCGCAAGATCACTCCCGGCACCGGGTTCGCTGAATCCCTGGCACCATATCTCCTCCGCCGTGAGCATCGGAGGTATGAAACGGCGACGTTGTTCCTCGCTGCCATGGTGGATCAGGGCGGGAGCACAGAGGCCCAGCCCCAGACCGTTGACGCTTTCCGGTGCGTCGGCTCGCGCCAGCTCCTCAGCTAGTATCGCCTC
Source organism: Binatia bacterium (assembly GCA_046754245.1). GTDB lineage: Bacteria > Desulfobacterota > Binatia > UBA1149 > UBA1149 > JBHHVL01. The sequence continues at coordinate 21,020 of JBHHVL010000039.1, read as the reverse complement.
TTCTACTTCCGTGGCTCCTCGCCCGCCCCACTCGGCGGGCCAGCGCATGCCCAGGTATCCCGCCTCGTAGAGCTTGCGTTGCCAGCTTCGCCTCAGCTCGACGAGGGCATGCTCGTCGTTGGCCGGATCACGCAGTGCCTCGCTCCAGGTCTGATCGAGGTTGGTCTCGATCCACTCCCTCGCTTCGGCTCGAAAGCTCTCGTGTTGCTCACCAAAACTGAGGTCCATCTCACACTCCCGCGCGGCGCCAAAGAGAGACTAGCTATCCAGCCGCCAGCGCTAAAGGAAGGGGGGTCAAATCGCGGCTTGCGACACCTCCCCTCGGTATCGCCACGGCCACCGTACCTACGGCCATGAGACGAGCACGTGCAAACCTAGCACAACACGGAAATGGGGGATGTCCCGCCCGCTGTTGAACTTCGAGTCGAGCGTGGCGGGCTCCAAGGTTTCGTAACTTACGCGGCGGCCTCCTCTGTGTGAAGCGTGTTTCGCTTGTCGAAAGGTTGGGCGTCGTGCTAATTAGCGGGTTACCGCTTTATCGGGAGGCCGCCGCCAAATGACTTGGAACTTCGCTGACATCTGGGAAGGCATCGCTTCGACCGCCGGAGATGAACCGGCCCTGCTGCACGACGACCGTTGCGTGAGCTGGACTGATTTTGACCGTCGGAGCAACGCGCTCGCTCGCTACCTGATAGAATCTGGAGCCGGCCCTGGCGACAAGGTCGCCGTCTATTCCTATAACCGCCCAGAGTGGCTCGAGGGCCTGGCGGGAATCTTCAAGGCGCGCTGCGTACCGGTAAACGTCAACTACCGATACAGGGACGAAGAACTCGCTTACATTCTCGAAAACTCCGACGCCGTGGCAATCCTGTTCGAGGCCGGCTTCGCGCGATCCGTCGATGCCCTCCGCGGCAGGCTGCCCCTGCTCGCTACCCTCATCGAGTTGGCCGACGGAGAACCCTCATCGAGCTGGGCGACCGCTTACGAAACCGTGGTCTCGGGTTGCTGCGAACCGCTCGGACTCCAGCGAAGCGCCGACGACTTGTTGTTCATGTACACCGGCGGCACCACAGGCGTGCCGAAGGGCGTGATGTGGAGGCAGGAGGATCTGTGGCAAACGCTGGGTGGAGGCGGAGATCTGGTCAGTGGTTCAAACCGGCCCAGAGACATCGCCGAACACCTGGACCGTCTGCGTGCGGCCGGCACCGGTCCGAGGTTGCTGCCGGCCTGTCCCCTGATGCACGGGACCGGCCAGTTTACCGCCATCCACGCCCTAGCGATGGGCGGGAGCATCGTCACCCTCCCTTCCCACCGTTTCGACGCCCACGAACTCTGGGAACAGGTGGAATCAAAATCCGTGAACATCATCACCATCGTTGGCGACGTGTTCGCGCGACCGATGATCAAGGCTCTGGAAGAACGAAGTTACAAACTCGACTCCCTGCAGATGATCATCTCTTCGGGGGTGATGTGGACGCCAGAGACCAAGGAGCAGCTCCTCGACCACCACCCCGCCATGGCTCTTGTCGATTCTTTCGGATCCTCGGAAGCGACGGGTCTGGGGGTCTCCGTTCAGACGGCCGACGCGAAGACCGAGACCGCGAGGTTCAGGGTCGGAGAGAAGGTAAAGGTCATCACCGACAACAACCGCGTGGTGCGGCCCGGATCGGGAGAACGCGGCCGGGTCGCGCGCTGCGGCCCCATTCCCCTGGGCTACTACAAGGATCCGGAGAAAACGGCGAAGACCTTCCCCGTCGTAGACGGCGTGCGCTACGCGATGCCCGGAGACTACGCGACGGTCCTGGAAGACGGGACCCTGGTGCTGCTGGGACGCGGATCCCAGTGTATCAACACCGGCGGCGAGAAGGTGTTCCCAGAGGAGGTCGAAGAGGTTCTCAAGCGTTTTCCGCTGATCGAGGACGCGGCGGTGGTCGGTCTGCCAGACGACGACTGGGGCCAGGCCGTGACCGCCCTCGTCCAGACCTCCAACGGAGACGAGCTCGAAGAAGGCGCCGTACGCGATCACGTGCGCGGGGCGCTGGCGAACTTCAAGGTGCCCAAGAGGGTGTTTTCGGTGGCCAGCCTCGGTCGCTCGCCGGCGGGCAAGATCGACTACAAGGCCGTCACCGACCGGGCGCTCGAGCTGTGCTCGGCCGCGCCCGAGTCTAGCGACTGACCGTCACGCCCGGCGGCGGTCTAAGCGCCGGTGATCCGCCTCACCTCTCCGCTGACCAGAGCCGGTCGCAGATGGGCAACCTCGTGACCGAGGTTCTCTATCACGAGGATGCGAGCGTCGTCGACGGTGTCCGCCAAGCGTCGGTTGTTCTCCACCGTGCTCGGATCATCCATGGCTCCGACGATTATCGTCGTGGGAACATCGATGGCGTGGTATGAGGGCTCTATGACACGAAGCGCCTCCCGGAGTCCTACGATCTCCGTGGCTCTTTGCGTGAGCGGGCGCGGCCGGGCGAGATACATCGTGAACCTACCCTCGTAACCCGGGGGTATCTCGTCGGGGGCAAAGGCTTCGCTCAGCCCCGCCTTGACCATAGGCGCCAAGACGGGCGCGACGCTGCGGCTGAACAGGGCCCCGAGCCCGGGCAGCGCCGCGATACGCTCCAGGAGTCCGGGCTCGATACCGTCGGCGTAGACGGCGCCACCGAGCAGCACCAGACCTTCGACTGACTCCGGGTGACGCACCACGGTCGCCAACGCCAACGACGCGCCGTAGCTATGCCCCACGAGGGTGGCCCTGGCCATCCCGAGTCCTGCGAGCAAGTCCGGGATCAAATCGGCCTGCTCCTCGAGACCGGTCAGACGATCGTCGTAGTTGTCGCTCCAGCCGTAGCCCGGTCGGTCTATCGCCACCACCGTGTGGTCGAGGGCAAGATCCTCAAAAACGCTGATACCGCCGTCACCGGTCCACTGATAGTCCCCCAAGAAGCCGGGACAACCGTGCAGCAAGAGCACCGCGGGACCGCTGCCGGCCCTCTGGTAGTGCAGCTTGAGACCGTCCACTTCGACGAAGCCTCCGGTGGGGGGGAAGGTCGCGGCGAGTTGACCGTCCTGTACCCACTGCACGCCTACGAGCAGCAAGCCCGAAAAGAACAGGTACGCAGGCAGACGAAAGATGAAACCCATAGCTATCTCCTCAAGATCACCGCGACACTGCAACCACGCGGGCAAGCCCCACGGCGCTTATCCGACAGCCCCCCTGGCCGGCCGCCTACAGACGCCGCTTTTCATTAATACAGTGCGAGTTCAACAGTTCCAGCACAGCGAGTCACGACGGCAGCGCTACGGATATTACGGTGCTTGCATGATTATATTTATTTATGTAATATTCGGCTGTGCCGCCCAGCGCCCGCAGTCTTGTACTCGACCTTCTCTCGGCCACCCCGGGAAACGCCCTGCCGGTAAACGCTCTGATCGAGGCCGCCTCGCTCTTCGACCTGGAGGCAAACACCCTGAGGGTGGCCGTAGCCAGGTTACTCTCGGCCTCGGTGCTCGAGAGGGACAGCCCTGGCCTCTACCGGCTCGGTGACAGGGCCCAGGCCCTCAACAGGCTCGCCCGCTCCTGGCGCAGACGCCTCGAGGACCGCCTACCGTGGGACGGCGGCTGGACCGTGGTCTACAGCGCTCACCTCGCACCTGTCGACCGTGCCCAGGTAACGCGACGGGTCCGAGCACTGCGCCTAGGGGGTTTTCGAGCGCTGGAAAAGGGCCTCTACCTCAGGCCCGACAACCTGCGCGGCGGCGTGGAAACTTCCCGAAAGGCCCTGGTCGCCCTCGGCCTCGACCGGGGCGCCAGCGTGGCACGGTTGGAACAGCTTGGACCGGGGCAGGACCGCCGCGCTCGCGCGCTGTGGAAGCGAGAGGATATCCTCAAGGGCTATCGCGAAACCATCGAGAGCCTGGAGCGAAGCCGAAGGCGGCTGGCCGATCTCGACCGGCGCGCAGCCATGGCCGAATCCTTTGTGGTCGGCGGACAGGCGATTCGCCGCATCGTGCTCGACCCCCTGCTTCCCGAGGCGATGGTACCCGAGGGCGCGCTGGCGGCGCTCGTGGATGCGATGAAGCGCTACGACGAGACGGGTAGACGGTGTTGGGCGGATTTCATGCGGCGAAGCTGCACCGGCGCCGGGGCTGGCTGTCTGCCGGTCGACGGCGCTTCGGAAGGATTGGCCGTCGCTTCCGTGGCCGCACTGCAACCGTCGGAGCGAGCCCTGTGAGGACTCGGTCATGAAGGCCGTAGACGATCGGTCCCGCGGTAGCGGTCAAGGGCTCGAGGGAGCCGGTGCCGAAAACGAAGCGCGGCCGGCCCGGGTGGATCCCCGCTGGCGCTCTCTCTTTTCCACCGCCGAGCTCCGCGAGCTTCACGAGCAAAACGCTTTCCGCGCCTCGTTGTCCCTCGCCGTGAACTGGGCGCTCATCGGCGCGGCCTTTGCGATGGTGGCGGTGTTGCCCAACCCCGTGAGCGCGGTCGTCGCGGTGTTCATCATCGGAGGGCGGCAGCTCGGGCTCGCGGTTCTCATGCACGAGGCTTCTCATCGAACGCTGTTCAAGAAGGCCCGGATCAACGACTGGGTGGGCAACTGGCTGTGCGCCTACCCCGTGTGGGCGGACCTGGAGCCTTACCGGCCCTACCACTTGAAACACCACGCGAAACTCTGGACCGACGAAGACCCGGATCTGAGTCTCGTTCTTCCCTTTCCGATCAGCAGGGACAGCCTCTACCGCAAGGTATGGAGGGATCTCTCCGGCCAGACCGGGTGGAAACGCGCCATGGCTACGCTCAGACGCGATCTGAGCATCAGCGAGGGGAAGGTCCGCCGTCTCGGTGGCGACGGTCTGACCTTCCACAACCTGCTCGGAGTGCTGTCGACCAACCTGGTGTTGTTCGGCCTGCTGGCCGTCTGCGGCTGGCCGTCGCTGTACCTGCTATGGATCGCAGCCTGGTTCACCGCCTACAGCCTCTTCATGCGCGTGCGCTCGATAAGCGAGCACGCGATGATCCCCGATCCAGCCAGCGTATTTACCAACAGCCGTACAACGCTCGCGAGCTGGTGGGAGAGGATCCTCCTTGCTCCCAACCGCGTAAACTACCACCTGGAACACCACCTGCTGATGCGGGTTCCCCACTACCGTCTGCCGCGCTTCCACCGCATGCTGAGGTCACGCGGTGCGCTCGAGGGAGCTTGCGTCTCGAGGGGCTACCTCGCCACTCTGGCGCTCGCGTCGTCGAGACCGGCTAGCGTCGGCTAGCGTCGTCGATCCTTGCGGGCTCGAGAGCTTCGCCGCGATCCCGCTTGGCCAGGATCTCCTCGATGGTTTCCTCCAAGGCCAACGCTCGCTCCGGAGTGCTCGGATGGGAAGCCATGAAGCCGCCTGCAATCGAGGAGGGGTGCTCCACGGCCATGCGCCGCCACAGAGTAGGCGCGACGCTGATGTCGAAGCCGGCGCGCGCGGCCATGTACGCGCCGAGGTAATCCGCTTCCGCTTCAAAGCCCTTCGACGCCATGCCCGCTCCTATCGACGCGCCCAGGGCCTCCCCGGTACGGCCGGTGTTGACCCCGGCGCTCTGGGCGCCCACGTCCAGCAAGGCACCGAGGATACGACCGAGCAGGTAGTTGCCCTGCTGCTTGTGAACGTGGCTCAGAACGTTGTGCGAGATTTCGTGCGCTACCACCTGCGCCAGCTCGTCGTCGTTCTCCACGAAACGGAGCATACCGGTGGTTACGACCACCGCCCGGCCGTCCGCAAAAGCGTTTACCGCGTCTTGAATCTGCAGCCCCACCGGATACGCGCAGGCTTTTTCGGCCTCGACGATGACGTCCATCCCGGTGCCGTCCCTTTCCACCGAAAAACGGGCTCGTCCGTCCTCGACCCGCGCGAGCAGCCGACCGAGGTCCTCGCGCTTCGAGGCCGCCTCCCCGTTGATGGCCAGGACCCGATCACCTTCGCGCAGACCGGCGCGCTCCGCCGCTCCACCCTCGACGACCATCTCGACGGTAAGCCCTTCGCCCAGGCCGAGGACCGCGGTCGCGGCGTCTCGGAACTCCTCGTTGATGTCGCGCCGGCTCCTAATCAGGGCGCCGTAGTACGGAACCGTTCGACCGCCGCAGAGCCCCGCACCGTCGACCCTCAACCTGCGCGCGACCCTCGCCAGCCGCAGCTGACGGCGGTGGTAGAGTTCAACGGCGAGTTCCTTCTGCTTGCGGCCCTCCTCGGCGAGGAGGTCCGCGGTAAGCTCGGGGGGACGAAGCACCGGAGCGCAGGCACCGGCAACGAAAAGGAGCAGAAGCATACAAACGGCGGCCAGGGGCCCAGGGGTTCGTCCCACCCCGTCGGCGCAGAGTCTGGATAGCGGAGTCATGGTCCCTTCCTCCTCACATATCGATTGGTCCCGGCCGATCGCAAGGCGACTCTCTCCAGGGTCAGGCCAACGTGAAAACCTGCAGATCCTCGCTTCGCCCGCGCAGCCTCACCCTCTCTTCGGCCACCGTCTCGGTACCGGCAAGGCCAGCGGCTTCGATGGTCTGGGCCGAAGCCAACAGGCTGGCGCCCCTTTCCCTGCACAACTGCTGCAAGCGCGCCGCGACGTTTACAGCGTCACCTATGACAGTATACTCGTGTCTCTCGTCAGCACCCAGCATTCCGGCAAGCACTTCCCCGCTGTGGACGCCTATACTCACGGCGAGCTCCGCGAGTCCGGCCTCGCGTCTCTGCCCGTTGATCAGCTCCAGCCTCTCGGTCATGCCGCGGGCGCAACGCAAGGCAGCCGCCGCGCTCCCCCGTTCGTCGCCGCTCTCATCGAACAGCCCGAACACAACCATCATCGCGTCGCCGATGAACTTGTCTACGAAACCGCCGCACTCGTGAACCCAGTCGCCCATGACGCTGAAGAAACCGTTAAGGGTCGCGACCACCTCTCCAGGTTCCACCTTCTCGGCCATGGCCGTAAAACCGCACAGGTCGGCGAACAGGACAGAAGCTACCCGTAGCTCGCCGCTTTGACTGAGCTCACCGGAGAGCAGCCGGTCTCGCACCTCCGGTTCAACCACCCGGCCAAAGGCGCGCAGGATGTGCTCACGTTCCCGAAGGGTAGATACCATGGCGTTCACGCCCTCGCCGAGCAGCCCCACTTCGTCCGGAGAGTCCACCTCCACGGCCACGTCGAGGTTGCCCCCTTGCACCTCGGCGAGCGCCGACGCCGTGCGTCCCAGCGGAACGGTGAGCGACCTGGCGAGCATCAGCGTGAGGAGGACGCCCAGCACGACGTAGAAGCCAAACAGACCGAGACTGGCCGAAGCCACCTGGCTGATCAGCTCCGCCGCATCGAGGCCAGCGCTCGCCCGAGCCTTGGCCGCCATCACCACACCGAGCATGGTGAAAAGCGGGGTAAAGCCCACCGCCAACATCAGCACCAGTAGTCTCGCGCGTACCCCCAGCGTAAGCACTCCCCGCTGCGCGCTGATGTCGCCGGCGGGAAAGACGCGGGGGACGAAGCGCGTTCTCACCACCCGTTCCACCAGCAGGTAGGCCATCGTCGACGAGAGAAAACCGGCGACCAGGGGCGATAGGACGTGTTGCGAGAGCAGATCCGGCGACCAGCGGCCGAAGTGAAGGTAGGTGACGCCAACGTAGAAGACGATGCTGCCCAGCCAGGGGAAAAAACATAGAAGCCCCACCGCCAGGGGCGCGCTCAGCACCCGGCGTCTGACGAGCTCGGGTGCCGGCGCCGGGTACCCGGCCAGGGAATGACGCAGGATCGGCCAGTAGTAGACGAATATCGCAGCGCTGGTGACGGCAAAAGCGGCGTAGTTGAAGGCGTCGGCAAAAAGCAGATTGTACTGGAGCACCTCGACAGCAAAGTCGGATACGCCGCGCATGATGGCGATCGTGACCCGCGTCATCACCACACCCAGAACGTTGGCGACTATAGCGGCTCCGCTCGCGACCCCGAACCACGCGATGCCGTGGTACCGTGAGAGATCTACTCGAATGACTCCAGCCTCCTTGCGTGCGCCACGGCGCCCGAATCGCGAAAGAGCTTTATCGCCTTCGCCCTGTCCTCCCCGGCGCGCCCCTCTTCGCCCTCCAGAGCCGCCAGGGCAGTGGCCTCGCCGTCGCGCGCCAGCAGCGCTCGTCCGAGAAACAGGCGCGCTCGGCACTCCGCCATCAAGGTTCGGCGTTGGGTGGCCAGCTCCACGGCCTGGCGACCGGCTTCGACGGCCTCGTCCAAACATCCCTCCCCTCTGAGTGCTTCGCAGAGGTTGGCAAGGATCAAGGGCTTCCCCTGCAGCAGCGTACGGCTCTTGCGCGCAACCTCCAGCGACTCTCGCAGACAAGGGGTGGCCTCCGAAAAACGACCCGCCATGTTCCAGGCGTTTCCGAGGGAATCCAGCGCTCCGCTGCGCAGCGACGGACTGCCGGTCTCTTCTATGAAGAAGGGGTTGCCCTCCGCCTTCTGCCGTATCGCGGCGGCCAGCGGCCTCAGAGCAGGGTCCGAACAGAGCAGCTCACAGAGAAGCGCGTCGATGGCCTCGGGACCGAGCGGCGACAACGCCAGTTCCTCGGAACCTGGGTCGTTCATCCACTGGGCCTGGTACTCCGGCCTGAAGTTCAACAACAACAGGGCGTTGGTCCCCTTCAACATCCTCACCAGCCGTGCGAGAAAGAAATCGCTTGCACCGTCGATCCAGTGAAGGTCTTCGATGAGCAGCACCATGGTTTTGCCGCGAGCGCGTATGAGCTTCTCGAGACAAGCGAACAGCCTTTGCTGCCGCAGCTCTGCGTCGATCGGCGGCAGCGGGTGGCTGGCGTCGGAAACGCCCATGAAGTCCAGCACGAGAGGCAAGGTCTCACGCATCCCCTCGTCGAGCAGAAGCAGACGTCCGGCGATCTTCTCTCTCGCCTCCTGAGCGCCGTCTTCCTCACCGACGCCGAAATAGCTTCGCAACAGTTCGAGCACCGGCAGCAGCGGCACCATTCGCCCGTGGGCGAGACAGTGCGCCTCGTACACCGGAACGCCGTCGACGCGACAGCGTTCGATGAACTCGTAGCAGAGACGACTCTTGCCCGTTCCGGCCTGAGCGACCACGCCCACCACCCCGGCGTCCCCCTCCGCCGCCCTCTGCAGGGCCCGGTCCAGGTGGGCCATTTCTTCGTGTCTCCCCACGAAACGCGAGAGCCCCCGCTCGCGTGCAAGGTCAAAACGGGTGCGGAGTTCGCCGGTGGCCTGCAGTTCGAATACGGCGACCGGATCGCTCACGCCCTTGAGATCGAACAGCCCCAGGTCTCGAAAACGAAAGTACCCCGCGACGAGAGAACGCGTGTGCTCGGTGACGTAGATGCAACCTGGCGCCGCGAGGCTTTCCATGCGGGCCGCAAGCCCAACGGTGTGACCCTGCGCGGTGTAATCCATACGCAGGTCGTCGCCTATGCGGCCGACGACTACTTCGCCGGAGTTGATGCCCATACGTACCGAGAAGTTGAGCCCCTCGCTGCGGCGGAGCTCGGTCGCGTAGTCCGAGAGCTTCTCCGACAGGTACAGCGCCGCGTAGCAGCTCCGCTGTGCGTGATCCTCGTGCGCAATCGGCGCGCCGAACAACGCCATGATGCCGTCGCCGGTGTACTGGTTTACCGTTCCCTCGAAGCGGTGAACGCCCTCCGCGAGAATCGCAAAGAAGCCGTCGAGTATCTCGTGCCACTTTTCCGGATCCACCTTTTCCGCCAAGGCCATCGATTCCTTGACGTCCGCAAAAAGAACGGTCACACGCTTGCGTTCGCCTTCGACCGCGCTTCGGGTACTCAGTATACGTTCCGCAAGGTGGCGCGGCGTGTACGATCGGGAAACGGCTCCCGAGACATCGCGATCCGCGGGCCCGGTATCCGCTCCCGCGAGTACCGCCTGTCCGCAGGAAAAGCAGTACCGAGCCTCCGCCGGCAAGGTCGTCCCACAGTTGCTACAGACCAGGGGAAGAGCACGACCGCAATCGAGGCAATGCCCGGCGCCTTCGGGATTGGCGTGCTGACACTCAGGGCAGTACAAACGCTTCCTCCGGATCGCGACCGGGTAGACCGAGGTCTCTCCGGACGAGAAACCACCGGGACTTTTTGGCTAACTTACCCACGTCACCAGCGTAAGCCATTCATACACGCCTTCGAGCACTGCTGGAACAGCGCTACGTTAACCGGGATAATGAAACGGACAAATCAGTGATCCACTATCCAGAGAACATCCACGCGAAAGACGCAACCACCGCAAACGGCATGACCTGGGTGCTCCGTTCTCTCATCGGAGCCGCGTTGATCGGGCTGCTGGTCGTCGCGGGGAGGGACGCCGCGACGAAGATCCCGGACTTCGTTCACTGGGTCGAACAGCAGGGTAGCTGGGCAGGCCTGGTGTTCATAGGCGGCTACGCACTCGCGGCCGTCGCCTTCGTTCCGGGCTCGCTCATGACCCTCGCCGCCGGTGCGGTCTTCGGCCTGCTGCGCGGCACGGCCCTGGTTTTCGTCGGAGCTACGCTAGGGGCGGCTTTGGCCTTTCTCGCCTCCCGCTACCTGGTGCGTTCCGCGGCCGAGAGGCGCCTGGGATCCTACAAACGTTTCGCAGCCCTCGACAAAGCGGTAGGACAGGACGGCCGCCGCATCGTTTTCTTGCTTCGACTCTCCCCGCTGTTCCCCTTCAACCTGCTCAACTACGCCCTGGGGCTCACCGCTGTGAGCTTTCGTGACTACCTGCTTGCGTCGGTGGGAATGCTTCCCGGGACCTTGCTCTACGTCTACTACGGCAAAGCGGCCGGAGACCTCGCGACGCTGGCTTCCGGAACCTCGGTACCCCGAGGCGCGGCGTACTACGCGGTGATGGTGCTGGGACTGGCGGCTACGGTTCTGGTTACGACGCTGGTGACAAGAAGTGCACGGCGCGCGCTGCAGGAACTCGACAAGGATGAGTGATCCGGCGGCGTATTCGTCGACTACTTTCTGCGCACGACCAACCGCAAGGTCTTCGGTGTCGGAGACGTGGCATCGGCCTATCGTTTCACGCACGCCGCCAACGCTGGCGATATCATCGGCCAGATAACCTTCGCGATGACCTAGGGCTTGGGGCTGGAAAAACTCGGAGCGACGATCCAACCCTGCCCCACTCAGGCCGAGGTCATCCGCAAGGCCGCGGACGCGTGGGGACGTCGCAAACTCACACCGCGTACCCGACGAATACTGGGCACCTATTTCAGCCTTTTTCGGTAGTCCGCTTCTAGGCCTTATCGAGTATCTCGGCGATGGTTACCTCACGTGCCTCTTCCGCGCTGAGGGCTGCGGCAAACGCGAAGGCCAGGGTTTGCCTCGCCTCCTCTACGTCCTGTCGCGGCCGCTGTCCTCGAAGGATCGCGTCTATGAAATCCCGACCGCCCAGGCGGAAAGACTCCGCCCAGTCGGACTCGAGGTCGTGAAACGCACGGGTCTGACCGCCACGGTAGACGACGAGTGAAGGTTCGTCGAGCAGCTTGCCGGTACAGCGGTTGATCCAGATTATCCCCTCCGTACCGTGTATCTCGATGCGATCGTCGCTGACGTAGTAGTCGGATCGGACCTGCATCTGCAGCGACGCTATGACCTCCCATGAACCGTAACGGGGGAGAGTCCCCTCGTAGGTCCAGGTCACCATCGCCGGACCATCGTAACGCGAACCGTCTGGGAGTTCGGTCCAGTTTATGAAGGCGTGGACCCTGTCGATCTCCTCGGGCATGAAGAAACGCCCCATGCTGTAGCAGTGGTAGCCATGATCGAAAGTGATGGGTCCGCCGCCGCAGCGCTCGGGATCAACACGCCAGCGCAGCGAGTCGGGGTCGACGGTCCAACCTGCAGAGGGCTGACCCGCGGCGGTTTTGATCCGCACCGAAACCGGCTCGCCAATGTCACCGGCCTCCACGAGTTCCCTGGCTTTGACGTGTGGAGGGTAGTGCATGAAGTTGTCGAACACCCTGAAGAGCCGTCGTGACTTTCGGGCCGCGGTAGCTATCTCGTCGAACTCGGCCAGGTCGCGCGCAGGGGGTTTCTGCAGTGAGACGTGCTTGCCCGCCGCGAGCGCGCCTACCGCCTGCTTCGCGTGAAGATCGTGGGGGGTGAGAATATCGATGACGTCGACCCCGGGATCGTCGAGCAGGGCCTCGAATTCCGTGTAGACGAGCTCGGCGCCCCACTCCACCGCACGCGACCGCGCCTTCTCCTCGTCGGGGTCGCAGACTGCGACTATGCTCGCCCGCGGATGGTCGAGATAGCCGAGGCACTGAAGATCCGCTATGCGGCCGCAGCCCACCAGGGCGACACGAATACCCGGACCATCCTGGGTATCCCGCCGGTCTTTCGCAGTGCTCATGGACCCGTCACCGGAGGCCCCGTCGTGGCCCGAGCGACTCGGACCGAGCCCGGAGTCTCTGCCACCTACACTATATACGCCCCCGTGACCCGGATGTCAGGCTGTCTGTGCACCGCCGAGGACGCGTAAGCCTCGCCCACAGACCCGGAAGCACGGGAGGGACGGCTCCGCGGGGCACGCTCGCACGAGCAATGCTTAAGCGTTAGTCTGTTGGAGACAGCTTCAGGAGGCTATTATGTCAGTGCTGCTACTGCTGCTCGCGCTTACCAGCGCGCTGCTCACGTGGAACGTATACCGGCCCAGTTACTCGGGCGCCCGGCTGTCCTTCATCAGCTTTTTCAGCGGTTGGCTTACCGGCGAACTCGCTCCGCACCACATTGGCATGCAGGCCTTGATGGCCCTCTTGCTGATCATGTCGGGCGCACTTGATTCGCGCTTGGGCGAACTCGGATTGCTCATCCTGCTGTGCTCCTGGACAGCGCTTGGGTACGAATACTGGTCGGCTACGGGAACGATCGAACACGTCGAGCACGCGCTGCGGAGGGGACTCGGCGGGGACTATCGCGAGCGTATACACCGAGATCACCGTGGAGGATTCGACTCGCGTATTCGCTGGCGGCCCATACTGAAACCGTTCCCCATCTCTCACCCGGAAGTCGAGTGCATCCACGACATACGTTACCTGCGCGTTCGGGGGATAGATCTGAAACTCGACATCTATCGCCATCGTTCGATTCCAGAGAACTGCCCTACCTTGATGCAGGTTCACGGTGGGGGCTGGGTCATCGGCAGCAGGAAGGAGCAGGGTCTGCCGCTCATGAACCAGATGGCTTCAAGGGGTTGGTGTTGCATCAGCGTGAGCTATCGCTTGAGCCCTCACGCGACCTTCCCCGAACACCTTATCGACCTCAAACACGCGATACGCTGGATCAAGGAAAACGGACGCCAGTACGGAGCCAACCCGGATTTTCTCGTAGTTACCGGAGGGTCGGCGGGCGGTCACCTCGCTTCGCTGCTGGCTCTCACGGCAAACGATCCGGAATACCAACCGGGTTTTAAAGACATCGATACCTCGGTCGCCGGGTGCGTCCCCTTCTACGGGATCTACGACTTCACCGACCGTGAGGGCCGCCTCTACCACGACGGCATGATGAAGCTTCTTGAACGCAAGGTCATGAAAGCCTCCATCGAAGAGGATCCGGAGGCCTACCGCAAAGCGTCCCCCGTGGACCGCCTACACGAGGCCGCGCCACCCTTCTTCGTCATCCACGGCGACCGTGACACACTGGCACCGGTAAGCGAGGCCCGCGCCTTCGTTGCGGCGCTCCAGGAAGTCTCATCGTCTCCCGTGGCCTACGCCGAGGTCCCGGGAGGCCAGCACGCCTTCGATCTCTTCCCGTCGCTCCGCTCGCAGGCGGTGATCGACGCCGTCGACCGCTTCCTGTCGTGGATATACAGTGACTACCTGGCCAAGCGGGAAGCCGCGGTGAGCAGCGAGGACAGCGCCGACCGGCTCGAGGAAAACGTCAGCCCGGCCCAAGTCGAGGCAGCAGAGACGCGGTCCCCGGCGAAGGCGAAGAACAAGGCCAAGAAGCCAGCGTCGCGCAAGCGCTCCGCCCGCACGAAAGTGACAGAAGCGGCCGCGCCCGCCGATTCGGGCCAAGCAGCTGAGGCCGACGGAGGCGCCCGCGAGCAAAGCTCTCCGGACTCGGAGAAAACGCCCAGCGCCAGCGACCAGAACCCCGCCTAACGGCGCGGAAACGTTTGCCCGCGTCCCAGGACCCGGCCCCGTTGGCCCGGATCACCCGCGCCGCCCTCGTGCTCGCGCGTGTAGGCCCAAGCCTCTCAGCGCTGCACGGACGACGCTGGGGTCGTCCGATTCTTGGGAGGCTCTGCGCAGGGCCTCAAGAGCCTCCGGACTCCGAGCGCCCGCGGCAAGCAGCTCACCCAGCAGCGCCACGGCGGCGCGACGCACGCCGTCGTGCGGGTCCGACTCGAAACGTTCGAGTACCGCGCAGACACAGCGCGTAGCGCCGGATCCTCGGCGTCGCAATCCAGCGAGGGCGGCCAGACGCACCTCTGGCCGCCGATCGCCGAGAGCCCCCAGGAAGGGCTCACAGCCGACTTCACCCATCTCGCGGAGGCAGTAAAGCGCCATCTTGCGCGCCGCGAAGGATCCATCGCTCGCGAGTTCTACTACCCGCGAGCAGAACCCTTTGTGCAGAGGGGCCACCGCACAGATCAAACGCGTGGCCGCCCAGCGTCGATCGACGTCCTCGCTCGCGAGGGCCTCGACCAGGATCTCACCGAGCCGGGTGCTGAAGAAACCTCGCTGCGAAAGCGCAAACGCCGCGCCCCAGCGCCTGAGCGCATCGCGGTCGTCGAGCGCTCGCTCGAGCAGCGACTGCGAACGAGAAGTCGCCGCCAAAGAGAGGAGTTCCGCGGATCGCCTGCGGATTCGTGCAACGCCGTGACCCAACAAGACGACGAGGCCTTCGATCTCTCGAGCGCCGATTTCTGACCCTTCGGCCTCGAGTTCGTCGAGAAAAACCCCCGGGTCTCGGTCGGTGGCGGCGGGTGACGCCTCGGGCTCGCGCTCTTCGGTCATGGTGGCTTTCTATACAAGCTCCCTCCGGGACCGCGTGCAAGCCCCGTTGCCTACCCGCTCTCCAGCCGTTATCCTTGGCCGGTGTTTTCATCCGAGCCGAACGCGCCGTACCCGAGACGGCCACGGGCACCGCGGCGAACCGGACCGTTGCCGGCGTGACGAAAGCGGGAACCGCCAGCCTCGCTCTGTTCCTCGCCGTGGGCGGCGCTGTGGTCTACCAGACCGTCGGAATCGCGCGCCACGACTGTGAGGTGTGCGTTAGTTACCGAGGGCGCACCAAGTGTCGCACCGTGGGCGGTTCTTCCGTCGATGAGGCGCGCCAGGCGGCGATCACCAACGCCTGCGCTTTTCTCTCCAGTGGGGTGACCGACAGTATGGCCTGCCAGCGGACCAAGCCCCTGTCGGAAAAATGCAGATAAGCCCGTGGTTCTGGACGATAAGGCAAGAAGCCCGGGACGGTGCTGCCGTCCCGGGCTTCTCCTGAGCTGTCCTGGCACGCCAGCCGGAGCGCCAGACCATTCTCCGACCCTCGCGCCCTATGGACCGGCGGGCAGCGAGGTCGATGTAGTCGACACCGTGGTGGTCGTAGAGACCGTCGTGGTAGTCGACATCGAGGTGCTGGTAGACGAGCCGCTTCCGCAGGCGCCAAGATCGGTCTCACCGTTCACCCTGAAATCCCCGAAGCCGTTGCACGCGGCAGAGTTGCCGGCGGCTGTAAGTTCAGCGACCGAGCTGATGTTGAGCACCCTCTCCACGCGGATACCGTAGCGGCCGTTGTTGTCCGCGGTATTGGCCGCTACCGCTGCGTTGGACGAAGACTTCACCCGGATACCGCTCTTGGAATGGTTCGAGGAAGTGTTGCCACCCAAGATCGCGTCGCCCACTACGGCGTTGTCGGACCTTGTCACTCGTATGCCGTCCCTGCCCCCGTTGGTACAGGAGTTGGCGGTAACAACCAGGCCCGACGCCCGCTTCGCGCGCAGGCATTCCCGAGCCGGGTTATCCACCGTGTTGCCGTCGACGGTCACATCACTCGACTTGTCGACGCGCACGCCACGGCCGCGGGTAGTGTTGGAAATCGTATTGCCCATGACCGAATGTCCGCCACCGCTACGAATGCGCACGCCCTCTTCGACTCCGTCAAAGCTGTTACCGCTCACCATCACGTTGAAGCAGTCCTTGTCAATACGAACCCCGCGTTCACCGCTTATCACACTGAATCCGCTGATGGTCACGTTGCTAGACCGCCGCACTCGGAACGCGTCGTCGTTAGGATCAGACTGGATCACGGCTACTCCACCACCGTCGATCGTCAGGCCGTCAATCCGCCGTATCTTCACCCTTTCGACGTAAGTACCAGCGCCAACGTTGATCGTATCGCCGGGAGCCGCCGCGTCTACGGCATCCCGAATACGACTGAAATCACCGGGGACGTTGATGACCGCTGCCTGGGAAACTGCGGGGATGAACACTAGGGAAGCTACTACAATTATTAAACTCTTGATCATCTCAAATACCTCCAAGGTTCCACTGTCTGGCCGAGTCCTTTACCCCGTAGTCCTCTCGCCTACCGTCCTGTCAGCAAAGATGGTGCCATCGGGCGGCGAAGGCCCCCCCCCTTGTTTGCAGGCCAAAAGGCGGGACGCCGGGGTCGCAGGGAGGGATCTCACCAGGACCGTGGCTATATCCCTCAGCTGCGCCCGCACGGAAGGCCTAGCCCGAGTAGTGCTCGGGGAAGACGGAGAGCTGGAATGATCGCCGAAGCTCGCCCGCGCGGGCGCGAGTCTTCCGCCGTGGCTACTTCAGTTGGAGCGTTGCTTGCAGCGAGTGGTGAGTCCCTTCTTGCTGCACATGATGATCGATTGGAAGGTATCGTCACCGAAGGAGAGGTCGATTCTTATGGCCCCTGTGCCCAGGCCATCGATGAGGCCCGGCCCCTTGGCCTTGCTGCTGATCTTGAACTCCGAGTCTCGGACCTGCTTGACCAACATCCTGCGAACACCCGCTATCGAGCCCAGCTTGTCCCTGTACAGAAACTTGGGCGTATTGTGGGTGACCTGCTGAAACACAGAATTGAGCAGGGCGAGGTACTGGCTGCTGTCCTGCTGGACGATATCGAAGTTTACGAGTTCCTGGTCGGGCGCTATAGCCGCCCCAGGTCCCAGCGAGAACCTCGACCTGAACGACAACCTGTGGGCCCTGCCGTTGGTCGGTTGACGCGCCTTGACCACCGATCGGATAAAAGGCCTCACAGGAGGGCCGGTGACCGCCGGCAACGCGCACTCCGCGCAACCTTCTTGGGTGGGATCGTCGCTACAGGTGCCGTCGCAGCAGTTTCCCGAACCGTCGGCGTTGGAATCGAACTGAGAAGGGTTGATCATGTAAGGACAGTTGTCGTCACAGGGTATCCCAGTGATCACGTCGGCGTCGCTGCACAGGGTGTCCCCAATAACGCCACTGCCGTTACCATCGTCAAAAACGCCATCGCCGTCGGAGTCTATCGCCGCCCCAGCGCTGAGTAGGGCCTGGTCCAAAAAACGCAGGCCTATCAACACGTCGAGCCGTCCGTCACCACTTAGGAGAAGGTCGTCGACGACCACGTCCACGCCGGCCGCGCTGTCGAGCACCACGAACTCCGTCGATCCGTCTTGATCAACGTTCGGAGACACGATGCTCCCCGTGCCCTTGGCGACCAGCCGCACCCGAAGACCGCCTGGTGGCGGATCGGCGACGTTGCCCAGCGCGTCTACCGGAAGTAGCCTCAGCCTGCGCTGGCTGCTGCTGCCGTCTGCCGCGAGCTCCACGAGGTCGGCGGGCAGCACCAGAACCCGGCCGCTCCCGTCGGAAGAAGGCGCTGGCCGCAGCCTGATTCGCGCCGTAGCCCGAAAACTCGCCGCGTCTGCCTCCTCGAAAAACCGTGCTCCGACCGCGGGGCCGCTGAGGACAACGACCTGATCCGTCGACACCGAACTACCGTCGACCGGCAGCGCGAAGGGTGTCCCCAGCTGAGGATCGCCCGGAGGGGGCAGGAAGTTGTGGGCCGGCTCCCACTTGATACCGCTCGGGGCGTCAGGATCCGGAGGCGGCGCGTTGCCGTTGCCGATGACTCTTCGTGGATCGAGAGGCGGGTAGATCGGCCACAGCGTGAAGACCGGCGTGCCGTCGAGGAACAGCACGTTGGGATCGTTTCCCGTGTAGGCACCGGCGCTTAGCGCCACCGTCAGACCACCCATGCTCGCCGGCGCTCCGATCTGAAAGCCTATAGTGCTCTGGGCTCGGCCAGAAGCGAGTACCGCGACCTGCCTACCGACAAAGGAATCCGCTTCCTGGCGCTCGAGGTTGTTGTCCGCTGATCCGTCGGCGTCGGTAGGACCGATGACGCCGTCACCATCAAGGTCCGCAAATCCAAACACGACCGCCCCTCGGGCGTCGAGAGCAGTCGAGGTCGCGACGTTGCCGTAAGTCGGCGAGGTGCTACCGTCGCTGAGCATGACCGTGAACGGCGACTCCTCACCGCTGCCGCTCGTACCGCCACCCGCAAGGATCTCGCTGAGCGGCGGTCCACCAGCCGCCCCCGACGGAGCCGGAATGACCGTGTCTGAAACCGCGCCAACCCTGACTACGAGGTCCACGTCGCCCGCGAAACCGAGGTCCACGGTGTCGTCCGAGGTGTTCCAGCGTAGATCCGGCCCGGGAAGAACGAGGGGCAGGCCGGGCAGCATCGGGTACGGCAGCAGGGTCAGAGGATCCACGGGATCACCGCTGAACACCTGAGCGTGGGTCAAGGGGGTTCGCGAGAGCGCGGCGACGGCCAGCAGCGCAAACAGGATGTTCGCCGCCCGTTTCACAGACCCACCCCCGAAAGCGAGACAGAAACAGCATTGCTCACGAAGGAGCCCTCGCCTGGAATGACAACGTAGACCACGACCGAAACCTGTCCGTCGACTATGAGAGGAGGAATCGAGGCCTTGATCAGGTGGGGCTCTACACGAAGAAGCTCGGCGCCGCTCTCGGGCAAGCCCGCGTTCTCCAGGTCGACGAGCTCGGCAGGATCGAGACCATCAAGGAGACCGGCGAAGCTGCCGCTCTCGGCGGCCAGGCCGCCGGCCGGGAGACGCACGAAGTTCGCGCCCTGACTCACGACCACGTTGAGCGGAAAGTCCACCTGAACGAGGTTGTCGAACTCCCAGGTGCCAAAAACCTCAACGACAGACCCCGCGCCAGCCGGACGGGCGCGGATCTGTCCGATGGCCAGTACCGGATCGGTCGAACCGGCGAGAATCGCCCGCGGCACACAGAGCGACACAAGGACCAACAGGCAGGCGGCCCACTGAATGGGATGACGGCGGCACATTGTTGCTCTCAATTGTCTTGCCGGAACGGGGTTCAAGTCAATGCCAAAACCACCCGCGATGGCTCCCGCCCCGCGTCCCGCCCCCCATACGGGGGCCTTCCTGCAGAACATTTTCACATAAAAGCTTCTGCATCTACCATGCCAGCTCCAAAACGGGCTATTAAAAGGACGATTCCGCGCTAGACTTACTGGGGGATATCGCGCATTGGGTGTAAGCCCAGGCGCTATCACCCAGCCTTGCGGGGGACGACATGGCCGACATAGTACTTGTTGAAGACGAAGAGGTGCTCAGACGCACCCTGGCAAAAACGCTGCAGAAGTTGGGCCACGAGGTGCGCGACTGCGAGAGCGCCGAAGCGGGCTTGGAAACCATCGAACAAGGCCCGCCTGATTTGCTCATCACCGATCACCGTCTGCCCGGTATGAGTGGCTACGAGTTGCTCGGCAGGGTCACAGAGGGGTTTCCCGAAATCGCGGTGGTGCTGATGACGGCTTACGGCACCATCGAGGACGCGGTCAAAGCGATGAGGGACGGCGCCGCGGACTATCTCCGAAAACCCATCGACCTCCACGAACTCGCCATCGTCGTGGACCGCTGTCTGAACGGAGTCGGAATACGCAAGGAGCTTCAATACTACCGCAGCCGCGACATACCGGGCGACGAGGTGGACGGGATAGTCGGTAATTCCCCCGCGATGCAGAGTATCCGAGCCCTGGTTACCCGCCTCGCCAGCATCGAAAAGAAGGGCGGCAGTGGCCCGACCATCCTGCTCGCAGGAGAAACAGGCACCGGGAAGGGGCTGGTAGCGCGCGCAGTTCACAAGGCCTCCCCGCGCGCGGACAAACCGTTCATCGAGGTCAACTGCACCGCGATCCCGGAGAACCTTCTGGAAGCAGAGATGATGGGCTACGAAAAAGGGGCTTTCACCGACGCCAACTCATCGAAGACCGGTCTCGTCGAAGCGGCCGAAGGCGGTACGATCTTCTTCGATGAGATCGGCCACATGAGCAAGAATCTCCAGTCGAAGTTGCTCAAGGTCATCGACGAAAAGGTCGTGAGACGACTGGGCAGCACGCGCGATCGCAAGGTGAACTGTACCATAGTCACGGCCAGCCACATGAATCTTGAAACCGAAGTGGCCGAGGGACGTTTCTTCGAGGACCTCTACCACCGCATCAACGTTGTCAACATAACGCTACCTCCATTGCGTGAACGTAACGACGACATCCTCACCCTCGCGAACTACTTCCTGGAAAAACACGCCAACGAGTACGGCATGGAGGTGCCGGCGATCACCGAATCAGCTTGTAGGAGCCTGTTACAGTACTCCTGGCCAGGCAACATCCGGGAGCTGAGCCACACCATCGAACGCGCGCTGATCATGCACAGCGGACCCACCCTGAGCGCCGAAGATCTGGCCTTCTTTCCCGCCGGTGCAGGTGCCTCGGCGGCCAGCGTCGCGTCTCAGGATTTCGACGTCGATTTTTCGAAGGGAGCGATTCCTCTTGAAGCCGTGGAAGCCAACCTGATTCGTCGCGCCCTAGATTTTACCGGTGGCAACCAGGTGAAGGCGGCCAAGCTGCTCGGCCTTTCACGCGATACCTTGCGTTACAGACTCGACAAATACGACCTACGCTGAACCCTCGCTTGTCGCCGCGACGGGGAGTTCGAC
>JBHHVL010000038.1:0-27096 GCA_046754245.1 Binatia bacterium | reverse complement strand
CTTGCCAACAGCAGCCTCGCACGGACTGCGTAACTACCGCCCGAAAGTCCGTTCTCAAGATCGTCGATCTAACCCGGGCCGGGCCGGACCCCGATCGCAAGGACAGCCTGGCTTGGACCTGGGTAGACGGCCCAAGTGTTTCCTTTGAGAGCATGGGCCAGATGATGGGTGCGGGCGATCTGCGCCTTTGCATATACGACGAGCGCTCGGGGGCGGCGTCGCTGGCCGCAAGCCTCGTAATTCCCGGCGGGGGGACTTGTAAGAGGCGGGCCTGCTGGAAGCGCGAGGGAAGCCCCGGCGACCCACGCGGCTACAAGTACAAGGATAGTGAGCAGGATAACTCGGGTGTACGCAATATCCTGATCAGGGCAGCAAACCTTTCCAACACCAAGATCTCGTTGCGGGGCGGCGGTCCGGGCCTGTCCCTGGGCGAGCCTTTCTCGGCAGCCGCGTACTTTGACCAGGATCCCTCGGTAACCGTGCAAGTGGTGACCACTCCCGGGCTGTGCTGGGAAGCCGCCTACAGCCTGGCCGACACCCGCAAAAACACCGGCGAGCAGTTCAAGGCCCGCTGCAAGTCCTGCCCCTAAAGGTTCAGTGGCCAGGGGCGGGATTCAGCCATGGAAGCCATAATCAGTCACTGGATTCTCCAGACTCTGGCTATGGGGATGACCGCGGCGTTGATACCCAAGCTACGCATAACCAGCGTGTTCGGCGCGCTGAAAACGGTAGCAGCGCTAGCGTTGCTAAACGCGACGGTGTGGGACGTCGCTTTGTTTCTCAGTGTCCCCGACCAAATCACTACCCAGGCCTTCGTGCTCTTTGCCGTAAACGGCATCATCTTTTGGGTATTGGTCAAGGTTATCGACGGTATAGAAGTAGACGGATTCCTGCCGGCGCTGGTCGCGCCACTAGTCTTCACCCTGGTGAACCTCCTGATCGACGAGTACGGCCGTGAAATAGATTGGATGGCGGCCTACCAGAGATTTGCCGGCCTGATGGGCGTGGTGCGCGACTATATTGCCGGTAGTGACCTAGCGACATCCCCACCGCAGAACTGAAACCACCAGCGCTGTCGGAGGCTTAGAGTCAAAGAGGGTCAAATCGCGGCTTGCGACTTGACCCGTAGGACGTCGGTAAGTTGTCGATACTGGCGGCGGCATTTCTCGTATTGCGCCAGGTTTGCACGTGCTCGCCTGACGGCGGTAGGTACGGTGACTGCGGCGATACCAAACAGCTCGCCTACCGCCGCGTTCGTAACGCTCGTGAACTCCCTGCATGCTAGTAGCGTGAACTCACGCTTGAGGTGACGAGTTCCTCTCTCACTTGCCAGCAACTCTTCTCGTGAGCAGTCGAAAAACTGACAAGCCGTGTTGATCACCCACTCTGGGTGCAGTGCCGTCAGCTGACGGGCTTCGGGGATCTCGCGCTCGCGCTGCAGTGCGCCCAGCCGCCGTATCCGGCTCTTCCAGGTTTCCACAAACGCCTCCGGCCCCACGACGGATTGTCGGCTCTCGATGGCCAGAGCCGACAGCACGGCATCGGGAACGCGCTCGTGAACAAAAGCGTCGAAGGTTTCGAGGCCACTTCGCGAGCGGCCGAAGTGATTGAAAACTACTTCTCTGGTCAGCCACGCGGGCGCCTCTCGTGACAGGTAGGATCGATGGCTCGACCATGGGTAGTCGGCGCCATGGGTCACCATCTGTGCCTCGACAGGATTGGCGTGGATATAGCGAATCACTTCAAGGAGGTAGCTGTCGTGATCCACCAGTTGCGACCGATAGCGGCCTTTCATCAGGGCACCGTCTCGGGCGTGCCGGCGGTTGAAGCGTTGAGTGAAGACCCCGTCGATATGCCGCATCGCGCGGCTCAGTAGTCCCTCGACGTCCTCAAGCAAGAGATGGTAGTGGTTGGACATCAGACAGGCGGCGTGGCAGCGGATGCCCCAACGCCTGTTTGCCTCTGTGAGCAAGTCGAAGAACGTGCCAGCATCCTCCGCATCGCGTATTATCGTGCGCCGTTCGAGGCCACGGTTCATGACGTGGTGCCAAAGCCCCGGCGCCTGAAGTCTGAGCGGTCTGGACATTACACGTTTTTAGCGGCCGAGCGCACAGCGCTCAACGCTAGCCGATGACAGTGCTGTCATGAATTGAAGAGAGGTGACGCGGGAGGGGGAGGTGTCGCAAGCCGCGATTTGACCCCCTTTCTCTACCCATATGGCGGATTCGTTCGGTAATTACGTTAGGCGGCGACGCGAGAGCCTGCGGCAGGGCGATCCGAGCTTCTCGGTGCGCCAGGTGGCGGCTCGCATCGGCGTGCAGCCGTCTTATCTAAGCAAGGTGGAGCGCGGTGACGAAGCACCGCCCTCGGAGGGGAAGATAATCGCGCTGGCGGTTGAACTCGACGAGGCTCCTGACGTCTTGCTCGCGCTCGCCGACAAGGTATCGAGCGACCTCAAAGAGGCGATATGCAAGCGGCCCAGGCTATTTGCAGAACTGATCCGCGAACTCAAAGACTTGCCGGACCACGCGGTGCTGAGCATCGTCCGCGAAGTCAGGGACGGCAAGTGGTAAGGAGTACAACATGATCGAATTGAAGAACGACAACCTGTTGTTCAGGTTCCCGAAGATTCATCCCAGGGCGAAGCTGCGAATCGAGTTGCAGCGTACGCTGCGAATTCCCGATGACGGGAGGACCTACCCGCTACCACCCGGTCTAGGAGCCTTCCCGCTGCGCCACGTCGACGACCTCGGCCCCTCCGTGCCCGCTAGTTGGCTCGACCACGGTGGCGTTGTGCTGCCCATGTACCAGAGCGAGGCTCTCTGGCTCTACTTCGACTCGGACTACATCGCGGACAACGACGTCGCGTATCCATTCGCCGTGAAGATCGCCGCGGGAAAGATCAACGCGGTCACCGGCGAAGACTGGGCCAACGGGCTCGACCGCGATCCCCAGGACTATATCGTGGTGCCCGAGCAGCCCTGGCTCGACGGTTACTGCGTGGAGCGCGGCACGATTCGGCAATTCGTCGCCATGCCACTGGGCTCGGGCTACAGCGCAGAGGAGCAGATCAGAGGCAGTGCCGAGTACGGCGGTCTGCAGATCATCGCCTATCCCATGAAGCCCGAGGTCTTCGAACGAAGGTTTCCGAGGCTGCCAGAGCCTCATGAATCCCGCATGTACGGAGACTTTTCAGTGGGCCAGGTCTGCACGTCGCCGGACATGGGGCTTGCTCCGGGGGGAGCGATGCACCAGGAGATCTACAGCGACCCCTTCGATATCGAAGACTGGGCCCAGGACAGCGCTAGCCGCTGCTTCGTCCACATCGCCAACTCCCTGGTGTGGCGCGCGATCACAGGCGAGCAGCCACCGTCGACCCCACCCACTGCCCGGGAGTACACCGACCGGGGGATGCCGTGGTTCGACTACTACGCCGACGCGGATGCGGAGTGCGCGGATGGATCCACGGTACTGCGGGGCCTGCAGGGCGTGGCTGGGCTCGGCAAAGCGAAGGGAGACAACGCTTTGCCCGAAAACGAGAGCGTGGCCCCGGAGAAAATAGTTCAGCTTCGTCGCGGTCTTGGCAAGCACCAGGTGCGCGAGGGGCGCTTCTGATTCCCCGGTAGGGGGAGTTGTCGCAAGCCGCGATTTGACCCTCTTGCTGCTTAGAGCGGGCAGACGTAGAACGCCGGATCCATGGTAATGGTAATCTCGTCTTGCGCATCGGGAACGACGTCGAAGCCCTCGAGGTCGTAGAAGCTGCATCCAGCGGCGATCTCGGCCGCGACGTTGAGCTGCACCGTCTGTCCGATGTTGGCCTGGTAGGAGGGCACCCAGCTCGCGAAGACTCTCTTGTCAACAAGAGTAAACTCATAACTCTCCAGCAGTCCGGCGATGGCGTGGGTGCTTGACAGCACCGGCGAGTCGAGCAGGTCTTTTAGATTGAGCAGCGCGCGGAAGTTGGAAGCCACGGGAAGGTGATCGTTAGAAAGCACCGAGGAGTAGTTCATGTCGCCCAGCCGGAAGTACTGATCCTGGGTCGCGCCATCTACCCCCGCTACTGCGGTTTGCGTGTAGGCATCGTTGTCGGAGCCACCGTTGAATCCGAAATACGTAACCGTCTTTACGCCGCTGCCAAAATGGATGACGAGCTTCTTTATCAACTCCGCGGTGGCGATCTCGCGCTGTCGGGTCATCGGGCCAAACCGACCCAGAGCAGTTACGCCGCCGGTCTGCTCAATCTCGCCGTTTAGAGTTAGGCTGGTTAGCGCAACGAACTGCGTCCTAGCTAGAAGCTCAGTATTGCCGGCGCCCAGGGTCTTGGGCAAGACGCTTCTTCTGACCAACCCCATCTCGTTGTTGATCAACGGTTCTCCGCCCTTGGCAAAGACCTTGCGTATGTAGTTGACGATCGAAGGTACGGCTCCCGAAGCATCGTGGTGGTGAAAGTTAAATACATCCAGGGTCGGCTCGCCTAGATCAGGGTCGATGACCTCGGAGTTCAGCAGACGAATTATCTCGCGCGCGTTGATTACAATGGAACTCAGCTCTAAATCAGGCAGACCGGCGTCGATGGCTGCCCAGTCGACCTCGCCGGTGTTGGTCAGCGGGACCGCAGTCTGGAACTGCGATCCGACCTCGAGGATCTCGTCGTCGAGGGCCGCCGGCGGTGTGCCGCCGCCTTGAATGATAGCTTGTCGTTGCTGCACCAGGTCGACGAAGGCCATGTGCGACCAGCTAGTGCCCATCATGCCGCTGTCGGTAATCCTCGTCGACGAGCCAGCCTGGCGCACGGCGTACTTGGCGGTTATTACCATCTTGGCGTAGCCGTCTCTTACACCTGTCGGCTCGCACCAAGTGTTGCCGTCCTGGTCGACCTCGTTCTCGATGTTGAGCACCGCCAGCACATCACCATAGAGATTCAACATGCCGGTAACCCAGTCGAAGTAGAGCTTGCTGTAACCAAAGCGCTCGTCGAAGCTATCGGTCAGATCATAGGGAACACAGGAGCCCCCGGCACTGAGGGGGAAATCCGGGTGGCGCAAGTCGACACGATCGGCCTGAATCGTCGGCATGAGCTTTATATTAGCCGCCCTCATCAGCGCAACGCCTTCGGCTGTGTGCGGCAGTGTGTCACCAAGAAAACTCCAACGCCATACGTTCCGCCACGAGGCGCCCGACTGACCCAAGTACTGCGAGATATCCAGACGGCTCACGGTGCCATCGCTGCGATCGAGTACCGCTTGGTTGAAAGCCGCTGCATCGGCACTATCGAGCTGATCCGGGCCGAGACTAATGCAGGGCAGCGTGTCGCAGGTGTTCTTATACTCGAAGATCTTTACGGTGGTTCCCGCCGGCACAAAGAAGTCGCCGAGTAAGGTGTCTTGCGCGGGCGTGAAATTCTGATTCTTCTTGCCCGAGAAGTAAGTCGCACCCGGCGCATACTGGGGGTAGACGCCCGACGTCGTGAACACGCTCACCGGCGTCATGGGCCAGGGGCCGCGGCCGGGGAACTCTACCGGCGAACAACTGGCGTTGGCCAGTCCATCATCGAACAGGTCGCAGTCTCGTGCGAGATCGTCGGCCTCGTCGATGGCCAGACAGGCCATGCATCCGACCTCGCGTTCTAGGCAGCTGTAGGTGTCAGGCGTGGGACAGGCCGGAAAGGCCAAGGCGAGATCTACGCCGGCGCATTTCTTGGTGAGGTCTCTAGCGAGCCGGCTGCTCGCTCCGCAGGCACGCGCGATCTTGCCCTTGGCGTCATCGCCGATGCAGGCCTCGAGCCCCGAAACGTTGGTGATGGATCCGCTCTTCAGGCCCTTTTTCTTGCAGGAGTGGTAGGCCTTGACCCTGGCGCTCAGGCACTTCCGCGCATCCTTGTCGAGAGCCCGCTGGCAGCGGGAAGTGGCCTTGGCCGAGGCCTCGGTGGCCAAGGCGAGGTCCAGGTCCTCGCCAAACATGCGGTAGGCGAGTTCGTTGCTCAGCGTGGTGGCGGCCACCGCCGCGAGGCCAGGAAGCCCGACGCCGAAGGGCGCGAGGCGATCGCCGCCGTCGGAGCCCGGACCGATACAGGTCCTTGCGTAGTCGCGCGCCGCCTTGTGCTTTGCCGCAGCGAACCTGTCGCGATCGTGGAGGGTGAGACAGGCGCTGGTGCTTCCGTTGAGCCGTCCCTTGGCGAGAGCCTTGATACAGGTGGAGACGATCTTGCCACGATTCTTGACGATCTTGGCGAAGTCCTTGTCAAACGCTTTGGCACAGGCCTGCTGGTCCTTGCTGAGGGCCTGGGCTCCGGAACTCACCCGGCTCAGGGGCAGGAGGAGCAAGGATAGACCAAGGACGAGGAGGATTCGCTCGCGGTGTTGTCGCATGTCGCGGTACCTTTGATAGTGAGACTCGGTGAGCTGAGGCGCTCAAAGCAAGCGAAAGAGAATCCGATCGATCATTTGGCCGCCACCTGTAGTAGCGCACGTGCTGAGGGACTTTGTCAAGGCAGTTTGCGCGTCGTTCCGATCGGGCCCCAACCGTGGGGGTGCATCACCTCGAACTCTTCTCGATCGTTGCGTCGGCGATGGCGGCCAGCACCGAGGGATCGAGCCGGTCCTGGATCGGCTCGAAGACTTCTCGCTCTTCGAACCTGATGTGTCGCTCCAGCAACGTGCCAAGTTCGATCGCCGTCTGAGCGCTCGCTTTCGGATCGTCCCTCAGTGCACGCAGGGCGGCGTGCTCCGAGCGAATACGACCCGCCATCTTCGCTTCACCCAGTCTCTCCAGGGCCGGCAGCAGGAACTGTTCCTCGATATGAAAGTGCGGCTCGAGTTGACGCTCAAAGGTTTCGCAAGTTTCTCGCCAAAACGATGCGAAATCGAAACCCGGCGATGGTGAGATCCGCTTGCAACGAAGGGCCAGGATGAGCGCAGAGTGGTGGTCACTGGAAAGCCCGCGGAGCTCTGCTCGGTGCCTCATCGGCATGATTTCAATCCCGGCCCGGCCGCATCAGCGAGCTGCAGCGAGCCGACGATTCTTCGCCGTCGTTTGCAGCCAATACTTCCACGTCATTCCTGCGGCACCGCGAAGGTCGAGCAGTAGTTGGCGAAACGTCGCCGTTCGGTATCGGGGTCCAGGTAGAACTGCTCGAGCGAGTAGCTGTGGACACCGTGTTTGTTCTGAGGATTGCGCGCGAGGCAGTCGGTGATGGACGTTTCGGCCTCTGGGCTCAGGTCGTGTCCGAAGCGTCTGTAGATGGATCGAACCGCTTCCATGGGGTCGCTGACGAGATCACTGTAGTAGAGGTCGAAAAAATTATCCGCCCCCAGTCGCTGCCGTACCTCCATGCAGCGTTCTATGTCACGAGCCGCGCCTTCGGCAAGGCTCGTGGCCAAGGCCCGCTTGTCAACTTCGTTGGTCACCAACCCGCGTAGGGTCGCCCTCAGGCTACAGGCAGAAGGCAACACCTTGAGCGGATCACGGTGGAGTTGTACGACGCGAGCGTCGGGAAAGACCGCCAGCAGCTCCGCTATGTAGTAAAGGTGCACCGGCGACTTCAGTACCCAGCGCTCGCCCCGGCAACGCCACTGCAGCAGCTGCAGCTGCTGACGGTAGTAACGATAGGTAGGTTCCATGTCGCAGGTGGTGAGCCATCGGTCGTAGCTCGGGACGTTGAAACCCCAGCTGTACTGGACCCCAGCGAACGAATTCGCCAGAAGCGGGTAACACTCCTCGGGACCGTCGGCGTCAAACTCGTGGATCGCGGCAAGGTTGGGCAGCAGGTAATCCAGGGTGCGGAGCTGCCGAGCAGCCCTTCGACGCCTCGGATCCCGCGCGTAGGTAAGCCGCTCAGGCGGAGGCGAGGGCGTGTGGGCCTCCCAAAACGCCAGCCAGCGGTGGGCAGGGTCGCTGGCCAGGAGCTTGAAGAGCAGGGTAGTGCCTGTGCGAGGCAAGCCGAGAATGAACAAGGGCTGCCTCACGTCTTCGTCTAGTATTGCGGGCCAGCGCTTCCAGTCGTGCTGAAGCCGCAGCCGGTTGGCGAGGCCGTTTACGATGAGTTGGCGGGCCCGTACGCGGCCGAAGGCGTGTAGCCCCGCCTCGGTTTCCAGCGACCGAATCAGTAATCGCAGGGGTTCGCGGAAGGCTTCATCACCGAAGTCACAGAGCCCGGTCTGTTTGCGGGCGGCAGCGCACATCGCCTCTTCACCGAGTTCTCCGATCGGCAAACCGAGGCGGCGTAGGCTGTCGCCAAGCGAGTTGTAGATCCTGACCGGCGCGCGCTCGACGGGATGGTCGTAACGAACGTAACGTTGCTGAGGGGCGGCGGGTGTTTGCGTTTCCTCGGGCATGAAAAACCCGTCGATCGGCGGGCGACCTTCGTCCCGACGTCGGGGTCGCTTAGCTTTGCGGCCTTTCGTTAGCCGACGCAAGCTCGCAGGTTCTTGAGCAATTACTTTTGTGCTTTACAGATAGCTTGTAAAATTGTTAAGCTAGCCGCCTGGTTGCGTCGGCCGCGGGCTTGCCGCCTGCTACGATCCCTCCCATGGAGGTGGCCTTGTGGTTGGCGCAGCTACAAACCTGGGAGGGGGAACCAGGTAAGCCCACCGGGCGTTAATCACTCGCCGGCTCGCGGGTAGCGGATCGGCGGTTGCGCGGGGCGTCACGGCGGCCTCCCCCCTGGGAGGCCGTTTCGTGATCGCCATATCCCCCAGCTGAGAACGGTGCCGGGGAACGCGGAGTCCTGGTCTCGAAGAAGCGAGCGGTCGGGAGCTAAGCGGCCCGGCGCTTCTCGGTGCCGCTCGCCTTCGTCGCGTCGTCGACGCGGGCATAGAAATCTATGAGCCCGGCGCGCTGACGGATCAGCTCCTCGCCTTGCGGCGTCGGTCCCGACATCATCGTGCGCAGTTGACCGAAGATCGCGAGGTCGGCCGCGCTGACCCGGTCAGAGAAGAAGAAGGGCCTGTCACCGAGCATCCAGACCAGCTCGTCGAAGCGTCTTGATATTTCGTCGAGCAGCACCTCGAGCGGCAATCGGCGCAGGCCCTGGGCGGTGGCCTGCCCGCCGATCTGTCTGGGAAGAATCAAGCGCACGACCGGGCGGATCAGCGCGGGCAGGGTTCCGGCAATCTGGTCGGTGCTGGCCTTGGCGTTTACGTCCGCCCAGCGCAGGCCCATCAGGTACCAGTACAGGGATTCGTCAGACCAGTCCTCTAGAAACCGCTGGCGCGCCGCGGTTTCCGGGTCACTCGAGAACAGCGGCGGCTCCGGCCGGACCGCGTCGAGTGTTCTGAGTATCAGCGTCGAATCGAAGAAGCGCTCGCCGTCCAGTTCGAGTACCGGCATTTTCCCGGTCACAGGGTTCCATTTCTTGAAATCCATAGGGCTCCGCAACGGCACAAACTCGAAGTCTATCGCTTTGAGATCCATGGCGCGTGCGACCTTTTCGACGAACGGCGACGTTCGGCTTCCGAATAATCTTGTCTTCATTTCCTGACCTCTTTCAGTCAAGGCACTCGAGTGCGGTTTCAACGACGTCCGCCGCCACAGCCGGATCGGGGTTGGCCTTTCCCATGACGCGCAGAGCCTGCATCATCGCGACCAAGAAACGTGCTAGTGCGCGCGCGTCCTTCTTGGGACTGAGCCCGCCGTCGCGTTGCGCACGCAGCAGCGCCCCGTAGTAGGCCTCCTCGAGGCGAGAGAAGCTGCCGGCTACGAGCGCGCGGATTTCGCGGTCAGTCGAGGCCAGCTCGGTCGTAGAGTTTACCAGGAAACAACCGTGAGGGGCCTCGGTCCTCGTCGCCGTCTCGGTGACGTAACGCAGCAGCCCCCGAATCTCGTCCAAGGGATGCTCGGCTTTTTCGAGACGCTCGACGACGTAGGCGACGATGGCGTCGGCGTAGTTTTCCAGGGCGGCCATGTACAAAGAGCGTTTGTCGCCGTAGGTGGCGTAGATACTCGCCCGGCCTATGCCCATCTCTCTTGTCAACATCGAGATCGAAGAGCCCGCGTAACCCCGTCGGTTGAAGCACTCGAGGGCCACTCCAAGCGCCTCCTGCGGATCGAATTCCTTACTGCGCGTCATTGCCTCGGCACTGGAGCCTAGTCTTTTTAGAACGATCAGTCGAGAAAATGCCGAGGCGGTGCGCTAGCCGCGCTCCTCGGCTTCGACCTGAAAGTGCTCCACGTAAGGTCTGAAGCGCTCGCTCACGGTCTGGTGACCGAGGCCGAAGTCATCGGCCCGGAAGCGGGGTTTCCCAGGTTTCGCGCGGGGGATGTCGTCGTGCCAGGCGCGCATCCGGCGCTGAGCCTCGCCCTGCATCTCGATGTGGAAGTAAGCGTAGATTCGTCTTGCGGTACCGATCGGGTCGTCGCGAAGCTCTTGGAAACGGAGATCGAAGAACTGGGCCGGGTCTCTTTGCCAGCGCAGCTCCATGGCTTCCCGCAGGCCAGTCGACCAGAGTTCGAGCTGTCGGCTGGCGATAGCTCGGGGGTCGACATCGTCCTCATATATCTCTCTCCAGGCGGCGGTCATGCCGCAAATCGCTGGCAAGACCTTGCCAGGGTCGCGGTGGATCTGAACGACGCACGCGTCGGGGTATACCTTGAACAGGGTCGCCAGGTTGCGCAGGTGCAGGGGGGAGTTCAACACCCAGCGACGATCTGGTTCAGACGCCCCGATCAGTTTCAACAGATCCCTGTGGCGCGCGTAGGAAGCGAGCATATCCTGAGCGTCGTACCACCGAGAATAGGCCGGTACGGTGGCGTCACGGTCAAAGGTGTCGTCCGTAAAGTTCTGGCGTAGCAGGTGGTAACATTCCTCTGGTCGGTCGGGGGTCATGGGCCGCAGGGTCTTGAGCGCCGGGTTCAGGAAGTGGAGCGCTCTGAGCCCTCGGGCCGCGCGCTTGAAATTGCTGTGGTGCCGCCAGAGGTGCTCGGGTGGCCGTGGCCTCGGCGCTATCGCCAACCAGTGCTGCAATACCTGGTTTTCGGGGTCTTGACCGAGTAGGCCGTGGAGCGTGGTCACGCCGCTTCCCGGAAGGCCCAGGATGAAGACGGGCCGGCGAATGTGGACGCCGAGTACGCCGGGAGAACTCTTCCAGAACCTCTGCGCCACCAGGCGGTTCTGGAGAATCGCCAGCACTTGCCGACGGAGCAACATTTTCCCGAAAGGGTGGAGACGCGGCTGGTCGTCATAAGCCTCTAGCAAGACCCGCAGTCCTTCAAGGTAGGTTCGGTCACCGAAGTCATCGAAGCCTACGGTCCTGCGGGCCCTGTCGTGCAGCTCATCCGCCGCGTCCACGAAGCCCGTGCTGCCTCGACCGATTCTCTCCACGAGCCGCGACGCTTCATTGTAGAGCCGTAGCGGCAGACGGGTCTTGATGGTTTGCTTCACCGTCGGACTGGGTCCACTCCCGCCCAGTTGTTACTGCAGGCCTTGGTCGGGAAGGAGCAGCATGAGGACGGGGCGTCATGCAGTCAAGGACGCCGGAGCATTGAGCTGTCACCGTCACCTCGTAGCGAACCAAGGGCTCGCGAAGTGGACGGCTCGGGTTGTGCCGCGCCGGGCGGGGGGATAAGGAATTGAGGCGAGAGGTTTTCGATGGCCCGACGGTATTTTCAGCTGGAGGTTGAAGAAGAACTCGCGTTGGTTCGCTTTGACCGTCCGCCGGTAAACGCGATCGATATCGCGGTCGTGCAGGAGTTCGAATCGCTGATGTCGGAGATCGAGAGCGACGTTCGGATGGGATCCGTAGTCATAACCGGCAGGCCCGGGGTTTTTTCGGCGGGGCTCGATCTCAAGGCGGTGATCCACTATTCCCCGCGGGAGCAGCGGGAAATGATCACCGGCATCAACCGCCTGCTCGGGAAACTCTACGCCTTTCCACTACCGGTTGTTGCCGCGGTCAGTGGTCACGCCATCGCGGCCGGTTTCGTCTTGGCGCTTTCCTGTGACTACCGAGTCGGCGCGGAGGGGCCTTTCGAGTTCGGTCTGAGCGAGGCGAGGGTGGGCATACCCTTTCCGGCCGGTGCGCTCGCTATCGTGCAGGCGGAGATGGATCCCGCGGCCAAACGGGCGGCGGTGCTCGTCGCCCGCAAGGTCGGTTCAGCCGAGGCGCTTCGCTACGGGGTGCTGGACGAGTTGGTGGGCACGGACCGGGTCCTGGTGCGAGCGAAGGAGCTGGCCGGCGAGCTGGCCGGGATTCCCCGCCAGGCCTACGCCCGAATCAAACGCCAGCTGCGCGCGGCAACGGTCCGGGAAATTGAAGCGACCGTGGCGAGCGGTAGCGATCCGATGTTGGATTCGTGGATTGGTCCCGAAGCAGTCACGGCCTCGGCCGAGGTGCTCGCCGTGAAACGAAGCTAGCGCCGTCGCGCGAGGTTCGAGGTCGTCGATTCGCCGGTCACAGCTCGGGCAGCTCGAGTCCCTTCAGGTTGCTCTGACTCAGTATGTCCCAGCTCTCGTTCTGGTGTTCCTTTACCGCTTGCTGGAAGAGGTACCAGTGACGCCTGCGGTAGTCGGTACCGTTCTTCCAGCTGTAGCGGTCGGTAAGAGGGTCCCAGCGCGTCAGCGTGTGGTCCGACCTGTCACGAAGGCCGCGTACCTCTTCGTCGACGGCTTGTTCGAACCAGTCGAATTCGTCGTAGTCCATGACTCTTCTTCCGCCGTACGGTGGTGTCTGGCTGAGTTCGGTGTAGCGTTCGATCCGTTGGTCGCGCAAAGCGTTGGACTGATCGCGAGGGCCTATGGCGTCATCGAGGTCGGCGCGCAGCTGGGAACGCTGTTCGGCAAGGGATCTGTCGGTTACGGTTTGGTGACAGTATCGAAGGAGCTTCTCCAGCAGCCGCTCCGCGGCGTCGAGAAAACGACTCCTGTTGTCTACTCGCGGACCCAGCAGGCGCTTGTCTTTCCATACCAACGCCGGCCAGTCGGGGTTGTGACCAGCGTCAGCGTGGCCGATGTTCGGCGTGGCTAGGCTCAAGGGGCCGGACATGGCGTTGAACGCATCGTAGTAGCCCGTGAAGTTCTGATGGGCCCAGGTGTCTACGTAGCCGTGGCACGCGACGCCGATACGGTAAAGGTTGTTCGAGTCGATCGCGGAATCGATCACCCGGTTGGCGTTGACGCTGTCCGGGGTGGTGTTGAGCCAATGCATCTTGCCGTCCTTGCGTACCGCGCTCTTTGCCTGTGGATCCCCAGGGATGAAGTGGAATAGGGGATAAATGCGGAACAACTTCGCCTTTGGCTTAAGTATGTTCATAGTTTGACTAATGTAATTGCCGTACGCCTGGGCTCCACCCTTGTCTATGGCGAATACCGTGTCGTTATCGTCGACGTATTGCGACGAGTACGCGACCGTATATGCGTCTTCCGGGCCCATTCCCGCTCGCGCCGCTATGAGGTAGGTCATGTAGTAGTGAAATTCTATATCCATGAAATTCTCCTGTGGGTGTGCTGACAACTGCCCCTCGGGTTGAATCTTTGGGCCATGCAGCCCAGGCGGTCAAACCGACGGAATCTCTCCCGGTGCCTCGTCGTCGGGTCGCGGGCCGCGCTGGCAGCGCCGTCGGCGCTAGGAGCCGGTGGATGGCGCTCGTCGCCCGGCGGCGCGTCTTGCCGGGGATCCCGACAAAACCACCTAAGCAATATTGCCACGGCTTCCGATATCTCGGACGGCAAAGGCTCCCCTTTTTGCCTACTTGCGAATGCCGATGCCATGCGCGGTAATTAGTACTAGGTAATAGTGCATAACGCAGTGGGTCATGTGCGGCACGCCTTGTGCATGCACGGGGGCAGAGCAAATGGGCTGATACCAACAGGGTGACAGCGCTAACTGCTGTTTTAGTAGTGGGGCTTAAAGGTCTCTGAAGTGGCGCGAATTAATAGCGGTTGCCAATGAGGCTGGGGCCTTTTGCGGTGAGCAGCTGGCAGATCGGTATGGAGAAATGCCGCCGCGTACTCGTGGAGTCCACGTGGCCACCGAGGCGCGCGGCCGAACGGGATTAGGGTGAGATCTGAGGAGTTCTAGCCGGAGGAGTTTCAGTTGGTAGCGGACCGCGGTAGTCCGCCAACCGGTGCCGGACAGGGAGGTTTCATGTCAAACGGCGTTCTTGGAGCCCGACATACGCGACGGAGTTTTCTCGACGTACTTACTGGCGTGACCGTCGTCGGCTGGCTCGGCAGCATTCTCTATCCCGTGCTGCGCTACCTCAAACCATTGCCCCAGGCGGGTCCGACCGGACCCACCCGGCTCACGCAGGATGAGGTGGCTGCGCTCGAACGCGACAGTTTCGTCATCGTTCCCGCGAGTAACAAGAGGGTGCTCGTCTTCCAGGATGCTCAGCTGAATCTCAGGGCCCTCGACGCGAAGTGTACCCACGAGGGTTGCACCGTGAAGTACGTGCCTGGCGAATCGTTGATCTGGTGTGCCTGCCACAACGCGCGTTTCGATACCGACGGCCGGGTGTTGTCGGGGCCGCCGCCGAGACCGCTTCCGAGGTACACCGCCGCGCGTGACGACGATGGCAGTGTAGTCGTCGATTTGAGGGAACGGGCGTGAGTCAGGATAGCTCACACGGTAGGATACGCCGTTGGCTGGACGAGCGTTACGACATCACGCCGCTCATCGAGTTCGCCACACACAAGGAGGTCCCGCTGGGCACGCACTCGATGGTCTGGTACTACCTCGGCGGCACCACCCTTTTCTTTTTCGGTGTGCAGATCATCAGCGGCGTGCTGTTGCTGATGTACTACCAGCCGGGGGAGGCCACCGCTTACGAGAGCATCCGCTTCCTCACGACCAAGGTCCCCTTTGGCTGGCTGGTGCGCTCGACCCACTGCTGGAGCGCGCACCTGATGGTCATCTCGCTGGTGGTGCACATGTTCAGCACCCTGATGCTCAAGGCCTATCGCCCCCCTCGGGAACTCACCTGGGTAACGGGCTACGTGATGTTCGCGGTCGCGCTCGGTTTCGGGTTTTCGGGTTATCTGCTGCCGTGGAACGAGCTCTCGTACTTCGCTACGGCGGTGGGAACCGACTCGGTTAAATCCGCGCCCCTAATCGGAGACTGGCTCTTGCTGGTCCTACGAGGTGGGCCGGACGTGACCATCAACACGCTGTACCGTTTCTTCGCGTTGCACGTCGTCGTGCTGCCGCTGGTGTGTGCGGGGCTGATCATGATCCACCTTCTTTTCGTGCAGCGCCAGGGTATGTCGGCGCCGATAGGCGC
Organism: Binatia bacterium; assembly: GCA_046754245.1. Taxonomy (GTDB): domain Bacteria; phylum Desulfobacterota; class Binatia; order UBA1149; family UBA1149; genus JBHHVL01. The sequence continues at coordinate 11,883 of JBHHVL010000038.1, read as the reverse complement.
TACCCACGCGCCTAGAGGCATGCGGTTTTTCCCAAACTTCGCTTTGCGCGACCTGCTGCTCTGGCTCGTCTGTTTCATGGGGTTGCTGCTGCTCGCGACCTTCTTCCCCTACGGGCCAGGCATACCGGGCATGGAATGGGAGCTGGGGCAGAAGGCCAACCCGCTCGCGCCAGCCTATCCAGGCATCAAGCCGGAGTGGTACTTCCTCTGGGTGTACCAGTTGCTCAAGGAGTTTCCGCCTCACATCATGGGAATGGAAGGACCCCAGGCCTGCCTGCTGGTCGTCGGCGTGCTGATGGCCGTTTGGGCGCTCATCCCGTGGCTGGACCGGGCGGCGCGCCGCAACCGCCCCTCGCCGGGATTCAGCGACTTCGGCTTCGCGGCCATCTACTTCCTCGTGTTCCTTTCGCTCAAAGCCTGGGACATCGGGGCGACGACGCTCGGCACGGACGTGGCCTCGCCGGGGAACGTGGCGTGGACCTGCGCCTGGCTCACCTTGATCGTGGCGGTGGTGATCACCCTCGTCCGTGCCGTGTTTCAGCAGGAACGCTGGTTCTTCTTCACCGCCGCAGCGATGTTGCACGTACTGCTGCACGGCGTGGGGGGCTGGTCTTACCTGGCCGCGGGCGCAGCGGCAGGATCCGTCTCGGTGGCGGTGGTCATCGTCTCGCTTCTGCATAACAGGCGGACCCTGGGCCAGGAGGCGGCGTCGTGAAAGCGCTGTGGCCGGCGCTGGCCCTGCTCCTCCTGATTGGAGGACACAGCGTTGAAGCCGTGGGGGGATCCGACGGAGGCGCGCAGGGTTCGGAGCGGGCTGCGTTCGTCGTGCCGCCGGCGTTACAGGGTCTACTCGATGCCGCCGACGACGCCGGGACGCCGATCCTCGGTGACAAGGAACGCCGCGCCTTCGATGCGATGTCGGATCACGCGAAGAAACTGACGGCCGAGGCGGTCGCCGAGGAGATGATCACCACGGCGGTCCACCTCAAGACGATACTCTCGCTCGGGATGGCAAACGGTAAGTTCGAACTCTTCATGCAGGACAACTGCGTGCTGTGCCACTCCGACCCTGAGTTCCACGAAGGCGAAACTCTGCTGTCCTTGGACCCCGAGGCCACTGGCTCCCCGGGTCACATGGATCTTGTTCAGGCGATAAGCGACGTCCACTTCCGGCCCAAGCTCTCCTGCGCGGGTTGTCACGGCGGTGACCCCGATGGTTTCATGGAACACGGCTCACCCGAGGGCTGGCCGGAGGACGCCGACGTTCGCAGGAGAGACCGTACCTGGATACCGCGGTTCTGCGGTCGCTGTCACAGCGATTCTTCCTACATGCGACGCTTCAACCCGGGTTTGCCTGTAGACCAGTTCGAAAAATACCAGACCAGCCGACACGGAGAGCTGGTGCTGGAGGAAAAAGACTCACGCGCGGCCCAGTGCGCGAGCTGCCACGGCGTCCACGGCATCCAGGGTCCCAAGGTGCCGACCTCCAGCGTGTACGCCAAGCGTATCCCGGAGACCTGCGGCGCCTGCCACGCGAACGTCGAACGAATGGCCGGGTTCAAGCTCGCCGACGGGCGGCCCATGCCGACTGACCAGCTCGATGAGTATCGCGGCAGCGTTCACGGCCTGGCGCTGCTAGAACGCGGCGACACATCCGCAGCGACCTGTAACGACTGCCATGGTCACCACGCAGCCATCCGTCCGGATCTCTCGAGCGCCGCGGAGATTTGCCGCTCCTGTCACGCGGGCAACGGTGCGCTCTTTGACGGCAGCAAACACAAGGACGCCTTCGAGGCCAACGGCTGGTCCGAATGCGGTACCTGCCATGGCGATCACGCCATATCCAAGACCAGTGACGCGATGTTGGGTACAGGAGAGGGGTCGGTCTGCGTGGGGTGTCACGAGCAACACTCCCAGCACAACCCCGAGTGTAACGCCATCGCGGAGTTCTTCCATGATACGATCGTCGAGCTTTCCGACGCTCTGGAGGAATACGACATCACCGCCGAAGAGCTCGCGATACGGGGTCTGGACGACGAAGCCCTGAGGCAGGAGTTAGACAAGCTCTCGGATACGCTGAGGCAGTCGCGCTCCTACATCCACTCCTTCGCTTTCGGCACCTTCCAGCGCGTGACCAAGCCCGGCAAGGAAGCGGTAGATAAGATGGGCGAGTTGGTGGAGGAGGCCGAACGGGAGTTTCGCGCGCGGCGGGGCTGGTTGCTGACCCTGATAGCGTTTACCGGCGTACTGGCGGTCATTCTGTTCTTGGAAATCCGGCGCCTGGAGCGGCGGCGGTAGTCGTTGCCGCCGGCTGGAACGCGACTTTGGAACGAGGAGGTCACGATGAAGCATATAGCGAAAGTGGTTATGGTCCTTGCCGTCGTTGGGCTGCTGTTGTCTGCCGCTCAGGGGTCCGGCGCGGACGACGCCAAAGCGACCTGGGAGAAGAACTGCCGCGCGTGTCACGGCTCTGACGGGAAGGGTGATACCAAGGCGGGCAAGAAACTCGGCGTCAAAGACCTGACCGCCGCCGAGGTGAAAGCCGGACTCGAAAAAGGAAAAATGATCGAGACCATCAAGAAAGGGGTCACCGACGGCGAAACCGGCAAGACGAAGATGAAGGCCTACGCCGGCAAGCTCAGCGAGGAGCAGGTCGAGGCTCTAGCGGACTACGTTCTCGGTCTGGGGAAATAGACCCCTCGGCGCTAGCGGTCGCGGGACTTCTGCACGGGTACCGCTGGACCGCGAGGCGGCGGACGGTAGAGACGGTAGAAAAAAGGCCCTGCACGGGCTGCGCGCAGGGCCTTCATGCTCTCGATGCCTCGGCCGCGGCAAACCGCGGGGCACTCTGTACCCGCGGGCCGGCAGCGCAGCCAGCAGAGCCTAACCGATGAGTCCCAGCAGCCAGGGGGGCGGGCCGGCGCCGGGGTCAGGGCCGGGGCCTGCCGGCAAGCCCAGATCCGGCGGCGGGGAGCTGGCGGGAGGCGCCGGCTGGTTGTTATTGGTCGTGGGCGTGGTAGCCCCGCTTGCGCCGGGGTCGCTGGCTCCCGCGGTGCCGTTGCCAGTAGCACCACCGGGACCGACGCTGCCGATGACCGGGTCTGCCCCGTCGCCGTCGTAGTCGCCGTCGTGGTCTCCGTCGTCATCGTGGTCCGATCCGCTGTCGCCGTCGTAGTCCGAGCCTTCGCTGCCCTCGTCGCAGACGCGGTTATCGCCCTGGTCCGAGTCGTCGTCCTCGTCTAGCTTTCCGTCATCGTCGTCGTCGACGTCGTCTTGGTCGTGGATGCCGTCGTTGTCGTCGTCGGAATCGATGGTGTCGGGACTACCGTCGCCATCGCTGTCGTCGACGCGGACCTCGACGGCGTCCGAGCTCACGATGTTGCAGGCTTGACCGTCTTCTGCACCGTGGTGCTCGGCAAGGACGATCTCTACGTGTAGGCCACCGTGCTCGCCGAACCGGCGCTCGAGCTCATCGCAGTCGAGGCCGTTGAACTTGGTGTGTTCGGTCACGAAGACGTGCAGCCCGAGGACCGTGAGATAGCCGTCATGGCTCTTTTTCGGACAGAACAGATCCTCCAGGCGCGCCTCTATCATGTTCTCGAGGTCGCCGTTGGGGTCGGCGTCTTCGCCGTCTTCCACGCCATCGTCGTCGCTGTCATGGTCCATGGGATCACTGCCGTCTTCCTTCTCCTCGCCGTCGCTCTTGCCGTCGTCGTCGGAGTCGGGATCGAGGGGGTCGGTGCCGTTCTTGATTTCTTCGCCGTCAGACACGCCGTCGTCGTCGGAGTCGTCGTCGCGGGGATCGGTTCCCAGGATCGACGTCTCGCGGCAGTTGCTCAGGCCGTCGTGGTCACGGTCGCCTCTGCCGGATTTTTCGAGCTTTTGGTCCGCGTCCTCGCAGCTTGCCCAGGAACTCGCCGGGACTGCGACGCAGAGCAGGACGGCGGCCAGGGATGTACAGAACAGTAGGACAAATTTGTTAACTTTCTGTCGACCAGTCATTAATTTCTCTCCTGAAGTCAGCGGTAATTTGCGTGAAAGCCCCGGTTTTGTGGCGATTAGCCCGAGCACCGTGGCTTTGCGTGAAGCAGCCAATACCCTGGTTCAGCAATAGGCGTGCCGCTTTTTCGTTGACGCCTCGGGCCGGGCTCGGCCGGGGCTTGGAGCCTCTTGGCGTCTCTGCCCCTGGCGGCCCGTCCCTTGTGCTGCGGCTGCCGGGTTGGCAAAAGGTAGGACCATGAAGTTCACCGCAGCGATCAACATGTGCGACCCGTCGCACTACCTGCCGCTCGCAGAAAAGGCCGACGAGGCGGGGTGGGACTGCGTCGCGGTGCCCGATAGCGTGTTTTTCCCGGAGAGCGTCTCCGCCGCCTACCCCTACAGCGATGACGGTGGGCGTTTCTGGACTCCGGAGGTGCCTTTCCTGGAGCCGTGGGTGGTTATCCCCGCGATGGCGGCGGTCACCCGCAGACTGCGCTTCTACACGCACGTGTTGAAGCTGCCGATAAGGCAACCGCTGCTGGTCGCCAAGACCGTGGCTTCGGCGGCGGTGCTCTCGGACAACAGGGTACTCCTGGGGGTTGGTCTCAGCTGGATACCCGAGGAGTTCAAGTGGTTGGGCGAGGACTACCCGAGCCGTGGCCGCCGCGCCGACGAGGCGATTGAAATCATTCGCGTGGTGCTGGCAGGCGGTATGGTGGAATACCACGGCGAGTACTACGACTTCGATCGGTTGCAGATGAGCCCGACTCCCACCGAGCGGGTCCCGATCATAGTCGGCGGACAGTCCAGGCCGGCCCTGCGGCGGGCCGCGCGTCTGGGCGATGGCTGGTGTTCGGCCAACACCACCGAAAGGCAGCTCGTTGGCTACCTCACGGAACTCAGGCAATACCTCGCCGAGTACGGGCGCGAAGGCGAGCCCTTCGAAATTCAGGCTCTGTGCTCCGACGTGTGGGACGAGGACGGTTTTTCTCGCTTGGAGTCCTACGGGGTGACGGATTGCATAGTGTGGCCGTGGGCGATGTTCGGCGGCAGCGTTGCGAGTCTCGAAGACCGCAAAGACGCTCTGGCGCGTTTCGCCGAGCGTTTCATACAGACTCGTTCGAGTTAGGCTTGCCGGTATTGCTGCCCTCGAGGCCCTTCGGCGAAAGGTGAAGAAAGACAAGATGGAGAAGCTGGTCTACGTTATCTGGAAACGCGAGGATCTTTCCGAAGGGGCCTTCAAGGACGCGTTGCTCGGTCAGACGGTGTCCGATTTTCTTGAGCTAGGCGTCGGGGGGCTGTCGGTCAACGTCGCGGACGAACAGCTGGCGCAGGCGCGGGAAGTAAGGCTGACGAGGTTTGACCCGCCGATCGCGGCTACGGTGTCGTTGTGGCTCGAGAACGTCGACGACCGCCCCCCTTGCGAGAGCGTCCTTGGCCGGATCTCGCAGCGGGCGGCCGGCTATCTCGTCGAGGAGTCGGTTGCGCTGGCGAACAGCACCCACCGGGCGCCGCTCGGCCAGCGCACGCCGGGCGCCAACGTCGTCGCCTGCATAGAACGCCCGCGGCGAATGAGTCGTGAGGCGTGGACGCGGCACTGGCTGGAGGAACACAAGAAGGTCGCGCTCGAGACCCAGTGTACCTACCAGTACCTTCGCAACCTGGTCCTACGAACGCTGACCGAAGACGCCCCGCCGTGGGAGGGAATAGTCGAGGAGGGCTTTCCCTTGGAAGCGGTCACGGATCCGATGTTGTGGTACCGCGCCGAGGGTTCGGCGGAGAAGATGCAGGCAAACATGATGCGCATGGTGAAGAGCGTGCAGGCTTTCCTGGACATTGACCGTGTAGAGTCCAACCCCATGTCGGAGTATCGCATCAAGGAGTGACGGTCGCGGGGAAGGGAGCGCGGCGATACAAGTTTCGCCGCCGCGATGGTACAAACGACGCGCGGTGGAGGCTGCGTCGGATTATCGGAGCCGGTTCGGGAACCGAGTAAAGGAGCAGGACAGGGAATGGGCATACTCGAAGGGAAGTCAGCGGTCATCACCGGAGGGGCGAGCGGCATAGGCGCGGCTACCGTAAAGCTGTTTGTGGAGGAAGGCGCTGGTGTGGTCATATCCGACATCAACGACGCGGCGGGCCGCGTGCTCGCCGATTCCCTCGGTGAGCGTGCGGTCTACCAACCCACCGACGTCACCCGAGAGCAGGAGGTCAAGGCGGCCGTAGACAAGGCCGTCGCGTCTTTCGGCAGGCTCGATGTGATGTTTAACAACGCCGGAGCGATCGTCGGCCGAGGTTCGATCACCGAGATCGAAGAAAAAGACTACGACTTCACCATGGCGCTGCTGCTCAAGAGCGTCTTTTTCGGCATGAAACACGCGGGGGCGGTGATGGCGCGCCAGGGCGCCGGCTGCATACTCAGCACCTCGAGCATAGCCGGGCTGAGCCTCGGCGGTGGACCGCACCTCTACTCCACCGCCAAGGCAGCGGTCATATACCTGAGCAAGTCGGTAGCCCTGGAACTCGGAGAGAAGGGGGTACGGGTCAACTGTATCTGTCCCGGCGGTGTGGCCACTCCGCTCGTTATAAATGCTCTGGGGCTGGACGAGGACGCGCTGCCGGTCATCGAGGAAGGCCTGCGGGGGAGACAACCCATAGAACGGCCCGGGAAAGCCGAGGATATAGCGAAAGCCGCGCTCTGGCTCGCCAGCGACGGCGCGGATTACGTTACCGGCCAGGCGATCGCGGTGGACGGTGGGGAAGGACTTGGACCGAAGTGGTCGATGCAGGCCATGAACTGAGGCCGTTGGTGGCCTAGCGACGGATCTTCCCCGGCAGGATGAAACTGTAGTGGCGGCGCAGAACCTTGGTTCGAAGAAAACGATGGAAGCGCCGGACCTTGAGGTACCTCTCGAGGTCGCTCGCGTCTTTCCTGTAGTAGCTCGCCACCTGCTGCTCGGTGACCGGGGGCGGCTCGAGGGCGGCTCCTTCCCCGCGGCGCCAGCGATCGTAGAGGCCTATGGCCAGGGCTATGCGTTCGGGGCGTCCCTCCTTGTAGAAATTGCCGAGTATATCGACGAAGAGTTTGTGGATGTCGAAGTAATCGTCGATGTAACGCTCGACCGCGCGCTTTCGCCGGTAGTAGGCTCGGGCCGGCTGCGGAACCGGATACAAGAAAACGTCGCTGCCAAGCTCGTCCACGCCGTCCAGGCGCATGAAGGGCGTGCCGACATCAAAGAGCGCGAGCTCGGCGGTGCCTTCGCTGTTTCTTAGCCACCGCCAGTTGGAGAGCTGCGCGTCGACGGTCACCGTGCGGCCGTCCTTCGGCCGTTGGTTCGCCAGCAGCAAACGACCGGCGACGCGCAGCACGGCGTCGAGCACCGCCGTGAGCTCGTCGTCAGAACCCTCTAGTAGCACGTGGGTACCGAGCTCCGTGGATGGGATCTCGGGCTGGATGAGGTAGGCGGTGTACCCGTGGTCCCGGCTCTCGACGGTGTAGACCGAGGTGTCGACTACCGACACGCCGCGTTCGCCGAGGACACGGATGTAGCGCTCGACGACGCTCGCGTAGTCGCCGACCGCTCCGGCGTCGGGGAAGCCGGCCATTCGCTTGCAGACCACGCCGGGCAGTCCTCTGACGGTGAGCACGGCGGCGACTTCGCCGAAGCCGACCACCTGGACTTCAAATGGGCCGTCTGCTGGGTCTGCCGGGTCGAGGTTTCTCTCGAAGTCCTGGAGGAACGCCCCGTGGTCCATGGTCGCGGGGATCGTGGTTCCTAGATTCTGCTGACCGCGAGCTTGATCGAATCTTCCAGGCGGTTGAGTAGATCGTCGCATTCGTTCTTGGTTATCAGTATGGAGGGCTTGAACTGCAGCACCGAACGGTCGAACGACGCGAAGAAAGCCCACAGGCCGCATTCGTATCCGGCCCCCGTCATCATGGTGCCACCCCACTCGTGGTCGAACTCCAGGCCCATCACGAGGCCCTTGCGGCGTAGGCCTTTGAAGAAAGGGTAGCGCTGGCGAAGCCCTTGCATGGCGTCGCCAAGATAGTCGGATACCGTGGCGACGTTCTCGAGAACTTCCGGGCGGCTGCATATCTCGAGGGTCTTCATCGCCACTCTACACCCGATCTCCGAGCCTCCGAAGGTAGAGACGTGCCCCCAGCCGTTCTCGAAGAGCCAGTCCGCCACCCTGCTGCTCAACACCGTGGCGGCTATCGGGTACACGCCGCCGGACAGACCCTTGGCGCTGATGAGGATGTCGGGCTCCACTCCGTAGCATTCCACGCCCCACATGCGTCCGGTCCGGCCCAGCCCGGTCTGCACCTCGTCGGCGATGTAGAGGGCACCGTGGCTCTCGCAGAGGCGCTTCACCCCCGCGAGGTACCCCTCGGCCGGCAGGGTGAATCCCGCGGTGGCGGGGATGGTCTCGATGATCATGGCGGCGACGTCGTCGCCCGAAAGGGCTGTCTCGACCGCGCCGAGATCGTTGAACGGCACCCTCACCGAGTCCGAAGCGGGACCGTCGCTGAGAAAGTATCGGGCTACGGTAGGATCACCGACGGTCATGGATAGGCCGGTGTGCCCGTGATAACCGCAGTCGATGGAGACGATTTTCCTTCTTCCGGTGGCTCTGCGGGCGGTCTTGATCGCGATGTCGGTTGCCTCGCTGCCGCCACTCGCGAATACGGTAAACTTCAGGTCTCCGGGCGTCAGGGCGGCGATCATCTCCGCGGCACGAGCTCGAGGTTCGCTCGCGAAGTGGTGGTTGCCGATGTCGTAGGCGTCGAGGGCCTCCCGCACGGTCTGTAGTATCTCCGGATTTCTGTGGCCGAGGCTGAAGGTGCCGCCGTTGATGTGGACGTCGAAGAGTTGACGGCCGTCCACGTCGTAGAAGAAGTTGCCCTCGCGCCGCGCCATCACCACCTCTACGCCGGTCTCGCGAAAGGTCTTGACCCGTCCGGGGCAGACGTACTCGCTCGCGAGATCGATGATGGCCTGTTTGTCCAGGGTGCTCATCCGAGAAAACTCAGGAAGACCACGATGATGTACTCGCGCCGCAGCTTCTGCAAGGTGGTATCCGGCGCTGGACGGCGGCTTGACATGCCGATTCGCCTGGCTTCACTCTGCTTCTCGGTGGTGCGTGGGATCCGGCTTGTGCCGGGAACGCGCGGCCTCTGGGGAGGCTAGAACAGTGGGAGCGACGCTATGAGTGAAGCGGGCAAGGTTGTTCTGGTAACGGGAGCGTCCTCGGGTCTAGGCGCATCGACGGCGCGCTACCTCGCTTCGCGAGGCATGCGGGTATTTGGTACCAGCCGCCGGGGCGGGGACGGTGACGATCGGGCGGCGGGTGCCGCGGGCGGTGACGCGTTTCCGATCTTGAAGCTCGACGTACGCGACGACGGTTCGGTGCTTCACTGTGTCCGGTCGGTCGTGGAAGAAGCGGGTCGCCTAGACGTACTCGTGAACAACGCGGGCTGCATGCTCGCGGGCGCGGTCGAGGAAACTACCATCGACGAGGCGATGGAGGAGTTTCAAACCAACTTCTTCGGCGCGGCGCGCATGATCCGTGCGGTGCTCCCTCACATGCGCGATCAGGGGGCGGGTCAGATCATCAACATCGGCTCGCTGGGCAGCATGGTCGGCCTGCCCTACATGGCCTATTACTCGGCGTCCAAATCGGCGCTGTTGCTGCTGTCCGAGGGGCTTCGCCAGGAGGTCAGGGGCTTTGGCGTCGCGGTGTCGGTCATCGAACCCGGGGACTTCAAGACCCAGATGACGTTCAACGTACAACACGTGCGCGGCGGCTTGGCGGTCTACGAGGCCGCCCGCAGGCGAGCCGTTTCGATCATGGGCAAGAACGAACAGAAAGGCGGTGATCCGATCGAACTCGCGCGCCTCGTGCACCGGCTGGTGGGAACGCGGCGACCACGGTTGGTATACCGCGTGGGTGCCGAGGCTTTCTGGTTGCCGATCGTTCGTGTTCTGGCGCCGGCCTCGCTGTTTGAAGCGGGGGTCCGCAGATTGTACAGGGTGGATCAGCACTAGGCGTTACGGGCCAACTCGGTTCGGCTAGCGAGATCGAGGCGTTGAATGGTTCTTTAGGACCGGCGCTCTGGCCGCGGGGCGGTGGAGAGGTAATGGGGAGACGAATGAGGTCGAAGCGATCGGTAAACGGACTTGTTCTGGCTGGTACCGTGGCGTTGCTTGTTGTGCTCGCGCCGTCCGCCGAGGTCGGCGCCGCGGCCGGAGACTGCGGCATACCCTCGAGCGGGAGCACGACACCGATGGCGTCGGACGCGCTGTTCATTCTCAAGGAGGCCGTGGCTCCCGTAAAGAGCTGCGACCTCTGCGTCTGTGACGTCAACAGCGACGGCGGCATCAGCGCGGTCGATGCTCTTATCGTTCTCAAGAAGGCGGTTGGCCAGTCTGTCAGCCTCGCTTGCGTGGCCTGTGCGTCGAACGATTGTTTTTTCAGCTCGGCGCCTAGCTGCGGGGGCGACTGTCCGCTGGGCGAGGTCTGTGCTCGGGACCCCTTTGATCCGGAGTTCTGCGAGTGCTTGACACCCTGTGAGACCGACAGCGCCCCGGCATGCGGTTCCGACTGCGGCGACCTCGTCGGCCTAACTTGCCAGGTGCTGTCGGTGTCGATATCGGGCATGTCCCCGCTGACGACCTGCGAGTGTGCGGCGCCCGGATTGCAAGCCTGCGCCGATTCGTCGTCCTCGGGCTGCGACGGCGTCTGCGGAAACGGTCAGGCTTGCAACGACGACGGCCTGGGCGGCTGCATCTGCCAGACCCTGCCGACCCAGGGGCCATGCGCGGAGGCCATTGCTCCCCAGTGCGGTGGGACCTGCACGGAAGGCTTCATATGTGAGGACACGGGCTCCGGATGCGGGTGCGTGGATTTCTCGGGCACCGAAAGCTGCGAGGAGGGTGACGATTACCCTCTATGCGGCGGCGCATGCGCCGACGGTCTATTCTGTGCCGCGGGCATACTCGGAGAATGCGAGTGCCTCGATCTCTGTGAGCTGAGCGACGCTCCCGCTTGTGGCGGTGCCTGCTCGGATCCCGGCGCTAGCTGCGTGCCAGGGACCGGTACCATCGGTGGTGTGGCGATCGGGTTTTGTTTGTGCAGCGGTGGCATGACCAGCACCACCAGCACCACCCATCCGCCGGTAACCTCCACTACGACCACCACCACGACCGTTCCGGTCGTCTATACCTGCTTCGACGCGGCGGTACCGACTTGCGGTGGGACCTGCCCACCGGGCTTGACCTGTGCCGAAGATCCTCTCGACCCGGGTTTTTGTGAATGCCTCACGGGCTGCGAGATCAGCGCCGCGCCCTCTTGTGGTGGCGACTGCAACAACGACCCCGGCGTGACCTGCCAGGTTCTTTCCATCGCCGCCGGTGGTGGTCCGGCCCAGGAGCAATGCATATGCGCCGCGCCCGGTGTTCAGGATTGCCCGAGTTCGGCGGGCACGGGTTGCGACGGTCTGTGCTCCCCCGGGGGCGCCTGCGCCAGCGACGGGATGGGCGGGTGCGTGTGCCAGGCGCTGCCGGTTCAGGGTCCCTGCTCCGGGGCTTCGCCGCCTCAGTGCGGAGGAACCTGTGGGGTGGGCATGGTTTGCCGGGACACGGGTGGCGGCTGTGCGTGCCAGAACTTCACCGGGTTCGACACCTGCGCTGGCGCTGACTATCCCAGCTGTGGCGGGGCCTGCCCGGACAACTTCTTGTGTGCCGCCGACACCCTGGGTTTTTGCGAGTGTCTGAGTCCCTGCGAGATAGGCCAGGCGCCTAGCTGCGGCGGCGAGTGCCTCGCCGTGGGTGAGAGCTGCATCCCGGCCACCGCCACCCTGGGCGGGGGGTCGCTGGAGCTCTGCCTCTGCAACTAGGC
>JBHHVL010000037.1:0-28432 GCA_046754245.1 Binatia bacterium | reverse complement strand
GGCCTGACGTTTGACAATCCGCCACTGCTTTCTTAGCTTCGTTCGCGTAGGCTTCCGCGATTCAGTGCAGTACGCTCTCTCCGCCGATACGCGAAGGCGTCGATCCACGGGAATCGCGCTCCCAGGACCTTGGCGGCGCCTGAGGCTGGAACCTATGGTGAGTCGAAGAAGGAGGCTGAATGCCACAGGGCAGGGTGAAGTGGTTTAACAACTCCAAGGGCTACGGTTTCATCGAGCAGGATGAAGGCGCGGACGTCTTCGTTCACTACTCGGCGATTAACGGCGACGGTTTCAAGACCCTCGAGCAGGGCGACCCGGTGGAGTTCGAGATCACCGACAGCCCGAAAGGCCCACAGGCGGCCAGTGTGGTGAAGATCGACGAGGCCGGGACCCAGTGAGCTCTCGGCTCTGAGCCCTCGCACCCTGTCCACACGCGCCGCCGCGCCCGGTCTCGCCGGCGCCGGGCCGGCTCAGCCGGTGTCACGGCAGCAGCGAACGCCCACCGTTCCGGACATGAAGGGCTTCTGATTGCCGGCGCATACCCCCCGGCACCCGGCGAACATGTCGATCGGGTCGTTGCTCATGTATCCGCCACCGCGAAACTTGCAGTACTCGCCCTTGCACTTCGCCACCCATTCGGAAACGTTGCCGGCCATGTCGAAGAGGCCGGTGAACCCCCCCTCGCAAGCAGGGTGGCTGCCGACCACGGCGGTCTGCATCTCTCGCCCCTCGACAGAGACGGTGAGAGACTGAGAGTTGCAGGACTCGAGGCTGAAAGCGTCACCGTAGGGAAAGCTCCGTCCGTCGCTGCCCCGGCAGGCTTCCAGCCACTCGGTTTCGGTGCATATCCTACCGCCGACGAAAGCGCAGTACTGTTCGGCCCCGTAGTAGTTGACGCAGTTCATGGGATGTTGCGAACGCGTGGGGTCGACCGCGTTGCAGCCCTTGTGGTTCTCCGCCGAGCAGGCTCCGGCCTCGACACAGGCCATGTACTGCTCGACGCTTATCTCGGTAGCCGTGATCGCGAGCGCTTTGTCCGGCCAGCTCACCCATGAGGGGACGGCGGGCGAGACCGTCGTGGGAATCGGCCCCGCCGACGAAATCGACAAGAAACCGGCAAACAACAAACACAGGCTCAGCAGGTAGGCGGTGACGCTGTGCTCGCGAGACGGCGACTGGGATGCCATGGATGATAACCTCCTGTAGCGGAACCGGGGGCCCTCCGCGCTGCGGTGGTCTTCCCCCCTTCCAATGTAGCCCGAGCAAAGCCAATCGGCGACCGAAATCGGCGCTCCGTGGCCTCCGACCCCGCCTGGGGCGGCGGCCGACCCGCCGGCCGCCCCGGCCGCGGCCGACCCACCCGGGGGTAGGCCACGGTACCCTGGCTCCCTTGAACCCCCTGTGCTACTCAAACCCGCGTGAGCAAGAAGGATCCCGCAAGCCGAATCCTGGAGCTTGCACGCGAGATTGAAGAGCACAACCGCCGCTACTACCTGCTCGACCAGCCCACCGTCAGCGACGCCGAGTTCGATCGCATGCTGCGGGAACTCGAGGAGCTCGAAAAGCTCCACCCCGAGTTCGCGCCGGTGGACTCGCCCACCCAGCGCCCGGGAACGGCGCCGCTCGAGAGCTTCGAGCAGGCCACCCACAGGAAGCCGATGCTCTCGCTTGCCAACGTCTTCGACGAAGCCGAACTGTCGGAGTTCCTGACCAGGATATCCCGGGGCCTTGCGCAGGGAGCGAGCGAGGATGGAGCCCAGCCCGAGCCCTGTTTTGTCCTCGAGCCCAAGCTCGACGGCGTGGCGGTAAACCTTCTCTACGAAGGCGGCCGCCTAGTGCGCGCCGCGACCCGCGGCGACGGCCGCGTGGGCGAGGACATCACGGCCAACGCGCGCACCATCGCGACCGTCCCGCTCCGACTCGGCGGCGGTGACCCGCGACCCCGGCTGATCGAAGTAAGAGGCGAGGTCGTAATCTCCAAGCCGGATTTCGTCAAACTCAACAGCGCTCGCGACGAACAGGGCGAGGCCGCGTTCGCGAACCCCAGAAACGCCGCGGCCGGGTCGCTGCGCCAACTCGACTCCTCGATAACGGCGTCGCGGCCCCTGGTCTTCTACGCCCACAGTCACGGCGAACTCGAGCCGGCCATCCTCCGCGGGCACGGAGAGTTCCTCGCGTGGGCTTGGCAAAACGGGTTCAAGACCCACCCGGAGATCCGCCGGCGCAGAGGCCTGGAGGCGATCGTCGATTACTGCCGCCGTCTGGAAGAAAAACGCGAGGATTTCGAAGTCGACATCGACGGGGTCGTGATAAAGCTCGATTCCTTTGCCGATCGAGAACGCCTCGGGGAACTCGCCCGATCGCCGAGATGGGCGGTAGCCTGGAAGTTCAAGCCCAGGCAGGCCGTCACCCGTGTAACAAACATCGGCGCTTCGGTCGGCAGGCTGGGAACCATCACGCCGGTCGCCGAACTCGAGCCCGTTCGGCTCGGCGGCGTGACGATATCGAACGCCTCTCTCCACAACATGGACGAAGTCAAACGAAAAGACGTACGGATAGGCGACCGCGTCGTCATCGAGAGAGCCGGTGACGTCATCCCCTACGTGGTGGGTCCGCTGGTGGAGGAACGCGACGGCAGTGAGCGCCGCTTTCGAATGGTCCGCCGCTGTCCCTCTTGTCGTTCCCGGGTCACGCGTTCACGGGACGAGGTAGCCTATCGCTGTACCAACCGCTCCTGCCCGGCGCAGTTCAGGGAAGCGCTGCGCCACTTCGCGAGCAAGAACGCCATGAACATCGAGGGCCTGGGGGAAAAACTCGTGGCTGCGCTCATAGACGGGGGGCTGATCAAGGACTTTGCCGACCTCTACCGTATAGACCGCCAGGCGGTCTCCGAACTCGAACGCATGGGGGAGAAATCGACGGAGAACCTCATAGCGGCCATCGCCGCGAGCCGCACGCAACCGCTGTCACGGCTCGTCTACGCGCTGGGGATCAGACACGTCGGAGAGAACGCGGCCCGCATTCTCGCGCGGGCGTTCGGCAGCCTTCAGGGCATCGCCGCCGCTTCCGAAGACGAGCTCCTGGCCCTGGACGGCATCGGCGCCGAAATGGCGCGGACCCTGCGTGCGTTCTTCGACGACGAGAACAACCGCACGATGATCGAACGGCTGATCGAAGCCGGACTCGAACCAGGAGTCGACGAGCACCCGTCGTCGTCTCGACTCGGAGGCAAGACTTTCGTCCTGACCGGCACGCTCTCCATACCCCGTAACCGCGTCAAGGACATGATACAGGCCGCCGGCGGGACCGTGTCATCGAGCGTGAGCAGGAAGACCGATTATCTGGTCGCCGGCGACGAGCCTGGTTCGAAGTTGAAAAAAGCCAATGAACTCGGCGTAACCGTTCTCGACGAAAACCGCCTCATGGCGATCCTGGAGCAGGGCGCCGGTCCGGCGCCGCCCGCGCCGGACCGGCGCTGAGCGACGAAGTGGCGAGCGGCGGAGAAAAGGCCATCGCCCTGCGCCTTCTCGTCTCGGGCCGGGTGCAGGGCGTGTGGTTCCGGGCCTCCCTGGCTGAAAAGGCCGACGCCTTGGGGCTCGCCGGCTGGGTGCGCAACCTGCCCGATGGACGCGTCGAGGCCTTCGTGGAGGGCGATCCTAACGCGGTGTCGCGCATAGCCTCCTGGTGCCACGACGGTCCCCCGGCCGCCCGGGTCGACGAGGTCAAGGCCGTGCGAGAACCGCCCCTCGGCCTTCGAGGTTTCGAGATACGGGCGGGCTGAACTGGAGTCGGCTCGGCTGGCCGACTAGATTGCGTGGCCGGTCGATCGGCGCTGGCCGAACAGACGCGTTCTTGCAGGACAGTCCTGGAGAGAGGAGAGACAGTGGCCGACAACCCTATCAACACCGTAACCGGAACGATCAGCCCCGACCAGCTCGGTCGGACGCTGATGCACGAGCACCTCTTGATCTCTTATCCGGGCGCGAGTTCTGACACCCTCAGGCCGGGAGCGAACCGCGCCGAAGCCGAAGCGATCTGCATCGACAGGGTGGAGGAGATCAAGGCCGAGGGGGTCGTATCGATGATCGACCCCTGCCCCAACGACCTCGGCCGCGACATCGATCTCATGGTGCGGGTGGCCGAGAAGACCGGCTTTCAGATCGTGTGCGCCACCGGACTCTACAAGGAAGACGAGGGCGGCGCTCCCTACTGGAAGTTCCGCGCCAACTTCGGCGCGGGTCCTGAATCGATCGCCGAGTTGTTTGTCAAGGAGCTCACCGAGGGCATCGGTACGAGCGGCGTGAAGGCGGGGATCATCAAGATCGCCACCGGTGCACCGGCGATTTCGGACTACGAGCGTAGCGTCCTCGAGGCCGCCGCGATCGCCTCCCTGGAAACCGGCGCACCCATAACGACCCACACCGACCAAGGCCTGCTCGGCGACGAACAACAAGCGTACCTCACCGGCCGGGGGGTGCCGGCGAACCGCATCATCGTCGGTCACTGCTGTGGCTCTTCCGACTTCGACTACCATATGGCCGTGGTCAGCGGCGGTTCCTACCTCGGCTTCGACCGCTTCGGCCTGGAAATACTCCAACCCGACGCAGTCAGGATCGCGTCGATGTGCAGGCTGATCGAAGCCGGCTGCGCCTCGCGCATCGTGGTTTCCCATGACACGGTCTGGTGCTGGGGCGGACAGCCCATCCCCGACCCGCGGGCCTTCGAGTCCCTGCTGGAAATCTGGCAACCCACGCATTTTTTCAAGCGCGTGATTCCCCGCCTCGAGGAGAAAGGGGTCACCACTGACCAGATAGCGCAGATGCTCGACGAGAATCCGCGCCGTTTCTTCGCCGGAGAGGAACTCCCCGAGCTCGGCTGAGGCCTACCGCGGTCGACCCGCGTCAGCGCAGCTCACGGGCGATGGCGTAGACCTGCCGGCGCGCCACGCCGCTGCTCTTCAGGGCCACCGCGGCGTCGCGTACGCTCAGACCGGCCTCCAGCAGGCGCGAGACCTCGGCCCTCAGATCGGCCGCCGACGGCCCCACCTCGCTGGCTTCCAGGAAAGCCGCGACCACGAATTCCCCTCGGACGGCTCCTTCGGCGAGCAGGGCCGCCAGCTCCGAGGCCCGCCCCCTGAGCACCTGCTCGTGGCGCTTGGTCAGCTCGCGGCCTACCGCGACCCGCGGATCGCGGTGGAGTTCGGCGAGGTCCTCGAGCAGCGCGACCACGCGGCGCGGAGACTCGAAAAAGACCACCGTGCGATCGCAGGGAGCGAGAGCGATCAGAGCCTTGCGACGGGCTGCGGCGGCCGCGGGCAGGAAGCCCTCGAACGAAAATTGGTTCACGGGCAAACCGGAGATCGACAGCAGGGCCGTCAGGGCCGAGGGGCCCGAAACCGAGACCACCTCGATGCCAGCTTCAGCAGCCTGCTGCACGAGACGGTAGCCCGGATCCGAAATACAAGGCGTACCGGCGTCCGACACCAGGGCAACGCTCTGGCCCGACAGCATTCGCCGCACCAAGCGAGGAGCGAGTCTGTTCTCATTGTGGTCACGGTAGCTCAGCAGTTTCGCTCGCGATCCGGCTCGTTCGACGAGCTTCGCGCTCACCCTCGTATCCTCGGCCGCGACCAGGTCCACCGAAGCCAGGGTCTCCACAGCCCGCGGGGAGAGGTCGCCCATGTTTCCTATGGGCGTCGCGACCACGTAGAGCCTGCCCGGTGCCGTCACCGGCTAGCTTCCCCAGTCACGGGAGTATCGGAAATCGGAATCTATGGTGCGCTCCGACACCTTGGCGATCACCGGAAGACGCCGTTTGAACTGTGAGTTCTGAACCATCGACAACACGCGGTCGATGAAGTCTTCCGCGAAGTTCATCCCAACGAGTTCGGCGCGGGCGCAGCGCTGATCGATCAACTGGTAGAGAAGCGCGTCTACCTCCGCGTATCCGAAGCCCAGCTCCTGCTCGTCGGTCTGACCTTCCCACAGATCCGCCGTGGGAGGCTTGTGAATCACGGTATCCGGCAAACCGAGCGCTTCGCCAAGACCCCAGACCTGAGTCTTGTAGAGGTCTCCCAGGGGGTTGATGGCCGAGGCCATGTCGCCGTGCAAGGTACCGTAGCCCAGAAGCAACTCGGTCTTGTTGGAGGTGCCGAGGACCAGCGCCGAGCGCTCGGCGGAAAGATCGTAGAGTATGCTCATACGTTCCCTCGCCATCTTGTTGCCACGCCTCAGCTGGGAAGCCTCGGGGAAAGCCTCGAAGTAGGCGTCGATCTGCCGGGTGACCTCGACGGTCAGGGTCTCGATGCCGAGGAAGTCGGCGACCTCCGTGGCGTCCTCGAGGCTGCCTGCGCTCGAGGTCTTGTAGGGCATCATCACACCCAGAACCTTGGTGGCCCCCAGAGCGCCGGCGGCCAAGGCCGCCGAGACCGACGAGTCGATCCCGCCGCTAAGACCCACGACGAAGCGTTCGAGGCCAACGCGCTTGACCTCGTTCGCGATGAACAGGCGCAACACGCGCTCCACGAGTACGTAGTCGGTAGCGGGAAAAGCAGGGATCGGCCTAGCTTTCATCGTCCTCCCCGAACAGCAACGCGGTATTCGGAGAGCGCGGTTTGCGTTCGCCGCGAAGCGGCTTGGCCCTGGGACGGCGACGTTCCGGTTCAGATTCGAGCCGATCACGGCCCTGCCAGCTCCGCTGCCGGTCGTCCCGGTCGCGTCCGCCGCGATCACGGCCCCCGTAGCCACGGTCCTGATCACGTCCACCGCGATCACGGCCCTGCCAGTTCCGTTCCCTGTCCTCCCGGTCGCGTCCACCGCGCTCGCCGCCCTGCCAGCCACGGTCCCGGTCACGTCCACCGCGATCGCGGCCCCCGTAGCCACGGTCCTGATCACGTCCACCGCGATCACGGCTCTGCCAGCTCCGCTGCCGGTCGTCCCGGTCGCGTCCACCGCGATCACGGCCCCCGTAGCCACGGTCCTGATCACGTCCACCGCGCTCACGGACTTGCCAGCTCCGCTGCCGGTCGTCCCGGTCGCGTCCACCGCGATCACGGCGCCCGTAGCCACGGTCCTGATCACGCCCGCCGCGATCACGGCCCCCGTAGCCGCGGTTCTGCTCACGAGCCGCCCTGTCCCCGGGGTGACGGTCCCTCGGTGCCGCGCGCTGCTGGCCCGAGGCCGGTCTCTCTCTGAGCCGGGTGTACTCGTTTACCGTGAGATCCAGATCCTCGTCTCGTAGCAGCGGGGACTTGATGCGCCGACGCCTCACGGCGTCCTCGGAGAGCACGGCGCTGATAGAGTCTTCGCCGTAGTAGGCCCCTTTGGCGAGCAGGTCGCCGGACGGGCCGATGAGCTCCGAGCCCCCCCAGTACACGTGACCGTCCTCGTTCCCACAGCGATTGGCGTAGACCACGTAGAGACCGAGGGCCCGAGCCATGTTACGGTTCCACGATTCCCAGTGACGCCCGTTGGCCCCGACGTCGCCCGCGACCTCGGAACCGTCCTTTTCCGGACCGACCGCGGAACCAGGCGCCTCTTCCCCGGCGGCAGCCAGGACCCCGTCGACAGGGCTGGCCGAGGGAACGATGATGACAGACGCGCCGTCGAGCCCCGCGATCATCGCCGCACTCGGATGGAGCATGTCCTCGCAGACCAGCATCGCCATTCGACCGTACTTGCTGTTGAAGGCCTGGATGCGTTGCCCCCGGGCGAAGTAACGCTGCTCGTCGAACATGCCGTAGGTTGGCAAGTAGACCTTGCGGTGGACGCTGAGAATACGGCCCGCCTCGAAGAACACGCTGGCGTTGTAGAAGCGATGCTCTCGGGTCTCTTCGACCAGACCCACCACCAAGGAGATTTCGCTGGACAGGGCCGCGAGTTCCCTGAACGCTTCGCTCGAACGGGTAAGCGCGACCTCGGGAACCGTGTCTTTGAGCCGGTAGCCGGTGAGACTCAGCTCGGGGAATACGAGAACGTCAACCCCCTCCTCACGGGCCTTCGCGATCAGCTCACGGTGTTTTTCCAGGTTGGAATCTACTCGGCCCAGAACGGGCGAAAACTGCGCCACCGCAACGCGCGGACCGACTGCCGGCCGCCTGATTATGTCATCCATGCTACCTTCTCCGCAGTCGCTTGCACTGCGTTATCGCCAGGGGTCGCTTTCACCCCTACCCGTCTACTCTCGGCCATGGCGCGGAACATCGACCAGCGCCCGTGGACCAGCGGAACACTCTAGTCCTGCGCGAAGCATACACCTTAACGGCAAACAAAGTGAAGCCGATCGCACTCGGCGGCCGTTGTGTCAGCTCATAGCGCGCCATATTAACAACGCATGCCAACCGTCAAGCTCTGCGTGAAGGAAGGAAGCGGACAGGTCGGGCTCACGACCTTCGACCTCCCCGGTCCCGGCCCCGGACAGGCCATGGTGCGGACCTCGCTGACCACCATCTGTGGCTCGGACATACACCTCGTCGACGAGTTCGAAATGATCGTCCCAGGGACGCCCATGGGACACGAAGCGGTGGGCGTCGTCGAAGCGGTGGGTGAAGGGGTGACGAGGTTCAAACCCGGCGACAGGGTGGTTTCCTGCTGCCTCACCAGCTGCGGTCACTGCGAGCGCTGCGAGGACGACGAGCCCAACCTCTGCCAGCAGTTCGGCGCTCCCATGAACCTGCTGTTCGGCGCGCAATCGGAGGCTTTCCTCGTCAACGGCGCCGACTACACGCTGGCCAAGATCCCCTCCGGCCTCGACGACAGGCACGCGGTGTTGGCCGCCGACATCATGTCGACCGGCTTCGGGGCCATCGAGCGCTCCGGAATGCGTGAGGGGCGCAGCGTAGCGATTTTCGCGCAGGGCCCCGTCGGACTCTGCGCGACCGCGGCGGCGAAGTACTACAAGGCAGGCAGGATAATCGCCGTCGAATCACTTCCCGAGCGAGTGGAGATGGCCAGACGCCTCGGGGCCGACGAGGTCGTCGACCCTTCGAACGCGGTCCCCGAGATCATGGCCATGACCTCGGGCGTCGGCGTCGACGTGGCGGTGGAGGCGCTGGGAAAGCAGCTGACCTTCGAGAACTGCCTCAAGGTCACCCGGCTGGGGGGAACGGTCTCTTCGGTGGGGGTGTACGGTGGCGTCGAGGCGCTGAGCCTGCCGACCGACGGCTCGTTCATTCACCGCTCGATAGTGACCACCTTCTGCCCGGCGGGCACCGAGCGCATGGAGCAGCTGCTCGACATAGCCGAATCCGGCCAGGTCGACCTCGGCCCCCTGTTCACGCACGCGCGTAGCCTCGACGACATCGTGTCTTCGTACGACCTTTTTCGTTCGCACGGAGACGGGGTCATCAAGATAGCGATCACCTGAACGCGCGGAGTCGCCACGGCCGTGTCCCACCGCCCTGTTCGGTACTATGGCCCCGGTCGCCGCGTCGCACGCTGGTGGAAATCCCCGCGGGTGAGAGCCCTGCGCCACCGCGTCTCCGATCTCCAGAAGCTACTCTTTCCAGCTCTCGGCCTGCTCGTTCGTCTGTGGAAATCCGCCATGGACCGAGGCGTAGAGTACCGCGGATACGGTCCGCTTTTCGACTACCTGCGCCGCGGGCGCCCATGCATCATCGTGATGTGGCATCAGGACGTCTTCGTGCTGATGTTCGAGATGTTCCGCCACACCCCGACTTATCCGAGCATGTTCATGGTCAGCCACGGCCGCGTGGGGACCATCGGGCGCTACCTGCTGGCCATCTGGGGGATCGACTGTGTGGCCGGCTCGGGGCCACGCCGTGGTGGTGAGGCGGTCGTCGAACTCGCGCGCCGCGCCAAGAAGGAGCAGCGCAGCGTATTCATCATGGCCGATGGCTCGCGCGGGCCGGCCCGCGAGGTCCGCTGGGGAGCCCTGCGCCTCGCCGCCCTATCCGGCCTTCCCATCATCGCGGCGAGAGCTTGGGGGGACAGGCTCGTCACGCTGCGACGTAGCTGGATGAAGCTCGTCCTGCCCAAGCCCTGGGGACGAGCGGTTGTGGTGAGCGCGCCACCGTTAAGCGTTCCGGAGGGCATGGAACAAGCCGACGAGCTCGAAGCCTTTCGGATCCAGCTTCAGCAACGCCTCGACGGATTGGTCGATGAGGCCGAACGGCGACTCGAGGAATGGGTTCAGGAATGAGGGCCGGTGGCAGGCCCCAGGCTTGCCACCGGCCCGGTATCGCGGGTGGGGTGAGTCCCGGCGACTAACCTGCGCTGCCGGTGGCTGGATCGGGCGTCCAGCAGCTTCCGACGCATTCCCGAAAACCCGTCGCGCAGAGGCCGAGTTCCTCGCGAGTGGCGCTCACGCAGTCGTGAATGCAAGCCGCCTTTTCTTCGCCCTCGAACTCCTCGCAGCTCCGTACGCAGCGGCGCCCGTTCCTGCGCGCCGAGCCCACACAGCCTCTCAAACCACGGGCGCAGTCCAGGATGCACTCCCTGTTTCCGCTGGGGTCGCAGTCCGAAACCACGGGGGTGCCGGAGAGGGACGTGTCGCTCTCGGCCAGGAGCTCGTAACAAAGCTCCTTGCAGGGCTCCGGGTTGCAGAGCCGCCGGCAGACCGGCTGGCCGAGCCTGCACCTCTTCTTGGCAGCGACCAGGGCTTCCTTGATGCACCGCCGCCGGCAAGCACCGGGGTCTTCCACCTCAGCGCCCTCACGACACTCGATCTTGCAGGCCTTGGCTTCCACGTAGGCGTTCAGCAGACACTGTCGGCGCCTGGCCGAACAGGCCGAGTGGCACCTGCGCGCCGCGCCTTCACAGATTTCCATGCACAGCTCGGGGTCATGGGGATGACAGGGTCCGAGGGCCGCCGGCTCGGGCGCCCCTTGCGCGAACGCGACCTCGGCGTTGGCCAGGACCACGGCGGCGAACCCCAGGCCCAGAGCCAGCACCACCGCTGCGCTGCGCCTTCCCCTCTGTTTTCTAGTTCGGTTGCTTCTCATTGTTGCCTCCTAGTAGTTTTTGTAGTTCTAACCCGCGCCAGCCGCCCTGCCCTCGCCGGGTCCCTAGCCGGCTGTCCAGCCGCGGCCCCGGGGTCCTCGGGGGGAGGGCCTCGTAACCGCCTCCCCACAGAATTCCTTTGCCAACGCTCATATTTGGGACTATAATCCCAAATATAGGCAGTGGTCAACACAGTTTTTGGATTGTCAGAGCCGGGAGAGAAATAAACGTCGAAAAAACAGGCGTTTAATGTAGGATTATTTTTGGGACTATGAACCCAGAAACTCCATCAGGGGGGCTCAATGTCCTCGCATCGGCGCTGCTAAAGCTGCTTCGTCCGCTGGTGCGCATCCTGCTCCGCCAGGGCATGCCCCTGGCCGCCTTCGTCGATCTGGCCAAACGGGTGTACGTGGAGATAGCCCTCGAGGACTTCGTCATTCCAGGCCGGAAACAGTCGCTGTCACGGGTATCGGTCCTCACCGGTCTGTCGAGAAAGGAGGTCAAGCGAATCGCGACGATGCCCCTTCCCGGCGACGAGGGCGCCTCTGCCCGCTACAACCGCGCCGCGAGGGTGATCGGCGGTTGGCTCCGGGACGCGTATTTCCACGACCCCACCGGCAAGCCCCTGGCCCTGCCCCTGGAACACGAGGGGCCGGACTTCAGCGAGCTGGTAAAAAAGTACAGCGGCGACGTTCCCGCCCGGGCCATCTTCGACGAGTTGCTACGCGTGGGAGCCGTGCAGAGGCTCGAGGACGGCCG
Organism: Binatia bacterium; assembly: GCA_046754245.1. Classification (GTDB taxonomy): domain Bacteria; phylum Desulfobacterota; class Binatia; order UBA1149; family UBA1149; genus JBHHVL01. Next base: position 16,715 of record JBHHVL010000037.1, on the reverse strand, counting down.
CATAGAACTGAAAACGCGCGCCTACATCCCGAGCGCAGCCAGCAGCGACAAGCTCGCGATCCTCGGCACCGACGTCTCCGATCTCATCGCGTGCATCGATCACAACATGCAGTGTCCCGGGGAGGAGGCCTTCTTTCAACGCAAGGTGTCCTACGACAACATGCCCGCGGACGATCGAGGCGAGCTACGCCGCCTCGCGGCCGAACGGTCACAGCTGCTGCTCGAGGAGCTGGATCTGTGGATGTCCAGCCACGATCGCGACGCGAGCCCCTCGGTCAAGGGGCGCGGCCGCAAACGGGCGTCGCTGGGCGTCTACTACTTCGAAGAGAGCTTGGACGAGGACGAGACCAGATGAAACTTGGATTCAAACCTGCGGTAATCGGCGAACTCGCTCTGTTGCTGTTTTTCTCCTCTTGCGGGGGAAGCTTCGGCGGCGGCATAGGCGGAAGCGGCCTGGTATTTGGCCCTATCGAGGACGACAACCCGGCGGCCCTGCTGGTCGAAGGAGTGGCTTTCGACACGAGCGAGGCCGAGGTCCTCATCGACGGAGAAGCGGCCCTTGCCACCGAGCTCAGGACAGGCATGGTCGTCACGGTGCTCGGAGTCATAGACGACAACGGCTCGACCGGTGTGGCGCAAACCGTCGAGTACGACAGCGTGCTGGAGGGGCCACTCCAGAACGTCGACCTGCCGAGCTCGTCGGCTCAGGTTCTCGATACCATCTTGCTGATCGACGACGATACCGTATTCGACGGTTTCGTCTTCGACCCGGCCAGCATCGGATCGGATGTGGAGGTCAGTGGCTTCGTCGACTCGGGCGGCGGCGTTCGGGTAACCAGGCTGGCTCCGCTTCGAGGCGACGCGACGGGTTTCTCGCTCAGCGGCCGTGTGCGCAACCTCGACGAAGCCGCCAAGCGTTTCAGTCTGCTGTCGCTGACCGTCGACTACGCACTGGCGACCATCGTCAGCGGTGCCGCCGGTCCACTACGTGAAGGCCTCGTCGCCGCGGTCCGCTTCGCCGCCCCACCCTCGGGCGGCCTAATCCAGGCCAACCGAATAAGGCTCACCCGGCCGGTGCGGGGACGCGAGGAGGGAACGACGACCCTCGTTCAGGGTATCGTCACCGAAGTGCTGACGGCCCAGGAGTTCATGCTCAACGGCCGCCTCTTGGTCCGCACCAACGCCGACACCCGCCTCGTCGGTGACCTCAGGCCCTCCGACATCCTACCCGACATCAGACTGCTGGTGCTGGGACGGGTAACGGCAGATTCCGCGGTACTGGCCCGAAGAATCGAGAGGCGTCTGCTCTCCGGCGAACCGGCGCCGCTGCCCTGAGCCGCGGGCGGGGAGCGCCCCGGCCCTCGTCCGCGGCCCCCTTTATCCGACCCGGCTCGGCCGATGGGGCTTTCCAAGCCCCGCGAATTGGCCCCTCGCTTGGCAATAACGGGAACGTTTCCCGCGCCGCTTCCAAAAGGCGAGAAAGGCCTGCCCGAGCCCCCGGCCCCGACGCCGGCTGAACTCTCGCAGTCGGCACGGCTTCGACCGCAAAGCGCTCCCCTCAGGCTGTGGTACGGCGCTTGCTGAAGCACAGAACGAGAGCCGCCAAGATCACAATTCACCCAGGGGAAAAAACCGTGAGCAAAGCCAGATCCTTATTCACGATAGCCGTTCTTGTCGCCTTCACCGCAGCCGGTCCGCTGTGGGCAAGCCCCGCCCAGGCCGGCGGCGACCGCTACGTACCACCGGTCAGTAGCCCGATATTCAACGAGCCCCCGCAAATCACCACCGAGATCCGCCCCATCTACCTGTACAACTGGATCCCGGGCAGCTTCGTGACCGGCGGCGGCTACATCAGCCTGTTCGCCGTTCAGCTTCGCGCGGCCATCACCGAGAGACTCGCTTTCATCGCTACCAAGGACGGCTACGCCGACATCCACTTCGACGCCGTGCTGCCCGACGAGGAGGGCCTGGCCAACGTCGCCGCCGGCCTCAAGTACGCTCTGGTAGCCGATTCGGAAAAGGGCGACTACCTCTCTGCCGGCTTTCGCTACGAAGCGCCCCTCGGACACCTCGAGACCGCTGGAATCAACATGCAAGGGGACGGTGACGGCTTCGTCGACGTCTTCTTGACCGGTTCGACCATGCTCGGTGAACGCTCCGGCCTGCAGGCCAGTGCGGGTTTCGACCTTCCACTCGACGACGACAACGACAGCGCCTTGTTCCACGCGTCCCTGCACACCGACTGCGAGGTAAAGCCCGGGCTGTTCGCGCTTGTCGAGCTCAACCTCGTGAGCACAATCGACGAAGGCACCCGTACCGACGCTGGTGCGGTCGGGAGTTTCGAGGGTTTCGACATCGTCAACTTCGGCAACAACGACTCTGGCACGGTCACTACCCTCGCCTTTGGTGCTCGCTACCGAATCAGCGACAACCTCTACGCCGGACTAGCCTGGGAAGTCCCGGTGAGTTCGCGTGAAGACATCATCGACCAACGCCTGACCACCGACGCTGTCATCGTCTTCTAGGCAATAGCTCCGCGCCGATGATGAAGAAGATCTCTAGCGACCGCCGCCTGGCCCTGTCTCTGTGCCTGGTCGTCGGGCTCGTAGGCCTCGCCTGCGAGCCCGTCCACTGGGGTCCCGACCTCATGGCCCGCAGTCCGCGCAGCGCCGAAGAAACGGTGCTGGTGCACGGGCGCGAGGGTTACCGTACCTACTGCATCGGCTGCCACGGAGAAAACGGCGACGGCGCGGGCCCGGCGTCTCGATTTCTCGATCCACGGCCCAGGGACTTCAGGCTGGGAGTGCTCAAGTTCGCCGCCGTTGAATCCGGTGAACTACCGCACGATTCGGATTTCGATCGCATCATACGCAAGGGCCTCAGTGGCACCTCGATGTCACCGTGGCCGCTGATGCCCAGCGAGCAGCGCTACGCGATCAGCCAATACATCAAGACCTTCGCGGCCGGGGCCTACGCCACCGATCTTCCCCACCCCACCATCGTGCCGACCGTCGACCCCTGGGAGGGCAGCGATGAAGAAGAGGTCCGGGCGATAGGCAAGACCGTCTATCACTCGATAGCGCGCTGCAACAGCTGCCACCCCTCTTACGCGACCGCGCGGGACCTCTACGAGATGAATCTAAAGGCGGTTGGCAACGGACGGGCGGGTTTCCGCGAGAACATGTACGAGCCGGTGCTGAGCGACAGTGACTGGGGCATCAAGATACTCCCTCCGGATTTTCTCGTCGCCACGCTGCGCACGGGCAACACCCTCGACAGCCTGTACCGCGTGATCGTCTCCGGGGTGGGAGGTACCGCGATGCCCTCGTGGAAAGGGGCGCTGCCCGAAGAAACCCTCTGGGCGCTGGTGCACTACGTCGATTCGCTGGTGTCTCTCAGGGGCACGCCGGCAGCCGCCGAACTCAGAAAACGACTCGCCGAACAACCTGCTTTCGTTCCTCCCGACGCCGTTCGCAAGGAGGCCCAGTCATGACGACGGCAATCCATCCGTCGGTCCTCGTCGACCGCAGCATCGTCAAGGCCCATCTTCTCGCGGGAATGACCTTTTTCATGGTGGTGCTACTCGCGGGACTGCTCTACGGCCTTCAGCTCCAGCAGCTCTACCCCTTCCCCGGTGTGGAACTGCTCAGCCCGGGAAGGGTCCGCATGGTGCACACCAACGGGGCCGCGTTCGGCTTCCTCGTCAACTGCTTCGCGGCCTGCCTCTACTGGGTGATTCCTAGGTTGACCGGCCAACCGGTCTTCAGCCGGCGGCTCAGCTGGGTGGTGTTCTGGGCCTGGCAGGCCCTCGTCGGGGTGGCCGCGGCGGGGATTCTGCTCGGTGAGGCCCAGGCGGTTGAGTGGGGCGAGACGCCGACCTGGATCGATCCCTTCATTCTCGTCGGCGCGGCCCTCCTGATCTTCAACCTCATCGTGCCCATCTTCAAGCGCCGCGACCGCAACATGTACGTCACGCTGTGGTACTACACCGCCGGCTTCGTGTGGCTCGCGCTCGTGTACTTCATGGGTAACTTCCTGCCCCAGTACTGGCTGTCGGGCGCCGCAGGAGCCGCGGTGGTAGGCCTCTACATCCACGACCTCGTCGGGCTCTTCGTCACCCCGATGGGATGGGGCCTGATGTACTACTTCGTGCCGGTGATACTGAAGAAGCCCATCTGGAGCCACACGCTTTCGCTGGTAGGATTCTGGGGTCTGGCCTTCTTCTACCCCCTGAACGGGATACACCACTTCTTGTTCAGCCCAATTCCGATGTACGCCCAGTACGGAGCGGTGATCTCCACAATCGCCGTGGAGATAGTCGTGTTCACCGTCATCGTAAATTTCTTCATGACGCTGCGCGGTTCCGGCGACGCGATCCGGACGAACATGCCGATTCGTTGGTTCTACAGCGGCATGGTCCTCTACTTCACGACCTGTCTGCAGTGCGCTTTTCACACCACCCTCACCTTCCAGCGTATAATCCACTTCACCGACTGGGTCGTGGGGCACGCCCACCTCGTGATGTTCGGGGTCTTCGGGTTCTGGCTGCTCGGGGTTGTAGACTACCTGTGGCCGCGGCTGACAAAACGCGAGTGGGCCAGCGACGCGCTAAGGGGCTGGCACTACTGGTCCACGACGCTGGGACTCGTACTGATGTTTCTGAGCCTGACCCTGGCCGGTCTCGTCCAGGGCTACATGTGGAAGTCGCTGGCGCTCTGGGAGGAATCGATCATCGCGTCCCAGTATTTCTGGGCCGTACGGACCTTCTCCGGCGTGATGATCATCGGCGGACAGTTCCTCCTTTTCATCAACATGTGGCTGACGAGTCGCGCCCCCGCCCCGGCGCCCGACCTGGCCACCGCGGCCGCAGGCGAAGCCAGGGCCTGAGGAGGAGGAAACCATGCAGAAGTTTGGATCGGTTCTCCTCTACGCTGGTATAGGTTGCTTTGCCTTCGCCTGGTTCGCCGAGGGCTGGCTACCGCTGCACCATCTGGGTGCCCTGGAAATAAAGACCCTCAGCGAGATCGCCCCGCAGCCCAGCGAGGCCTTCGTCGAGCTGTCGAAACGATACCCTGAAGAGTTCGCGCAGGCTTTCGGAGAGCCCACGACCGAGGCGTTTCACGACGCGCTGCGCTTCGCCCGCGACATCTACATCGGCGAGGGCTGCTGGCACTGCCATTCCCAGTTCGTACGGCCGGTCTCCAACGAGGACACCCGTTTTGGAGCGGTGGCCACCGCGGCCGAGTACGCCAACGAAATGCAGCGACCCCAGCTGCTGGGAACACGGCGGGTCGGTCCGGATCTGTCCAGGGAGTGGAAGCGGCATTCGGTGGACTGGCACCTCGCCCACTTCTTCAACCCTACCGACGTCGTCCCCTCGTCGGTGATGCCTCGCTACGGCTGGTTTTTCGACGGGGAACGCCCGAATCGCAAGGGCCTGGCGCTGACGACCTACGTGATGTGGCTGGGAAGCTGGACCGCGACCTGGGAGGCCGAGGCCGGCCGCGAATAACGGAGTGACGAATTGATGAACGAAACCGAGAAAGGCGGTACGAGCTCCGAGAAGAAGCTCTACATCTGGGTCATGCTCGTGGGAACCCTGTTCGCCGGTGGGGCCTTCGTGCTCAAGCTTGCCGAGTTCCTCCACACCCTGGAGTCCCCCGACGTCGAAGGCTTCGTGGCGGTACCGGTCACCGTCTACTTCATCGTCGCGGCCGGATGGGCCTGTATGCTGGGTTGGGCCTGGAGCAGGGGTTCCTTCGCACGCATCGAAGAACCCAAGTACAGGATGCTTGAACAGGAGATGGAGTATGAACGACTCGAACGCCAGCAAAGCTGAAACCTCGGTGGCGGTTCTCGTCGAAGACGACAGCCGCGAAACCGTCATGGACTACGGTCAGCCGGCGTCCCCACTGGTCTACGTCGCCGTCGGCGTCGCGTGGGCCGGCCTGCTGGTGGGGGTCGTATCCTACCTCGCGATGTTCTACTTCCCCGATCTCGCTCTGTGGAGGGCATGGTAGAGAAATGCCGCCAGTGCGGTTTTCCCTCGGCCGGGCCAGGGGAGTTTTGCTGTTACGGATGTGAGCTAGCCTACGGCCTGAAGGCCAGCGGCGAGGACGACGGCGGTGGTCTTCGTACCCGCGTCCTGATTGCCGTCTTCTTCGCCATGAACCTCATGGCGGTCTCGATGTTCCTCTACTCGGAGGACGTCTACGGTCCGGCCAGTGACAGCGGTATGCTCGCCCTCCGCACCGTGTTTCGCTGGGCCTCCGCGCTGCTCGCCACGCCTGTCGTGTTCATCGTCGGTCTGCCGATGGCACGCCGGGCGCTCGCCGAGCTGTGCCGCGGACGCATGGGCGTGGACCTGCTCGTGTCTGGTGGCGCCTTTGCGGCCTGGGCCTATTCGCTGGCCGTGCTGCCCGGTGGAACCCGCGGTCTGTACTTCGACGCGGCCTGCGTGACCTTGATTCTGGTGAGCTTCGGCCGCTATCTCGAAGCCTCGTCTCGGAGCGCGGCGGCTTCGACGCTGGCCGCGCGACTGAACCTCGAGCCGGCGCCGGCCTATAGACTCGGGAGTAATGGATGCTGGGAAAAGGTGGCTCTGGCCGACATACGCGCCGGCAACCGGCTCAGGGTATCCCCCGGTTCGGCGATCCCCGTCGACGGGCTCGTAACCAGCGAGGTGGCCGAGGTCGACGAGGCCTTCCTGACCGGCGAGCCGGATCTGAAATCCGTCGCCAGAGGCGAGCCGGTAATGGCAGGCGCGACGGTTGGCAACGGCGCGCTCGAAATCAAAGCCACCGGTGACGCGAGGAGTTCGAGTATGGCCCTGTACGAGGAGGTGCTGCGTCGAGCCGCCAGCGAACGCTCGGCGGTCGAGGGTCTCGCCGACCGGGTGGCGGCCTGTCTCGCACCCATCATGTTCGTCGTTTCTCTGGCCACCTTCGTGGCCTGGATGATCGCCGGTGACGTCGACAAGGCGCTGAGCGCCGCGCTGGCCGTCGTGGTGGTGGCCTGCCCTTGCAGTTTCGGCCTGGCCACGCCAATCGCCATTCGCGCGGCGATAGGCAGGGCCCTGCGCAACGGCGTCTACTTTCGTGGCGGCTCCTGCGTGGAACGGCTCGCCTCGGTGCGCGCGGCCGCCCTCGACAAGACCGGCACCGTGACCTCGGAGAGACGTCGCGTCGACTCCTTCGAGGGCCTGCGGGCAGGCACCGACGTCGATCGCGTGATCGCCCGCGTCGCCGCCGTGGAGCAAGGCATCAACCACCCGCTGTCCCCGGCCCTGCTCGAGTTCGCCAAGGAACGCGGCCTGGTGGTCCCCGCGGCCACCGAGGTCGAGGTGATCCCCGGCGTCGGACTGCACGCGACCGTGGAAGGTGTCTCGGTGGCGGTGGGGGGCAAGGCCTTGCTGGAACGGTCCGGGCTCTCGGACGCCCCCGATCTCGAGAGACCCGGAAGCGTCGCGGTCGTCGAAGACGGCGCCGTGGTGGCGGTGATACGAACGACGGAGACTCTGCGAAGCGGTGCCTGCGCCGCGGTGGACGAGCTGGCCAGGCTTGGTCTCCACGTGGAACTCGTATCGGGCGACGCCGTCGAGGCGACCGCCAGCGTCGCGGAGGAACTCGGAATAAGCGGACGGGCGGAGTGCAAGCCCGAGTCCAAGCTCGCGTACGTGGAGCAGCTGCAGAGCCGTTACGGCCCGGTGGTCATGGTCGGAGACGGCCTCAACGACGGCCCGGCGCTCGCCCGGGCCAGCGTCGGAGTCGCCCTCGACCGAGGAAGCGACATGGCCCGTGCCGTTTCCCCCCTGGGCCTGGCGGGCAACGACCTGCGCCTGCTACCCTGGGCCCTGAGGCTGTCGCGCAAGACTATGAGAATAATCCGGCAGAACTTCACCTGGGCGCTGGCCTACAATTCGGTGTGCGTGGCGCTCGCCGCCAGCGGGCACCTAAACCCGATGATCGCGGCACTCGCGATGCTCGGGTCCTCGATCACGGTGCTGCTCAACTCGCTGAGGGTCGGGCGTTTTCCCGCTTTTGGGCAGCAGGAGCTTCCGACTTGACGCCGGCGGAAAGTACGCTGGTGTTCGCGCTGATCGGCCTCGCCAGCAACGTCCACTGCGCGGCCATGTGCGGGCCTCTGCTGCTCGGCGGCTGCAGGGCGCCGGGTTCTCCCGGCCTTCCCGAAACCCTCGCCTACCACGCAGGCCGCTTGACCAGCTACGTCTTCGTCGGAACGCTGGTCGCCACCGCCGGCGAGAAGCTGCTGGCCGGTAGCGGTCAGCTCGTGTCCCTGGTTGCAGCCGAGACCCTGGCTCTGCTTTTCCTCCTGCAAGCCGTCAGGGTACTGCGACCGGGTCTGCTGGGCCGGGATCGCAAGCCCATCCTTCCCCTGCTCGCCCCCTTGCTCCGCTTCCTGCCCTCGCGCGGGCTGGGCCTCGGTCTGATAACCGCTTTCTTGCCCTGCGGATCCTCCTACGCCGCCTACGCGGTAGCTGCCGCTAACGCCGACCCCCTCGGCGCCGGTCTCGGGATGGCCGTGTTTGCTGTCCTGAGCGCCCCGGGGCTCGTGCTGCCGATCTTGCTCGGGCGTGCGCTTCGCGGATCTGCGCGAGCCTGGCTGCAGCCGAGGGCGCTGGCGACCTGGGCCGCCGTGGCGCTGCTTGGCCTTTCGGTGTGGACGGCGGCGCGTCCCTTCAACGCCCATTCACACGGCGAGACGGTCCGCGCCAGCGGCGGAGCGGACCACCCCACCGCCCACGTGATCTACCAGCGAGCTAAGCCCGATGCAGCCCACTGATTCCTCGAAGATCATGCCCCTGGGGCTGCCCCGCCAGAGCGGGGTGCTTGGAACCGGGCTGCTGCTGAGGGACCTCCTGCTTCTCACGGTTCTGTCGGTGACCGTGTTCCTGGTCTATCCCACCCTTCTGTGGCGATGCCCCCCGGGCTCCGCACACCTCGGACGCATAGTGGTCTCCTACCTCATGGTGGTGCCGTTCGCGACCGCGATCATGGCCTGGCGCAACAGAGCAGTGGACCCGCCGGCTCTCCTGGCCGCGATCCTGCTGGTGTGGAGCGTGAAGCTGCTGCTGACGGTGGCCTTGTACCACGGCCTGGCCGAGGGCCTTCGCGCCGAGCTCGAACCACCGGCGGCCCCTCACGCCTTCGCCAAATCGCAGGGGCGCCACTACAAGGGAGTGGTCGGATTCCGCGGCAGAAACGTGAGCGGGCGGGTCGGCACCCAGGCCATCGTCGTGGCCCGTGGCATCGACAGCGGCAAGCCGCTCGTGGCTCAGGCGGGGTTACCGCTGCTGAGCGTGGACGCGGACGGTCTCCACCCAACCCAGCTCGTCGTCACCAGCGGAGCAAGCATCGGCCTGGTAAACCGCGGCACTAGAATGACCGTCATCGCGGGTAGCCAGGGCGGTCGCACCCAGTACAACATCCCCGTGGTGCCGCAACAGTCGCCCCACGCGGTGACGATGCACAAGCCCGGCCTGGTCCGATTCGTCAACCGCCTCGATGAATCCGCGACGCCGGCCTGGGTGCACGTCCTCGAGCATCCCTACTACCAGCTGACGGACGCCGAGGGCCACTTTCGTCTCGAAGGTCTGCCCACGGAGCCGCTCGAGCTAGCGTTTTGGTACGTCGAGGGCGATGAGTTGAAGCTTTCCCTGGTGAAGGTCGCCGCTGGCGGCGACGACGCCGTAGAGCTAAGCCTCGCTCGGTGACCGCCATCCCCACAGCAACGCGGCCCCTTGCATCAGTCCCGCCCCCGCTCGCCGTGGCGAAATGCGCCACGCCTACAGCTCATCGCGAGCATCCAGCACAGCAGCGCGGCCGAGAGGCTGGACCACACCATGTGCAGCAGCGAGTCTTCGTCGATGAAGGCGGCAAGCACCACCAGGAACGCCGAAATCGAAGCGACCGCGGCCAGCCAAGCCCTGATCACCGAGGGACGCGGCCCTCGCCTCAGCAGCAGACCCCAGCCGAAGAGTACGAGCCCTACCAGCGCTGGCGCCAGGGGACCAAGAGGCGATGGGTACAGAACTCCCAGTCCGGCCGCGAAACCGATGGCGACAGCCAGGTTCAGCGGCATGGAAAGAAAAGGCCGAGGTACGACGGGCCCGAGGTCTCTTTCGGCGCGAAGTGCCCAGTCCTGTTCGTTTCCTCCTCGCACGGGTCCAGCCACGCCGAAGCTATACCTAATCGTCCGACCACGGTAACAGGGTAACTACGATGGACAAAGCGCCTCTGGCTGAGCAGCAAATCGCCTTTCGACTGCCGCGTCCCGGGTGGCCGCGCTTGGTGTTCGAGGGGGATCATCTCTTCGAACAGGGCCGGCTCCTCGACGGCGATCGCGAACTGCTCCGCACCAGTGACCGTGAACAGCTCGAGCGCGGTGTCGAAACGCTCCTGGCCAATGGAGGGCCAAGGCTGAGGCTGCAGCTCAGGATGGACGGCAGCCTTCCCAGGCTCTGCCTCGAAGTCGACGATCGCCCGGCGCTGCGCGAGGACGGCCTGCGAGCGCCGACCAGTCGCTCCGCCTGGCTGCACGCGTGGCTAGCCGCCGCGGCTTCGTTAGCCGGCTTCGCCGCCAGTTACCTCTACCTCATGAAGGCCCAGGCCCTCGGGAGCGAGTGGTCATTCAAGATGTCGTGGCACATGGCCGCCTGGCATCTGTTGCTGGTACTGACGCTCTTTCCGGCCTCGGTTTGGGGCCAGCGCCTCGGCATACGCGTGGTCCAGACGGTCTCGGCGCTGTTCTTCGCCATCCACGCCGGCATAGCGCTGGCGAACCTCGTCAGCCTCGGCGCCTCGGAACCCGTCGATCCGCTGATCGCGATGGTCAACGCCATCAGCGGAGCGTTCTTCCTCGCCGCGGCGCTCTACGGCAACCGCGCGTGGCGCGACATGGATCCTTGTACAGCACTGCTCGGAATGAAACCCTAGCACCCAAGGAACTCGCGTGTCAGCCACCGCGGCGGTCGAGGTACAGGACGGCAAGGTCGTCCTCACCCCCCAGGCCCTAATCGATCGGCGCCTAGCCGAAGGGCCAACTGACCTCAGCGACGGGCGTGTCCACGGGCCCTTCACAACCGCTCGGGAACTCTCGCGTTCGCTGTGGGGAGAGCGGAAGCGCTAAGCTTCGTGAACGCAGTTCGTCTACACCAAACGGTTTGGCCCTCCCCCGGTTTCGTAGACGGACGCAGTCCAGGAGGAACGGAGTCCGTGACCAAGAGGGTCCGGACGAGACGGGACAAGGCACGGGGGGAATGCATGACGGATAACGGCGGTTGGACGCCACAACTACCCAGGCGCGAGCACAGCCGCTTTAGTCGCCGCGCCCAAGCGAGCTGGGCGGAGAATTAATGCCCACCCCGGCCGCGTGAAGAAAGGCGAAGCCCGTCACGTTGGCGACGTCCTCGCATCCGGAATCCAAGAGCGAACTCGACGTTCGAGTTTCAGACTGAACACAGTCGACAGATAGGCGGGTAGGATTAATCGAGCCGGCGAGACCGAGCGGTGTCGAACCTGCGACGTACATCCGCGGAGCGGCCTCACGGGCGTTTGAATCTCCGCAGACCATCGCATTTCCGAGCAGCGTGTCCGACTGCTAAAGCGGCAGTCAGCGGTGTGCCGAAGCGAGCATTCCCCAAGGTGGAGGCGAGTAAAGACTTTGACTGAAGGCTATCGCCCGATCCCGGTTCAGCTGAAGAGTGGCCTCGTTGAGGTGGGATCGAACATATGGACGCTTGAGGCGGGAGGTTCTGTATACTTTCGACCTCCAGCGCAGCCCCGCTATCCCTACCCACACCGTGCTGTGGTGATTCGCCTCGAGGACGCCAGCCTCTTCGTGCATTCACCGATCAGCCCCACACCGGAAGTCCGCAAGGATCTAGAGTTCGAGAAGACGCTGTCGACCAACACTCCCGAACCTGAGTGGACCGGCCAGATTGATCAGTCCGTCTTCGGCGTGAACGGGGTGTTGCCCGAAATCGTGTTCTTTCACCGTGAGTCGCGGATCGTTATCTTCGCCGACCTGATCATGGACTTTGACCGAGAGATATTCTCGCCCGTCGCGCGCATTACCACACGATGGAACCAGTTAGACCGACACACCCCGCGCGGAGTACAGCTCGCGAACACCTTCGGCCGTGCGTCTCTGCGCCGATCGCTCGAGAAGGTCCGCGCGTGGGAGCCCAAACACTTGATTGTGGCGCACAGCCCTTGGTTGTGCGTGGACGGAGAGAAGGAGATCTCAGATCTTCTGGACCTGGCCTTTGATTGGCTCAAGCCCCATCCCACCATCGTCGAAGCGGCGATGACCGTGGCACGACTCCTGGCTCTCCTCGTGCTGATCCTGCCGATGCATGCGGTGCTCGTGTTGGTCGCGGACTCGATTTATCCGCGCCTTCGGTCTTGGCGGTCGCCGTGAAAGGCAACCTGGTTTCCGTCAGCGAAATGGGGAGGATCGTCGATTGCTGGTTCGGCGATGTGATTTTTCACCATCATGTGGCCGTTCCCGCTGCGACGACGCCAGAGTGCAAAGGCCCAGCGCCACGCAGGCCTGCGCCGTTTGGAAGCCCGGTCGAGGTCCCATGTAGCTTGTAGGTTTAGCCGCGAGCGGGTCCATCCAATCTTTTCCGCAAACTCCGCCTGCGACGTTCCCGCCGGCTCGAGGAATTCTTCGAGCAAAATTGCTCTATTCCCGCCTGAGGTCATCAAGATCAAGCCCGCCGCAGCTGCTTCGGCTTCTCCACTACTTTAGCCTCGGAGCTGTCCTGGTGGATCACCTGTTGCACCACGCGATCGGTCACGTCGGACAAGTAGCACCGCAGCATATTCGAGAACTCGCGGAACTCGGGCCACAGTGTCTCGTCGACAAAACGCTTTGACACCCTGGCCATGACCGTGGTGTGACGCTGTCCGCTGTAACGGTAGGGGCGGATTCCGTAGCGCCGCAGGAGCGCGACGAAGACCTTGCGAGTCCACATGTCGGCCATCGCGAAGCGGTACTCGATCGGCGGATCTTCTTTTTCCAGCAGCTTTAGCCGTTCGAGAATACGGCTTCTGGCGCGGTCGGCCGCGACCTTCTCGCCCTCGTTGGTCACTCCGGCAAAGAGTGCCTCGACCAGCCGTAGCTTGTTGATGAGTCTGGCTTCGTCCATCTAGACCTTTGCCTCGGCGGCTTGGCCGCCGAAGTCATCTCCAATCCCTAATCGCATAAGACAATGGATTGCTCGCTGGACTCTATAACAGCTACCCCCCTCTCTGAGCACCACCGCCGGTACTATAGCGACAGCGGGTGCGGCGCGGTCGAGGAAATCCACACGGTCTTCACGGAGGCCGATGGGCGCGGCCAAGACGCGCTATAGAGCGAAATCCACCCAAATAGTGCGGGGTGGGGGCGTCCCCCAATGGGAGATCTCCCCACGTGGGGGATATTGCAATGACGTGGCAACAAGCGCAAGCTACACGATACAGGACGGGAGGAGATAACAGGGGTTTCTTGAACAACCTAGCCGCGGGTTCTGCTGCCGCAAGGAGGGAGTTCGATGAAAAGTCTTCTGAAACTTTCGCATGTGGCGCGCTTTCGCGGCGTCGCGCTCGCGGCGATAATTGGGATTTTTGCCGTTAGCACCAGTAGCTTGGCTCAGCCTTGCCAGCTTGCCGACAACGGTACAGGTACCGTTGATCTACCTCCGATTGGGTGTCCCTACCTCAGCCCGTCGGAGTTTCACGTGATCGTAGATGGTCTTCCCCCGGGTACGACGATCAATGTGTCTCCGATCCACTCCGAGTTCATCGTGCGCTTTAGAGGGCCGGGCGGAAATCTCGGAGGAGAAATCGAGCAGTTCGATTCGACCCTTCAGCTTCAGATGTCGGGCACCGGTGCTCTTGCCGGCTTTACCCGAAACATTGTTGTCAGCGCCCCGGTCGAGACTCATGTTGGACCGCGTGTTCCGGGGGATGCCGTTCAGACCTTTGATACGGAAATAGTCAGCATGGAGTTGACGGGTGGCGGGTTATCGGGGGATCCGGATTTCGATCAGCTGCAAATAAGGGCCGGATCGGCCTTCGGTTTGCCGAGCCCCGGGCAAACTACGCTGACCAGGCTAGGCGCGCCCGGCGGCGATTTTGCCGTTGATAGCTTCTTCGATATTACCTACCAGATCGATTTCGTCGGTGCACCGGGCAGCATTCTTGCCGGGATGGCCGGCTCTTCGACGGGAACAATTCGGATGCAGGCCGGTGAGTCGGCTCAAACGACAACCACTACCACTTTTCCCGTCACCACTACGACACTCCCACCAGAGGTTTTCGATCACATGCAGTGTTTCAAGATGAAGGATCGGCTCAGGCTCAAAGGCACAGTCGACGTGGCTCCGCTGCAAGATCCTCCCTTCCCGGTCGAGGCGGGATGCAAGATAGCCAAGGCCAAGAAGTTCTGCGTACCGGTCAAGAAGACGGCGACTGCGACCACCCCGCCGTCGATCGTCGTACCGCCGGGACCGAACCTCACCAGTGACTACATCTGTTACAAGATGAAGTGTCGCACCAAGCTTGCGGTCACTCAAGGAGTGATCGACCAGTTTGGCCAACGCAGTTTGGAGAAGTTCAAGTCGGTGGAGTTGTGCGTTCCGGCTGAGAAACAGTAGCCCTGGGCCGGTTCGAGAACCGACGCGGCGGTTTATCCAAGGAGCGGGTCCGGCAATTCACCGGGCCCGTTCCTCATTGAGGGCTAGTTTTTCATCTCGCAGGGGGTTGGGCGAACGCGTATGATCTTTCTTGCTCGTCACGCAATTGCTCATCGGCGGGGGTGGTTGTGGCTGGTTGCACTGGCCACTGTTGGACTCGGATCTGGTCTCCTGCGTCTCCAGCTACGCACCGATGGCGATGTGTTGCGCCCCGTCGGCGATAGCTTTGTCGAGAGTACGCGAAGCGACGGCCTGCTTTTCCACGATCCCCGTCAGGTGTTGTTGCTGGTTAGTGCCCGGCAGGGCGGCCCGTCGGTGGTCTCTCCTCGTGGGTTTCGTTTCCTCGCGGCGCTCCAGCGGGATTTACGTCAGCTAGACCCAGTGCGAGCCACCGGGATCTTGTCTGCTCCCGCCTTGCCGAGGCCGGTTCGCGGCGGTGGCGGATTTTCGCTCGGCACGTTCTTCGACGACATTCCTGATCAAGCCGATCAATTTGCACGGCTGGTTGCCGAGCTACGTGCGCAGCGTGTGACTACCGGCTTGCTGCTCTCAA
The DNA here is from genome assembly GCA_046754245.1 of Binatia bacterium. Classification (GTDB taxonomy): domain Bacteria; phylum Desulfobacterota; class Binatia; order UBA1149; family UBA1149; genus JBHHVL01. Next base: position 1,458 of record JBHHVL010000037.1, on the reverse strand, counting down.
GAGATGGCCGTTACGCTGCCTATTACGTCCCACTAGTCGAGAGCGGCCGGGTTGCCAACTTGATCGACCAACTTGAGCAGTGGCTTCACACACGGCTGGACACGGACTTCTACGTTCGCATCGGTGGGCCGGAAATGGCCGAGGCAAGTTTGGGCCGGACGGTGCTTCGTGACCTCACAGTGATGGTTCCGGTCATGCTCGTCATGATCATCACCATGCTGTTCGTAGTGCTCGGCAACGTTGGCGGCGTGATCATTACGATGGCCGAAGCTCTCGTCGTGCTGATCTGGACTTTCGGTGCGATGGGCTGGGCCGGGGTGCCCGTGACCCTGGTTACTACGATTCTTCCGGTAGTCCTCATGGCGCTGTCGATTACCGACGAGATTCATTTGCTCGAGCGCGTGCAGGATAAGGCGACTGTTGCACCGGATGGCCGACTGGCGGACTGGGTTGAGACGGCACTTGTGGAGGTGGGCAAACCGATTATTGCCACATCGGTCACGACCGCGCTCGGACTTCTCTCCTTTGTGAGTGCCAGCATAGTGCCGCTACGCCAGTTCGGTGTTTTTGCGGCATTCGGCATCCTGGTTGCGATGGCGCTTAGCTTTACATGGATTCCTGCATTGATTGTCGCTCTGCCGCAGCGGTGGTTTGTGCCAAGGGTATCACGCTCTCGGCAGCGTTCCCTTCCGCTACTGGGTCGGTGGGTCACGCGGCGGCCGTTCGTGGCGCTGGTGTGGGGTTTGCTTATCGTCGCTACGGCTCTTCCGGGGCTGCTACGTCTGCGCGTCCAGGACGCTTGGGTCGACAATTTTGCGAGTGATGCTCAGCTGGTTACGACCGAGAGGGACTACAACGATGCGTTTTGGGGCTCGTACCGTTTCGATATTGTTGTAGAGGGACCTCACGAATTTTTCTACACGCCTACCGGTACCGATTTGACCGAGCGGCTGCGCCGTCTTGTCGCCGAGGCTCCATACGTCGGCGGGGTGCTGACTCATCTTGCGATGCTCGAGGGTGTGGCCGGTGCATTGGATCAGCACGGCGCGTTGTCCAATCTGTCGCCGCTGATGCTGGCTGATATCGCGATTGTTGCTGAGATGTCGGAGAACCGATTGCGTCTGCAGCAGTTGCTAACAACCGGTGGGGAGGCAACGAGGGTACGCGTGTTCGTGCCGGATGCCGATTACGGAAGGGCACGCGAGATTGAAGCTTATCTCGATAATCACCTTCCGGCGCTCGCTGAGCAATACGGCGTAGCATATCACTACAGCGGCGACCTACCGACTGCGCTTGCAACGGTCGATGCAATAGTCGGCAACCAGCTACGTTCGGTTGGCTGGGCGCTGCTTACCGTAGTGCTTGTGCTATTCGTGTTGTTTGCCCCTGGCAAGCAGGCATTGGTGTGCATGACACCGGTTGTTGCGGCTGTTGTCGTCGTGTTTGGAGGGATGGGGT
>JBHHVL010000036.1:0-28926 GCA_046754245.1 Binatia bacterium | reverse complement strand
CATTTCACGCGTCGTATCTCCACTGACCAGCGCAAATTCCCGGGTGACGAAGCCCAACGAACTCGCGAGCCCGGCTTCGTCTACTACCATGACGGCGCGCTTGAAGTTGGTGGAATCGCCACTGGAAAACCCCTTGATCACCTGCTGCACGGTGCGATAGACAGAACTCACCAGGGGCACGCGCGCCACCAACCGGTCGAAACGTACCACCACCGCCTGCCCGATGAAGAGTTCGGAGAAGTGGCCGAGCACCACGACGATGAGGACGGTGAGTACCCATCCCACGCCCGGAACCTCTCGGCCAAGGTAGAGTTTGAGGATGGGCTGCGAAGAACCATCCAGCATCGAGAACAGCAACATCAGTACCCACGTCGTGGTGGCGATGGGTATGACGACCAGCAGTCCGGCGATGAACTTGTTGCGAAGCTTAGCTATCATGTCATCAGCTCCCCGACCGACCCCTCGGCGTCGGCAAAGGCCCGGGGTGCCAGCACGAGCGCCATAATGACAGGAATGACGTAGTAGCAGATTCTGAATATGACTATGGGCAGAACCGATACCTTCAACGGTACGCCCACGGTCAAGAAAGTCGCCGCCATGGTAGCCTCCAAGACGCCCACCCCTGCGGGCACCAGCGACATTATGGCAACGACCAGCGACACCGAAAAGCCGACGGCGACCTGACTGACCGAAACCGGATAGCCGACGCTGAAGAAAGCCGCGTAGAGTATTCCGAGGGTCAGAAGCCAGTCGAGGAATATCCAGAAAATTGGAACCACCATGCCCAAGGGTTGCGAAGCCAGAAACTCCATACCCTCATTGACGTGGACCAATACCCTGCTCACCCGCCTCCCATGCGATTCTCGCTTACCGAGAGTGTCCAGCACCCGGCTACTACAGCGATCGCACCAGCCGAGGAAACGATTTCGCAGGGAGCGTCGGTACATCATGAGGATCGCGCCGCCAACCAGGACCACGACCCCCACGACGACCAAGCACGCGGCTACCACCCCACCGGTTCTCAGTTCGCGCGTAGCCATGAGATGCACCAAGCCATAGGCGACAAAGGCCATCAGCATGAAGTTTGTGATCAGCGTTTGGGTGAAGGAGATCAGCACCGACCGGCCCGCGCTTACTCCCCTCTTGTTGAGCATCACGATGCGCAGGGCGAAGCCGGAGAGCCCGCCGGTCGGAAAGATATAGTTGGCCGCGTTCGCGACGAAGGTGATGCGAAGCATGTCCAGAGACCGGATCGAGCTACCGGCCAGACGAGCTATCGCCTCGTAAGAGAACGACATCGTTATGTAACTGAGAAGGGTGGAAATCAGCGGGAGGATCAACAGCGACGGATTGAGACCGGCCAAGGCCTCGACCAGCCCCGCCGAGCCGACGACGGCCATCATGACCGCGTAGACGACCACCAGTCCCACCGCGCCAAGCAGCGAACTCCGCACCAGGCGGTATTTCAGGGATGGTCTGCGACGCGCCGGATCCCCACGTTCATCGGTCTCTAGACCCACCCCTGGTATTGTCTCAACATCGTTGCCGATTTGCCAGCAATCGACGACGCGGCTATACGGCGCGAATTCGCGAGTCAGGAAGGACTTCCGGCGCTATCCAGGCTGCGGTTACGCTGTGGCATCCTCAGCTTGCGGAGGGCTTTGGCCTCGATCTGGCGAATGCGTTCCCTCGTGACCGCGAACCTCTGGCCTACCTCTTCAAGCGTGTAGTCGGTTCGCTCGCCTATCCCGAAACGCATTCGCAGTATCTGTTCCTCGCGTGGGGTCAGGGTAGCGAGAACCTTCTTGGTCTGGTGCTCGAGGCTCAGCGCCACGGCCGCGTCCGCCGGCGAGACCGACTGCCTGTCTTCGACGAAGTCCCCGAGAGAACTTTCCTCGTCGTCGCCGATCGGGGTTTCAAGCGACACCGGTTCCTTGACTATCTTGAGCACCTTGCGGATCTTGTCGGACGGCATTTCCATCTGCTCCGCGATTTCTTCGGGAGTAGGTTCTCGCCCGAGCTGCTGCACCAGGTAGCGAGACGTGCGCAGCACCTTGTTGATGGTCTCTATCATGTGAACCGGAATACGGATGGTTCGCGCTTGGTCCGCGATAGCGCGGCTTACGCTCTGGCGTATCCACCACGTCGCGTACGTAGAGAACTTGTAGCCTCGCTGGTACTCAAACTTGTCCACCGCTCGCATAAGGCCGATGTTGCCCTCCTGGATGAGGTCAAGAAACCCGAGACCGCGGTTGGTGTAACGCTTGGCGATAGATACCACCAGCCGGAGGTTGGCTTCTATCAGCCCCTTCTTCCCCTGCATCGCCCGCTGCTCGCCACGTCGGATGACACGGACGCAATAGTCGAGGTCGGCGATCCCCATTCCGACGCTTCGCTCCAGCTGACGCAGTTCACGACGCGCCTCGCGAATCGAAGCTCCCAGCTTGATAGCCGCGTCCGCGCTCATGCGTAGGTTCCCCGCCGCCTTACGCTTGGCGTTGGCCGTACCCTCCGACAACTTTTTCACCAGCTCGAGAATCTGCTTGGCATCACGCCGCGTGCGTTTCTCCGCTCGCGCGATCACCCTCTCGTGTTTTCGGGCTAGCGCACGGGCTTCTTTGAGTTTGGATACCACCCTGTTGATATGCCGCTCGCCGAGGTTCATCTCGATAAGGTGGTTGCGCAGCTTGTCACGCGCGACCTCGAATCTCTGCTCTCTCGCGGTGGGTTTTCGCTTGGCGCGCGCGTTCTTGTCCGGAAAGAACCGTCCCGGGCGGTTCGCGTCATAAGCCTTGGCGAGCCGCTTGAGAACGGTTACCTGTTTTTGGAATACCTTGACCTTCTTCTCGTCGCGTTCCGGCGACGAGACCTTGTCCTCCTCGCTGTCTTCAGAAAAGACGTCCCGAGGCTCGATCTCTCCTGTCTTGATCCTTTCAGACAGACCGATGATGTAATCGGTCGCAACCGGCAGCGCCAGGACGCAGTCCCGCACTTCGTGCAACCCGGCCTCGATCTCCTTGGCGATAGTAACCTCTTGTTCGCGAGAAAGGAGCGGTACACTCCCCATCTCCTGCAGGTACATGCGCACCGGGTCGGTACTGTCCGAACCGTATTCCCGAGAAGCCGGCGCGGGTTTTACGCTAGGAACGACCTTGGCGATCGGAATGGGGATCTCCGGGGTCTGGGTCTCGGTGGCTTCTTCGAGAGCCCACTCGTCGTCCTCACTGTCGAACAACGCGTCCGGCTCCTGGTCTGACGACTGGGCTTCGTCCACCTCGACGGCCGCCTCTTCGCCCTGGACCAGGGGGGCGGTGACAACGGGCTCGTCTTCGCCATAGCCCTCGACGAGTTCTATGTCATTGTCCGTCAGGAGAGTTACGGCTTTCTTCAGCTCGTCGGGATGGAACTCGTCATGAGGAATGAGCTGATTGACCTCTTCGTAGGTCACGTACCCGCGTTCCTTGCCTAGCTCGACGAGTTTACCCACTATGCGGGTCAATTCGGGGTTTACAGGGTCCTTCTCCATCCCTTCTCCAACGTCAGCGCCTCTGCCCCCCCCCCATCCGAGCGGGCGAGGGCTCAGGGGTCCTGGATAGAACCCCTCGTTAGCGCTAACCTAGCCGCTTGGAACGGCCATCCAGCCACGCTACGCAGCACGAAAATGGTAGTCAAGGCTCGCTCGCGGCCGGAGAGGGGGGCTGGTCTTGCCGTAACGGCGTTTCCCTTATGATTTCAATGAGTTAGTGGCATTTTGTTGGGAATTTTGCAAGCCTCGACACCCCCTTTTCCGCACAGTTCACCCCCCCGTCGGCCCGCTTGCCCAGAGGGGGGGGGCGAAAACACCGTGGCCAGACACAAAAAGGGCTCTGGCTGGTTGGCCCTGTTGCTGGTCGCCGCTCTAGCGGCGCTATTCACCAGCGGATCTGATGACCGCCCCTCGCTGCTCTTGGTGTCGATTGATACCCTTCGGGCCGACCGTCTCAGCGTCTACGGCTTCGAGCGCCCGACGACACCGCGCCTCGAAGAATTCGCTAGCAGCGCGATCGTATACGAGCGGGCTTTTGCACCCGCCCCTTTCACGATGCCTTCCGTCGCTTCACTACTCACCGGGTGCTACCCGGACCGGCTTGGCCTGGTTACACACAGTCGCAGCAGCCGCCTGTCTCCCGACTTTCCGGTTCTCGCCGAACTCGCCGACGGCGCGGGATACCAAACCGCAGCGGTGGTGGCCAATCCCTGGCTCGCGAATCACCGTACCGGTTTCTCGAGGGGGTTCGACATCTACTCGACCGGTAGGGACAACCCCCCGGGTTCGCGTTTCAACGCCACCGAAGTCACGAACGCAGCGATCGAGGCTCTGCCCTTCGAGGCTTCGGGGCCTCCCTTCGTGCTATGGGTACATTACATCGATACCCACATGCCCTATCGTCCTGAACCCGCATACCTTCGCCGACTAGGGTACGAGACCGCAGACAGCGCCATCGTCGAAGACTTCGTGCTTCGCCGCAGGCAACCGCAGGAGATCTACTTTGGCATCGCCTCATACGACCGCCGGACCGTAGAGGCAACGAGGAATCTCTACGACGCCGCAATACTGTACGTAGATCAGGAGGTCGGTCGCTTGCTTGACGTTCTCGATCGACGCGGGCTCAGCTCCAGTACCATCGTCGCCATAGTCTCCGATCACGGCGAGAGTCTCGGTGACCACGGCTTGTTTTTTGCCCATGACTTTACGCTGTACGACGAATTGCTTCGCGTTCCCCTTCTCCTGCGTCTGCCCAGTGCACCGTCGGGGCGGGTGCGCCAAGAGGTAATGATCACCGATCTCTTGCCCACGCTCTGCGAACATATGAAGCTAGCGTGCCAACACCAGATGGATGGTCGCGTGTTGCCGAACCAACCAGAGAACAGCGACGGCGCGGCGCGTGTTCTGTTCGCCGCGAGTGCGCCGGCTCGCAGACGCTACGATGCCAATCCCAGACAATACCTCGGTGGACTCCACGGTCGCTGGACGATGGCGCTGGAGGGTTATCGCAAACTCATTCGCATTCCCCACCCAGACGCGGACGTCTACGAAGCGTATGACACAGCCAGGGACCCGCAGGAGACGATCAACCTATATTCCAGCGGTCGGTTCGAAGACCTCCGCCACGCTCTCCACGACTGGGAGAAGCGCATGGAGCGCTCGAGGCCCAGTCTGTCCCGCCATCCGAGCCTAGACAAAGAAACCAGGACCCGCCTCCGCTCCCTCGGGTATTTCAACTAGGGGAGAAACGATACGACGAGGGTGCTAGAAACGCCTGATCGGCACACGGAACGTCGTACCTTTCCATGAAAAGTCGACCCATTCGCGCCCTATAGAGGCCACCCGCATTCCCTCTACCGTGTCCCCTTCTCTGATGACGATCATGACTCCACCGCTGGCTCTAATCGAAGCCATGCGGGCGGAGGCTTCCCTTACCCACTGGACAAAGATCAGGTCAACCGCCGGCGCTCCGGGGGGCGGTTCGTCGAGAATCTCGGGCACCGGTTGCTTGACTGCAGAGTGCGGCACCGGAGCTCGAGCGTCGGCTTCGCTGGTCACCGTAGAACCCTCGGTTTCGATTGCAGGACCCCGCGCTTCCGACGGGGCGGCACTTGAATCAACGCTCAGCGCTGCCGTATCGACGGTCGATCTTGGCCTCTCCGACCCGACTTGCCCTTTGGCCGGCGCCGGTAGAACCGGAACGCGACGAGCCGGGTTATCCGAGGACCCGAGTACCGGGGGCATCAAGGGATCGGCCCCCGCCGCCACGCTGTTTCTTCCTCGTACGATGCGTGGACGTTCAGACTCCTTCGCGATCAGGGCGGGCGTCTTTTCACGCGAACCGATCTTCGCATCGCGGTCGGTCGCCTTCGCTTGTCCTTTCATCCCCGAGAGGCGGCGCGGCTTGTTGGCCGTCGCGCTGGAACTCGCCGCGGGCTCTCGACCCACGCTGTCCGTCTCCCTCTCCGGCCACAGGGTGACGACGGATACCACGGCGAGAGTACCGGCGGCGGCCACGAGCAGGCTCGGCCCATAGCCAAAGCGCCGCCGTCCTGGCTTCGAACCGGGCGTCTCACGACGCGGCGGTCGCGGCCGGACGGGGTCAGACCGTTCTCCCTTGAGGGCCTCGAGTATGGTGCTCACGGTGAAGTACTAGCCAGAGCCGCCGCTGAAGGAATGCAACTCCGGACGCTTGAACCGTTCCACCGCGTTGTAGAGTACCACTTGGGTTATCGGGTCTACCACGCCATTAGGCTGAAGACCGTAACGCGACTGGAGTTTCCGTACGGCGGCTTTGGAATCATCGCCGTAGATGCCATTGACCGCACCGTCGAACAGGGCGAGTTCACGCAAGAGGGCCTGCAGTCTCATGACGGCCGGGCCCCCACTTCCGGACCCTATACTGTGCTCGAGTCGCTCCCTGTCTTTCCACAGCAGATGCACACCACCGGTCCACGCGGCCTCCAGGACGGCCCTGTCCACGACGGTGCCACCATCGATACCCAGTAGCGCACGGTCTTGGTCCAGGCCCCTGAGGACTACGAAGCGCGGCTCGGCTTGGGAGCCCGCCTTGAGCTCGAGGATGACCGGGACGTCAAGTATTCGCACGAGATCCGTCGTCATCTGGCCGGCCAGGTAACGCAGCCCGCGGTCAGCGGCGATGACCTGAAGCTCCAACGACGAGGTCCTGGCCTCGTCGGGCGTGATGGGTTTTCTACCCCAAGCCTTCAAGAGTTCAGACATCGCCGATACCGCCCCGTCGAAGACTGGCTCCTTGGCCAGGCGGCGGTCCAGTCGAGCCAAGGCGTGCGCGTGGTCTTCCCTGGTAGCGGAGTCCGCACCGAGGCCCGCGACGTGTGCCCGCGACCCGCGCGCACCGTCTGGCTCTTCGCCTACATTCACGGTCGGTCCAGCGGCGTCTTGATCCTGGCCCGTCGCGCCTGAGCCTACTGCAGCGGACGGCGAGGGCGCAGATGAGCGACCGGAAATCGACGCGTTTCCGTTGTCGTCCCCCAGCGGTGCCACGAGCAGAAACGCCACCATCGCAGCCGCCGCGGCCACCCCGGCTCCCGCCGCCGCTTTGAACACCCAGCCACGGGTAACGTGAAGAACGGGGGAACGCGTCTCCTCGAGTTCCGAGCACGCGACGGCGACTTCGTGATGTCCCACCGAAGCGAGCTCTCGCGTGTAGGCCACCAGCAAAGCCCGATGCGCGACGATGTTGATCAGCCGTGGCACACCACCCGAAAAATCGTAGATCATATCCAGGGCGCGATCCGTGAATACCCGCGAAGCATCCGTCGCCCCGGCCACCATCAAGCGAGCCCGCAGGTATTCGCCGGTCTCCCGACGGTCGAGCGGATCGATGTGCCACCGAACAGTGATTCTCTGAGACAACTGCCTGAGGTCCGGTCTCGACAGCAGACTGCGCAACTCCGGCTGGCCGATCAGCACGATGTGCACGAGTTTCTCGGTTTCGGTCTCGAGATTGGACAGGAGCCTGAGCTGCTCGAGCACCACCGGATCGAGGTTCTGTGCCTCGTCGACGATGATGACCGTCTCTCGACCGTCGCTCTTTTGCTCGAGGAGAAAACTGTTGAGCGCTTCGGCGAGCTCTTTCTTGCTGGTGGTCCGCGACGGGAGGCCGAGCTCGGCGTTTATCGTCTGCAGCAGCTCCGTAGGACTGAGAACCGGGTTGAAGATGTACGCGTAGGCTATCCCATCGGATGAATCGCGCAGTTCGCGAAGCAGGGCACGAACAAGCGTGGTCTTGCCCGAACCTATTTCCCCCGTGACCGCGATGAAGCCGCTACCATCGCGCACCCCGTAGAGCATGTGGGCGAAGGCTTCTTCGTGCTTGGTACTCAGGTACAGGTAGGCAGGGTCCGGTGTAAGCCGGAATGGCAGGTCTCTGAAACCAAAGAACTTTTCGTACATGACGGGCCCGACCCATAATCCCCAACCGGGGGGGCCAATACAAACGGCCGCCGGTTCCCGTTGCCAGAGGTCGCTGCTCTGGTTAGGAAGGTCGGGTGCCTAAGCCCCGCTCCCCCGTTCCCAGGGCGTTTTTTATTGTAGCAATATCTAACTTCCTGTTCTTTCTGAACTTCGCATTTTTCTTTCTTCTGCCCTTGTGGGTGCTCGAAAAGGGCGGTGGCGAGGAAACCGCGGGAAGGGTCATCGGCGTCGCTGGACTCGCCGGGCTGCTTTCCTTGCCGGCGGTGGGCTATTTTCTAGACCGATTTGGCCGCCGCCGTTTCATGATCGGAGGCATGGCAGTCGGCGCGCTAACGTCGTTCTACTACTTGACGATAGACTCGATCGGACCCGAACTCTACCTGGTCAGGGCTCTGCAGGGCATATCTTTCACCTGCGCGTTCACCGGTGCACAGACCCTTGCCGTTCTTTTCGCACCCCCCTTGCGACGCGCTGAGGCGATAGGCTGGTTCGGCATTTCTACCATCCTCACGCACGCCATCAGCCCAGCGATCGGCGAGGAACTGATTCTCCGCTGGGGTTTCGAGACCGTCTTCACCTGCGCAGGATTTCTGGCGTCGGCGGCTTGCTTGATGGCCTGTCAGCTACCGCCGCCGCCGGAACTCGTCGACTCTGCAGCGGGTCTGAAGCGAGACCCCCTGCTCGCACGCAGGGTGGTGCTCGTGGCTTGCCTGGCTATGACCTGCTACGGCTTCGGTTTTGGCTCGGTGCAGACCTTTGTCCCCATGATGATGGCTCGCCTCGATCTGGGAAGGGTCGGGGCCTTCTTCGCCGCTTGGAGTCTCTCGGCGGTAGCCACCCGGCTGGCGTTGGGCCGCACTTCCGATCGCGTGGGCCGGCGGCGAGTCATAGTTCCAGCGATGGCTACCATGAGCCTCGCCGTCGCGATGCTGGCCGTCACCAGGTCGTTTGCTGGAGTCATCTGCGCCGGGGTAGTGTTCGGGCTCGCCCAGGGCTTGCTTTACCCGACGATGAACGCTCTCGTCGCCGACTGGAGCAGTCCCACCAACATCGGCCGTACCCAGTCACTGTTCAGCGGTTCCTACAGCCTCGGGATATCGCTCTGCGCCTATCTATTCGGAAGCATCGCCGAAAACCACGGATACACGACCATGTTCGTCATAACGCTGGGATTGACCGGGCTGGGTATGGCGATCTTTGCCACGGGGCCTCCCGACACGGTACCCCTGGCCTCGCCCGAGGAGGTCTAGTTGGTGTCTATAGCGAAAAAATCCTCCGCGTCGCGGCTTCGAATCTTGAGGTTCGCGTTGGTTCCGTCCCTCAGCACGTCGAGCTCGACCAGGTCCCCGGGCTTGTAGGTCCACAGCCGTTCGTAGAGCTGACCCCGATCCGAAAAACTCTCGCCGTTCAGCCTCAAGACAACGTCGCCGGGGCGAAGGCCAGCCTCCTCCCCGGGGCTTCCCGGCATCACCCCAGCGACAACGGTCTTGCCCGGCAGCGAATAGCAAAACATCCCTATCCACGGACGCGGAGATCGGGTAACCCTTCGGCCGTTCCCCAGGAGTTCCGCCCGATAGTCGAAGAAGTTCTCCGCTGGAATCGCGAGGGCCTCTCGACCGACGGCTCCGAGGTTGAGCGAAACGACCCCGACGAGTTCACCACGGCCGTTGCACAGAGCCGCCCCGCCGAGGCCAGGATTCGCAGCTGATACCATCACGGCCCGGTCGAGCTTGTACTCCCAGTACGCGTCGAAGGATTCTATAGCAACGACCGCCCCGCTCGCCGAACGTCGCTCGCCGCCCCCGAGGCTCGAGACCAGGAACACATCATCCCCGGTACTCAGGGTGTGCGAATCCCCCGGCTTGATCGCATCCTTTAGCCCGTCGGTGGAGACTGCCGCCAAGCCACTGGCAAAATCCTGGGCCACCACCGTCGCCCTGCGGCGCTTGCCGAGAACGTCGGTAACCTCCACGTCGGTGGCACCGAGAACGGTGTAGTTTGCAACCAGCACCACGCCGCCGGCATCGACCACGCTGCCCGTGCCGGCACGAGAGGGGCCCAGGATCGCCACCGACGGATGAGTTTCGGGAATGCCGGCGTCGACCGTGACCGTCGCAACAGCCACCGAATGCAGCAGCTCTACCCTCGCGTCCACGCTGCAACCCTAATCACCCCCGGGGCCGGTGGCAAGGCCGGGGCCAGCGTGGCGCCGGGGTGAAATCCACGCTAGGAGAGTTCCCGTGGAAGCGACCCAGAACGGCGAACCGACGCTGACTCCCTGGAGGCTCTTTGCGCAGCACGCCGGGCGTCCCGGGGCCTTCTTTCTCGACAGGGCTTCGGCGTCGACCCCAGTCGGAGGTGCCAGGGCCTCCGGGGTTTGCAGGCCGGGCCCATCCTTCGCCGGGTCAGGCCCGATCTCGCAGCTGCTGGTCGAAGAAAACGGGGAGGCCTGGGAGTGTCGAGCTGGCCGCTGGAGCCGGCTTCCGGGGCATCCGGTGGACGCGATAGCCGACTACGTGCAGCGTTGGGAGGGGACTCCAGTACACTCGAGCGACCTCGACCCCTCCGCGGTCGTCTGGCCCAGGACCGTGGGATTTCTCTCCTATGAACTCGGAAGCTATATAGAGGCGGTTCCCCGGGCACCGGACAAGGGCCCCGGCTGTCCTCTGGCACTGCTGAACAGCTACGATCAGGTAGACCTCTGGGACGACGCCCGAGGGCGAACGTTTAGCGTCAGATTCACCAACTGCGGCGAAATGTCGCGGCCGATACCGGATCGCCTCGCCGGCCGTGGGACGGTGCACTCCCCCTGTTCCTCTGATCCGCGCTGGGACTACGCACGTTACGAACGCGGCTATCGGCGCATAGAACAAGCAATCGAAGACGGGGAGATCTACCAGGCCAACCTGTCTCGCAGGATATCCTTCCCTCTCGAGGGGGCCCCGGTTGAGCTATACGCGAGGATGCGCCGCCGCCAGCCGGTCCCACAGGGCGCGTTCATAGACGCCGGAAGCTTCCAGGTGCTCAGCAACTCTCCAGAGTGTTTTCTGCTAGTGAACGGCGATCGCGTGTCCACCTTTCCGATCAAAGGCACCAGACCGCGCGAGAGCGACCGCGGGCGGGACGCGCAGGCGGTCCGTGCGCTGCGGGCCGATCCCAAGGAACTCGCCGAACACCTCATGATCGTCGACCTCGAGCGAAACGACCTCGGCCGCGTATCTGTGACCGGCAGCGTCGAAGTGCCAACCTACGCGGAGGTGGTGACGTTCTCGACACTGCACCACCTGGTATCCGAAATCAGGGGAATTCTGCGTCCCGATGCAGATCTCGGGACGATCCTGAGAGCCTGCTTCCCCAGCGGTTCGATCACGGGCGCGCCGCGCATCAAAGCGATGGAGATAATCGCCGAGGTGGAAAACGCCGCCCGCGGGGTCTATACGGGGGCCATTGGATGCTTCAACGGCCCTCGATCGTTTGAACTCAACGTCGCGATCCGAACAGCGTTTTGTCGCGATGGCTTCGTCCACTACTGGAGCGGGGGAGGCGTAGTCGCGGATTCGACGCTTGAAGCCGAGTACGAAGAAACCCTTACAAAGGCGCGGGCGTTCCGCGAAGCTTTGATGATACCCGTGACGGCCGCGCGCGATCCGGCGATATGACGAAAGCCACCTGCTTCCTCAACGGCCGCTACATCCCCGTAGCCAAAGCCGTGATCCCCGCGGTGGACCGTGGCTTCTTGTTCGGCGAGGGCCTGTTCGAGACCTGGCGTACCTACAACGGGCGGCCGTTTGCGCTCAGGCAACACCTCGAGCGTATGCGAAAGTCGGCTCGAGCGTTGGGCATTCCCTTCGACCCTGGCGAGCCGTGGGAAAGCCGGACCCGCAGGCTCGCGAGAATCAACCAGATGGTTGAAGGCGGAGGCGCCGTTCGGCTGACCATAACGCGCGGTTCCGGACCCGTCTCACTGGTCCCGGGAGAGCCGGTGAACCCGACCAGACTGATGCTGTTCCGGCCGCTCGAAAGCGGCCTCGCCGAGGCACGGGAAAACGGTGTCGCGGTACACCTCATGGCCTTCGGTCCGGGCGTGAATCCCGCTCTGCGCAAGCTGAAGACGCTCAACTACCTGCCCGCGGTGATGGGCAAGGTGGCGGCGAGGAAGCTCGGCTGTTTCGAGTCATTGTACCGTTTGGACGACTCGACGGTCCTCGAAGGTACCACCAGCAATTACTTCATCGTGCGGAGCGGAAAACTCATCACGCCTCCTGTGGGGGGAGGTGTACTGCCGGGCATCACGAGGGCCATGGTAATGCAGATCGCGTCTCGGTTGATCAACATCGAGGAGCAGGTCTTGAAGGTCGCGGATCTACGGAGCGCCGACGAAATGTTCATCACGTCTTCGTCCATCGAGGTCCTGCCGGTCACCCGTGTCGACGACTTCGCGGTAGCCACTGGTCAGATCGGCGAATTCACGCGCGAACTCCAGAGACGTTACAGGCGCAAGGTCGCGAGAAGCCTCGGGCTGCGCCTGGACCAGCTCGGGGAATAGCGCTACCGGCCGAGCTGTGCCCCCGCTATGAGCGCGGCTACGGAAAAGAGGACGGTGCCAAGTAGCAAGGCCCAGAGAGCGTCGAGCTTGAGTCCTTTCGCTCCCTGGGATGTAGTCCCGAATACCCACACCCCCAAGGCCAGCGGCAGCGACAGCGCGAGCATCGCCCACGGAATCGCCGATCGAGCGGGATCCGAGGCGATGTCGCCCGATCCGACCAGGTGCCACTCCAGCGACAGCACCACGACCGTCATGAACATCACCCTCACCGGCCGCCGCTTCCGACGACCGCCCCCCCCTGGCGACTCGCTCCCTAGCCCTGCCGTAGACACCGGCCCCCATTTGATTTCCCGCCACCGCCAATGCAAGCGGCTCCGAACCCGGGGCTTTCTATCTGGCGAGCCCCTTCAGCAAGCGTGCCGCTTGTGGGTTGTCGGGATCGGCCAGCAAGGCCTTCTCGAGTTCTTCGACGGCCGAGTACCTCTCGCCTCGAGCGCTGTAGTACGCGGCGAGTCTTATCCTCGCGCGCGCTTGGACGTCGCCGGCAGCTCCGAGTTCGAGCAAGCGGTGGTCAAACCGGGCCGCGGCCCACGGTTCTCCCAGCGTAACCAGCAGGTTCGCGTAGCTCTCCAGCGCCGTGATCTCCCAGAGGGGGTAGCGCAAAGCCGTCGATCCTAGAGAGCCCAGGCGATCCTCGTTTCGTTGAACCCTTTCGCGGGCCAGTTGCAGCCACCGCTGGAGACCCTCCCGGTCTTCCGGCCGCCGAGCGAAGACCACCGCCACCTCATCGTAGTAGAGGAGTTCCCAGTCCGGGTGCCGGTGCAAGCGGCGGATCAAAGCGTGGCGATTGGCCCAACGGTGGAAGATAAGAACCGTGTTGACGGCAAAGCGCTCGGCTTCCTCGTCCCATAACCGCGCATCGCGCAGGCCTGAAGAGTAACGAGCGTAGAAGTCGCCGTCGTACACCTCGAGTCGGCCATCGATAAAAACCCCCCGGCCGAGAGGGTCCGCCCAGGCCAGGTAGCCGCCGGCGGTCATGTCGTTATACATCATCGGCGACAACTCGGCGGCAGCGGCGAATTCCGCTGCACGGCGGGGTACGTTCACCTCCAGCACCCCCATACCAAAGGCACGCGGCTCTCCAGCCCAGCGGTAGAAATGATCGCTACTCACCAGAGCACACAGGATGACGAGCGCCAGCGCCGCGGCCGCGTCCACCGTGGTCCTCCAGCTCGCGAGCCACGGAGCGAGCCTTCTCGGAAAATACGAAGCGCAGAGCGGTACACACGATGCCACGAAGGGTGCAGCCATGAAGGCGAACACCGCCATGTTGCGCCTCGCCATTAGCGACAGCCAGCCAGCTCCGGCAAACACGAGCAGTCCAGCGACGTGGTGGGCCGGCCACCAATACCGACCACCGACGTGACCGCGGGAAAAGCCCAGCGGGGACCGGCCCTTGGGGCCGAGCGCGATCGCTGTGGCGGCGCAAATCACCGCAACCGAAAAGAACAGGAAAGCCTGGTAGGCGCCCACCGACAAGGAGGTGAAATAACCCGAGAAGGGCGGCTGGAATTCACCGATGTTCGAGTAGGTGCCGCTGCTACCGTTGATCCTCGACAGCAGCGTGAATGGGAACAGGGCGCCGCGCAGAAACCAGGGCCCGGCCAGGGTGGAGAGGCCGGTGGCCGCCGTGCAGACGTAGAGCCTGCGGCGCCAGCTTCTCAAGTCCCGGCCCCGCAGGAACTGCCAAGACTCCGGCAGCGTCGCCGCGGCCGCGCTGCAGACGACAGCGAACAATCCCAGTACGAACAACGAGTGCAGGTTGACCCACGCCACCATGAGCAGCGGCAAGCACCACAGACGCCTTCCCCCGTTCATGGGCGAACGCGACAGCACGAGGATAAAGATTTCGAGCAGGACAAAGGTGGCCATCTCGGGGCGGGCGCTGAAGCGTTCCTGGACCACGAACATCAGCCACGTCAACAGCACGGCCGCGGCCAGGGGACCCACTGAAGAGCGCAGGTTCCTCAGTAACAGCCACGACGCGAGCGTAAGAACCAGGGCCGACGCCGCCACCAGCAACTCGGCGCCCCCGAAACTGAACAAGTGGTAGGCCAACAGGTCGAACAGCCATTGTTGATTTATCCACGAACTGTCCCGGGCCGTAAAAGAAAGAGTATCGGTCGAGGGTATCTGGCCGTGGACTGCTATCCAGCGTCCGCTAGCCAGATGCCACCAGGTGTCGAAATCATCGAGCTCGCGCAACGACAGCGTCCCAGCAAAACCGACCGCCAGCGGCAACAGGCACCGTATCGGTGTGAATTTCACGCGCTCGCGAAAGCCGCCGCGTGGTTTCTCGACCAACGGTCCGCGTCCATAAGGTCTTCCAGTCCCGAACAGGGACGAGCGCGATGCGCTCGCATGGTAGAGCCCACGAGCTTGGGAATGTCGGCAAAGCCCAGATCGTTAGCGAGAAACCGGGCCACCGCGATTTCGTTGGCGGCGTTCGCCACCGCCGGCATGGTCCCGCCCACAGCCAAGGCCTCGAAAGCCAGTTCGAGGCAGGGGAAGCTCCCCCTGTCCGGTTCGAAGAAGGACAGTTCCCCGGCCGCCGCCAGATCGAGCGAAGGCAGATAGCCGAGGTCGAGCAGGTCGGGCCAGCTCAGCGCGTGAGCGATTGGAATGGTCATGTCCGGTATCGCCATCACCGCGATCACGCTTCCATCCCGGTACTCCACCATCGAGTGAACGATGCTCTGAGGATGGATGATGACGTCGATACACCCGGGGTCGACGTCGAAAAACCAGCGGGCCTCTATCACCTCCAGGCCCTTGTTCATGAGCGTCGCCGAATCTATCGTTATCTTGTCACCCATGTCCCAGGTCGGGTGTTGGAGGGCTTGTTCCCGCGTGACCGAATTCAGCTGCTCGGCGCTGTAGCCGCGGAAGGGACCACCGGAAGCGGTAAGTATGAGCTTCCTGACGTGCTCGGGCCGACGTCCCTCGAGAGCCTGGAAGATGGCGTTGTGTTCGCTGTCAACGGGCAGGACCTGCACGCCGTTCTCAGAAGCCCGGTGACGAACCAACTCACCGGCAACGACCATCACCTCCTTGTTCGCCAGCGCGACGTCGACGCCCGATTCTATGGCCGCGAGCGTCGGTTCAAGACCGATGGCTCCGACCAGCGCGGAAAGCATGACGTCAGCGCCCTCGGCCGAAGCAACGGCCGACAATCCATCCTCGCCGTGCAGCACCTCGGGGCCCCCGGCACCGAGGGCAGTCCTCAGCTCTGCGGCGTCTTCGCCTTTCTCGACCGAAACCAAACTCGGGCGAAACCTCTCGATTTGCTCCTTGAGAAGCCCGACGCGTTTGCCGGCAGCCAGGGCGACAACGTCGAAACGGGACGGAAAGCGCGCCATTACCTTCAGCGCGGTCGTGCCGACGGATCCGGTCGACCCGAGTACCGACACCGCCCTCTTGTTTGCACCCCCGTCCACTGATGAGCCTCATAGTCGCCAAACAGCGGGCTGTCAAAGACGCTTAAGCAAGGTTGACAGCCTGGTCTCCCGTCCCTACGGTTTGCTGGTTTTGTCTATCGGCGCGCCCACTTTGGAGGCCCTCATCACCTTTGCGACGATCTCAGTCACCTTTGCGCTCGCGGGCAGCGCCGACGCCGGCCCGGGCGGAGTCGCCCAGCTGCGACCCGTCGTTGTTTTGGCCGGCGGAGCAGACGACTCCCTGGAGAGCGAGGCCGATAGCACCGGGTTCACCAACGTGATCGATACGAGCGAGAGCTGGCGTGGTTACGACACCGTCGGTGACGTCATCGACCAGAGCGTAGGGGTGAGGGTACGACGTTTCGGTGGCCGGGAAGATTTTGCCACCGCGACGGTGCGCGGCTCTGCGCCCGGACAGGTCAAGGTCCTCCTAGACGGGGTGAACCTGTCGCGTGCGGAAAACCAGATCGTCAACCTCTCCGACCTGCCCCTGGATTCGGTCGATCGCATCGAGGTCTATCGGGGCTTCACACCGATCGCTTTCGCGAGCTCGGGCGCCGCGAGCGTGATTAACATCGTCACCCGCGAGGGCGAGGCCCAGCGGGCGTCGGCCGCGGTCACGGCCGGCTCCTTTGACACCTATCGCGTAGCCCTTCACGCGCACGAGCTTCTTGGTTCCGGTACACTCGCCGGTCTTCTTTCGCTGAGATCTACCGAAGGGGACTTCAAGTTTCGCAACGACAACGGCACCCCTCTCACGCCGGCGGATGATTTCGACGACAGGAGGAGAAACAATCGACGGCTGTCCTGGGACCTCCTGGCGCGGCACCGACAACGACTGGGCAACGGTTCTCAGCTCACGTTGAGCAACAACGTCTTCTACAAAGACGAGGGCGTGCCCGGGTTGGTCCCGTTTCAGTCCCGAAACGCCAGCCAGCGCAACCTCCGTAACATCAGCACGCTGTCGTGGCAGGACGCAAACAGTTCCTTTTCGGCGAACCTGACCTGGCTGAGGGAGGACCTTCGCGACCCCAAGGACGCTGCCAGTTCAGACGTGGGACTCAACCTTCCCTATCCGCGAGCGCGCAACCTTACCGTCGCCGCTGCCGTCGACGGGCACAGGCGGCTCGTCGCCGACGACACCCACCTCGTGGAAGCGAGCTTCGAACTCTCGGTCGAAGGCTTCAAGGGACGCCGTTTCCTCAGTTCAGGGACTGACCGCAGCGTTGAACGCAGGGCCGCCCTCGCGGTGGCCCTCGGAGACGAGATCTACCTTTCGGGCCCGAGACTGCTGTTTTCTCCTCAGATAAGGCACGAGGTGGTGTGGAACGATTTCGACGGCGAGGGGCCAGGCGCCGAGCCAGGCGATCCCGGTAGACCGAGGCATCGATCGACCGATCCTCGAATCGGTGTGCGCTGGCAAGCGGCTCCGTCCCTCACCTTCAAGGCCAACCTAGGGACCTACTTCCGTCCTCCGAATTTCGGTGAGCTCTTCGGTGACCGTGGATTCTCCATCGCCAATTCGGAACTCGGACCGGAGCGGGGAGTCAACCGTGATCTCGGCCTGAGCTGGCACTGGCGTGGAAGGGGCTCAGTGACGAGCCTCTTCCTTGAGTACTCCTGGTTCGACAACGATTCCGACGACATGATCGTCTTCATCCAAACCGGTACCCGACAAACCAAGGCCGACAACGTCGGCTCGGCCCGCGTGCGGGGGCACGAACTGCGCCTTGACCTTGCGACCGGGTCGGGACTGTCGCTGGAGACCAACTACAGCTCCCAGGACGCGAGTAACCTCACGAATGCGCCGAGCTCACACTCCCGCGTGCTGCCCGGAATACCGGAGCAGGAACTCTTCGCGCGTCTGCGCCTGGACCGGGGCAGCTGGAACCTGGCCTGGGAATACGACTACCGGGGCCGCATATTCCTGGACCTCGCAAACTTCGTCGCCGTCGGCGGTCGGAGCCTACACAACCTTTCGTTCGGTCTGAACCCCTTCGGTCCCGATCTAGAGCTGCGGCTGGAGGCCAACAACCTCACGAACGAACAGGCCCTCGACGTGTTCGGCTTCCCTTTACCCGGACGAAGCTGGTATTTCACTCTGAGCTATTCGCCAGGAGCGAGGGGCAGAGGGTAGTATGCCACGGATGATCAGCGTCAGAGCCCTGGTGGCGACCTTCTCCTTGCTCTTCGTTTTGGGCGGAAGCGAGGCCACGGCTCTTTGTGGGGATCTCAGTGGGGACGGTTACATCCGTTCGCTGGACGCCCTGCTCACGCTCAAAACCGCCGTGGCATCCGGCTACGACCCCCTGGGGGACGCTCACCCGGTCAACGGCGATGGCAGCCTATCTACTGCCGACGCCCTGCTCGTACTGCGTGCGGCCGTGGGGATCGAGCTCCCGCCTTGCGCCGCGGCGACTTCACGCCGAGTAGTCGTCTCCACCGCATCCTGCAACTTCGACGTAGGTGGAATAGCTGAAATCGACACTCTCGCGCTCACCGTTACGCGCCATCTCCCGGCGATTCTCTCCCCGGACTCGGTACTGCGGGTGCAGCGAGGCAGACTGTTCGCGCTGAACCGTTTCGCCGCGAATAGTGTGCAGGAACTCGATGTGGCGTCCTCGCTCGCGACCCTCAAGCAGTGCAGCGTCGGCCAGGGAAACCCACACGACATCGTACTCGTATCCGACACCCTCGGCTACGTGACCCGCTACGACTCGTCGTCTCTCGCCGTGATCGACCCTTCGGTGGACGGCGACTGCGAGGGCTTCGTCACGGGCTCCATCGACCTGTCCGCGTGGGCCGACGCAGACGGCTTCCCGGAGATGGATCAGATGCTCCTACTGGGGCAGAGGTTGTTTGTAGTCTTGCAGATGCTGGACCGAAACGATCTCTTTCGACCAGCCGGTCCGAGCCGCGTGGTGGTTATCGATACCCTGACCAACGCGGTCGAAGCCGTGATCGAACTCGCCACCGAGAACGCTTTCGCCGAGACCAAGGGGGTCGTATACGCCCCGGCGGCGAATCGCTTCTACGTCGGAGGACCGGGGCGGCTGTTCAGCGACCTTTCCGACGGCGGAATCGAAGTCGTCGATCCGCTCGGATTGAGATCGGAAGGACTGATCGTGAGCGGGGCTGACCTCGGCGGCGATATAACCGATTTCGTGATGCTCGGCACCGCGCGCGGCTACGCGCTGGTCGCCGGCGATGACTTCGACGTAGCGCTCGTGGAGTTTGACGTCGACAGTGCTTCGGTAACAGCCGTACTGGCGCGCAGCGAACTGCTCTTCTCCGACATCGAGATTACAGAGGACGGCCGTCTCTGGCTCGCGGACCGCAACTGCTTCAACCCGGGGATGAGGGTTTTTTCGGTCAGCGACAACCGCGAGATCAGCACCGAACCTATCTTTCCAGGCCTGGAACCGTTCACCGAAGTATTCCTGCCGTAGCCGGTCCAGGATCGCGGCTCTTTTCGGGCTGGCATTCATGGACTCGCCGCGCTATTCCACTTGCCTGGTGCAGTCGCGGTGCACCAGAAAGACCAAGGAGACCGTTCGATGGGAAATTTCAGCTACGAGATAGTCGACGACGTCGCTTGGGTGGTCTTTGACTCGGGCCGTATGAACACGCTCACCGGGGCCGCCATCGAAGAACTCGCTGCGATCGAGGCCGAACTGCGGCTCGCAAATAACGACGCTGCTCTCGCCGGGGTTATCCTCAAGGGAAACCGTTTCGGCCTTGGAGCCGGCGCCGACATAGGCGAGTTGCTGAAGGGGGGAAGGGAAGAGCTCGAGTCAATGATCGACAGGGGCCACGAGCTGTTCTTCGCCATAGAGGAAGGGCCCCTCAGATGGCTGGCTCTCATCGACGGCGTCGCGCTCGGGGGAATCTACGAACTCGCGCTGGCCTGTGATGGCATCGTCGCCACCGCGCGCTCGATAGTGGGGTTTCCGGAAATCAAACTGAACATCTTTCCAGGCCTCGGCGGCACCCAGCGCCTGTCTCGCCGGTGCGGGCTGATCAACGCCAGCGACCCGGCGGGCGGCGACGCCGCGTTCGGCGCCGTGCTACAGGGGAAGAACTACAAGGCGGGAAAAGCCGCCGCCGCGAACATGATAGACGCGGTCGTGCCCGAGGGCGAGGATCCGGACGGCTTCGCCCGGGCTTTCCTGGTCGACAGCTTACCCGGCCTCGTTCGCGAGCCGCCGTCCGACCTGGAAAACGCCGAAGCGCTCAGACCGATGGTGCTCCCGATGATAGAAAGGGCCACGCTCGGCCGTGCCAATCCGCGGGCCCCCTACGTCGCGCTTGACCTGATGATCAAGGGCGCCTGCCTGCCGTTGCGGGACGCGATCCGGCTGGAGCGTGACGCCTTCGTGGAAGTCGCGGCGTCAGCCGAGGGGAAGGCCGGCATGCGCTTCTTCTTCACCCAGCAGAGCGTGCAGAAACTACCCCGGGGCTTTGCCGGTAAAGCGCGTGAGCTCAAGAGGATCGGGGTAGACGGCGCTGACGGTTTCATGGGAAACGCGATCGCCTGGCTCGCCCTGGAGGCCGGCTACGAAGTGGTCGGTCACGTTCCGCTGGCGGAATTCGCTTCTTCGGTTCCCGAGAAATTATCCGCCAAGTATCAGCGAGCCCTCAAGAAGGGTGGGCTCAGCGAAGAACAAGTCGCAGACAAGGTCGCGAGCGTAGAGGTGTCAAGCGAGCTATCGTCGCTCTTCGACTGTGACCTCGTGGTCGAGGCCCGAACGGAGAACCGCGACATCAAGGCCTCATTCTACCGCGAGCTGGGCGCGGGTTTGAAAAAGGGCGCGCTGGTCGCCTCCAATTCGAGCTCCATGGGACCAGGCCTTCTCGGCGCATACTTTGCCGAGGGCGGGGGCGAAGGGGCGAATTTTCTCAACCTCCATTTCTTCAGTCCGGCAGAAAACCCACGCATGCAGCTCGTCGAACTAATACGCGGCGAGAGATCCAGCGACGACGCGGTCGCTACCGCCCACGCTTTCGTGCGGAGAATCGGCAAGACCCCGGTGGTACTGAACGACGGCTCGGCCGGTTTTCTCGTTAACGCCGGCATCGCCGCGTACTTCGAAGCGGCGGAAGAGCTCTATCGCGAAGGCAGTCCCATCAGCGCCATCGACAACGCCATTCGCGCGAGCCTTCTCCCCATGGGCCCCTTCGAGTTGGGCGATATGGCGGGCCTCGACATATCGGCCGGAATGATGGACACCATCAACGCCGAAACCCCGCTCGAACGCGAGCCCCTGGTGTGGAAGATGCGTGACGCCGGGCGCCTGGGAATCAAGACCGGCGGCGGTTTCTATCAGTACGAGGACGGAAAACGGGTAGGAGAGTGGGCCGGTCTCGACGCGCTGGTACCCGACCGTGGCGACCGCGCCGCCAGCGATACCGAGATCGTCGAGCGTTGTGCGAGGGCTCTTCACGACGTCGCGAGTTCGCTGGTCGACCGTGGTATCGCGGCAAGCAGGGAAGAGGCCGACCTCTGCTTCGTGCTCGGTATCGGCTTCGCCATGCACCTCGGCGGTCCGCTATTCTACGGGGCACAGCAGGGCTGGAGCTGAATATGCGCTGGCGCCCCCGTGGTTGGACCGGGGTTGACGCGCTGGTGGCTCTGGCGATCGCCGGGTTGATGCTGGGCTGGCTGGACCGCCCCGACCTGATGGAACCGGACGAGGGCCGGCACGCCGAGATCGCGCGTGAAATGCTGGCCACCGGTCATTTCATCACCCCCAAGCTGCACGGCCAGCCTTACTACCACAAACCGCCTTTTTTCCACTGGACCGTCGCCGCTTCGATATCCCTGTTCGGTGCCAACGCCGGCGCCGCGAGGCTGCCCTCCGCGCTGTCGGCGCTGTGGCTTGTGGCGGTGCTGGCCTGGTGGGCTAGCAAGGCCTGGTCCCCCGCGGTTGGCCGTCTGACCGCGGGGCTGGTCGCTACCACGCTAGCGGTGGTTGCCACGGCCCGCTACGTCTTGATAGACATGATGTTCACGGCGGCGCTGGTCAGCGCCCTGGTATGGCTCGGCGTCTGGTTCCTCGAATGGGGCGACGCTCCCAACCCGCCTCGCAGGTCGATCTACCCGTTCTACGCGCTGGTAGGCCTCGCAACGCTGATCAAGGGACCGGTGGCGATCGTGCTAGCCGGTCTCGTGGCCTTGGCCTCGACGCTGGTGTTCTTCGGACCCTCCGGAATCAAGAAGCTGCGACCCTTCAGCGGTGGTATCGTGGCTCTGGCCCTCGCGCTGCCCTGGTATCTGGCCGCGTGGTTCGAGGACCCGGCCTACATCCAGGCTTTTTTGCTGCGGCACAACCTCGGGCGATACGCGGTCGCAGGAAGCGTGGGGCACCAACAGCCCTGGTACTACTACTTGGTTGCGGGCCCACTGGTCCTTCTGCCCTGGGTATTCTATCTGCCCTGGGCGCTGGACCAGGCCTGGGCAAGATCGCAGCGGGGAAGAGCCGAGGTTTATTGTTTCCTCTGGGCCATCACGGTGACGGCTTTTTTCATGCCCGCCAAGGCCAAGCTCGTGACCTATCTCCTACCGGCCTTGCCGCCCTTGTTATGCCTACTAGCCGTCGCTCTCGAGCGAACCCTGGTCGGGTCCGGCGCACTCCCCCCGCTGGCCAGGCGTCTGCAGCTGGGCTGGTCCATGCTGATCGGTCTTCTCTGTAGTGCGGCCGGCGGGTACGCCCTGTTTGTCAACCCGGAGGAGCCGGCCCGAGCGCTCCTGCTCGTGGCGGCTCTCGTTACTCTGGCCACGGGCCTGCGGGCCTGGCGCAGCGGGGAAGCGGAACGCGCCTTGTTGTGCGGGGCCTTGTCGACCGCGGCGCTGGTGGTCACGGTCTGGGGCCTCGGGGCCGGGTTGATCTCTTCCGTACGAAGCCTCAGGCCCGCCGCGACGATCGTCGCTTCCAGCGATCCCCCCGTCCAGAGGCTGCTCAGCTACCGAGCTTCCGGGCACACCCTGGCCTTTTACGCCGGCAGGGTGCTCGAGCGGCTCGACAGCAGGGAGACCATAGTGCCCCTGCTGGCATTCCCTCCAGGCGTCGCGCTGCTCAGCAAACAAAAGTATCTGGCAGAACTCGGCTTGGAGCCCCTGCCCGAGGGCTGGCGGCTAGCCTGGCGGGGCGCGCTCGGCAAGGTCCTGCTGGTCGGCACCGACCGCTAGCGCCACCCGCTGCCGCCCGACAAGAGATGGCGGAGAAGGGAGGGAGTCGAACCCTCCATCGACCGTCAAGGCCGACATCACGGTTTTGAAGACCGGCCGGGCCACCGGACCCGTTCCCTCTCCCCACGCCAAAACCAGGCCAGAAAGTGCTAAGTAGCCGGCGACGCCGGTCCCGGCAAACGCCGCCCGGGCAGTCTCGGCGGATACCCGGGCGGCGCGGGGCCTGGCCAGGATCGCTCGGCGCGGGGCCTGGCTCGACTGAGGCTTTGCATTAGAACGGCGGTCGAGGTTAATAGGCCCAGTTTACGGTACTTACCGACTACCCAGACTGAACTATCCAGGGGGATAAGGATGAGGGCAACTGCTCGAGTACTTACGCTTTTCATAATCGTCGCATTTGTGCTGCCCGGCGCGGCCGGGGCAGGGATCAGATACGGAGACCTGGACATATCGGGCAACATCCGTAGCACGAATCTCGTCCGGCACCAGGCGATCGACAACCTGGGCTTCATAATGCAGCGCAACACCACCAAGCTCCGCCTCGAGTGGAAGTGGCTTCAGCGGGGCAAGGCCTTTGGCAAGTACAGCGTCCCGTGGCTGAAGCGTTCGGACATATACGGCCTCGTGCGCGGAGTCTACGACAGCGTCTACGACTTCACCCCCGGGATGATAGAGCGCAAGGACCTGCAGGGCGACCCGATTTCGCCCCGCGCCGCGAGTCTAGACACGCTCAGTGAATCGGCCCGCGACGCGCTCAAGTTCAACCTGCGCTTTCGGGAACTCTACATCGACCTGTACATGAAGCACATTCCCCTGACCCTGCGGATAGGCAAGCAGCAAATCGTGTGGGGCGAGACCGACGGCTTCCGCATGAACGACAGGGCCAACACCCTCGATCTCAGCTGGCACTTTTTTCAGGAGTTTCCGCCGCCGGGCTTCGGCTTCGACGACCTCCGCCAGCCTTTCTTCATGATCAAGGGGCTGTGGGACTTCCGCCAGCTGGGCCCGCTGTCCCAGCCCTTCCTCGAGTTCTACTGGAACCCGGGCGACTGGAACCCGGGCAAGGTCGCTTTCCTCCCCCGGCCCTGGGGTGTTCGCCTGCTCGACCCCTTGAAAAACTCGCTCGGAACCGGGGCCCTGCAGAGTGCGAGCCTCTGCCCCTTCGGAGAGTGCGTCGGCCTGTTAAACGGAACCAAGCTCTTCAAGCAGGGTACCTGGAAACGCAACCCGCTCGAGAACAGTCAGTTCGGGGTGCGTTTTCACTTCATCACCGAGAGGGGCCTCGAGTGGACCGTCAACTACCTCTACCAGCGCTGGAGTCCGGACGGCTCGCCGACGGCCATCGTAAGGGGTCTTCCGGCCGACGGTTTCACGACCGTCAACATCAACGGCGTCGATACCCTGCTGGACAACGAGACCTTCTGCAGCAACGTCTCCAGGGACCCCAACAACCCATTCACCCAGCTTATCGCCCCCTACGCGACCGGCGAGGGTTGCGTGGAGTACTTCGCCCCATACATCCACAGCCTCGGCGCATCGCTCAACTACTTCGAGTCGGAGTACACCCAGACGGTCTGGCGGCTGGAGTCCCTCATCGACTTCGACCTTCCCTTCTACGACGGAGACAAGCAGACGGCGCTGCTCGGGCGCTCCCCCAATGGGCCCATCCTCTTGCCCGGAATAACCGAGAGAAGCATGTGGAAGGGCATGATCGCCTTCGATCGGCCAACCTGGATCCGGTCGCTGAACAAGAAGACCACTTTCTTCGTTACCGGTCAGTTCTTCTGGCACTACATCATCGACCACAAGCGGCGCCGCTGCGCGATTGACGACGATCCGGCCAATGGCTTCACCTCCAGCCCGGGCGAGAACTGCGGCAGCGACACCGAACTCCTGCTGCCCGGCGAGCAGTGGGGCTTGGTGGGCCCGCTGGACCTGCCCAAGCTGAGCGCTCCTGCCGGCAAGGGCCGCGACACCATCCATCAGTGGGAACTGCTCGGCACCCTGGCGGTGCTGGGGTTCTACAAAGGCGGTTCGCTGGTCCCCGCCCTGATCTACCTGGTCGACCCGGTAAACAGCTTCGCACAGGAGCTCGCCATAGGAATAGACTGGTTCATCAGGCCGGATCTGACCGTCAACTGGACCACCAAGGTCATCTGGGTAGGTGCCCCATGGGATCCCTACGACGGCCACCAGAGCGATTCGGACGTCGACAACGGGGAGTTGTTCGAACCCTGGTTCCTGGGCGGCGGAAGCCGCGGGAGGTCCGAGTCCGGGCTGCAGGTTACCTGGCAGTTCTGAGCCGCGGTCCGGAGCCGCGTCAGGCCTAGCTCATCCCCGAGCCGCCGTGGAACGGCGCGCGGACGCTATTCCACGTACTTGCAGCAGATCGCCATCGCGCGGGTTCTCTCCTCGACGGGACAGTCGGTACCGCCGGTCTGCAGGCAGGTATAGAACGCCCCCTCCGTAGAGCCGGGGTGTTCGGCGAGGGTCTGTATGAAACCCATGGCCGAGGTCTGGCAACCGCCGTCGCTCTCCGGCCTTTCCTCCGGATAGCAGCCACCCCCGGTCAGGAACTCCCCTTCCCGGCAGCGCACCCGAGAGGCCTTGAGGGCGTTACGGCCCTCGCCGCTGACCTCGGCCGCCACTTCCTTGCGGCAGCTCAGTCCTCCCGCGAACGAGGGCGACGGAACGACGAACAGCGCTGCGAGGCCTGCGACCGCTACAAGGACCGCCGCGCATGATTGAGTTTTGGCTTTGTCGATGTTGGTATGCATTTGGTCTCCTCGTAGAAGACTCGGCGTCGGCAGTCAAGAATCGTT
Organism: Binatia bacterium; assembly: GCA_046754245.1. Lineage (GTDB taxonomy): Bacteria > Desulfobacterota > Binatia > UBA1149 > UBA1149 > JBHHVL01. The sequence continues at coordinate 2,888 of JBHHVL010000036.1, read as the reverse complement.
CGAGGCGCGGGAGGAACCACACTGCCCTCACCGCGCTGACTGCCGTCAACGGAGTCCGGCCTCGGCTGGACGCGGTGCGTCGAGACTCGTTGGTCCTCGGCCAGCTGCCCAGCGACAGGGAATCCCCCCCGAGAGGGGGGGTGTTATGAGGATTACGCGCCCGGCGCTACCGGGCCGGGCGAAATTGCCCTTGACAGTTTCGTGCCCGGCGCACTAGCATCCGATAGAGGCCGCTCGGTGACCTGCCCGGTCTGAGCTGCACCCATGGAGGCCGGTGTGTACGCGCCGAGCTTAGCCACACCAAGGAGGACTAGATGAACAAGCTTATTACGTTGAGCGTGGCCGCGGTTGCCATCACGGCCTTTGTAGCAGTGGGGCCGGTGCACGCCCAGCTGGGGAAACCCGATCAGCGCTGCCGGGCGGCGATCGCCAAGGGTCTGACCAAGCTCGCCAAGACCGCTGACAAGACCATCGGGAAATGCCACAAAAAGCGCAACATTGGCAAGATCGATATCGCCGTGGACTGCAACAACCTCGTCGAGGCCGATCTCAAAGGGAAGATGGCCAAGGCCGAGACCAAACTCAAGGATGGCATAGCCAAGAAGTGCGTCGACGCGACCGCTGGTTTCGCCAGCGTTTCTCAGCTGACGCCCGAATCGGCGATAGACTACATCTCCTGTCCCGAGCCCTGCGGCGTGCCCAACCCGCTCACCGGCTACACCGATCTCGGCAATTGTCTGTCATGCTACGGTGGCTCGGCGAGCGAGGCGCTCGCCCTGCTCAATCTGGGCAGCCCCGTCCCCGAGCTGGGCAAGGTAGAAGCCAAGTGCCACTCTGCTATAGCCAAGGGTTATGGGAAGTACATCGCAACGGTCCTCAAGGAACGAACGAAGTGTCAAAAAGGAAACGACAAGGACGTTGGCAGCGGTGACATAACGGGCTGCGCCACGGCTGATCCCAAAGGGAAGATAGCCAAGGCCCTCGGCAAGGCCGAGGGGGGCCTGGACAAGTTTTGTGCTCCGGCTGACCTGAACATCGTCGCGTCGTGCAACACGGCATCGCTCGTCGACCTGAAGAGCTGCCTGAAGAGCAACGCCGACGCTACCGCCGCCTCGCTCTTCGCCGCAAACTACGAACTCCCGACGGCGACGATCTGTCCGCGTGGACTGGCCACGACCATTCAAGCCGGCGTCGGGCCCGACGGAGACGTGACGCTTACCGCCCTCAAGGTGGGCCACACCGGCATTGGCCACGAGGGAGACCTGCCCGACGACTACGGTCTCGACGTGTTGTCAACCTGTGATCCGGGCGCATCACCGCCAGCCTGTGGCGAATGTTCGTTGGACGGCGTGGATTCCGCCGGTGCGTCCTACGCTGTGCGTTGCGCCGGAAACTCCGCCATTCCATGCAGCAACCCCTTCGGCGTCGACCCGGTCTGCCCCGACGTCGGACCAGAACTCGGAGGTCAACTGTGTTCGGTCTTTCTTGGGCCGCCGCTGCCGCTGTCGGCCGGCAACGTCCCGGTCTGTGTGCTGAACCGCCTGCGCGCGGACCTCAGCGGCACCGGTAACGTCGAGTCTGGTGCGGCGGACCTGTCGATAAAGCTCCGTAGCGTGGTTCACACCGGCCTGCTGACCATCCAGCCCTGCCCACTGTGCGTAGGCGACACTACCCCCAACGATGGCAGCGCCGACGGCGTCTGTCAGGACGGCCGCAACAACGGCGGTGCCTGTGACATCCAGGCGGTCGACGCGACCTTCGGAGACATAAGCCTCGACTGCCCGCCCAGCCTGTCGGCGAACATCAGCGGTAACGGCTTGATCATCGATCTCGCCCTCACCACGGGGACCACGTCCATGCCCTTTGGCGTCAAGTGTTCCACGCCGATCCCGACCTTTGACTGCGCCTGCGCGGTCTGCACGGGTGACCAGGCCCTTCCCTGCAACAGCGACGCCGAGTGCGCGGCGGTCGGCGCGGGAACCTGCGCTTCGTCAGGTGGAGGCGTCCCGAGGCTCCCCAACGCCTGTACGGACGGGATCTGCACACCCGACGGCTCGGGCGGCGGAGAATGCCTGGCGGGGCCATTTGACAAGTTCTGCGACGGTGCACTCAAGGCCAACGGCGGGGGCATCCTCGGCTGCGTGACCGACGCCGACTGCAGGCCCCTGGACCCGGTTTGCGAGGGTGGAAGCTGCGGAAACTGTACCATCGAGCCACTGCGGTCCTGTTTCCTCGACCCAATTGCCGATACCGGTGTGGCCGACCCCAAGGACCCGGTACTGGTGTCGACCTTCTGCGTTCCGCCGACGTCGAAGCTCTCGGTCGACTCTTCGACCGGCCTGCCCGGACCGGCGCTTCTCGACCTCGACTTGATGACCGAGTTCAAGTACTAGAACTCTTGCCGAGTGTCCCCCATCGTCTCGCTGGCGATGGGGGACTCGTCTCCATCTCGACGAGGCCTTGGCACCCCCCACCCGGGTGAGGAGCAAAGCCGAGACAGTACAAAACCGTCAAATCCGCTTGAGCGGGTCATTTCCGCCTTGACAAGTTCACACTCATTCTCCTAGGTTTAGTGTGCAAGCATTGGGTGTGGAGTGTCGCTGCCTTTCTGGGGGAAAGGTCCGGGTCTCGAAAAGGCCGAGTTCCCGATCGTGCCGATACGCCAGCACCCTTGCGTGAGAGCGAACCCGGATGGTTCGGGTGCCGTGGTCAGAGTAACAATAAGGAGAGCAAACCGATGAAACAGTCGAAGTATCTCGCGTGGACAACCGCCACAGTCGTGGCTAGTACGCTAGCCCTAGCGGGTATAGCCAGCGCCCAGACCGTCACCCGGCTGGAGGCCAAGTGTTCGTCGGTCCTCGGCAAGGGCATGGCGAAGACCGCTTCGA
>JBHHVL010000035.1:0-29309 GCA_046754245.1 Binatia bacterium | reverse complement strand
ACGTTAGGCTGAGCACGCGGTCCGCTAGGCAGGTTGGCTGCCGAACATAGCACGGATATCACACCTAAGTCATTGACGGACTAGGCCAATGGCGTATAATATCCAGGTGCGTGCGGATAGACTGGGACAAGGAGAAAGAGAGACGGAACCAAGCGAAGCATGGCGTCTCATTCCAAGAGGTCGCCTCGTTGTTCACTTCCGGGGCCGACTACCTGGAGATTTTCGACGAAGACAACTCTGTGTCCGAGGACCGCTTCAAATGTATCGGGCCGATCGTGCGCGGCATCGTCGTGGTGATCACGGCCGAACCGGATGAGGAGACACTGCGCATAATCTCGGCGCGACGGGCGACAAGACGTGAATGTGAGCTGTACGCGCGATATGTTGGAGGTGATGGCCTATGACTGATTTCCCGGAACTGACCGAGTCAGAATTTCGTCGCGCGATTCCTGCGCGGCTGCGCAAGCGCTTGATGAACGGGCAGTTTGAGTCCGGCGATGACGTTGCGTCGTTGCGTAGGTTCACCGGACTGACACAAGAGCTATTTGCGAAGGCGATGGGGATCAGCGTTCACACGCTACGCAACTGGGAGCAAGGTCGGCGTAAGCCGGAAGGACCCGCGATTGGCTTGCTGAGGATCGCCGCAAGGCACCCGAGGATTCTGCGGGAGAACCTGGAGTCTGCCGCCTAACAAGGCGCCGCAACGGACTGGCTAAGCCCATCGGAGTATTTGGACTCTGTTAGAATGCGGGAGCAACAGGCGTATCGGACGCAGCAGCAAGACAAGGCGCCGCCGGCCGCTGAGCGCCGATCCGTTAGGCGGCGAAAGGCGTGCCCATGGGAGTCAGCCGGAAGGCTCGGTCCATATTAATCATATTCGCGATCCTCGCCCTGACCATTCTCGCGATTTCCTTTGCCAACATGCACTCACTCGTTCTGGGCATAGTCGTGCTGGTCTTGGCGTCGGCTGTGCTTGTCTCGCTCGGGCACAACTGCGAGCAATACGGGCCGAGCCGACGAGAGGAGAATGACGCATTCATGTTCGAGGCGTGCGACTCGGGCTTCTTCAGCCGAGCTCGGCGGTTCTATCGTCACCTCCCCGCCAGTCCCCGCTGTCGCGTTTGCCTCCTACCCTTTGGTAGGTATTGGCCGCGTTCTTCGGATCTCGCCCTCACGAAAGAACCCGAACTTCTGCACCAGCTGCATCGACAGCTCTCCTGAAGGTGTCCATGACATGGAGGTTGGCGTCCTCTTCGCCGACATCCGTGGATTCACCGCTTGGTCCTCGTCGCAGCCAGCGTCGGAAGCCGCTAAACGAATCGCCGAGTTCTACGACGAAGCCTTCGGGGCGAATGGAAGGGGCACCGGTCCTCGCGCCTCGGTGGCCAATATAGGGTGATCTACAAGGTGGAAGCTCGCGAGGTCGTTGTACTCGTGATCGATGTTAGCGTCCACGACTACCGGAGAAGATAGTGATGGCACGCAGTGAGTTTCGCAGGGCCCGCAAGACGATTCCGATTACGGTAGGCGAGTCGGTTCGGATCATGCGAGAGCTTCAGGAGTTGAGTCAGACCGAGCTTTCGAAAGAGACCGGTATTCCTCAGTCGACAATCTCTGCGATCGAGAACGACAACGTCAATCTGGGTGTCGAAAGAGCCAAGGTGATTGCAAGAGCACTGAAATGTCATCCGGCAGTTTTGGTGTTTCCGAGCTGGGATATTGCTGCTGAGTCCGCCGCCTAACCAGCGCATGGTGCGAACCGGCAGTTACGTCGGTGCCATGCGCGTGTGGTCGGATGGCCGGCCGCTCATTCGCGATGGGTTGGACGTTCAGGTAAACGCCACCGAAGACGCGATCAGGGCCTGCGCGGCGTAATAGCTGGTCATTACCACGACCTCCCTCTGGGCAAGGGCTTTGCGAAAGCGGTCCAGGGCCAGAGCCGAGTCTGACACCACGAACAGCAGCGCTCCCGACAAGGCCAGCGAGCTCGAGACCCCGGGAATAGACAAGGCCCGCAGTGCGGCCAAGCAGGCCATGAGCAGGATCGCTGCGGTGTAGAATGCCACCGCCGCCTTGAGCTTGCCCAGACCGGGCAGCAGATGGCGATACAGCGCCACCCCAGCCACCCCAGCCGTAACCACGACCGCCGCGCTTGCGAGGTCGTATTGGGGGGGCGAGTAGAACGCGGCGATGTAGCAGAGGTGGCCCAACAAGAAAGCGCTCAGCCCGTATACAAACAGATCGGCCGGCAGCATGAGAAAGACGTCGCCGCCGAGCGAGAAAAAGAGCCCTAGCAGTACCAGCCATCGATAATCGGCGTCGTTGCCGGGGTGGACGACTGCGATCGATATGATGATCACCACGGTGAGGGGCTTGAGCAGGTAGTGCAGCCACAAAGGTCCGGACCTTCGGGCCGCTATCTGGCCGGCCCCCGACAGCACCGCCAGCACCACCAACAGGGCTAGTGGCATCGGGGTCTCCGACCGCGGCGGCGAACCATCGCGCCGCTAGCGAGGATCGCGGGCACGCTCATCGTCCTTTGTAGCATGGTTTTCGCTTCTCCTTGAACGCCGTGATCGATTCTACGAAGTCCTCCGTGAGCTGGGCGAGGATGAACTGGTCGGCGTCCATGTGCATCATCCCGGTGCGAGAGTTGGCGATGGCGTTGATCGACTGCTTTACCATCGAAGCCTGGACCGGGGGGACGCCGTCGGAGATCTCGCTGGCCCAACGTGTCGCCGCGTCCTTGGCCTGCCTCTCGCCGCCTTCTACCACCCGGTTTGCCAGGCCCCAGGCCAACGATTTTTCCGCGTCAAGGCTGCAGTTTGTGACGAGAAGCTCCTTGGTTCTGGCCGGACCGAAGTGCTCAACCATGAGCGCGAGTGAGTGCCAGCTCATGTTCATGCCTCTGAGTACCTCTGGCATCGCGAAGCGCAGGTCACTGGCCGCCACCCTCAGGTCGCAGGCCAACGCGATGCACCCGCCGGCACCGAGACAGTGGCCGTGCATGGCCACGACCGTTATCTGTGGCAGTTCCTGAATCGCTCGCACCATGTCCGGGCCGGCCCTCAGCAGGCGCCGGCGCTCGGCCACGGGAGCCGCGGCGATTCGCAGAGTCTCCGGGTCGGCGAGGTCCGAACCCACCGAGAAGTCTCGGCCGTTGGCCAGAAACGAGACCACCCGGACTTCCGAATCGTCGGCGAGCCGTCTACAGCTCTGGATGATGCCGTTGATCAGAGCCTGGGATACACGGTTGCCGAGTTCGGGACGGTTCAGTGTTATTGTGGCTAGTGTTCCGTAACGCTCGGTCAGGACTACGCCTGGGGGATTGGCCATGACCCAAAGCCTATAACACGCGCGCGGGCGCTAACTAAGCGTGTCGGGGATGGCGGGGCAGTCGGTGCTCTGGGACGCGACGGCCAACGGGGGCCGTGGGGCCGCGGCTTGCCGGAACCATGGCCTTCACATAAAAAAACAAGTTTGACGCCGTACAACAGGACGAGGGGAATGTCTGAAGAAAACCGATTTTACCGCTTTACCGGAACCGACGACTACATCGTATCGCCGCCACTCGTTGACGCGGTGAACTGTTCGATCGCGCTGGGGCGGCCGCTGTTGATCAAGGGCGAACCGGGCACAGGGAAAACGCTGCTTGCCCTGCACGTATCGCAGGCGCTCGCGATGCCGATCGAATCCTGGCACGTCAAGTCGACTTCGAAAGCCGCCGACGGCCTCTACGTCTACGATACCCTGCAGCGTCTCAACGACGCGCGCTTTGGTGACGGCGATGTCTCTGACATTCGGCGTTACATTAAATACGGACCGCTCGGTCGGGCTTTCGCCTCGTCGGAACGTTGTGTGCTGCTGATCGACGAGATCGACAAGGCCGACCTAGAGTTTCCCAACGACCTTCTTCGGGAACTCGACGAGATGCGTTTCACGGTTCTCGAGACGGGAGATGAGATCGCCGCCAGGGAGCGTCCGGTGGTCATCATTACGTCGAACAACGAGAAGGAGCTTCCGGACGCTTTTCTACGGCGCTGCGTTTTTCACTTCATAGAGTTCCCGGATCGTCGACTCATGGAAAAGATCGTTGCGGTGCACCACGCGAACCTCGACGTGAAGTTGCTCGATCAAGTGCTGATCAAGTTTTACTGGCTGCGGGAGCAGAACGATCTTCGAAAAAAGCCGTCCACGTCGGAACTGATCGACTGGATCGCCGTTCTCCTCAGGTCCGGCGTGAACCTGGAGCAGGTGGAAAACCACATCCCTTTCCTCGGCGCGTTGCTGAAGAACGAGCAGGATACCGAGGCGTTGCAGCAATTCGACCAGCGGGGCGGAACCGTCCCCAGCGACTGGAGTCAGCTCGGTCCCCGCTACAATCAGTAGACCGAACCGGGGTACGAAGGGTGTTTCTCGACCTATTCTACGGGCTTCGCGATGCCGGTGTTCCGGTGGCGATTCAAGAGTGGATGATGCTGATGCGAGCTCTCGAGATGGACATGCACGGCTCCAGCCTCGCGCGTTTTTACCACCTCTCGCGGTCGTGTCTGGTCAAGAGCGAAACCTTCTTCGACGCTTTCGACGTGGTTTTCGCTCGGGTCTTTCGGGGCGTCGAAGGCTCGCTGGATCTTACCGAGGAAGTGTTGCAGTGGCTCGCGGATCCCAGGAACTTCACCCCGCTGAGTCCCGAGCAACTCGCCGAGCTCGAGAGGTTGTCAGGCGACGAACTGATGCGCCGGTTTCTCGAGACCCTCGCCGAGCAGGACGAGCGACACGACGGAGGGGGTCGCTGGATCGGTACCGGTGGCCGCTCGCCGTACGGGCACGGAGGCCAGCACCCCACGGGGATCCGCGTCGGTGGCAGCGGCCGCAACCGTTCGGCGATGAAGGTCGCGGAGCAGCGGCGATTCAAGGATTACCGGACAGATCTCACGCTCGATCTTCGCCACATCCGGGTGGCGCTCAGGCGGCTCAGGCACCTGACCCGCAGTGGCGACGCGACTGAACTGGATCTGGACGAGACCGTCGATGAAACCTGCAAGAACGGGGGCGAGATAGAGCTCGTCTTCCGGCCACCGCGGCGAAACAACGTGCGACTTCTCCTGCTCATGGATGTGGGCGGGACCATGGACCCATACTACGAACCGATGAGCCGCTTACTCACCGCCCTTCTCGAAGAAAAGGGGCTCAGGGACTTCAAAGCCTACTACTTTCACAACTGTGTCTATGAGAACGTCTACAGCACGGCTCTGTTGTCTCGCCGTGACTCCTGCGCCACCGGTGACTTGCTGCGCCGGTTCGATTCGCGATGGAAGCTGATGATGGTGGGGGACGCGGCCATGCACCCGGCCGAACTACTGCATCCCCATGGAAATATAGATCCCCGTGTGACTTCGGAAACCCCGGGGATCGAGTGGCTCTATCGTTTCGCCGCGCATTTTGACCGTTGTGTCTGGGTGAACCCCGAGGACGAACGCTTTTGGGACCAAACTCAAACGGCCAAGATAATTCGCCGTACTTTCCCGATGTTTCATCTCAGCGTTGACGGGCTGGCCGCTGCTGTCGGGGCGTTAACGGGCGCCCGGGTCGCGGCGTGAGGATTGCGGCGAGGCCATGGGACGAATCACCGTAGGCTACCAGGACGGCTGCCTCTACCCGCTCTGGGTCTCCAACCTCGGCATGCGGATGGCCACGCTCATGGGGGCGACCTCGCTGTGGGTGCCCGACCATTTCATGGGCTTCGCGCCCAGATGGATGTGGACGCCGGAAACGATTCCAGGAGCGAAGGTGGTACCTTCTCTCGACGCGCTGTTTGACCCCATCCAGATCTTGGCGGTCGCGGCTCTCAAGCACCGTGGGGTCTTGCTCGGCACCTCGGTCACCGAAGCGATTCGCCGGCACCCGATGTCGCTTGCGCAGTCGTTCGTGACCTTGGACCACGTATCCGGGGGCAGGGCCGTCCTCGGGTTGGGCAACGGGGTGAGGGAAAATACTGAACCCTACGGCTTGCCGGTAGACCGGCGGGTGTCGAGGCTTGAGGAAGCGCTGCGGATCATACGCTTGCTATGGGACAGCGGAGGACGGCCGGTCAGTTTCGAGGGAGAGTTCTGGCAGTTCGAGGATGCGGTCTTCGATCTGCCACTGTATCGGGGACGCCCCCCACGCATTTTCATGGGCGCCCACTTTCCTCGCATGTTGCGCCTAACCGGGCGCTACTGCGATGGCTGGCTCCCCGGTCAGAAGGTGTGCGGACAGGAATACGCTTCGAGGCTGGCCTTGATTTCAGAGGCCGCGTCTGAGGCCGGCCGCAGCATGGAGGGGTTCGTGGCGTCGCAGACCCTGATGGTGGTGTTTGATCGCAGTAGAGATCGGGTAATGGAACTCGCCCTCAAGAACCCTTTCTGTGCCTACATGGCCTTGGGGATGCCGCCGGAGGTATGGACCGAACTCGGCCTGGAGCATCCACTGGGCCCTCACCAGCAGGGCTTCTTGGATCTCGTCCCCTCTCGGGTCACCCGGGAGCAGGTAGACACCTCGCTCCACCGCGTTACCCCGGAGCTACTCGACAGGGTATTCTTCTTCGGCAACGCAGATGAAATCTGTCGAGAAGTCGCGCCGTTGGCCGAAGCGGGGTGTCGGCATTTCATCATTGCGAACATGGGCGGTAGTTTCACCGGAAACGGTATACGTGACTTCTGGCAGCAGGCGCGCCTGATGCATAAACTGCGGTCGCTTTGAGCGTGCCGAGGGGAGGGAAAACGGGCACGGCGGGCGACGGCCTGCGTTTTGAATGCAGTGGTTGTGGCGATTGTTGCAAGGTGCGGGGCGCTTACTCGCGGCTCTATGTCTACGAGCGTGACGTTGAACCGCTGGCCGAAGAGCTGGGTCTTTCGAAGCCGGCCTTTCTCCGACGCTACTGCTTTACCGACGAATACGGTTGGACCCAGCTAACGATGCCCGGCGATTGCTGCGCTTTCCTCGATGAGGTCACCAACGCTTGTGCGGTCTACAGCGCCCGGCCGACCCAGTGCCGGACCTTTCCCTTCTGGCCGGAGTTCGTCGACGGTGTCGGAGCAAGCCGTCGCTGGAGCCTCGCGGTGCGCCGCATATGTGAGGGGACCGGGTCGGGTCCGGCCCATTCCACTGCTTACGCCGAGCGACTTATCAAAGAGCTGGAAGATGCGGAGAAGGAATGAATGGAAGCGTCCGAAACGATAGACCTCAACGATCTGGACGTCTTCGACGAAGGCGTACCGCACGACTGGTTCCGCTACCTGCGCGAGCACGATCCCGTGTACTGGCAGGACGAGGACGAGGGGTCCGGTTACTGGTGCGTTACCAAGTACGCTGACCTGGTCTACGTGTCGTGCAATCCTCAGCTGTTCTCTTCCTGGGAGGGCGGCACCAACATCTTTGATCTTGAGGGAGGCCAGCTCGACAGCGTGCGCGCGTTGATGTTGAACATGGACCCCCCACGCCACGGTAAGTTTCGAAGAATCGTCAGCAAGGGGTTTACTCCCAGGAGGATCGAGGTTCTGAGGAGGCACATCAAGGAGCTGGCCACGACCATCGTCGACGGAGTGGCCGCCAAGGGCGAATGTGACTTTGTCGACGAGGTCGCGGCTCAGTTGCCCATGCAGACGATCTGCGAACTCCTCGGTGTGCCGGAAGGCGATCGCCGCCTGGTCTACGAGCTGAGCAACCGGCTCATCGGTTTTGACGACCCGGAATTCCACGTGGATTTCGCGAGCGTGACTGACGCCTCCTTGCAGATGTTCGAGTACGCGTCTTCGTTGGCCGCCAAGAGGCGAGAAGAGCCCGGTGACGACCTCGTCAGCGTACTTGTGAACGGCGAGGTAGACGGGGCTAAGCTCAACGACCTGGAGTTCAACTCGTTCTTCCTGCTTCTGGCCCTGGCTGGAAACGAGACCACCCGTACCGTCACGAGTCAGGGAATGAGGTTACTCATAGAGCATCCCCAGCAACGCCAGCACATCGTTGAGAGGCCGGAACTGCTCGCCACGGCTGTCGAAGAGATTCTGCGGTACAATCCCGCGGTGATACATTTTCGGCGTACGGCTACCGAAGACCTCGAGATGCGAGGCCGCCTCATCAGCCGAGGCGACAAGGTCGTGTTGTGGTACCCTTCCGTGAACCGCGATGAAGAGGTCTTCGACAACCCGGACCTATTCAATATAAGGCGCGAGCCGAACGAACATCTGGCCTTTGGTATAGGCGAACACTTCTGTCTGGGTGCCAATCTCGCCCGCCTCCAGCTCAACACGATCTTTTCGGAGTTACTGCGACGCATTCCGGACATGGAGTTTGACAGACCCGTTCGCCGCCTGCACTCGAATTTCGTCGACGGGATCAAGGAAATGCGTGTACGCTTCACGCCTGAAAAAAGGGGGAACGAGTCATGAAGGTGGTTGTAGATTACGATCTCTGCGAGGCCAACGCGGTGTGCGTGCGACTCAGCCCGGAGGTCTTCGAGGTCGACGACGACGACAACCTCAATGTCTTGGTGGAAGCACCGGGGCCCGATCTGCTTGCCGGGGTGGAGAAGGCGGTGAGGTCATGTCCTCGTCGAGCGATCAAGCTCCTGGACGACTGAGCCCCCGGTTGTCGGGAAACCTTTGACAAAACAATTGACAGGAGAGCCGTGTAGGTGTAGAGAAAAAGAATAAAGGAGTGTTTTTCTTTTTTTTAGTGGTTTTCTAATGTTTTGCGTAGCACTCTCATGGAGAGCGACAATCGCGCAGAGGCCGCTGTTTTCCACCGCCGGGGATAATTCGCGTGCTGTTATCCAAGGCTTCTGAGCAAGGTATCCGGGTGATGCTCTACGTTGCGAAAGAATCCGCCGGCGCCCCGGTGCTGGTCCGCGATGTAGCGGTCGCGCTCGACATTCCGTCTTCTTCGGTAGCCAAGATCGTCCAGAACCTTACCCGCCAGGGCCTCCTCAAGTCGCACAAGGGCCCCGGAGGGGGCGTTACTCTGGGGGATTCCGGCGAACAGGCGACGTTGTTGAGGGTGGTCGAGGTCAGCGAAGGGCTCGACCTAACCAGGGGCTGTGTGCTCGGTATCCCCGGGTGCTCGGACGAGGGCGACCACTGTCCATTACACGAGCGCTGGGGAGCGATCCGGGAGCAGCTGGTGTCGATGCTGGCCGACGCCACCATCGCAGGGCTTGCCGGGGAACTCGACGAGCAGAACTACGTGCTTAGCCGTGACGATGGCGGCGGGAAGTAAGTTATTGATGAAGGCGGGTCTTCGTAGAGGTAACTGTGTATTTACCTGCGCAGGGAAGACCGAAACGATTCGACGAGGCGCAGGTTTCTAAGAGGTAGTCGCGGAAAGCCTTTTCCCGCGGACAAAGGAGGGTGAGAAGTAATGAAACAGCCGACCGGTAGTTTTCCTTCAGTCGTGTTTCAACGGATAGAAAAGATTCGGCTAATGAAGACGTTGTACGCGACTTTGGCTGCTCTGGTCGTTGGAGGGCTGGTAGCACTCACGCCCGGATTCTCCGCGGCTCAGGATTCCAAACTGCTGGAGCAGGGCAGGGACGTCTACGACGCCTACTGCGTAATCTGTCATGGTGACAAAGGCGACGGCAAAGGTTTGATAGGCATAGTCCATCGCGCCCAGCAGGAGGGGATCGTCGTGAACATCTACCCGCGCGACTTTACCGCGGGGATGTTCAAGTTTCGCAGCACCCCCACGGGCTCCCTGCCCACCGACGAGGATCTTCTGAGGACGGTAACCAACGGCATACCGCGATCTGGGATGCCCTCGCACAAAGACGTGTCCCTCGCGGATCGCAAGGCGGTGATCGAGTACATCAAGACCTTCTCCCAGCGCTGGAAAGAAGACAAACCGGCCAAGCCCATCAAGATAGGCAAGGCTCCTCGTTACGTCGGGTCGAAAGAGTCCGTCGCGCGCGGTGGGAAGGTCTACAACGAGTACGGTTGTTTCCAGTGCCACGGCAAGACCGGCTTGGGTGACGGCCCGTCCTCGGCGACCCTCGAGGACAACTGGGGAGACAAGATCCTTCCCTTCGATTTCACCTCTGGTGCCCTCAAGGGCGGAACCGAGCCGGAGGCGGTCTACAAGACCTTCATGACCGGCCTCGACGGCACGCCGATGCCCTCCTACGCCGACTCGCTCAACGAGCAACAGCGCTGGGATGTCGTGTCGTACTGCCTGGAGCTGATGAAAGGCACGCAAGTAGCGCAGAAATAGTGGTGTTCGCAACAGCGTACTTTCCTATGCCGAAAGAGTTAACTACCCATAATGCTTGAGGTTCGAATTTTCTGCCGACTCGGCGGTGGGATTTGTAGGCGTTGCGGCCAGACACTGGACTCGCCGCTGCCGATGGATACTGAGCCTTGGAACGCGGTTTTCGCCGCTGCAATTTAAGGAGGCCTTCGATGTTTAGAAAGTTGTTGAGTAGCACCCTGCGTCCCCACGCCGCGGTGTTGATGATAGGCGTGATGGCTGGCGTGGTCGGTTCTCTGGTCTTGGTCAACGGACTGGTGCCGAGCGATGTCGAAGCAAGGAAAGAACAGATGCGTACCGAGGTCCATCCAGGCGAGCTGGACGACTACTACGGGTTCTTCAGCGGTGGCCACTCGGGCGAGATAAGGGTTCTCGGCCTCCCCTCCATGCGCGTTATCAAGCGTGTCCCGGTCTTCAATATCGACTCGGGGAGCGGTTGGGGGATTACCAACGAAAGCAAGGCCATGCTTGGGGGCCTGCACGTCGGCGACACCCATCACGCCCACGCGTCGTACAAGGACGGCACCTACGACGGCAGGTACCTGTGGGTCAACGACAAGGCCAATAACCGTGTTGCCCGGGTGAGGATAGACTACCTCGAGGTCGATTCTATACTTACCATTCCACATGTTCAGGGGGCGCACGGGCTCTTTCCCCAGCGATACCCGCAGACCGACTGGATAATACTCAACAGCGAGTTTCGTACGCCGTTGGAGAACGACGGTCACGGGGACCTGCTTAACCCCGACACCTACAACGGCGTACACACGGTGATCGACGCGGAGAAGATGGAGATAATTTGTCAGATCCTCGTTCCAACCAACCTCGACCTCGCGGCGACCGACTACGGGGGGCGTTACTCCTTCGCGACCTCGTACAACAGCGAGGGGGGCGCGACGATTTCCGAGATGCTCGCCAAGGACAGGGACTATCTGGTTGTTTTTAACTGGGCTCGGATCAGGAAGGCGCTTGAGGACAAGAAGTACAAGATCGCCGACGGAATCAAGATGTTGGACGGTGGCCCGGGCTCGGGCCTCACACTCTACATACCGGTTCCGAAGAATCCCCATGGGGTCAACATCAGTCCGGACGGGAAGTACGCGGTCGTTTCGGGCAAGGTTTCTCCGACCGCTTCGATCATCTCGATCGACAAGATCGCCGACGCTTTCGCTGGAAAGATCGACGCCAACGACCTCGTAGTCGGAGAACCTGAGATCGGTCTGGGCCCGTTGCACACAACCTATGACGGGAGGGGCAACGCCTACACCTCGCTGTTCATCGACAGTCAGATAGTCAAGTGGAACATCCAGAAGGCCATAGATATCTACAAGAACCCCAAACCGGGTGCGACGGCTGTGGTTGATCGACTCGACATTCACTATCAGGTTGGACACACCATGGCGTCGATGGCCGAGACCAAGGAAGCCGATGGCAAGTTTCTCGTATCACTCAACAAAATATCGAAAGACCGTTTCCTGAACGTCGGCCCGCTCAAACCGGAGAACGATCAGCTCGTGGACATATCGGGTGAAAAGATGGTCCTGTTGAAAGACGAGCCGGCTTACATCGAGCCGCACGACTGTATCATCATACGGAGGGATATCATCGAGCCCGTGGTCAAGCACCGGCCGCGCATGGACGAGCACCCGCTGGCGGTTACCGAGAGTTCCATAGAACGTAAAGGCAACAAGGTGACGGTCCGGGTAACGGCGAACGCTCCCGTTTACGGCCTGCAGGTGGTCGAGGTCAACGAAGGCGACGAGGTCACCTTCATCGTGACGAACAACGATGAAATTCCAGATCTCTCTCACGGATTCGCGATTTCCAACTACAACATCAACTTCGTGGTGAGTCCGTTCCAGACCAAGTCGGTGACGTTCATCGCCGACAAACCGGGAGTGCACTGGATCTACTGCACCAACTTCTGCCACGCGTTGCACCTCGAGATGCGCATGCGTCTGATCGTCAAGGCCAAAGCGTGACAAACCCGCCGGGGGTCAGTTCGCCTCTGTCGGCCCTCGGCGCTATAGGTCCGGTGTAAAGCGGCGGTTTCGTATCCATGGTCGTTTTCTACAGTAGCCCGCCAAGTGGACGTCAGGACTAAGCTGGCCGCCGAGACTCGTCTTGGCGCCGGTCACCTCGGCGATCGACCGGTCCTCGGATTCGAACGCAGCCGGGCCCTGCGGCGCCCGCGTCGCGGCCCGAGGAACCGAGCCTGCCTCTTGCCGAAGGCCGCGATCGCTACGGCTTCGCTTCTGATGTTGTCTGTGTTGCCGTATGCGCGCTCTGCTCGTGCGGGTATCGTCTTCGGTGAACGTAGCTACGATTACCAGCCGTCGGACGTCGTGCCCGACGCCTCGCGCTTCGAACGGAAAGACAGCTATTGGGAGGCCTACCGGTCGGCGGAAGACGGCAGCTCGTCGATCGTGGGGTACGTCTTTCTCACCGACGACTTGATCGAAATTCCGGGATATTCGGGTCACACCCTCAACACGCTGGTGGGCATGGACCTCGACGGCAAGATCACCGGCATCAAGATAGTACGACATTCCGAACCCATCGTGCTCATCGGTCTCAGTGAACAGGTGATTCATGACTTCGTTGGCCAATACGTCGGTAAGGACATTCGCGACCGGGTCATCATTAGCGATACCCCGCGGGAGGGGTACATCGCCGTCCACGGAATAACCGGTGCTACCGTCACCGCTGTTGCGGAAAACGCGACCGTACTCGAAGCCAGCCGTAGCGTGGGCCGCGCCGTGGGGATGATCAAAGCCTCACAGGTGCGCAAACGCAGACCGTCGGTTAGTTTCGAGGGGATGAGCTGGGAGCAACTCGTCGAGCTTGGCGCCATCGGTGAAGTCCAGGTGAGCGAGGATGACGTGGGGCTGGAGGGCTCTGGCCAACTCATAGAGCTGATATTCACCGTCTTGGATCCTCCGACCATAGGTCAGAATCTCTTGGGAGAACGTTTCTACGCCATCGTGGGCGACCGCTTGCAGAACTCCGGCGGTAGCGCGATATACGTTGGCGCTCGGGGGGGTGTTTCTTTCAAGGGCGCCGGTTTTGCCAGGGGAGGAATCTTCGATCGTTTTTCCATCGAGCAAGCCGGAGGATTGTACGTCTTCAAGGACGTCGATTACATCAACTTTCCCGAGTTGGAGATCGAAGACGGCCCGGCCTTTGGCGAAGGCGGGGTCTTCTTCATCGATAACGAAGGCTTTGATCCTACCGAGCCTTTCACCTTTCATCTCACTCTGCCTTACCGGATCGCGGACAAGAAGGCCTACGCCACCTTCCTCACGGATTACGAGATGCCGCCGGACCTGGTTGAAGAAGAGGTTCCGTTCTGGGTAACCCGCTGGCAGGACAGCGTGGCGACCGTGGTAGCCTTCGCATGCTTTCTCGCTCTGGCCGCGCTCCTCTTTGCGTTTCGCCAGCGCCTGCTCCCCTACAGGCGGCGGCTCCACTACGGCGTCGCGAGCGTTGCGGTGGTTTGGCTGGGCCTGCTGCTCAAGGCCCAGCCCAGTACTACGCAGATACTCACGCTGGCCAACTCGACGGTGAACTCGAAGTTCCCTCTGGTAATTTTCCTTTCCGAGCCGCTGATTTTCCTGTTCTGGATCACAATAGTGGTCTCGCTGCTGGTGTGGGGCAGGGGGTTCTTTTGCGGGTGGCTGTGCCCTTATGGCGCGTTGCTTGAGATAATGACGGCCATCTGGGGGCGGGTCGCGCCCGAGGCCCTTCGCCACCGCATCGATTCCTGGGAACCTGGCGCCGTCTGGCGCAGCGGGAAGTACGTCACCTTCCTCGTGATACTGGCGGTCGCACTCGTCAATCTTCCGGCGGCGGAGATGCTGGACGAAGTAGAGCCTTTCAAGACCTTCATTCTGAAGTTGGCGCGACCGCTGCCTTTCGTCGCGTATTTTGTCGTCGCGACCCTCGTTTCGGGTGTCGTCTACCGCTTTTTTTGCCGCTTTCTCTGTCCCCTGGGCGGCGCGCTCGCGATTCCATCGCGGCGGCCTCTGCACCCCTTGGTCCGTTACGAGGGCTGCTCATCGTGCAAGATCTGCTACCGCGGATGCGAGCCCCGGGCGATCTCCAAGTCGGATGGGCGCATCAACTACGCGGAGTGTCTACAGTGCTGGGACTGCCAGATGACCGCACGAGAGGAGGACATATGCCCTGAACTCATAAGAGCCCGAAAACGAGGCACCGCTCCGAGGTTCTTGCTCGGTCTGTTGCTGGTCGCTTCGTCGCCGGTCTCGTCGGCGTCCGCGGAAGTACACAGGGTGTGGCCGGGCCCCAACGCTTTGACCAAAGCTATATCGGAAAGCTCGGAGGGGGACACTCTCGTCGTCGAGCCGGGTTTCTACTTCGAGAACGTCGTCGTCGACAAGCGACTGACGATAAAAGGGGAGGAGGGTGCGGTGGTCGACGCCGGTGGGCAGGGGCACGTACTGGTCGTGAGCGCGTCCGGCACCGTAGTAGAAGGTCTGACGCTTCGTGGGAGCGGAACCGATCCCGATCTCTCCGAAGCCGGGGTGAGGGTTGAAAAAACAGCCTCAGACGTGCAGATTACCGGCAACCACATCGAGCGTTGCCGCTTCGGTGTCTGGGTTCACGGGAGTGAACGGACAACGGTGCTCGCCAACACCATTGAGGGTATGGCCGATCTGCCGCGCGGGAAGCGCGGCGACTGTATCCACCTTTGGGCTGCCAAGACCGCTTTCGTGAGAGAGAACAGAATATCGGAATGCCGTGACGGCATATACATGGAGCTGAGCACCGATTGCCAGATCATCCGCAACGACATCCGGGACTCCCGGTATTCGGTTCATACCATGTGGTGCGACCGGAGTTCTTACAACGAGAATCTCGCTTCTGAGAACCTGGTGGGTTTGGCGTTGATGTTCTCCAAGCATATTCAGGCCAATCGCAACACGCTCTACAACAATGCTACTCACGGTGTGTTGCTTACGCAGGTCACCAGAGCCGAAGTGCTCGACAATATCATAATAGGCAACACCAAAGGACTGTTCGTCTACAACTCCCTGTACAATACGATCCGCGGCAACTTGGTGGCCAGCAACAACCTGGGCATGCACTACTGGGGTGGGTCGGAAGAAAACGAAATGGCTGACAACGCCTTTGTCGACAACGAGATCCAGGTGAAGTTTGTCGCCGCGCACGACCAAACGTGGCACGACAACTACTGGAGCGACTACGTGGGCTGGGATATCGACGGCAACGGACGGGGGGATCTCCCGTACCACTCCAACACCCTGGTCGATGTCCTGCTGTGGAAGTATCCGGTGGCGAAGCTGCTTCTGTCCAGCCCGGCTTTTCAGGTGTTGGCTATGGCCGAGCGCGAGTTTCCTGTCATCAGCGTGCCCAAGGGGGTGGACGAGACGCCGCGGATGGAGCCCCTCACGGCCGACTGGGCCGAGCTGATCGAGCGCTATCCTCCAAAACCAAAAAACTATTACGGGACCATGGAGAAGCTACCGCACATCCCGGGAGAAGACCGCTGATTCGGCTAGAACAGGTCGCCAAGCGCTTCGGCGAGGTCGAGGCCTTGCAGCCGTTTGATCTCGAGGTACGTCGAGGGGAGTGGCTGGGATTGTTCGGCCACAACGGCTCCGGCAAGACCACGCTGCTGCGCATTGTTCTAGGGCTCTCCAGGCCTTCCTCCGGCCGTCTGTTGCTCGAAGGCAGCACGCCCAGCGGGGCGCGCTGGCGCGATTTCAGGCGGCGGCTCGGCTTCATGCCCGAGCGAATCGCCTTCTACGATGACCTCAGTGGCGACGAAACCCTTCGCTACTTCGCGAAGCTGCGCGGTGTGGATCCGGACGCTGCGACGCCGCTGCTCGATCGTGTGGGGCTCGCCGGGGCGGCCAAGAGAAAGGTGAGCGGCTATTCCAAGGGCATGAGGCAGCGACTCAATCTCGCTCAGGCTCTGGTCGCGGATCCCGAGATACTGGTTCTCGACGAACCGCTCGAGGGACTGGATCCGCGGGGGGTGCGCGATCTTTTCGAGCTGCTTCGCGCGGGCAGCGCCACGACCGTGGTGCTCGCCTCGCACCGGCTTCCGGAGGTGTGTAGCCAGGTGGAACGGGTCTGTATTCTGCGCAATGGGGTGCTGCGCGCTACCGGTACTGTGGATGAACTCTTCGACAGGTTGGAGTTGCCCACGAGGATCCACGTCTATCCGCAAGAGCCCCTCAACGGTACCCTGGCGGTGGCGCTGGAGCGTTTGGGGGCGTCCTCTCTTGAGGAGAGGCCCGACAGGATGATCGCGGAAGTACCCCACTCAAGGAAGACGGCTTTTCTGCTGGGATTGCAGGGCTGCGGGGTAGCCATCCGCCATCTTCGCGTCGAGGAGCCGAGTCTCGAGGAGCTTACCTGCGATGGCGGCTAGCGCTCTGGTTACCGTAGCCCACAAGGAACTCGCTGACGGGCTCCGTAACCGCTGGATCTGGACGGTGTCGGCCTTTCTGGGGCTGTCGGTCCTTACGGTGGCGTTCTTCGGGGCTGCACCGGTGGGCGTCGCGGGTGCTCGCGGCGGCGCCGCGGTGATGGCGAGCTTGCTCAACCTGATCGTCTACCTGGTACCGCTGCTGGCGTTGATCCTGGGCTGTGGCGCGGTGATAGACGAGAAGAACCGTGGCACTCTAGACCTCATTCTGGTCAGTCCTCTCTCGGCCGCAGAGTATTTCGCAGGGGCCTTTCTCGGCTTTGGGGTGGCTCTGTCGGTTGCTCTGGTCTGCGGGCTCGCGTCGTCGGGCCTCGTTTTGTCCCTGTCCCTGGACCTCGAGATCCTTTCTTACCTCAAGCTTACCGGTCTCGCGCTGGCGCTGGGCGTGGTTTTTCTGTCCCTTTCCTTCTTGCTGTCGATCCTTTCGCGGGAGCGGGGACGGGCGGTGGTGTCGTCCCTGGTCCTCTGGGTCGCCTCGGTATTCGTTTTCGACTTGCTGTTGGTGGGTATTCTCATATGGTCGGAAGGCAAGGTGCCGGTAGAGCTTTTCGGCAAGCTGTTGTTGCTGAATCCGGCCGACGTCTTTAGACTGCTCTCCTTCCACTGGATCGAGGACGCCGCCGCACCTCTGGGGCTGTCGGGCATGATGAATCACGTTCCTTCTCCGATGTTGCTCGGCGGGGTGTTGGTGGCCTGGACGGTGGTGCCGCTTTTGCTGAGTTTCGCGCTATTCAGACGGAGGGTCGTCCACGACACCCTGGTGTGAACGCGGCGGTTCAGCTGTCGGGATGGAATTCTGTACGATGAAGAGTCGCTCGACGGGACAACGGGGAGCCGGGCAAGTCTTGAAGGAGAATCTGGGATGAAAACGCGAACTCTGTGTGTGGCCTTGATTGTGACGACGGTGATGGCATCCGCGTTCGGGTGTGCTGTCACCCACGCCGGTGAGATCGAGGGACGTGTTGCTGGCGCGACCGCCGACAACCCGGCGGTGGTATGGATCGAGGACGTCCCCGCGGGCGAGACGCCGGCCCAGGATACGCTGATCACCCACGAGGACGGGCGGTTGAAACCGAAGGTGAGCATAGGTTTTGTCGGCCGCGAGTTCGTTTTTCGTAACGAGGATGACGTTCTCCACAACACGCACCTCTACATGCAGCTCGCCTATCAGCATAAGGTGTCGCAGCGGCCCCTCCGCTACGGATCCACCTTGTACAACGTAGCCCTGCCCAAGGCCGGCATGGAAGTCCGGAAGCCGATAACGTCTTACCATCGTTATCGTGACGACACCGGGTTCATAGAGGTGGTCTGTAACCCGCACCCCGACGAACGGGCTTACGTGTTGATCTTTGATCACCGGTACGCCTCCATTACTGGCGCGGACGGCAGTTTTTCGATTGGCGGGCTTCCCGCCGGCAAGCACGTTGTCCGGATATGGCACAATGGTGTCGTCCGCCGTTGGAAAGCCGTTGAGATCAACGAAACGGGGACGGCGAAGATTCTGATAGAGAAGGGGTAGGCCCTTTGGACTCACGCCACGCACCGAAGGTCGTCGCTACCGCGGCGCTCCTGTTGGCCGCTTCTTGCAGTCTGATCGCCACGGGGAGACCCGAGGACGCGATCCTGCCGCGTTTTGAACTGACCAACTGGGACGGCCGGCGAATTTCATCGGAATGTCTAAGGGGCAAGACGACGATCGTAGCCTTCACCTACGCAAAGTGTCTCTACAGCTGCCCCTTGATTACCTACCAGTTGAAAGGCCTCGACGAGGAGATCGGTAGTCCCTCCGACCTCCAGTTTCTCCATATCTCGGTCAACCCGTCGATGGACACGCCAGAGGAAATACTGAATCACTTCGAGAAGTTCGGTATCGATCCGGTAGCGGATGACCGCTGGCTGTTCGTGGGTGGCACGGAAAAGGAAGTGTCATCGGTGCTGGCCGACTTTGGAATAGAGGTCAAACGCACTCCGGTGGAAGACGGGTATCTCATCGATCATACGATCAAGGTGTTGGTCGTCGATCCGGCTGGCGTTCTCGTTGCTTCGTTTGACAGCTACCACTGGGACAAGGAGAGAATGCACGATGCACTCAGGCTATGACTTCAACAAAGGCGAGGAGATGAGCAGGCGCAGCTTCTTGCGCCTCGCTGGCTATGGGGGGGTCGGTCTCCTGACCGCGGGCTACGCGCTGGGCGTCCGGGAGGCCACCGCGGGCGACCTCAATCCGGCGAAGGTGAGCCGCATGGAGTTCGACGTCAGCTACAAGACCCAGATTCACAACCTGCCGTCGGACGCCGAGAGAGTTCGCATCTGGCTCCCCTTGCCCCCTTCGGATTACGCACAAGACGTACTCGATCTGGAGGTCTTGAGTTCCTTGCCCTACAAGACCATGACGGAAAAAATGTACGGCAACAAACTCGTTCACGTTGAGACGGGCCGGCAATCCGATTCCTTTTCCGTCGAAGCTCGCTACCACGTAGTGAGGCGCAGGGTGGGAGCGGAGAAGGCGAAACTCGATGCCGAGTCGGCCAAGAAATACCGGCGTCTTACCCAGAGGGTGCGTGTCACCGATGAGGTGGGCAAGTTTGCCGAGCAGGCTGTGGGGAAGTCCACTCAACCCGTCGAGGTCGGGAGGAAGGTGTTCGACGCGATCATCGATCTTCTCGTCTACGACAAGAAGATCAAGGGCTGTGGCACCGGTGACACGGAGTGGATCATGAAGCACAAGCGCGGCAAGTGTGACGACTACCACGCGCTGTTCATGGCGATGATGATCTCTCGTGGAGTCCCCATTCGTTGGGAACAGGGCTTCCCGCTTCCGTATCCTTCGAGTACGGAGGTCGTCAGCGGCGGGCTGGAGGGGGACTGCTCGGGTGCCCACTGCTGGGTCAGCTTTTTCGACGACGAGCACGGTTGGATCCCCATAGACGTTTCGGAGGCGGACAAGCATCCCGAGATGCGGGGGTTTTTCTTCGGCCATCTTACACCCAACCGCTTTAAGATCTCCGAAGGGCGGGCGATCACGCTCGAGCCCGGGCAAGGCGGCGACGCCCTCTCCACCTTTGCCTTCGCCTACGCGGAGGCGGATGGGGTGCCGCTGATCTACCAGTCTAACTACGAGAACAAGATCAACTACACCATCACCAAGGTGGAGATAGCGTGAAGAAGATCATCTCAGTGGTGGTGGCTGGGTTGATGATGGTATCGTTCATCGCCGCCGGGACGAGGATCGCGACGGCGAGCGTAGCCGAGGTCGGAAGTCGGCCGCCGCTTTTCGCGCTCGTGGACGAGGACGGAAAGACCCAACGGCTCGAGGACCTTCTGGGCAAGCCGATCGTGCTCTATTTTACCCACAACATGTGCCACTACTGCACGCAGGTAATCGCCTACCTCAAGCGCGCGCACGCCGCCTACGGCGAGAAGGGGCTGACGATCGTTACCGTCAACGTCTGGGCCGACGGTAGTGGAAAGCTGATCCGCCGTTACAAGGAACAGTTCGGTTTGCCCTTTCGTATGCTGGCGGGGAAAAACCCGCAGGTGCTACGGGATTACGAGGTCAACTACGTTCCTATAATAGTTTTCATTGGCCGCGACGGGCTCGTCCGCTTCATCGATCATCACTACGTCCTCGCCGGGGACTTCGAGAAACGTATTCGCAGCATCGTACTTGAGGAGTAGCTCCGCGACGGGTTGACGGTTGCCGTGCCGCGCTCCGTGTTTCCCGGGCCGCCCGTCAGAGGCGGCCGCCCCAAACGTGGGTTCGGCTTCAACGCCGATGGGAGGGGGCTATCCTGTTCAGCCAGACCGCGACCTCTGCCGCGTCGGTGTCTACCCCGAGCTTGGCCAGGGCGCCTTCAAGGTGACGGCGAACGCTCGCTGGTCTGATGGTGAGCCTTTCGGCCACGTCGACCGACACGGACGGGCCTCCATCCGGGCTCGCGACGAAATGCAGGTAGCAGTAGCGTCCAGATCCTGCAACGGGGTCGGGAATGGTCAGCACATCGATGTCGGCGGAGAACCCCCGCCGGGAGCAGCGCAGGCCCCACTGTCGTGGTGATCTTTCATCGGCTTCGATCGCTACCAGAACGGGGCAGTCATAACTGCAGAAGATAGCGTCCTCTCTGGTTCGCAACGGCATTACATCCCAGCAGGGTGAGCCGATTGCCGCCCAGCGCTCGCAACCGAGCAACTCTCCCGCGGTCTTGTTCAGGTAACGTACCGTGTTCTCTTTGTCCGAGATGATCACTCCAAAGGGGACGTGCTCGAAGAGGCTGATCGGAAGGGAATCGTACATCGTTCAAACCTTGCCTTGCTGCGCATTCGATCAAGGCGTCCCGTGGATGGAAATAAGAACTGTGAGGAACTACGGACCAACCAAGTGGATTTACCTTCTTCACCGCCTCGCTACGCCCAGGGTTTGACCGTGTCAAGGGACAAGTGCGGCCCAAGAGGGCCGGCAGCCACAAGCACCTATGGCCCCCGCCTGGGCGGGGCGGAACCCAGCACCACCGCTTCATTAGCGCAGCTGTTGACGGTATCTTCCCGGCGACCCGGCCGATGGGGTGCATAATGGACTTCGATCTCAGGCAGCTCGAGATCCTGTGTGCGGTGGTGGAGCACAGGAGCTTTTCCAAGGCGGCCGCCGCCGTGGACCTGGCTCAGGCCTCGGTCTCCCAGCGCATCGCGACCCTCGAGCGGGATGTTGGCTCCAAGCTTCTCGACCGTTTCGGCCGACAGGTGGTCCCCACCAAGATCGGGCAGCGGCTCTACGAGCGGGCCGTCGAACTGTTGGAGGCCAAGCGAGACATCCGCGTCGAACTCGAAGGCCTGCTGGGAGTAATGCACGGGACTGTGTTCGTCGGCGCGAGCACGATCCCCGGGGAGTTCATCCTTCCCGGGATCCTCGCGCGGTTCCGTGGTCACTGCCCTGACATCGTGGTCCACAGCTCCATCGCCGACACCGACGAGATATTGGTGCGGACCGCGGCCGGTTCGGTGGAGATCGGCGTGGTCGGTTCGAAGCGCAAGACTCCGAATCTTAAGTACCGCGAACTCTGGAAGGACGAACTGGTGGTCGCCGTCCCCGCGGGACACTCCTGGGCCAAGAAGCGTTCGGTGCGCCCGGAGGCGCTTCGCGAGCAGCCGTTCATCTCGAGGGAGCCGGGTTCTGGCACGCGCGCCGTGGTGGAGGGTCATCTCGCCGGGGTCCTCTCCGGAGGCCTCGACGATCTCAGGGTCGTCGCCGAGCTCGGCAGTACCTCGGCGGTGAAGGAGGGCGTGAAGGGGGGGCTGGGTGTCTCGATCCTTTCGTTGCGTGCCTTGGAGACCGAGCTACGCGCCGGGATTCTGAGCGCGGTCAAGATCCAGGGTATCGTGATGAAGCGGAGCTTTTACCTGGTCCACGACCGCCGGCGGACCCGCTCGCCCATCTGCCGGGCCTTGAGCGATTTCTTGATCGATGACGCGACCGGATCGTAGCGGCTTACTCCGCGCCCTTCCGACAAAGGGCCACCGGGTGATCAGAGAGGGGGATCGGTCGATTATCGGTAAAACCGGTTTGACAGAACGGTTTTACCTATGTAATAGGCTCGGCGTGCGCGCTTTCCTGACCTTGTTGGCATGTTTGCTTGTCGCTGCGGTGGAATTCGTCACGCTTCCCCGCCATGCGGTGGCGGAAATTCCGGATGGTCGCCACTTCTCCTTCACCTACGAACTCGAGGTCGGCCCGGTTCCCGAGGGCGAGGGTCCCATCGACGTCTTCTTGCCCATCGCGCGGAGTGACCCGCACCAGGATGTGCTCTCTCACGAGGTGAAGGCCTCGATTCCGGGCCGCGAGGAGACCGAGACGACCTACGGCAACCGCTTCTGGCACGGGCACCTCGAGCGTTCGAAGGGGCGGGCCATCACCGTGACGACGACCTACCGGGTCAGACGCCACGTGTTCCACAGGAATCGCCTCGCGGAGATCGCCGGCAGCAGCTACACGGCAGAAGAGAAGCGGGAGCACGCCCTGTTTCTCGAGGCCAACCGCCGCGTGCCGGTCTCCGGCGAGCTAGTCGAATCGATCGTACGCGAAATCGCTCCCGGCGAGACGTCTCTGGTTCGCATCGCCCGCGCGACCTACGACTACGTGATCGACAACATGGAGTACAAGAAGGTCGGTACCGGGTGGGGCAACGGTGATACCTACTGGGCCTGTAGCGCGAAGTACGGGAACTGCACCGACTTCCACGCGCTGTTCACCTCGTTGGTACGCGCCCGTGGCATCCCCGCGCGCTTCGAGATCGGTTTCCCGGTTCCCATGGATCGTCCTGGGGGAGAGATCGGCGGTTACCACTGCTGGGTCGAGTTCTACCTGCCCGAGGTCGGCTGGGTCCCGATCGACGCGTCCGCGGCCAAGAAGCGCCCGGAAATGCGCGACCTATTCTTTGGTACCCATTTCGCCGATCGCATCAAGTTCAGCGTGGGTCGCGACCTGGAGTTGGGTGAAGGACACAGGACCGGCCCGCTGAACTATTTCGTCTATCCGCACGTCGAGCTAGGCGGCAAGCCCTACGGAGAAATCAAGAGACGCTTCGCGTTCTCCGAACTCGATCGCGAGCTGGCGGCACTTCCCGACTCGACAAGACCCCGCTAGGCTGCGCAACGTTTCTTCGAGCAATGCACTTTGTCGCGAAAAGCCACACCCTGGCCCTGGCCCAGGACCTCGGCGTCGGACGTGTGCTGGACGTAAGGGTCAATGAGGCCAAGGTCGGGCAGATAACCATGCTATGCGCCGATAGCGCGGATCCATGCATGAGCACCCAAGGCGAACTCGAATTCGACGATACCGCCGGTCCCAACGATATGGACGATCCGTTTCCGCCGAGTTTTCCCGCCGCCCTAACGAGCGGCTCTTCGATCGACGTCCAGGGAGTCCTGGGCGGCGTGTTCTAGCCCTCGGGGCTCAATTCCGGAAGGTCTGGATAGTGGAACCTGGGTCGGGGCCGGTTACTACCACGCTGGCAGAACCGGGCCGGATTTCTTTCAAAATCCCCAACACACGAGTGCATTTAGTCTGTTGACGAAAATCCTGGCTCTTTGGTAGCCTCGAGGGCGTGGCGACGGCGCTGCCGCCCGACGTCGCTGGGGAGGGGAAGGTGGACAGGTAGCCAGCGCAGATCAGCGCGGGACCACAGCTCCCGCGCGGGGAGCGAGCCATGAGTTTTCTTTCAACAGCGCCCCTTGTTTTCAGTGTTGTCGTCTTTGCCGGCTCTGCGGCGCCGGCTGTGGCCCAGACCGACGCGGCCGACTCGGTTGAAGTGCTGCCCATACAGCCGGTTGATCGGCCCTACGATCACTTGAAGTGCTTCAAGATCAAGGACCGCCGGCGGCTGGGCGCGCTCGCCGACTTGTATCCCTTGCAGAACCCGCCGTTTCCTGTCGACAAAGGCTGCCGCCTCAAGCTGGCGGCCAGGGAGTTCTGCATTCCGGTTCACAAGGAGCTCGGGCCCTCGCTGAGCGCGGACATCGCCGCCGTCGACCTGACCGGGCAAGACCTGGTCAACGATTTCCTCTGCTACCGGCTCAAGTGCCCGCGCACGCCCCTGCCCAACGGGTGGCCGGTGGTCGATCAGTTCGGCCGGCGTATCGTCAAGGGCTTCAAGCCCTTGCGGCTCTGCGCTCCGGCCCGCAAGCTACCGGTCCAGCAAGCCTGTTGCGATCCGCGCCAGCAACCGGGCCAGAACGGCGTCCCGACCTGCGTCGAGGGCGCCACCTGCTGCAACGACGGAGTCTGGAGGTGTAACGACGAGGAAGGCCTCTCGACATGTCCGATCGCCGAGGGTCGCGTTTGCAGGCGCTGTTGCAATCCAACCGAGGAGCCGGGAACCGACGGCAATCCGTCATGCTTCGAGGGCCACAGTTGCTGCGCCGACGGGCGCTGGCGGTGCAACGAAGCCGACGGCAGCTCGAGCTGCGCGATAGACGGGGTGGTTTGCGACGGATGCTGTCTGCGCTCGATGGAGCCGGGAGCCGACGGCAACCCGCTCTGCATCGAGGGACACAGCTGCTGCTCGACGGGCGAGTGGCAATGCAACGACGCCGGCACCAATTCAACCTGTCTTCTCAACGGCCAGGCCTGCGACTGCTGCGACCCTCGCACGGAGCCGGGGCAGTTCGGCAACCCGCTCTGCATCGAGGGCTACAGCTGTTGCGCCAACGGCGAGTGGCGCTGCAACGATGCCTCCGGGCAGTCAACGTGCCGTTTCGAAGGGGAGCGCTGTAGCGATGTGTGTGGAGGCATTCAGGGGATTGGCTGCGACGCGGGCGAGTACTGCATGCTCGAAGAAGGGCAGTGTTGCTGCGATTTCCAGGGCTTGTGCACGTCGATTCCGGGCCAGTGTCCGGCGGTTATCGATCCGGTCTGCGGTTGCGACGGCGTGACCTACAACAACGATTGTGAAGCCGCCCGAGCCGGCGTCAGCGTCGACCACCGCGGCCGTTGCGCGTCCTGCGGCGGCATTGAAGGCATCCTGTGCCCGAAGGATCAGTTCTGCCTGCTCGACACCGGCCAGTGCTGCTGCGATTTCCAGGGGAAATGTATCGATCCACCGCAGGCCTGTCCTTTGGTTTCCGATCCGGTCTGCGGTTGTGACGGGGTGACCTACAACAACGCCTGCGAGGCTCTGCAGGCAAGGATCAACGTCGATCACCGCGGACCCTGTAACGGCAGCGTGACGCCGTAAAGGCGAGTTGCAATCTCCCTCGCTCCGTAGCTGCTGGCCCGCCCGCGCCGGTGCGCTGGAAACCTCTTCCCGCGGGCGCTATATCCTGCCCAGCGTGAAGGTCGAGGTGTGCGTGGCGAGGCGGGGCGCGACCAGCGCATTTGCTCTAAGCGAATACTACGGAGGTGACCAAGATGCCGGCAGATCTGACAAGAAGGCGCGCCCGAAGCGGGAGCCGTCGGGACCGGCGCGGCCACGAGTGGGTCGGGGGCCGCCTGTTACCCCCTTTTTTCATCACCGATCGCGAGGAGCCCTACCGCCCCGACCTCGTGGTCTGGATGGATCTGCCCGACGGGCTCATCGTCGGTCAGAATGTAGTTGCTCCGGAGGAGACGGACGGAGCCGTGGCTCGCGTGCTGCTCGCTGCCATGGAGCAGCCGCTCGTCGGCCCGCCACGCCGGCCGGAGAGGATCCGGGTGGCCGAAGCGTCCCTCGTCGATGAACTCCGAGCCGTCGTCGGCGAGGCCATTGAGATCGACGTCGCTCCGACTCCGGAGCTGGACGAACTTCTGGAAGCCATGCTCGAATCGATGCCCGCCGGTGACGAGGACGAGAGTTACTTCGAGGAGGGGCGCGTCTCGCGCGCGACCCTCGGCGAGTTCTTCGCCTCGGCCGAGTGCCTCTACCGTATCGCGCCCTGGAGGGTTGCCAGCGACGACCAGGTGCTGCGCATGGACATCCCCGCGCTCGGCGTCGAGGGGGCCTGTGTCTCCATCATAGGGAGCCTCGGCGAGAGCCTAGGGCTCCTGATATTCCCCTCCCTCGCCGGCTACGAGGCCTTCGCTCAAGGCACAGAGGAGCCCCTAGGCAGGATAGGGCGCATCGATCTTGGCACCGACTGGCTGGCGCTCAGCTTTGAGCGCGGCGCGGATCTGCCGGCTGCGATGCGGCGCGAGGTGGAGGCCCATCACTGGCCGGTTGCAGACGCGAATGGCTATCCGCGAGTCCAGCGCTACGAGCGCGACGGGGCGTGCCGGCCACTAGTGGAGAGAGACCTGCGTATCGCGTCGGCCTGCGCCTCCGCGCTGTCGGCTTTCTTTGTCAAGCACCGAGGCCTCTTCGAGACGGAGAGGTTCCTGCCCAGGTGTGAGTCGTATAGCGACGAGAACGATCTCACGGTACGTTTCACGATTCCCTACGAGGCCCTCGCGCTCTTCGACCTGGATGATGATGCCCCGCCACGCCGCGATGTTGCGGGCGCCGGGCCGTCCGAGAGGCAGAAGGTCGGTCGTAATGATCCTTGCCCCTGCGGAAGTGGCAGGAAGTACAAGAAATGCCACCTGCCGCTAGACGAAGCCGAGCGGGTCTCCGGGGGGGGCGCGGCGGCGGTCCACGAGCTCGACGCGCGGCTCGTTTCCGAGCTGTTGGAGTTTGCGTCGGTATGCTTCGGTTCCGAGTGGGAACGATTTTCGCGCGATTTCGTCGACGTTTCTGAGGCTCTGCAGCTCGCGCTCCCGTGGTCGGTGTACCATTTCGAGATCGAGGGGGAGACCGTGCTCGACTGGTACATCGAGGAGTCGGGCCAGCGGATAACACGGGCCGAGCGCGCGTGGTTCGCCGCTCAGAAGGCCGCGTGGCTCTCGGTTTGGGAGGTGACGGCGATCGAGCCGGGAGCGACCGTGACCCTCCGGGATCTGCTCTCCCATGAGTCGCGCTGTGTGATCGAATCGGGGGCCTCCCAGGAACTCGTGGTTCGCGACGTGCTCCTTGGGCGCGTCGTCGATCACGAGGGAGTCTCTTTGCTCTGTGGCGTGCATCCACGCCCGCTCCCCCCCCTTGACGCGGCCGAGGTCGTGCGCCGTGCGCGGGGGAGGCTGAGGCGCAAGCGGGCTGTGCCAGTGGAGAGACTCCGAGAAGAGCGTTTCGGCCGTTACCTGATCAAACGCTGGGAGGAAGCCGTCGGCGCGCTTGACCGGCGCAGCGCGGACCCTCCCGATCTCCGGAACACCGACGGGGAGCCGGTGCTGCTGACCACGGATCACTTCAGGATCGAGCCCGGCGCACGCGCAGAGGTCGAGGCGCGGCTCGCTGCGCTCGAGGGTGTCGAGCGACCCGAGTCCGATGAGGATCCGGCCGTGTACAGCTTTCTGAAGCCGGGCAACCGGGTACACCCGACCTGGGAGAACACGGTGGTCGGCTTGGCCCGGCTCTCCGACGATGGGTTGCGTCTCGAAACCAACTCGACGGCGCGCGCGGACGCGCTGCGCGGGCGGGTCGATGACGCCTGCGGCGGTTTGATCCATCACCGTGTACGCGAGCACGTCGATCCGCGGTCCCCCGCGGTCCAACGCGACGTGCGCGGCCGGCTCTCGGCACCCCCCACTCCCGAGGCGGAGCGGCTTGTTGTCGACTTCAAGACGCGCCACTACGCGGCGTGGCTCGACCAGCCTCTTCCCGCCCTTGACGGAGCATCACCGCGGGAGGCGGCGGGTACGGCCCAGGGGCGGACCGCCTTGGATCTACTGCTCAAGGACATGGAGAACCGGGAGCAGCGGTCATCGGGACCCGCCGCGTTTGATTTCGCGGCACTCCGGAAGGAGCTGCAGATCGAGTCGTAGGAACTCCGCGCGGGCTCGTTTGGAATGTCGCCGTGTCTTTACGCGTACCGACCTTTGGTTTGGGTGCGGTTACCGAGTCGCCCCGTCCTCGCTTCCTCGAACGCCGGGCGCGCCTACGAGGTAGCCCAGGAGCATGGCCACGAGCTCTTTCTTGAAGCGGCGTTGGCTCAAGTCGCACGGCATGCTGGCGACGAACTCGTGGGTGAGACCCTCGACCGTGTTGACGACGACGTAGGCCGCCGCCGGGAGGTCGCGAACGTGCACCTCCGGGCTCGACTCGAGCAGGGTCTTGACGGCGCCCATCGCCTTGCGTTTTTCGCGGCGGAGAGCCTCGTGCATTTCGGGCGAATGAGGCACCTCTTCGAGCAGGACGTGCTGGAGGCGCGGGTTCTTGGCGTGCATTTCGACCATGGCGCCGACGAAGTGGTCGAGTACCCTGGCGAGACCATGGGGTTGTTGGCCCACGTGCCCGAGAACCTCGGCAAAGAGCTTAGCGCCTTCTTGCATGTGGCGCTCTATCAGCACGTTCGCGACCGATTCCTTATCCGGAAAGTATTGGTAGAACGATCCGATCGAGACCCCGGCGCGCTCGGCTATGTGATTGGTCGTCCCCGCCGCATAGCCGCGTGACTCGAAAACCTGAGCAGCGGCCTCCAGGATTGCCTCCACGGTGACCCGCGATCGTTCCTGGCGCGGCGTCTTTCTTGGACCCTTGGCCTTCTTCGTAGCCACTATCTACTCCCTCAAAATGCGAGTTGCATGAATACGAGTAATTCCTCATATTTATAGCTCCAAGGCACAGAGGAGACAAGTGAGATGAAAGAGCTGATCTACCCCGCCGCGATCGTGTTCTTCATGGTAGCCGCGTTGGTGTGGCCGACGCTGCGGACCTGGCGCCGGGAAGGCCTATGGCCGGTGGTGTTCCACCGCGAGGCCGCACCCGTCCAACGCCTGCTCGGCGCGCTGCTGACGGCGTTCTTTGTCGGACTCGTTGCGTGGGGCTTCATGGTGGCGTTGCTCGAGCCCGAGAGCTTGGGGATTATTCCCCTGCCGCCAGCCGCTGCTTCTGTGGGCTGGACGATGATGGCGGTGGGAACGGCTCTGGTGCTCTTGGCCCAAAGGCACATGGGCTCGGCCTGGAGGGTGGGTATCGATGACCGGCGGACCGAGCTCGTCACCTCGGGGCTCTTCGGCTTGTGCCGAAACCCGATTTTTACGGGGATGCTGATG
>JBHHVL010000034.1:0-29447 GCA_046754245.1 Binatia bacterium | reverse complement strand
TACAGTCAGGCGGCGCCCCGCCCACACAGAGTCCGGAACTACAAGTATCGCCTGTAGTACATGCGTTGGCGTCGTCGCAAGCCGCTGTGTTGGCTACGTTCGTGCAGCCAGAGGCCGGATTGCAAGAATCATCCGTACAGACGTTCGAGTCGTTACAGTCAGGCGGCGCCCCGCCCACACAGAGTCCGGAACTACAAGTATCGCCTGTTGTACATGCGTTGGCGTCGTCGCAAGCCGCTGTGTTGGCGGTGTTGACGCATCCGGAGGCGGGGTTACAACTGTCGTCGGTGCAGACGTTGCCGTCGTCGCAGCTTGGCGCTGCTCCGCCGCTGCAAGATCCCGCGACACAGGCGTCGTTGGTGGTGCAGGCGTTGCCATCGTCACATATTACAGTCTCGAAGGTGCAGGCTGACGAGCAACAATCGCCATTTGCCGTGCCACCGTCGTCGCATTGTTCTCCGAGTTCCAGCGTTCCATTACCACAGTTTCCGCTACCCGAGATCGCGAGGCTGAAGTCGTCGGCAAAGACGAAGTTCTGATCCCCCGCTGTTCCTTCGGTCTCCATGATTTCGAAGCTCTGGAAGCCCAAGGTCTCCACGACTCCGAGGAACTGGTGTTGGCCGTTGAGAATTGTTCCTCCGAAGTCGACGAGCGTCGATCCGTCGAGAACGAACACTATGCGTGCGGAGGTTCCTTGAGCGTTGAACCAGCCCCCGACTCCGAAGATGGTCGAGGTAGCGGTTCCGAGGAAGCCGTCTCTGATAGGATTGACGGGATCCGAGTAGTCTCCGTGTGGTAACTCGAAGACCCCCCAGCTGCCGGTTCGCGCCGGGCCGTTACCCGTAGTGATACCGCTGCCGGGCCCGTTGGGGGTCCAGGTAACTCCGAGATTGGATACGCTGGATGCCGCGTTCGTTCCGGTGGCGATGGTCGTTCGCACCGTTCCCCAGGCCGCATCGTCTTCGAAGCTTTCTTGCAGCAAGCCGTAGCCGGCGGCGGAAAGCGCCGCGAGATAGCTCGCTTCATCCGTGTACACGGTCTGGACGGCCTGCGCGGGACTGCCGTTCATCAGGAGGATAACAAGGATTGTGAGTAACTTTCTCATCGGTAAGACGCTCCTTGATTCCCCCCCTCTGCACAGCATGTGGTTGTCGTGGTATTAGTCGTCGTGGTGACATAGAGGTCGCACCACGTGGCCGTGGTCTGGCCCACGGCGTATTTCAGGACTACCAGTGCGTCCAGGGCGGTGACCGCCCCGCTCTGATCAACGTCGCAAACCACCGGATCGCACGAACCACTGCCGACGGCCGCGCGAAGGACCGCGAGCGCGTCGGCAGCGGTCACGTAGCCATCGTCGGTCACGTCGCCGCATACCAGAGTCGGCCCCATGGTGGTCGAGGTCGTACTCGTGGTGGTAGCAAGACAGTCGGGTACCGGTACGTTACGACAGCCGAGCACGATATCGCAGCTGTCGTCCGTGCAGGGATCACCGTCGCCGCAATTCCTACTCCCGCCGCTCAGACACGATCCGCCAGCGCAGCTGTCATCGACGGTGCAGGGGTTGTGGTCGTCACACGCGATCGCGTTGTCGGTGTGTACGCAGCCGGTTGAAGGCGAACAAGTATCATCGGTGCAAGAGTTTCCGTCGTTGCAGTCCATCTGGATGCTTCCCACACAGGTACCGGCCATACAGGTGTCAACGGTCGTGCAGGGGTTGTTGTCATCACAGCCGTCGCCGTTTGGGATGTTCTGACAGAGCCCGGTCAACTCGATACAGGCATCGTCGGTACAGGGGTTTGCGTCGTTGCAGTCCGGCGGAGGCCCTCCGATGCACACCCCCCCGCTACAGACGTCGTTTGTCGTGCAGTTGAGTCCATCGTCACACGACCCAGACCTGCTGCCGTGAATACAACCCCCGGTGGGATGACAACTGTCCGCCGTGCAGGGATTGCCGTCGTCGCAGGCCAGAAGTTCACCGCCGAGGCATGTCCCCGTCATGCAGAAATCCCGCGTCGTACAGACACTGCCGTCGTCACATGGGTCCGAGTTAGGCGTATTGACGCAGCCACTAGCTGGGTCGCAGCTATCGTCTGTGCAGGGATTGTCGTCGTCGCACAAGGCGTTGGCCGAAAGAAGGTTGACGCAATTCCCGAGACCGTCACAGCTGTCCTGGGTACAGGGGTTACCGTCGTCGCAGTCGAGAGGAGCGCCGCTGTGGCAGGCTCCGCCGTCACAGGCGTCCCCGAACGTGCAAACGTCACCGTCGTCGCACGCGCCGATCTCGAGGCTGCAATCGGACGCGCAGCAGTCCCCGTTCAGACGGTTTCCGTCGTCACACGTCTCCCCGGGATCGACGATCCCGTTACCGCAGCCTCGGGAAGCGATCACGATGGTCCTGTCCTCGTCGATGAACTCCAGCGGTTGTCCGAGCGTGTCGCTGAGAGCGTCGACGGCAATATCCAGCACGCTGCTGGCGCCGAAGGGAACTTCGGGCAGCACGCGCAGTGCTACTCTGGCTATGCTCACGGGTCCGGTCGGGGAAGTCATGCTGAACGCGTTGAAGCCGACAAGGTTGGCGTGGCAACCGGAGACCACCTGGATCGGCATCGCTGAGAATTCAAAGGTGGCGCCACCGAGTATGGGTGCCGTGAGCTCGAACACCGAACCGTCACAGTCCAAAGCGAGACCGTAGGACCCCAACGCGTCGGCGCCCGTGTCGATGATTATCTCTGCGTCGATAGTGTCACCTGGGATGAATTCACCGGGTGGTATCTCGATACGGACAACGGTCGGGAGCGGGGAACTCGCGGTAACGTCGAGAGGGGCGATGGCCGAATCGGCGTCGGTTCCAGTGGCGATCGTTGCGCGCGCCGATTCCCAGGCGGCGTCGTTCGTGAATACGATCTGTTCCGCGTGGGCCCAGCCGGCGGTAACTAGCGCCATAGCGATGGTTATCAGACGTTTCATACGGCGAAGGGATCGGCCGACCGAGCGTGTCTTCCCGTTCTCCGAGAACACCTACTCCACTACGAGGTCTTCGAGTCGGAAATCTCCGATAACCAGGGTTACTTTGTCGCCGGGTGCCAGCACTCCGCCCGGGGTGTTGAACAACATGACGTATACACGGCCGGTCTCCGGACTGTCGGAGTTCCGGAGTGGGCCGGTCTTGGCTGTGCTGGCGATGGCGAATTTCAGGCCGGTGTCCTTGTCTAGTAAGAATGGCTTTGTCTGCCGCTTGAACAGGGGGATCGCCTTCCCGGCATCAGTGACCTTGTAACGAAGATCGATCATCCGGCCCGCCGCGGTGGCTCGTACAGAGCGAAGCTCTATACCCCACTGCTGATCGACACTCTCATTCTCGACGCCTGCATCTGGCGCCGGATCGTTGACGATGGCCGACCGAGCCGGGCCGGGTGACGCACATACCAAGGCACAGCCCAGTACGAGAAGCGCCGCCCTAGAGGCGGTGCGCTTCGAATCGGATGGTAGGGGTGCGACCTCAATCGACTCTTTTCTAGTCACGTTGGAAGGAGTGTGTTCCATCACGGTCCCCCACAGGTAAGGGCCGGGCAAGCCGGGAAGTTACAGGGTACGAGGCCTACGCTACACTGTGCCATCCTGAGGGCGTCGCTGATGTTGCACGAGCCGTCGGTGACCCCTGGGGGGCTGACGTCACAGAGATCAAAGCGAGTTACCTGACCACAGGTCCGTAGGCCGACGACGTACTGTGCTACCATGAGCGCGTCTATGATGTTGACGCTGCCGTCGCCGGTAAAGTCGCCGCAGGGAGTTGTGCTCACGTCTATGTGTGAGATGAAACCACCGTCGCCGGCTCCACCAGTGGTAAGGTTGTGCCTCCGGTCGAAGAGCGGGTACGTGCGGGCCACGGTCGGGGTCCAGAGGGCGTCGACGGTCTTGCCTGGCGGGAGCACGACCGCGTAGCGTTCACGTGAAAAGGGATAGGGGTTGCCGTCTTCCGCGATCAACCGCATGTAGCCGCCGTTGAGAAGGAGCGGTGAGTGTTCCTTCAAGCCGGCGTTGAGAAACCTCACGAGTACCGGTTGGTTGGTCCCTCCAGCTAGCATGGGGGCGCGGCCCGGTGCGAAGGGCTCGCCGTTGACCAGAAAATAATCGGGCTTGTAATCTACGGTGCTGGTAAACGGGGGAACGCCGTAGTTTCCACCGTCGACCGCGGCGTGTAGCGCACTGTATATCTCGCTGTAGAAGACCAGAAGTTCGCTGCCGTAGGGTATGCCAGAGTAGACGATGCCGGGAGAAGGAACGACGGTAAGCGCTCCGTAGAGTCCCATCTGTACCTGAACGGCGGGGTGGCTCCCGCTCTGGTAGATAAACGTACCGCTTTTCATTCCCGTCCAGGTATAGGTGTTTGTCGTCCCTGGAGCCGTTTCATTCGTGAACGCCACGGACCTCGTCCTTCCCTGACCGTCGGTAATCGTCACGGGGCTGAGCGTCATGGGCTGGCCTGGTATCACGATGGAGACCGGATCGGGCAACTCGTTGAGGAGGTGAATATTGAGCGTCGTATCGCCGGCTGGCATCGCGATTGTCGGTCCAGGCACGGACGGAATCTCGGTGCCGATCGTTGCAAGATCGCTGTCAGCATCAACGGCGAAACCCCACATGGGAATGACGGCCGAGTCGGGCATGGTCTTGTCGAACTGCCTGGCGACCAGGTATACATCCGCCGCAGGGGCGGGAGTGGCCGGAAGAACCAGGGTCATCGCCGCAAGAGCTATACCCGCTAGTACTCTGTGTATGGTCTTGAATTCCATTTCTGCTTCCTCCGTTGCGCTCGCAGGCTTCACGGTAGTGGTATCCCATGGTCTAGAACGATCACGAAGGTGAGTTGACCGCCCGGAAAAATGCCGTAGTTGATGATTTCTTTCTCCGAGTGCGAGTGCCACGGGAAGGTGTATCCGCCGCCCGGATTGAGCCCGCCCTCCCCGGGTGGCAGCGCGCCGCTTGACCCGAGAAATGGGCTGCCACTCCAGAAACCGCCGAAAGCGAGTTCGAGTCCTTCTGGAATGGTTACCGGAAGAGGCTTGCCGTGGTCGGCGCAGTACTCCGAGTTAGTGTCATCAAAGCCGTCACCGTCGTTGTCGATACAATCGTGGGCGAACTGCGGGCCGTCTGCCGTCGTTCCGTAGACGTCGTAGCCTAGGCCCTTGCCGGTCCACTCGAATATCGTATCGAAGGTCTCACCGGGAGCCACCGGTATCGTGAATATCTTGTGAGACAGGTCTGCTCCGGCACCCGGACTGCTCTCGAGCAGCCTTCCGTCTCTGGCGATGATGCGAACGTGGTTGCCGTGGGGATGGAAAGGATGCATATCTCTGCCCCCACCTATGATGCGCAACAACACCTTGTCGCCTGGGTGCATCAGCGGCAGGATGTTGTAGGGCTGCGTGGGTAGCCACGGAACGCCAGCTGGGAACAGCGTGTCGGGCGCGGCCCTGCCGTTGTAGAACCAGTAGTTGGGATCGTAGTTGGCGAGGTAGTCGGTGTTGTCCAGCGCAGCCACGCCTTCGAACTCCACCGTGTCGTGTATGCGTGGGTCCATTTCGCTGTGCAGAAATAGGTACTCGCGGTCGAAGAAAGAGTCAGCGTGGTTGTATGCGTGGTCACTGCCCAGGCTCGGCCTCACGATAAGAGCACCGAAAAGGCCCATTTCGACCTCTAGCTCGGGTCGCGTTCCGCTGTGGTACATGTAAGTGCCCGGATGGGAAGCGGTGAAGGTGTAAGTTACGACCGTCGTACCATCGGCTGGCGCCTCCTGCGTCATAAGACCAGGCGTCCCGCCAATTGTGGTTACGTTGTCCTGTCCAGGAAAAACGATGGAGACGGGAAGGTCCGGTATGTCGTTGACCAGGCTGACCACCACGTTGTCTCCTTCGTTGACGATGAGGGTAGGACCGGGATACTGGGCTCTCGTTCCGGCGGTGTAACCCCAGATCAGGGGTGCTCCACCATCAGGAGTTTGAATGTGGTCGACCTTCGCCCTGAGGTTGAAGGCTACACCGTCGTAAACGACGCCGTCTATAACCGCGTGGGCGTCGGCCGAATAGAGGACCAGGAGCGCCGTAACAAGTAAGCCGGACACGGCAAAGGTCAATCGCGTTGTTGCGTTCATCTCGGTTCTCCTAACTCGCATCAGTGGATGATGATCTCGGTCATCATGCCGCCGAGGTCCTCGTTGTTGTTACTCAGATGATGGAGATTGGTGGTGTAGAAAAAATAGGTACCAGGGGCGATACCGGCGGTATCGAGGATCACGTCAAAGGATTCCCCACCTCCGACCATGAGCGAGTTCGTCTGGTAGTAGAGGTCCTTTCCCGGTGTGATCCCGCCGTCGGGACTGGGGCCCCTGAGCAGCTGAGCGTCCTTCCCGACTACCGTCATCGGGATACCCAACGTTGCCATGGTGTTGAACTCGGTCACGCTCAGGTTGGAGATCCGAAGAAGGATCCTCTCGCCGGCGTTGGCTTCGATGAGGCTGTTGACGCTTTGTGACAGCTTTCCTCCGTTCTCTGACGGTGGGGTCAGAGCACCGGGTACGAGCGTGTCCGGATAGCCCCTGCCGTTGATCATGAAGTAGTCGTCTTTCATGGAAGCGAAGGGAAGGGGCTGTACCGCCGCGCTGGCGTCATGAAATTTCGAGTCGAACGCGTTCAGCTGTACCGGGAACTCGACGTCGTATCCGGTAGAGCCGTCACCGTCGTTGTATACGAACTGGGTGTATGTTCTGCCCTTGTAAACGAAAGGGGTTCCGTCTTGCGCTGGATGCACGTAGAGATTGCCGTACATGCCCATCTGCATGTGTTCCGTGGCCTCGACGTGGCAGTGGTACATGTAGGTTCCCGGATCGTTGACTTGATAGTAGTAAGTAAAGGTTCCACCCATGTTGATCCCCAGCGATGAATCCGGAACGCCGTCCATCACGGAAGAGGCTTGTGGAAAGCCGTGCCAGTGGATGGTGTGTGCGTCGAACAGGTCGGGCCGCATCACCATGCCCACGTTGGTCAAGTTGAGGTATAGTTCGTCCCCCTCGTTGACCACAATGGTGGGCGCCGGGAGCGCTGCAGCGAGTACGCCGGCGTTCATGACATGGGTCGGGGGGAGCCCGGTCATATCGGCGAAGCCAAACATGTACTGGAGCTTTCCATCGGCCATGGTGACGAACCCGTCGCCGGAGCTGAGGTGTATGCACTTCGCGTTGGGATGCGCGGGATCGGGGGTATCGATGACCGCGTCGCCGTTGGTGTCTCCAGGACACTGTACGGCCGGCTGCGCGTGGGCCGCGACAGGGCTGAGTAGCAGCACCGCGACCAACGGGACCAGCACCCGGTATAGATCTGAACGCTTCATTACTTGTTCCCTCCCCGGGCCTGGAACATGTCGCCATGCCGAGGCATCACGAGCTGCGCGTGCGCGGCTCTTCGTCTCGCCCGCCGAGCCCGTCGTTTGGCCCGTCTGGCAGCCCTAATTGCTTTCTTTGGCCGTTTGCGGCGCTTGTTGCGCTTGAGCTTGGCCTTCTTTGCCGGGGGATTAGCCTGGCCTATGCCCTGACCGAGATTCACCGCGATGCCGCCGTTGTTCAACAACGGAGTGAGGACCAGCAGTGCCCCCGAGGGCCTTTCGTCGGCGCCTATGTCGACACCGGCCGCAGCGGGCCGCGGCTGACGATCAAAATCCTGGCCAAGAAGCGCGTGGGACCCGGTCAGATCCAGACCCGTGTCTACCGCCGGCGAGGCCGCGGCGAGGTGATAGTTCCCCAGGAGCAGGCCGGAGTTCGTATCCGACAAGGTCAGCGGTCCGAAACGTACTCTGATGAAGTTGCCGCCTTCGTCGAGCGCCGGGGGCGCGAGGATGGTCGTCGCTTCCGGGATGGCGATGGTCTGGCCTTGGCCGCCGGTCGTGTACTCTGCGACGAAGGCCGGGTCGGCCATGAAGTTGCTAGGATCGGTCCCGGTCGTATCCGTCAGGATGCAGTTCGTCGGATTGAGAAACTGGGGCGTCGCCGTACCCACGACAGCGAGGTCGTCGTAGACTGGGGGGTCTCCACCAGCGATGTCCGGTAGAAGTCCATAGACAGCCGGGGTCACGGTGTTGTCGATGTCGAAGAAGAACGAGCGGTTGTGCCAGATGATGTTGTCCGCCAGCTGGGGATTCGAAAAATCCCTGAACGGGTCCACGGCCGCGTCGCCTCCAAAGGCGTTCGCAAGCTCGGGGCTGTGGGCGTGGGATACGACGCCAGCCGGTTGCGGGTCGGAAGTGCTCGGGTTGCCTGGTGTGAAGGCCGAACCCGAGGTCGCCGTGCTGTCGTTGTTGGCGATGGTGTTGTGAACGATATTCACGTTGGCGGAATCAAAAAGCGAAATACCACCAGCCGCGAAACCGGCGAGGTTGTTCACGATCATGTTGTTGAAAACGTCAACCCGGTACCAGGCCGCAGGGGTGTTGGGGTTGGCAGCGACGTCCTCACCGTTGACGCGGCTGATTCGGATGCCGCCCCCGTCCCCGACCTGGGCGCCGTTACCCTGGATGAGGTTGTCAATCACCGTGACGTTGCCGGCGCCGGGGCTCAGGCCTCCGCCAAGCGGTGGCCCGCCGGCGACGAGAACGCCTCCGCCCGACGCGGGGTTCATCCCGTGCCAAGATTCGTTGAAGAGAATGGTGTTACGGGCGATGAGGCCGTTGTCGCTGAGGCCCATGTGGCCTATGCCCCCGCCTTCCCCAAACTGGAAGTTCCCACATACCCAGTTGTCGGTGACTTGGTAGTTATCGGTACCGGTGTGTATGGATATCCCACCGCCGGTGCCGCCGAGACCGCCGTTCTGGGTGACCCTGTTGTGGTGAATTGTGATGCCGTCGTTCTGGCCGTCGAGGTAGCCACCGCCACCGGCCGCGTTGATCAGGAAGGGGTGCCCCACACGGATGCCACCGCCGTAGAAGCCGCTGTTTCCGTAGAGATGGTTGTTGGCTATCTCCAGAAATCGGGCAAAGCCGTTGACCATGATAGCGCCACCGGTATCACCGCCGGTTATCGTGAAGCCGTCGATGCGCGCGTTGGGCCGGCCAGAGACCAGGCCGAAGCCGCCCGATGCGGCGGGAAGATCCTTGGCCAGCACCATGATTCCCGGTCCTTCTTCGGTTACGAAGACCTCCGGCGCAATGCCTCCGAGAAGAAGCTCCTGGCCGGGCAGCATGTCGATGGCTCCCAGCGTGATCAGCGTCGCGATCTTGTCGCGCCAGGCCTGCAGCTTCTCGGCCGGGACCTTGACCGCGTTGATCGTGGTAGCGCCGGGACCGTAGGCCTGCAGCCGCACGGGTTTCCACATGATGACGATTTCCGAATAGATACCCGGCTCGACGATGATCAGATCGTTTGGCTGCGCGGAATCGATCGCCGCCTGGATGGTCGGAAAGTCGGTGGGGACATAGGTCGGCGTAGGACCGCCTACCGTGACCGTGATACCGCTGACGGTCGATCGGCTGTTGTCCCCCCTGGTGATCACGAGTTCGCCGCTGGTCGTACCGTTCGGGACAGTCGCGGTGATGGAAGCGTCGGTCCAGACCAGGTTAGTGAGCGGCGTGCCTCCTATGGAAGCCGTGCCCATCGCGGAACCGAAGCCGTAGTCTCGTGTAATGTTCTTGGGCTCTACGCCACCCGCGCCGTCATAGGCCGGGTTCAAGACAAGAGTCGCTCCCTCGGACTCGATGGTAATGGTGTGGGTTCCATCTGCGGCTGGAACGTAGGGGCCGCCGGTTGCACTCGACACCTGTTTGACCACGGGGGTTCCATCGATGAGCTCGCAGTCGAGCGGGAACTGGTCCGGACCGGCGTGTGCAGCCACCGGTACGACCGGGGTGTCGAGGTAGGTCGTAACCCCGGGCATGAACTGCATGGTGTAGCAGAACTGGCTGTACTGGCGGTTGAAGAACGGGTCTGCCACCCACTCACCGAGGTCGTTGAAAGCGCCTGGGCTGTTGATGCACGCCGTGTACATAGCCGGAGCCATTCCGCTTGGCATCGGACGGTTGGTTGTGTAGGTGGAAGGAATCACCGCGTTGTAGACGCCGTGTTCGTCGGTGTAGACACGGCGGATCTCCCTTCCTGTCCAGTCCTGGATGGAGATGGGCATGAAGGGGGGGGCAAACTTCTCGCCGAACTGCGGCGAGTTGATGTCGAACTCGTTGGCGGTGTCGTCGAGGACGAATCCGTAGACGTGGGCTCCAATGGGAACCTCTGTGTAAACGAAGAAATCGGCCGCCGCGTTCTGGGTATCCTTCAAGACCACCCGCTTGCGGGTACACAGCGGAGTATCCAGTCCAGCGTTGTGCGCGGGTATTCCGGGGAACAATTCGAGTTCAGCGGGAACCGTGTGCAGTGGGCCCACGCAGTCCTCGGGCGTCCAGATCAGTCCGGCGCCGACGGTGCTAGGCACGTAGTCGTCTCCGAAGTCGACGTTACGGCTCTCCTCCGCGGTCACCTTGTAGCCCGGAGGAGGGATGATCTCGACGACGTAGCGGCCAGCGGGAAGCGGTGCTTCGGGTGCACCTGACCCCAGGCCACCGGGAAAGTAGGTGGTGAAGGAGTATCCCCCGTCGAACACCCCGGGACGGGCTTGGTTGAAATTCCGTAGACCGTCATAGCAGTCGGTCGGCACTCCTTGCCAGACGAAAGGGGCACCTACGCATCCGGTGGGCGGTGTGGCGTCCCAGCTGTCGGTCGTGGTGGTGTTTAGCAAGACCGTTCCGGTTTCGTCGTAGAGGTTGACGGTAACGCCGGCTACGCCGGGCTGCCAGGTTTCGGCAAAAGCAAGAGCGGGCTCATCCTCCGCGCGGGTGGTGTCGTAGAAAACTATTCCAGAGATTCCACCGTTCTCACCCGGGGCGTAGACTGTCTTACCCCACATGAAGACGCTCGTCTGTCCGAGAAACTGCTGGAAACCCTGGGTGAGAACCGGCCCCAGGTCGGTGCGGTATGGCTGGCCGGCGTTTTCCGGTTGCGCCTGCGGATTGAGCTGTCCCCCAAAGGTGTGGGGGTCGCTCGGGTCTATGGCGCCGCCGGCGTCTACCCATACCGAAAGGCCGGTGGGTTTGTAGCGCGCGTAGTCTACTTCGGCCACCAACCAGGTGAAGAAGGGGAAGATCTCATCAAAAGGAACGAAGCCGGAGAGGTCGGTACCGGCTCCCTGGTAAATCGTTCCGTCACGCCAGCGGAGGTTGATGTTTTGCAGGGGGATGCCGATCTCGCCGCTGTCCCAGAATCCGTTCTCGGCAAAGACCGGATTGCCGGCGCCGTCGTCCATGTATACCCAGTGCTCGTTGCGCGCGAACCACTGAAACACGGGAATGTCGCCAAGATCGCAGGTCGCGACCGGCGCCGGCGCAGGTACACCGCATCCGCCGCCGGGACCGGGATTGACGGTGATCAGTTTGGTCGCGAAAATCAGGTCGAGGTTTTCATCGAAAATGACCAGCTGATAGTCGCCGGGCGGTACGTTGGGGATCGAGAACGTCCCACCGTCGTTGACGGGGCCGGCGTACACGGCGCCACCGAGTCCCAGCGCTCCGAGGTTCAGTCCCACCCAAGGGGTCGTGTGCTCGAAGGGCGCGCCGCTGAAGAATCCGACTTCGGGCGCACGCGAGGTGTGAAGGTTGGTGATCGTTCCGGTTATGGTCTCGCCGCCGGTCAGGACGGTGGTGTCGGTGAAGGGCTGAATGAAACCCACCGCGACGTGAAAGCCGGGCGGGCCGAACTCCGCGAAGAACACCGGTTCGTTGGCTTTTACCCAGGCGTCGATGACTTTTGTGCCCTCGATGGTCGTGGTCTGCTGCCAGTTCTCCCCCCGAGGAGGCGAGCACAGAATGCCGTATTTTCCGGGAGATACGTACTCGAACAACACGCGGCCGTTGTCGTCGGAGAGGATGAACCCTTGTCCCTCGACATCGACCACGGGAACACCGTTGGCGTCAAGGACGACGGTGTTGTCTGGGTTGCGGAGGTAGGTTGTGCCGATGAGATTCCCGAAAGCGTCCGCCAAGATTGGTCCACCCGACGCTCCATACCGGCCGCCGGGTTCTTCGAGAAAACACTTGAATCCGGGTAGGCCACGCTCCACCTGATCTTGGACGACCACCTGGTTGTTGAAGATCGGGAGATCGGCGGCGCCGTTGAGCGGAAAGTTGTCCTCGAACACGAGCACGCTTATCTGCGCCGTGGGCAACGGCAACGCGTGGAGCTGCACAGTGGCGCTGGTGGCTCCCGGCGAAATCGCTGCCCCGCCGATCGTGTAGGTCCCCGGGGCCTTGGGAAGCACGGAAACGAAGTAGTGCTTGGCCGGGTCCAGAGGCAGCGGCGTGGTCTCGTCGCCGGTTGCTACGACCGGCATGTAGCTCCGGTGGAAAATAACGCCCAGGGTATTTGGGTCGGATACGCCTGGAACGACGTGGTAGGTAAGATCCTCTTCGAGGGTCCAGCGGTACTGGGCGACCGGAGTCTGAGTACCGTCAGACTCGATCCCCACTACGTTCAACGCGAAGCCTTGGGCCTGCGCGGTAGCGCAGAAAGCGGTCAGCGCTAAGGCTGCCGTAGCGAGGAAGCTAGTCATCCTCCGCACACCCGCGCGCACATATAGGCTATTGGCCCCAGAAAGGGTTCTA
The DNA here is from genome assembly GCA_046754245.1 of Binatia bacterium. Taxonomy (GTDB): domain Bacteria; phylum Desulfobacterota; class Binatia; order UBA1149; family UBA1149; genus JBHHVL01. The sequence goes on along the minus strand of JBHHVL010000034.1, from coordinate 16,760 downwards.
GATATTGTCATGTTGACCCCCGAAAGTTTGGACTCTTACATTTCGAAAAATCCGTGCGAGCCGCAGGGCTCGCCAGTTACAATCGGCGGCGAGTACTACTTGGATTCCGAAATCAAGTTGCCGCCGCTTGGGTTCTATTGGCTGGGTACCTTTGGTCAGCCGTCAAGATCTTGTTGTCTGGGTTGGCGAACGCCGCGGCAGGCCGCACAGTCGCTGGGTGCGAGTCTGCTCTGGGTCAAATGGCCGAATATAAGCAATACTGGGGGATTTATTGCGTTGGTACGTAGGACTAGTGGACTGGCACTGAATCGAAAGGCCTGCTTCCCCAGATGGGGGCTGGCCCCCTCGGCCGGGGGAGGGTTCGGGAATTAATCTTAATCATTACCGCTCCTAATTTCTGCTGCGGCACTTTACAAACGTTATAAGGGGCCGCCGGTGGCATGCGAGTGGAGCAAGGGGCTTGATTCGGTGCGATGGTCAGAGATAAACAGAGCCATGATGCTACCGACGCCAGAGGTTCTTGGGTTTTCGTCCGGGCCCGTATCGGGCTGTCGCCGAGTTCTTTTCCTGGGCTGCCTGTTGGCCTGTGCCGCGGGCTGTGGGCTTACAGGTGTGAAGCTATCACTGGATCCTCCGGGAGAGCCGATCGCGCCTCCCTCGGAGTCCTCACCGGTTGCGGCGATCTCGCAGCGTGGCGTCGAGCAGAAAGGCAACGTCGGAAGGATCGATCCGTTTTTTGAACAGGGCGTGAACTACAAGGTGATGGGGTCATTCAGCGAAGGCGGTCGCCGTTACCACGCGGTCTGTAGTGACACCGAGGAGCCGGTGTGGTGGTTTTGCCTGGCCATTAACGATGACGGTACTCTAAAAAGCGGAGACTCGCGTTTCTACCTGCGCAGCGGACCGGATGGTTCGAGGTTCAAGACCCTCTACGAGCACCCCTATCCGAGCATTGACAGCGGTGGCCCTCTTTTTCGCCTGGTAAGACCCGGAGAACCCGGCGCGGCCGAGGCCGCTCGCGTCGCGAGCAGGGGCGACGGAAGTCTGGATTCTTCGCCCGGGGCTCTACCGAGCCCTGAAGAAGAGATCGCCTCGGCCGAGGACCTGGCCGGGTGTCTAGCCGGCGCCGATGGGCGGGAGGCGATCCCCGGTATTCTCAGGGTCCTGCTGCGGGTTCGTGAGCTGAAGACTCAGGGCGTCCCCTACGAGATCTACGTGCGCGCGGTCGCGGAGGCTAATGCTGATATCACGGTCGTGGCGATGGGACTTCCGAACTCATGCGAGGACTGGCTGCGGCGCGCGCGCTGGATAGCAGACAAATATTCCCTCGCCGGTAAGCTCTGGAGCGCTCAGATCCAGCGGCGGCCGCTAGAGAAAGCGGAATTTGAGACCGCCTCTCGGCGCCACAGGGAGCTCATGCCGCTGGCGCGCGACTGGGAGCGGAACGGCTACCAGTCACTGCTCGACGCCCTCTGGACCGCCGCCCACGAACGGGTCACCGAGCTGGCGTCGTTCGTGGGCGCGGCCGAGGTTGCCCGCTAACTTACCGGCAACGCAGCCTTCTTGCTTTGCCCTTGCATTGCAGGTCGGGTCCTCTCAGGCAGTTCCCAGCGGCGTCGTTTCCAAGGAGCAGCTGTAGCGTGAGCGTCGGTTCTCCCATTACGGCATCGATCTTGGCAACAGCGGCGCGCGCTTTCAGTCTCGCGATGCCTTTTTTGGGAGCCAACCTCAAACTAAATTCAAGCAGCCCGTTTGTGGCGGTCCGGTCCGCGTTCCTGAAGCGATACCTGTTTCTCTTGCCGCCCGCCTTGGCGAAGGTCGAAGCCGGAACCTGGGCCGAATACAGTGACAGTTCGGCGGCATCGAGCAGCGAAAACTTAAGGCCGCCAGCGGATGAAAGCTTGCTTAGTTCCGTAAGCGGCAGCAGGGCGCGGACCGAAAGCGCCCCACCGGGGGTTCCCTTCGTCGAGACGGCCCTGACCATGGCGGATCTAATCGTGCCGGTCTTCGACGTGTCGTCTAAACAGGGGTCGACATAGGTTTCTATAGGCTGGCCCGTGGTATCAACGAGCACCTTGGGCCTTACGCGGATCGGATTGGAGCCGGCCGATGCGTTGTGGTCGAGAACCCGCAGATCCACTTCGGCTACGCTTATCGAACCGCTCGGACCGGCCATGTTGGTAACCTGGAACCCGCTGAGTTCGCCGTGGCAGCCGGAGACTTTCTGTATTGGCGGTGTGGAAAATTCTTCTGCTCCTCCTCCTCGAACAGGTGCGGCTACTTCCAAGACGGCCGGGTCGCAGTCGAAGGACAGGTCGTAGGCGCCGAGCGCGGCATCGGTATCGATGAAGATCTCGCTCGTGAACAGCTCTCCGGGCGCAGGCAGTGTAGGCGGTTCTTGGGCGTGTAGTCGAGCGCGGCTGGGGACCTGATCGGATGCGGCGTCTATTCGCATCGCGGCTCCCTGAGGAGCGTCGCAGCTCAAAACCCCGCAGTCGAACCCACAGGGGATCAGGCCGACACCGCACTGGGCCATCCACAGGGCGTCTGCGATACCGCAGCGCCCGTCGGGTGTTGAGGGATTGATGTCGCACATGTGATAACGCGGGAAGGACGCGCACCCACGCATGTTGACGGTGTACTGGGCAGCGAACAGAGCATCGACGATGTTGACGTGCCCGTCACCGTTAACGTCGCCGGCGGCTCCGCGTAATTCCAGCGTGCGGGGGTTGTCGCAGGGCAGCAGAGAATATAGCCCCGGAGAGGCCAGCTCATCGGCCTCGACGGTAAGCGTCGTGCTGTCCGCGTCGGATACGGCTGTCAGGTTGAAGGTCGCTACGTGTACGCGGCCGGTCGGTCCGGTCATGGAGCCTATCTGATAGGCCGCACAGCTGGCGTGACCTCCCGCTGTGTCGATGTTGCATATTGGATCGCTTGCAAACTCGCTGCTATCCCCGTGGGTTACGCCACTGAGCTCGAGTTCCGACGGTGTCCACGACAGGTCGAAGCTGTGTGCTCCCAGGCTGCTTTCACCGACGTCGATTACGAGGTCGACGACGAGCGAGCCCCCGGCGATCGGCAGTTCCGAGTGCGGGAGAAGCTCGAGCGACGCGCAGCTCTGAGCTTCGCATGCCCCGCTGGCAGGGTTGCATACGCCGGCTACACCGAGATCGTCGAGGAAGGAACAGTCGATGGTAGGCTGCACAACGCAGGATCCAGCGTCGCTGTCGCAGAGGCCCACCTCGCAGGCGTTGTCGAGCCCCGAGCAATCTATGGCCGAGCCGTTGCACAGTCCACCCACGCATACGTCATCCACGGTGCAGGCGTCGTCGTCGTCGCAGGCCGTGCTGATGGCGTAGTGCGTACAGCCCAGACTCGGGTCACAGGAATCGCGGGTGCAGAACTCGCCGTCGTTGCAGTCAAGGGGGACGCCGACGCAGGAGCCTTGGGTGCACTGGTCTGCGAAGGTACAGAGATCGCCATCATCGCAGGAGCCGGCGATTGGGTTGTAGGTACAGCCGAGAGTTGAGTCACAAGCGTCGGTTGTACAGTCGTTGCCGTCGCAGCAGTCACGAGGAAGACCAGCGCAGACACCCTCCGCGCACTTGTCTCCGACCGTGCAGGCATCGCCGTCGTCACAGTAGGCGGTGTTGTTGTCGTGGATACAACCCGATGAAGGATCACAAGAGTCGGTCGTGCAGGGGTTGCCATCACAGCAGTCGCGCGAAACGCCGACGCAGCTGCCCTGTCTGCAGATATCGTCAACGGTGCACGCGTCGCCGTCATCGCAGGCGGCCGTGTTGTTCGCGTAGCTACAGCCCGTTGCGCTGTCGCAGGCATCGTCGGTACATGGAGTTCCGTCGTCGCACTGGAGTGCGGGACCACCTGAGCAACTACCTCCGCTGCAGGTATCGGAAGTCGTGCACTCGTCGTTGTCATTGCAGGGATCAGCGTTGTTTAGGTGGATACAACCCGTTCCGGGGTTGCAGATGTCGGTGGTACAGGCGTTGTCGTCCTCACACCCCGGGTCGCAGCCGAGGGCTATGGTGCCCAGGGACGGAACCTGGATGGCGCCAAGAATGCCGGTGGGTATTCGTAACGCGTTGGGATTTTCTCCACGGTACTCGAAGGCGCCAATGTCGACCTTCCCTTGGGAGGCGAGGCGAGGCAGGTTGTCAAGATCATCGGACGGCGCCACGTGCCCCTCGGCGGCGTCCACGACCTCGGAAGCTCTGTCGATCATCGGAGAATCCGGTCGAAGGTGCCAGTCGTAACCCGATGGGTCGAGGAAGCCGGGATCCATGTCGACGTTCCCTTCGCCTGGGTATCCCCCACGTATGTTATTGTATCGCACGAAGCTGAAGCTCTGGGAGTTCTTGTAGCTCTCCCAGTCGCCTTGCAGCGCGGGGTTGTCGACGTGCAACTCGTCGGGTGTCCAGCGGTAGTTGATGCCCCAGGTGTAGTCGAGGTCTTCTTCCTCTCCATGAATTTGCTGATCGTAGTTCAGGCGCCAGTTGCCCCAGATGATGTTGTTGAAGATTCTCGGGTCGCTGTATCCGGGCGCGATGTAGAGTCCCTCCGAACCGTCGAAGTCTTCGCTGTTGCGCTCACTGTCGATTCCGCCGCCGGCCGGGGTGTAGCTTCCCGACACGATGTTGCCGACGATGGTGTTATTGAACACCCGGCCGAGGAACGCGTCGTCAAAAGCGATCGCTCCTCCACGCGCGTGGTTCTCGCCTCTGTCGTCGGCGATGTTCTGGACGAAGAGGTTGTTGAAGATGTCCAGCTGTTTCTCCGGAAGTCTCTCGTCGTAGGTGTCTTCGAAAGCGATTCCGCCGCCGTCGTCTGCGCAGTAGTTGCGGAGGAACACGTTGCCGTGGATGCTCATGGGCCCCGTGTGCCCGAAGTAGGCTCCCCCGCCCGAGTCGTCGGACTTGTTTTCGAGCAGGAGGTTTCCGTAGATTTCGATGCTGTCCTGGACGTGGTAGAGGGATATTCCGCCGCCGTAGTCTAGCGAGTGGTTCTGGAAGATCAGGTTGTTGAAGATCCGATACCTACCCGGCGGGGTCGCGTAGAAGGTGTCTTCTTCCTCCGCGCCTAGCCCGTCATCGGGCTCATCGTTCACGCTTATCCCGCCCCCGTAGCCGCAGAAGTTGCCGTTTTCGGCTATCACGTTGGACCAGATGTCGACGTCGTGTACCGAGTAGTGGAACCAGATCCCGCCGCCGTAGCAGCCGCCGTTGCGCACGATCACGTTGTTGTTGATGTCGATGCGACGGTTGTTGTGGCCGCCGAAGATCCCGGCTCCGACCTCGCCGTCGGCGGCTGCGCGCGTGATCGTAAATCCACTGATCAGTATGTTTGCTACTTCGCCACCGAATGGATCGCCGCCGATCCAGAACACCGGACCCGGTCCCACCACGCCCTGTTGGGAAGGGCCGGGCGTACCACTGCCGTCGACGACGGTTTCCAGTGGTCCGGCGCCGATGATGCGCACATCGGATTCGGTGATGTGTACGTTCTCGTTGTAGGTGCCCGGCGCGACAAAGACGTAGCGGGGCTTGGCCGCCGGCAGGTTCTCCAGCGCAGCCCCGATGCTCTGCCAGGGCTCCTGCTCGGTGCCGCTCTGGGGCCCGGTGTTGCTCGCGTCCACGTAAACGGACCGTGCTTCGAAGTAGGAGGCCAGGGCGAGGTTGCCGGAGTAGTCGACTTCGACCTCGAGGGCGTTCGAGGGCCCCGTGGAATTGGCGATCAGTAGGGGGCCGCTCAGGGCCTGGGGCGGGATCTGGACTTCGATTTCGGTGTCGCTCCAGCTGTTCACCGTCAGCGCTTCGCCCGACAGCGTCACCGTACCGTCACCACCGGAGGACCCGAAGTTGGTTCCGCTGATCACCAGCGGCGTGCCGGGTGTAGCCTGGAGGGGCTGAGTCGAGGCTGAAATGGCGGGGTGGTTGCTGGGTATGATCAGCCCGTCGGGAAACATCGGACCACCGAGTTCGGCGAACGCCGCCGGGATCAGGGACCAGTCGGCCTCGTACTTGGCGGTCCCCTGGCCCATCTCGTAGTTGAGCGCCATGGGCAGGTAGTTGGGATTGAAGTCGGGGTGCCCGGGGTCGTTGCCGACGTATACCCGCGGGCCCGGAGCTACGCGGCGCTCGATTTCGACCTCGTCGCCGAGGTCCTCTCGGTCGCAGAGGCCGGCCGGCGCGGAAGGGTAACAGAGCGGAGAGGGCTGTATGAAGCTGTCGAGCACGTATCCGAGGTGGTCGGTCACGGTCACCGGCGCGCCGGTGATGATGGCCTTTTCTTCGTAGAAAGTGCTCAGTGGGTTGGTGTCGAGGTAGAGGTCGTCGAAGACGCCGCCCTCGATGATTCCAGCCAGTGGGACCTGAGTGGTAAGCCCAAAATCTACGCGCTCCGCGCTCGCTGCAGCCACGGTCAGGGGAAAGGTTGCCGAGTTTCCGGGGGCCATCTCGTAGCCCGCGGGCGCGACGATTTCGAGAAGATAATCGCCCGGCGTTACGTCGCGGAACTCATAAGCGCCGAGTATGGGGCCGCTGAACACGCCGCCGAATTCGTCAGGAGGAACGGTCGAGAATACCGGGATCCATCCCTGTGCGAGAACGTCTGCTTTGTCGAACTCGCCGGTAGTGGTGGTGGCTACGACCTCGTTCGTGAGCGCGTCGCGCAAGTTCAAAACAACCCCCTTCAGTGTGGGCTCTTTGTCCTGCTCCCATTGGCCGTCGCTCTGCCAGTCGGGGGACTGCAGGCTGTCGTAGAAGGCAAATCCGGTCACGTCACCGGTCGCCGCCGGCAGGGGTTCGACGTACAGATCCGCCTGGTAGTTTACCCCGGCGTAGAACATCACGTAGCGATTGCCGCGCTTGCCCTTGGTCGCCCGGCAGAGGTCGGCCTCGCCGTCGTCGGCCGGGGCGTTCAGGGCACGCATGCCAGCCGGTGGCTCGACTTCGACGTAGCCCATGGTCTCGACTTCTTCGAGACTTTCGAAGAGGTAGTGGCCGTTGGCGTCGGTGACGGTTTCTTTCCAGACGGTCCCGGGCTTCAGACGGAAGATCACCCGGGCGCCGGCAACAGGATTGTTATCGATGTCCAGGACCTGGCCCTGCACCCTGGCAAAGAAACGTGGCAGCAGTATGTCGTAGCTGAGGTCGGCGCCTGGCTGTAAGCTGACCTGTTGCGGAGACCAGACGTAGTCGATGGGCACGTCGCAGGTATAGATGGTGTAGACGCCCGGAGGAACGTCGCTGAACGTGAACTCGCCGGTTACCGGGTCGGCGAGCGTGGTGGCTGCGATGTAGGGATGGCTCATGTCGTTGTAGAGTACCGCGAAGCCGTTGGGTACGCGGCCGTTCGGGGTAACGCAGGGGAGTCCGGTCGGGAAGGGCTCATCGGGGTCGTTGCCGTCGGCGTCGAGCAGGGTCCCTCTGATGGTTCCCGTGCCCGGCCCGTCATAGCCTGTGCTCGCCGGCAGCCGCTCGACGAATCCGTACCAGATCAGATATACGCCGGCCTCGGTGCCAGGGTCGCCAGGGCGAAGCACGACCTCCCATATCTGCGACCCTTCCTCGCTGGTGGTGTGCAGCCAGCCGTCACTCCCCATTCGCGGGCTTGGCGGGATCGCCCGCACTTTATAGGCCCCCGGTTCGAGACCCGTAAAGTAGTACAACCCGGCCATGTCGGGGCCGGCGCCAAAGGGCATCTCGCCGGGCAGCTGTGAGCCGCTTACCCCGGTCGCGACCACGTTGGAGTCTTCGTCAATGACCTCGAAGGTAACTCCTTCCAGACCGCGGTCGTCAGGATAGTCGTCCTCTCCGTTGACGTAGAGGTCCTCGAAGGCGTAGACGAGCAGGTTGGCCTTTGGTAAAGGCAAGGGGGCGAGAAAAGCGTCTTGTGAAAGCTGCTCGCCCGCCGACACCCGGAAGGCCCGGCTCGTGAGGTCGAAACCGGGGGCGCTGTACATAACGATGTATTCGGCGACGGCGCCTGCTTCGTCGGGGGTGGGAACCTCGGCGCTCCAGCTGTTTCCGTTGATGCTCGGGTAGCCGACGAATTCGCCGTGCTCCATTTGCTGGATCATGACCCGGGCGCCGGCGTCAACGCCGATGGCCTGGGACGGATCGGGATCGAGGACTGGGCCTCGCCAGTCGACCGAGCCCGACCAGATGCTTCCTCCGATGGTCGCTGTGCCGGCTTGGGCGCCGCTTGCCGTGGCAAGAACGACGGGCAGAGCGAGACAGAGCACAAAAATTCCGGTGGTTACCTTCGATGGTGTCGCCCGAATTCGAAAAAAAGTTCTAGCTGATACGTACATACTGACCCCCGGCCCAAGAGACGCTGTTGGGCTTGTTTCGGCGGCAGTAGTGGTTCTTGCGACTCTTTGTCCTAGTCCCACTGCCGTATCCGAATGGAGGGATCGTCAAGAACCGCTGTGGTGATGCCGGGTAGCGGCGTGGATGCTGCTTTGTCGGCCGAGCAGGCGGGCGCTTGGTACTGGCCGTGCAAGGTCCCGGAATATATGGGGGCTTGGTGTCGCGGCGGTAGGCGCCGCATTTTTCGACATTTTGCAGAGATAATGCCCCCTCATACGGGGGGGCGCAGCGCCACTAATTTAACATTAGCGGGGCTACTTAGAACCGGTGCGTTGGTTAACCCGTGGCGATGCTTTCCGCCGTCGGTTGACACTGCAGGAAAGCATCGACGAAGCCGTGGCAACCGGACAGAAATCAGGCGCGGGCTTACGTCATTGCAAGCGGCGTGCTAGCCCAGTTCTGGCGGGTGGCTGGAAAGTCCCGGGGCGGGGTGTAACGGCGGTGGAGCGACGGCGGCTGGCTGGGCCGGGAGGCGCGGTTGAACACAGGAATCAGGAGACAGCGGATGAGCTACCTGGAATACGATTTGTCCCTCGATGACGAGCAGCTTGAGCTGCGGAACGCGGCCCACGAATTCGCGACCGGGGTATTGCGGCCGACCGGCATCGAGCTCGACCGGATGGCGGCTGATGAGGTCGTCGCCCCCGGATCGCCTCTCTACGAGGTTCTCGGGCAGGCCTCGGAGTTGGGCTACACACGCATGAGCGGCCCTCTTGCGATCGGCGGCTTGGAGTTGCCACCGCTGGTGCGCCACGTGCTTTCCGAGGAACTCGCTTGGGGAAACGTCGGACTCGCCGGCGTTATATTTCTCTCTCCCAACCACGCCGACGTGGGGCTAGCGAGTGGGAGCGAGGACGCCATCGAGGAGTTCGCGAAGCCCTACTACGCTTCTTCTGATGGCTCGATGCGGGGCTGTTGGGCTATTACAGAGCCGGACCACGGATCGGACACGCTGAGCATGGTATCTCCCGACATGCGGGTAGAAACGACCGCGCAGCTGGTCGCTCGCGCGGATGGTGACGACTGGATCATCGACGGGCAGAAATCCGCTTGGGTATCCAACGGGCCCATCGCCACCCACGCCATGCTCAACGTCCAGCTCGAACCCGGCGCGGGCTTGGAGCGCGGGGGCGTATGTCTGTTGCCCTTGGATCTGCCGGGAATATCCCGCGGGCGGCCGCTCGAGAAGCACGGCGTGCGCGCCCTGCCCCAGGGTGAACTGTTTTTCGACGGCGTTCGCGTTCCCAAGCGCTGGATGGTGATCACGGCCGACGCATACGCCACCTACATGGAGGCCCACCTCACCGCTTTCAACGCGGGTGTTAGCTGTATGGCAGTGGGTCTCGCCCGCGCGGCATACGAGGCAGCGCTCGACTACACCAAGGCCAGGGTCCAGGGAGGGAAGCCGATCTTTCAACACCAGTCTGTACGGGTGAGGCTTTTTCGCATGTTCTCGCTGGTGCAGGCTGCGCGGTCGCTCTCGCGCGGCGTCTTCGTGTACAACATGACCCGTCTGGAGCGCGGAGAGCCCGGACGGCTCGAGCACTCGATCGCGGCCAAGGTTTTTTGTACCCAGGCGGCGTTGGAGGTGGCTACGCTGGCGGTACAGCTGCACGGCGGAAACGGCATGACCAAGGAATATCCGGTGGAGATGTTTCTACGCGATGCCGCTGCGTTTACCATCGCCGACGGCGAGAACGCGCTGCTCTCACAGGTGGGCGCATCGCTGCTCTGAGAACGGTGGTCGAGACGAGACAGCGCCTGGGCCCTAGCCGTCGATCGACAATGGAGGGGAACCACGATGGAGTTTACCGAAGTACTCGGCATCAGACGTTCAATTCGCTACTTCGATCCTGACCGGCCGGTCGAGCGGCAGAAGGTTCAGAAGATACTCGAAGCCATGCGCATCGCTTCCTGCGCGATGAACGCTCACTGGCTCCGGGCCGTGGTCGTTTATCGCGGCGACATTCCGGAGGAAACCCTAGAGGCTTTGAAACTGCCTGTAGCTGGGGTCATTCAAGAACTCGCGCCGGTCCACATCTACTGCTACGCGGATCTTTCGGTGATCGAGCGTGACAAGGGCGCCAGTCCCAAGCAACTGATCGACGTGGGAGCTCTCAACCCCAGCCACGGTTGGAGCCACCGCTTCGTCGACGAATTTGTATTTCCGCAGCTTCTCTTGCCTTTGGCACAGAGTCCCCAATACGCGATTGCCGTCGCGTTCGACGACGGAGGGGCGGCCACCCAGGGTTTGTTGATGGCCTTTAACGAAGGATTGGGGGCTTGTTGGACTGCCTTCAACACTGATGTCGCCAGAGAGGCGTTCGACGTGCCAAGCGACTGGGTTCCTCATTACGTCATGAACGTGGGCTATCCGCTGGAGTCACGAGATGCGGGAGGCCAGCGTCCTCGCCCTCCATTCCAAGATCTTTACTTCGAGGGGCGGGTCGGTCGGCCCTTCGAGCGAGAAGAATCGGTCGTGGAGGAACTCAAAGAGGCCAAGATGCTGCAAGCGCCAGCACCTCTTCCAGGGCGCAGGGAGGAGGTGCGTGAACTCAGCCGCAAGTTGGGACTTCCCGAGTAGTACAGTGGGTCGGGAGCTCTCGATAGACGGCTTCGAAAGCGTGGTTGCTTGGCGGGAATCCCTTCGGGCCCACTGGGGTGGTGATCCCCTCGCCGAAGATCCCGATAAACTCCGCGCGCTCGAAGGCTTTTGCCGCTTTGTCGAAAAAACCCCCGATGAGCTGGTGGCCTATTGCTTCCTGCGACGTCGCGATAGCGGCGAACGTTTCGCGAGCAAGAAACGTCGTGAAGAGCTGATGGCCAAGCTAAAGAACTTCGCGTCCTCTTCGGGTCTCCCCGTGCGCGAGGCGAGGCGCAGCACCAGCAACGTGCTATCATTCCTCACCCACAACGGGGTGCTGATCTAGCCGTGGCCGCGACGGTACGGCTTGCCGTCGCGGCAAGAATCGACTGATCATGGGAATTCGAGACTGGCTCAAGAGAAAAACCTCCGAGGGCGTGACACCCGAGGCTGACGACCTGCCGTGCGGCGACCTCGAACGCGCGGCTCCTCAGCGGTCTGGGCAGGGCGCGTCAGAGGAGCACCACGCTGCTGTGGCGATCAGCGAGGGTGATCGCGAGCTAGCGCTCGCGGCCTTGGCCCAGGTGAAGCGACAAGATCTGCTCGCGGGCGTAGCCGGCGAGACGAAGCTCGCCGCGGTGGGGTTGGCCGCCGTCGAACGGATGGACGATCAGCGCGCGCTTGTCGGTATAGCCTGCAGAGGCGACAGCCGCGCGCTGCGGCGCCAGGCGGTCAAGAAGATAGACGACGCCACGCTTCTGGCCGCTGTTGCCCGTGATGCGGACGACGACGACATAGCCAGGGTTGCCGTAGGCAGGCTGAGGGACGAAGAGAAGCTCGCCGAAGTGGCGGTCAGCGCCAGGTCGCGTTCGGTAGCCCAGCGCGCGGTAGCGAGACTGGGGGATCAGCACTTCTTGAAGGTCGTGGCTCTTGGCGCGACCGATGTCGTGGTCGCCAAGGGCGCGGTCAAGCGGATGCACGATCAGCGCCTGCTGACCGAAATTGCCGAGTCGCAGGCCGCCGCTATGGTCTGCAAGGCGGCGGTCAGGCGGCTTGACGACCAGGCCTCCTTGGCTGCTGTTATATTGCACGAAGCGGACACCGAGGTGCGCAGGCCGGCCGTCGAAAGACTCACGGACCAGCGGTCCCTGGGAACGGTCGCGCGGTCCGACGCCGACCCTGATATCCGTCGCTCGGCCGTATACAAGATATCCGATCAAGCGACTCTGCTCGAGGTGGCGCGCAGTGACGACGACTCCTCTGTTCGCGCAGCCGCGATAGCGAGGCTGCGCCAACAGGCCGCGCTGGCGCGGGTCGCCGTGGGCGAGACCGAACGAGAGTTGCGAATGGATGCGACCCGCAGGCTCGCTAGCCAGGAAGCACTCGCCGTGGTCTTGAGGGAAGGGGAGCACGCCGACGCGCGTGAGTATGCTGTCGGCAAGGTTGACGACTTCGACATGGTTATCGATGCCGCGAAGAGCGACCAAGACGAGCGGGTTCGGCGCAGCGCCGTAAAACGCCTCAACAGGCGCGTACAACTGATAGAAGTCGCGGAACGGGGTGAGCACGCCGACGCGCGCGCTGCGGCCGTACGTCAGCTCCGGGATGTTTCCCATATGGGGACGATCGCGCTCGACGATGAAGCCCCGGAAGTGCGCAGGGCGGCCGTACGCAAGCTCAAGAACCCGAAACTACTGGCCGCAATCGCGAAGCTGGACCCGGAGTGGCGTGTTCGGGTCGCGGCGGTCGCCAAACTCGATGATGAGGCTGACCTACAGACCCACGCCATGGAGGACGAGGCCTGGCAGGTTCGGGAAGCCGCGACGAAACTGCTCAGTGACCGGGACGCTTTGGTGAATCGCGCCAAGTGGGACAAGGCGTGGCAGGTGCGAAAAGCAGCGGTGAGCAGACTCGAGGACCAGGCCGTCCTGGTCAATCGCGCGAAAGGCGATGAGGATTGGGGTGTCAGAAGTGCGGCGCTGGCGAGAGTGGAGGATCAGACGATTGTCGCCAATCGGGCGCAGTGGGACGATGACGCACGGGTTCGTAAGGCGGCGATCAGCCGACTCGACGATATGCACCTTCTCGAGAAGATTGCCGATAACGACGAGGATGAGTCGGTCCGAGAGGCCGCTCGCCAGAGGCTCGAAGCGAACGGCGATAGCGCTGGTAGCGAGTGAAACTTCCATTCTTCTTTCGGCGCGGGTAATCTGAACAAGAACCGAGGCGTTAGCTCGGAGCAAATATGGGCAGCAGATCGTTCCACCACAGGCCGATGCGATCGGCGGGGTTTTTCTTCGTGAGCTGGGGCTTCCAATGACTTCTCGCCATTGGAGCCACCGGTCCGGTGGTAACCGAACGAGAAGCTCGATTCCCAGCCTCTCGAGTCGGCTAGACAATCCACTTTTCTTTATCGGCGCGAATGGCACCGGTCACTCGGCAGCCGGAATTCTCTTTGCGTATCGCTTTGTGCGCCGATCTGAATCCGGCGCTTCCTCTATGCCACCGTTACACCGAGGGAATCTGAGCGAGAGCGCTACCTGCGGGCCTACGCTGCGGCCCTACGAGAACAATTCTTGGGAACACCCGACGCAACGTAAATCGGTTATGGGAGGAAGAGATGTATAAAACGATGGCAAGGGCCGCGGCCCTGTTGGCGATGATTGGTTTTGCTGGCTGCGTAGGATCGCAGGAGATTGGCGAGATCAAAGCGAAGATAATCGAGTTAGAGGGTAAGCAGGACCAGGTGCTAGCGCAACTCGACGAACTGAGCAAGGGGCAAACACAGATCCTTGCGAAAGTGCCGGCGGCTGTGGCCAGGCCAACGAGGCCGGCCGAAGACCCGAACAAGGTGTACGAAGTTCCGATCGGGAACTCGTACAGCAAGGGATCCAAAGACGCGGCCGTTACTATAGTAGAGTTCTCCGATTTCCAGTGTCCCTTCTGCGCCCAGGCGGCTTCCTTGATCAAGCAGATACTGGAAGCGTATCCCAACGATGTGCGTTTCATTTATAAAAACTACCCACTGCCCTTTCACAACGAAGCCATGCCCGCTGCCCGCGCAGCCGTTGCGGCCGGGAAACAAGGAAAGTTTTGGGAAATGCACGACAAGCTTTTCGAGAACTACCGTGGCCTTAGCTCGGATTTCTACACCAAGGTCGCTGAGGAACTCGGCTTGGACGTCGAGAGGTTCAGGAAGGATCTTGATGATCCGGCTACTGCGACTTTCGTTCAGCAGGAAGTCAGGGAAGCGGGAACCGTCGGGGTGCGTGGGACCCCTACGTTTTTCATCAACGGCAAGAAGCCTCAAGGACGTTCGTTTAGTCTGTACAAGCAGATAATCGACCGCATACTCAAAGAAAAGAAGGCCGGCTAGCAGGTCGCCTTTGGACGAGGAGTACGATTGCGTTGGCTGGGGGAGGGCTGACCGAACCGGCGCAACGCTCCTACTATGGGGCTGGCGTTGGTGCGTGCGTACTTGCATGCTGTTTTCCCATGAAGCGTCTGGGAGAAAAACCAACGGAGATCCGTCGCCGGGGTGCGCTGTCCCTTGAAACCGTACTCGACGTTCTGCTCGGGTTTTCTCTCACGGTCATCGCACCGGCGGTTGGTTTTGCGGAGCCTCGAGCAGCTGAGGCTCACGCGCCGCCCGCCCTTTTCGAGGCCACCAGCCAGCACTCCTTCGGGAACGTCGAGTACTGGAAGACCGTCTTCGATGATCCGGAGCGGGACCAGTGGCAGAAGCCCGATCGGGTAGTGTCGGCTCTGGGTCTGGAGCCCGGTATGCGGGTTGCTGATCTGGGCGCCGGTACGGGCTATTTCAGCTCCTACCTCTCACGCGCCGTGGGCGAGGAAGGGAGCGTTCTGGCCGTAGAAACCGAGCCGAAGCTGGTCGAGTATCTGCGTCAGCGCGCGGAAAAAGAAGGAACGTCCAACCTGGTGCCGGTGCTAGCTTCTTTCGACAACCCCCGTGTACCTCGTTCCAGCGTCGATGTAGTGCTCATGGTGAATACCTTTCATCACATCGACAGCAGGTTGGACTACCTCGAGGGCCTAAAGCGGGTACTGCGTGCCAGCGGGAAGATCGCGATCGTCGACTGGTACAAACACACGCTGCCGCTGGGGCCGCCGCCTGAACACAAGATAGAGAAGGCTCAAGTCATAGAAGAGATGAAAGAGGCCGGATACGGCCTCGCTGGCGAGCAGGAATTCTTGCCTTACCAGTACTACTTGATCTTCGTGAACGTCAGAGAGTGACCGGTCTCAGCCGGTCGCCAGCCTCGGAGCGACCACGGCGAGCAAGGCCTCGGTGGCAGAGCGAGGCCGGATCATCACCGTGAAGTCGCGGATCTGTCCCTCGTCGTTGAACCTCAACAGGTCCAGACCTTCGACTTTCTTCTCTCCGACGTGGGCGCGGAAGACCAGGCCGACTGTACCGTCTTCCGCGTTCAGCTGGTCCGTGTAGTGGAAATCCTCCAACACTTCCGCGAGTATTCGGATGAGTCGCGCTATGGCCTCGCGGCCTTCGAAAGGCACAAAGGTGATCGGGCTGTGCAAGACGGCGTCCTCGGCAAAGGTTGCGACCATCGCCTCCACGTCTCCGGATTCCACGGCTTGCCTAAACGTTGGTTTTTCCATGTCTCGTCCTTGCCTTTCGCTTGCTGGCGAGCAAACATAGCCTACCGTCCAGCGCCACGCCAGGACCTGACCCACCCGCTCTGCTGGCAAGCCCGGGCAGAAAGGCCCCGGAAACGCCGATTTCGACAGCAGGGAAACTTTTTGGTTGCGCGCGCGTAATTACGTGGTGAAATAGGCAACCTGAGGCCTTGCAGCCCGACACTGGAGGTGGACCATGAACTCACCCCGTTTTTCAGTATCAATTACGCGTTCGGTCGGGGCAGCGGCGTTAGTGGCCGCCGGTCTGTGGGGGACGCCGGTTCTTGCGGACGGCGGCTACGGCCACCATGGCCACCACGGGCACCACGGCGGTTCCTATCACCCGCACGGCCACCACGAATCCGCCCACCATGGCCACTTCAGCTATTTCAGCTTCTCGCCTCGTGGTTACTCCTTCCGCCTCGGGTATTACCCCCGCCACCATCACTACGGCTACCGATACGATTACCGCTACCCACCCTTGTACTGGGACGGTTACGGCGGGCGCTACTATCGCCCTTACTACGACAGATACCGTGGTTCCGCTTACCCCCGGCAGCGTCCATACGCGTACACGATCCCAGGTCGGCAATCGGCTTCGTACGCACGGAATGAGAACATGCCGGTGATGTATACGAACAAGCCGAGCGCTACGCCCGGCGTGCAGAGTAGCGCCAGCGCGGCGAGCCCAGCCCCCGCGGCAGCGCCCCCGGTTGCAGATCGGCCGGTCGCAAGCGCATCATTGAGGCGGCGAATGCCGTCCTCCTATTCGAGGGAGCCCGCAGCCATGGAGGATTACCGCAGCCTGGACCTCAGCGACAAGGCTTGGCTGTGGCTGGCGGGGGGAAGGGTAGGCGAGGCCCAGAACGAGTTTGCCCGCCAGGCGGAGCGAAATCCCCGCGCCGGTGCGCCCAAGGCCGGTTATTCCCTCGCTGTAGCGCTCGGTGGAAATATGGACAGAGCCGTGTGGGCCATGCGTCGGGCCTTTCGTATCGACCCCGATTCTCTGCGCTACCTCCTCATCGAGGAAAGGCTCCGGCCCAAGCTACGTCGTCTCGTTGACGAGTACAGCGCCCGGGTTGATAGCCGTGACCCGGCCGTGGATTCTGCGTTCATGGTTGCGGCTCTGC
>JBHHVL010000033.1:0-29849 GCA_046754245.1 Binatia bacterium | reverse complement strand
AAAGGGGCCGCCAGGTTCGTGGACTCCACCGCCGCGCTGGTGGATCGCTTCGATACCAAGACGTCGGCTATCGTCAAACCCCTCCGGCTCGCGAACCCGGTCGACCCCGACGCCCAAGGGGTGGAGGTACCGACTGTCCACCTGGAATGCTACAAGCTCAAGGACCTTAAGGGACAGTTCAGGTTTGCCGGCCGCAGGGTGCAGATCTCGAGCCGTTTTGGAGACGGGACCCTCGATTTGAAGAAGGCCGTGGCCCTCTGCCTGCCTTCCGCGCTGGGTGAATCCGGTCCTCCAGAGCCGGTCCAGGGGCATCAGGTAGATGCGTTCAAGTGTTACAAGGCCAAGACCACCAGGGGGACGGCGAAGTTCTCGAAACGCGAAGTGGGTCTTGTCGACCTGTTCGAATCCAAGCAAACCCTGGTGGTGAGGCCGACGCAATTCTGTAGCCCGGTAAGCAAGGACGGCGCCACAGTATTTCATCCCGACGACAATCTTGCATGCTACAAGATCAAGGACGCCAGAACCGATCCACGCCAATCGAAGTTCGTGAGACGCGACGTCTTCCTCGGCAACACGTTGGGCACGGAGGAACTCACCGCTCTCAGATCCCGGCAGCTCTGCGTTCCGGCGCTCGCGTTGGATTTGGGGTCGTTGCCCTAGCCCTTCCGTCGGTGTCGAGGGACCCCGTTAGCACAGGCGAACTAGCTGGCCTGAGAAACCAGGGATCGTAGAAGTGAGCTTATCGGACCTCGTAGTACCGCGTCGGCAATGTTGTCCATCCCGGTTGCCTCGCCGTTAACGATCACGATCCGCGCGCCCGAGTCTTTCGCCAAGGGCACGACGTTGGCGATCGGGTAGACCGTCAGCGTCGAGCCCACCGCGAGAAGAAGTTCACAGTCGCGCGCGGCGCGTTCAGCGCGAGCGAGGTCATCACTCAACAGCCCTTGGCCGAAGCTGATGGTCGCAGACTTCAGTATCCCACCGCAGCTACGGCACGGCGGATCCACTTCTCCAGCTCTCACGCGCGCGAGTACCTCGTTCATCGCACGCCTTTCGCCGCAGGACATGCAGATGACTTCTCTTATGGTTCCGTGGATCTCGACTACGATCTCCGGTGACGATCCCGCCTCCTGGTGCAGTCCGTCGACGTTCTGGGTAATCAAGGTATGTAGTTTTCCCCGGTGCTCGAGTTCCACCAGTGCCAGATGACCGTCGTTGGGTCGCGGCGGATGTTCGAAGGTCTCCAGCCGGAATCGCCATGCCTGAGCCCTGACTTGGGGATCGGCCAGGTAGTGCTGGAGGGTCGCCATCTTCTCTGCCTGCGGATTCTTGGTCCACAGTCCCTCGGGGCCACGAAAATCCGGGATGCCCGAATCCGTGGAGACTCCAGCACCCGTGAGCACCGTGATCCGGCGCGCTCTATTGATCCACGAAGCTAGGCGATCGATCCCTTCCCGCTCCGTGTCTGCCTCATAGATCATCCTCGTCCCCGCTTGCCCCCGAGAGGAAACGATTTGCTGATTGGGCGACGCAATGCAAGGTATACATCCGGTCCCCCGCAGTGGGGGGAGGCTGCGCCAGCAATGCGCGGTGCTCTGGCGGGAGCTGCTGTCCTTCTTTTTCAGGTGGCGCGCTGGCGGGCGCCCATTTTCTACCTTGACGTAGTGTCGGAAACGCTACTACGCTAGCATGGAATGAGCCTGCGTGGCCGTTTCCGTGGTTGGGTTCTTCCCAGGGCTGGCGGCGCTGGGCCCTGCGGCAGCCTGTTCACCGTGGGGTTGGTCCGCAGGCGGGTCAATGTCAAATTCGAGAAAAAAAATGATTCGGCGGGCCGCGGTTCTGTCGACAGGCGTGCTAGTGCTGGCTACGGCGAGCGCGGCGTGGGCGCAGACCATAGCCCAACAAGAAGCCAAGTGTTCCTCCAAACTCGCCAAAGCCGCAGCCAAGGCCGTTTCCACGCAGCTCAAGGGAATGGGGAGGTGCATGAATTCGGCCATACGTGATGGCTCGTTGGCCAGCTGTCCGAATTCCAAAGCTCTTTCAAAAATCAACCGCGCGCTCAACAAGGTCGTGGCCGCTGCCGAGGTCAACTGCCACAGCGTCTGCAGTGTTTCGACCGATATTGCTTGCGTGACCGACGCGACTTGTCCCCCTCTCGCACAGCTGCCACAGCCCGCCGCCGAAAGATGCTCTGGGGGAGCTGCCTCTCGCAGCTTCGATATGACGAACCTCGGATTTCCTGGGCCGTTCTGCGAGGCGGAGCTTGGCCACCCGGTGACTGAGGCCGCCCATATCGGTGAGTGTGTGGCGGCGATCGGCCGCCAGCTTGTCGGTCGTTATATGGAGCTCGTCTACGGCAGCATCGACGGGAATTCTGGGTTGTCGAGAACGGAGGGAAAGTGCCTGGCCGTGGTCGGTAAGCTTGCTACCAAGCAGATCAATACGATCCTCAAAGGCGTAGCCAAGTGCCGAGCCGCCATTCAGAAGGGCAAGATCCTGGGCAATCCGGCGACCTGCGAGAACGACGATCGGAAGCTGGGACTCAAACTGGCTAAGGGCGATGCCAAGCTCCGCCGGGTCATAGCGAAGAAGTGTGGTGACAGCGTGGCCTCCCTCGATTTATGCGGTAGGGGACCGGGAAGCGTCACCAGCATAGCGGAGGCTGTGGACTGCGTCTCGGATTTCGTCGCCGAACTCGCGGACGGGCACCAGCCCGCGGCGTTGCGCAGCTATTCGCCCAGGAGTTTCACCGAATCGGTTTTCCCTCCACCGCCGGCCTGTGGTGACAACGTCGTGAACCAGCTTCCGAACCCGTTCTTGCTCCTGGGGGAGGAATGCGATGGCACGGACGATTCCGCGTGTCCGGGACGGTGTTTTCCTCCTGGTGATATCTGGGAATGCAGCTGCTCCGATATTGCGCGCATCAGGCCGAGGATCGAGAGTATCACGTCGGATATTGACATAGGGTGGACTGGGGCGATCCACGATACCGCCATGCCCGAGGGAGCGGGCTTCGTCGCCGAGGTTACCAACTGCGATTGTGATTCGGTCGAGAGCTGCGAGTGTGGCGGCGTCAGCAACGATTCTGTATGCGACCTGAGGGGCTATCAGCTGCCCGTCTGTTCTCATTCTCCAACCTCGAACAAGAGCTGCGACAGTTATGGGGACGGTGACGGAGAGGACGAAGCCGAGGATTGCTGGATTTGCGACTCATACGCGGTCAACGCGGGCGCCCTGTGCGCCGGTGAAGGGGATTGCCAAGCCCAGTGTTACAACTCGTTGAACAATCCGGCCGGTACCTGTCTCAGCCAGCAGGATTGTCAGCAGGGTGAAGTGTGCAGGGGCCGGTGCGACAGAAGCCAGTACTGCATCAAGACTCCCTACGGAGCCCCGTTACCAACCTCGGCGGCGGGACTAGGTGTGTGTATTCTCAACACCTTTCGCGAAGACGCTACCGGTACCCACGATCTGAGCACCGGCGATCACGAGCATCTTATTCGGCTGTTTACGCGGGTCCACAACGGCGACGGAAGCGCGAGGCCCTGTCCCGTATGCGGAGGGTTCTGTGTCGGCGGCCCGGCGGAAGGAGCGATCTGCGAGGGGACCTGCAGTACCACCGAATCGATCTATTGTCGCCAGGACGACGACTGTCCCGTAGGCGAAAGATGCAGTACAAGATCTCCGCTGTGTCCGCAAGGGCTCTGCAATTTGAGCCACGTCTGTTCGGGTGGGCCCAACGCCGGCCGCCCGTGTCGGCCGGAAGCCGCGAGCCGGAGCTTCGGCACGACTTCCAATGACTGTCCGCCCGCGGTGGGCGACAATATCTCTGGTCAAGGGCTGCGGACGGTTTTCGACCCCATTTCGACCCACGGCGTCGAACTGATGGGAGCCGTTCCGTGTACGAGGAAGGGCTTCGAGTTGTTCGACTGTCCGTGTCCCGACGCCGGGGGGTTGCCCACGGAGCCAAACGTTTGTACGCCAGCGTGCAACGCCGGCCCCGAGTTTGGGGTAGGGTGTGCGGATGGCAACTCGGGTGGACGGTTGACTACCTGTAGTGGCGGACTCAATCAGGGCAAAGCCTGCGACGAAGATTCGGACTGTCCGGGGAGTTCGTGCAACGCTAATCCGCGGCACTGCGTAGGAGACGTGCAGTTCGAACGTTTTACTTGCGAGTCGAATCTGGACTGCGGTGCGGGTATATGCGTTGACGCGTGCCCGTCGGGGCGTTGTGTGCCGCTTTGCACGCCGTCGCCGTCTGATCCAGAAGAAGGCATATGCGCAGCCGGTCCTCAGGTCTTTCGCTGCAGCGGTGAGGGCCATGAGTTTCGCAACTGCGATGAGACTACGGCGGGGACGGATCTTCAGTGCGAGGCGGGACCGGACGCGATCACGGGAACCGACGACGATATTCCGGGCGCCGGTCTATGCCAGCCAACACCTTCTCGTTGCTTTCTCCCGTCGGTGTTTGCGAGCGGGAGTGCCGGGGGCGGGAGCTTCAGAGAGGTTTCGACCTGGTGCGTGGACGCGACCAACGCGGGGGGGACGAACCTCATCGTCGGTGTCGGTGGCCCGGGCAGGATAAGACAAAACGGCAGCAACTCGTGCAACTTTCAGTCGCTCCCGTAGCGGAGCCGTGGCGGTTGCCAGGATAAATATGGCCCGACCTGCCCCCCCCCGGCGATCGCGCACGCAGCGTCAGGGCTGCCTCGTCTCTTCGGGCCTCGTGGCGGCGCCGCTGGTCGCGGTCCGCTCGGCTGCCTTCTCGAACCTTGGTCTGACGAACGCTGGTTGCAGTCGGTGAAGAAGGGCGGCGAGCAGTGTTACGGTGCCCAGCATGCAGACGACCATGTTGAGTGATACCAGCAACCCAAGTACCCGATTTGGCAAAAATTCAGACGTTGCGAGTACGAGGAAACCGGCAACGACTACCAGGCAGTTGTAGAAAATCGCGATTCCTACGGTGTTCAGCGTGTTGCGCATCGCCAGTTCAGGCGCCGCTGCGTGCTGCCGGAGGTTCTGGTACGTGACGACAAAATGGATCGCAAAGTCCACACCGATGCCGATGGCCAGCGCGCTCATGAGGGCCGTGGTAACGCCGAGCGGTTCTCCGGACCATCCGAGCACGCCGAAGTTGATCACGGTTGCGACGGTTACTGGAATCGCGGTGAGCAGCCCCCCCAGCACGGAACCGCACATGAAAGCCGTTAGGCAGGCGATGAGTATAACCGCGATGAGAACGCCCCGCGTCTGGCTCTCCGTCAGCAGTCGGAGGAATGTGGCCAGCGTGCTGGCAGTTCCTCCGACCCTCACCGTGATACCGAGAGGGACGAGATGCTTGTCAGCGTAGGCCTCGACCTCGTCTATCATGTACTGCGCGACCGCGGAACGGTCGGAGCTTAGCTGCACGCGCACGTTCGCGACTTTGTAGTCGTAGTCCACAACGTCGTCGAAATCATCTGGTTCTCCAGACATCGAGTACAACAGGAGATACTGTGCGATGAGGTCTCGGCTGTCGGGGATCCGGTACCCGTTAGGATCGGTGGGGTTCATCACCGCGTTCATGCGTTTGATGTAGTCGACGATCGACCGTGTTTCGCCCGCGTACTCGCTCGCCTCGATGTGGCGCTGAAGCGCCTCCACAGCCCGAAGGCGATCCGGGGCTTTCCACGCATTTGCGCCGCCACCATCGACGATAACCTCCATGGGCAGGGACCCTCCAAAGCGAGTCACAAACTCCCCGTCGGCGACCCTTACGGGGTTCGAGGGCGGGAAATTATTGAGGATCGAGCCGTCAACGATCATATGCGGGATGCCAGAAAGTCCGGCGACGACGAGTCCCAGTCCGCAGGCGATGGGAAGCAGGGGACGACGGGTGACGATCCGGGTGAGGTCGCCGAGGCGTTGGGCCATAACGCTGCCGCCCTCCGCGTAGAGGCGGGCCGTGCGCCGCGCGGCCCGCAGCGGAAGCGGCAGTACGCAGAGCAGAGCCGGAAGAATGGTGAGGGAGAAGACCATCGTGGCCATGACCCCCACGGCAGTAAAGACGCCGAAACTTCGAATGGCCGGCATCGTCGAGATGGCAAGCGCACCCACACCCCCTGCAGTCGTGAGCGATGTCATGATTACCGGTTTGGTCATTTCCTCAACGGTCTCAAGAACAATCTCCCGTACGGGTTGAGTGGGATTCGCGGCTACGCCGAGCAAGAAGCGATGGATGATGTGGATCCCGGCGGCTACGCCTATCGCCACCAGAACGACCGGGATGATGGTCGTGACCGGGTAGAGCGGTGAGTCGGTCCAGGCTATGGCACCGAGCGTCCAGACAACCGAAAGAAAAACCACGAGAAGCGGAAGGGCCGCACCACGCAGGGAACGCAGCGAGAGAAACATAGCGACGCCAGCAGTGAGAAGCACAAGGGGAAACATGAACGCCATGTCGCGCCGGCTGAGGAGTCCCAACTGTCCCTCGATCACGGCCTGTCCAGCGATCAGTACCCGTTCACCGGAGATCGGGGCTCTCGCGACGATGGCCCGGAGATCTTGGTAGAGCCGCTCCTTCTCATAACCGTCGTAGATCTCTCCGATGATGGCAGTGGCCTTGCCGTCGTCACTGACTACTGTTCCGACCATCATCGGGTTGTCAAAGACCGCCTCGCGGATGGCTTGCGCGTCGGCGCTGGTCTCCGGAGGTATGTCGAAGAAGGTATCGACTACGAGTGAGTCGCCATCCGCCGTGATATTGTCGACCGTCGACAGGCTGATGAGGTCCTCTCCGTCGATTGCCTCGAGGCCGGCCATCGACTCCGAGAGGAAATCCACGAGGCTCAGGGTCTGAGGCGTGAATACGCCGTCAACGCCTTCGTTGACCACAAGGATCACGCCTGGATCTTCGATTCCAAAGTATTCCTCCAGCCATTCGTTGTAGAGGTAGACCGGGTCATTGCGAGGCATCATTGACCAGATGTCCGTCTCGATCCGGGTCGCGGGGATCCGGAGGGAAAGGACAGCCGTGAGGACGAGGAAGAGCGCCATCGTGTGCCACGGGCGGGTGGCGATCGCTCGGTTGAACCGAGACTTCATCCGACGAATTCGTGGGCGCACTAGCGCGAGCGTCTCCGCCGGTCGGCTGCACGCAGGGGTCTGGGTTTACCCGGCTCGAGTATGCGACGGACGTTCGCCAAAACGTCTTCGCGGTGGGCTGCCAGACGTTCCTTCTCCAAGGGGTCGAAGGATGAATCCAGCCCGAGCGTGGGCAACACTCCGATATACTGGACCGTCGCGCCCACGAAGCTGCTTACAAGGTGCATCGGGTCGACCGGCCGAAACAACCCCTGAGCCTCTCCAGCCCGCAGCACCTCGATAAGCACTTCGTTGAGCTTGTCGGTGTAGCGAGTGATCGCCGGCTCCATGGTCGGAGTCGCGTTGGCGACTTCCCGCAAGTAGATTCGAACGAAGGTTGGCCGCTCTCCCGCGTAGGCGATCCAGGTGCTCACCATTGCCTCGATCTGCTCGTTTGGAGCGTCAGCCGCTGCGGAAACCGCCCGGACGCGGTCTACGAGTTCTCCGAACACGTTTTCGAGAACGCAGTCGTAGAGTTCGCGTTTGCTCGTGAAGTAGTAGACGAGAGCGGGGCGGGTTATTCCGAGTTCCCCCGCGATATCTTCAAGTCGTGTATCGGTAAAACCGCGGTCGGCGAACCGACGTTCGGCGGTGCGGAGAATCGCCTCTCGCGTGTGCTCGCCACGCGTACCCACCTTCTTCAGTCGCAACGCCATAATTTACTTGCGCGTAAGTAAGTTTGTTCCAGGCCCGCGACGGAAGCAAGCACCACTGCGCAGTCGGGAGGCCAGGGGGACGCTCCGAGCACTGCCGCGGGCTCTGAAGTGCACGGAGAGGGGCCGCAGCGCTTGGGCCCCGGGAGCTCCGTTCAGAGTCGCTCGACGGTGCCCGGAGCGCCGGCCGAGTCCAGAAGTTCAAGCATTGTCACCAGTGTGTGCCGCTGTTCGGCGGGCTCGCCGGGACGTCCCAGGGTGGAGCCTACGTTGCCTCTGCGGATGACTTGTCGGGGCGGAGGAGCCCCCGAGCTGAGGGGTTCCATCACGGAGACCACGACCGAGGCCATTCCCTCGGCCTCCAGGCCTCTTGCGATCAGACTCACGGTCTGGTGACAGACCGGTCAAGAAGGCACGAGCACCACGGCTTCCGCGCCATCGTTCTTCAAGCTCTCCACGAGCTGTGGCACGGTGGATGTCAGGAGAGCAGCGACATCCGGAATCAAGCCCATCAAAACCTGGACTGGATCTGCGAGCGATCCAAGACGGCCGCCGTTCTCGAGTTCCCGCATGCGGTCGAGAGGCAGGTTGACGTTGATATCCCGGTCGGCGAAACGATGGTCATAGCCCGGATGGTCGATGCGCAGCCTGGAACGGTCCACAGCGTACGGGATGGGCCGGATCTCGGGCTCGCCGCCGTGGAACGGGATGAGGAGATCAAAGGGCGCCTGTTCTCCTTCGATCGAATAGCCAGCGGTCGAGATTACTGCCACACGGGTGTCCGAAACCGGCCGCGGGAGCGAGACCAGCGCACCCCGTTCAGCGCGGAACCACGGGTAGGACTGGAACGCCTCCTTGGCCCTGCCTTGCAGGACTAGCGGGATCGAGCTTTCCTTCCAGCTGTCGAAGCGAGGCTGCCACTGCTTCAGTAGATCGACGTCGTTCATACTTGCAGCGAAGCGCAGTCGGCGAGCGCCATGGCGAAACCTAGTGTCCGCGTACCCACGCGTCGCCGCCGGTTACCGTGTTCGTGTCTTCTTCAACAGTCACCAATCAGGGTGTATAGAAGCGATGGAGACTCGTCAACCGCTGTTGAACGATTGCGTTAATCGAGGTAGGTGGACCGATGGAGGCCCTTTGGCGATCAAGGTCTTGACGAGCACCGGACCGGACAGTCCGAGGGGGCGAAGGCACCTTCGGGGTCAACCTCGGCGCCGGGCCGTGTTGCTCCAGCTCTCGTTGATATCCGTGGCGGCGCTCTTCGCAAACGCAGCAGCGGCGGGGCCTCCTGCGCCAGCCCGATTCCAACACCGGCTGGTCGAGTATACCGAAAAGCGCCAACCCTGCGCACGGTCGAATCCCCTGCGCAGTCCGTATTTTGGCGATCTGCACGTGCACACCGCGTTGTCGCTGGACGCGAGCACTCAGGGCACCGTCAACGGCCCCCGGGATGCCTACCGCTTTGCTCAGGGGGAGGAACTCGGCATACAGCCTTACGAAAGGGAGGGAAAACCCGGCCGCGTCCTCAAGCTCTCGCGACCTCTAGATTTTGCGGCGGTAACCGATCACGCCGAGCTGTTTGGCGAGCTGACGATCTGCCGTACCCCAGGATTCCCGGGCCACGACTCGATGGTCTGTCGTCTTTTCCGCCGATGGCCTCGGCTCGCGTTCTATCTCATGAACCACCGGGCGACGACCAGTACGTCGCCTCGCCGTTTCGAGTTCTGTGGTCCAGGGGGAAAATTTTGCCGCAGCGCCGCCCTTGGTCCGTGGACAGAAGCACAGGACGCGGCCGAAGGCGCCTACGACCGCAGCGAGGCATGTCGATTTACTTCTTTCGTCGGCTACGAGTGGTCCGGAAGTCCGGGGACGAGGAACATCCACCGCAACGTGATCTTCCGAAACGCTGTCGTTCCCGAATACGCGACCAGCTACGTGGATGCACCGAGGCCAGAGTTGCTGTGGGAGAGCCTTCAACGTGATTGTCTGGATGCGGGGACCGGTTGTGACGTGTTGACGATCCCGCACAACTCCAACCTTAGCGGTGAGTCGATGTTTCCTACCGAATCTTCAGGCGGTGGTCCGATGACAGCCGGGTACGCTCGGCGCAGGGCGGCGATGGAGCCTCTGGTGGAGATCATGCAGCACAAGGGTGACTCCGAGTGCCGTTACGGCACCGGAACGGTCGATGAACTGTGCAACTTCGAGCAGCTTCCCTACGATAGGCTGGCCGGCAACTTTGTGCCGTGGATTGGAGGGAAGCCGGGCCCGATGAACTTTGTCCGCAATGCCCTGAAGTACGGGCTCCTTCAGGAACTGAGAATCGGAGTAAATCCCTACCGCTTCGGGTTCGTTGCCAGTACCGATACTCATCTCGGAACCCCGGGAGCCGTCGATGAACGAAATCATCCGGGCCACGGAGGGGCTGGGCTTCCGGCTTCGAAGGAGATGCCACCCGGCCTGCCCGACGATATCGAGTTCAACCCAGGCGGTTTGGTGGTGATATGGGCTGAAGAAAATTCTCGAGATTCGCTTTTCGCGGCGCTGAAGCGGCGCGAGGTCTACGGCACCAGCGGGCCCCGGGTCGTGATGCGATTTTTTGGTGGTTGGAATCTTCCCGATGATATGTGCTCGTCGCACGGCTTCGCGTCGGTGGGTTACGCGCGGGGCGTTCCCATGGGGGGGCGTCTTGGCCGCCGCCCTTCCGACCTCTCGAGGGGGCCGCAGTTTGCCGTGTGGGCGCTCGCCGATCCCGGCACGGTCGATGGACCCGGAACGGATCTTCAAAGGGTTCAGATCATCAAGGGGTGGGTCGGTCAAGACGCCACCTATGAAACGGTTTACGACGTCGCGGGAAAACCCGACGGCGCCGCGGGTGTGGATACCGCGAGCTGCCGGCCTTACGGACGGGGTGCACGGAGTCTCTGCGCTGTATGGCGCGATCCCGATTTCGATCCGGAGGCGCCCGCTTTCTACTACGCCCGCGTGCTGGAAAACCCCACCTGCCGCTGGAGTACCTTTGTCTGCAACGCCCACCGAGTCGACTGCGCGGAGCCCGCGACGATTGGAGAAGGTCTGGACGACTGTTGCAACGAGAACTTTCCTCGCACCGTGCAGGAACGAGCGTGGAGCTCTCCGATCTGGTACTCGACGCGCGATACAACCGAGCTGGCTACGGGTGCGAGCGCGCGAGAATGAGGGCCGCGCGAGCAGAGAGCGTCGGGTGCGATACGCTGCTTTACACGGGAGAACCTGTCGAATGATCGTAGTTACTAATCGAATAGCCGTCGCGGAAGGGTTCGAAGCGGAGTTCGAAGAGAGGTTCCGGAAACGCACTCGCCTTATCGACAGCGCGCCCGGGTTTATCAACAACAGGATAGAGAGACCGATCAAGAGGCGCTTCAGTCACCAAACGGGGCGGTGGGAAGAAAGCACTGAACGGCAGTACTATCTGGTTCGGACCACTTGGGAGACCGAACAGCAGTTCTGGGACTGGACCAGGAGCGATTCGTTTCGCGAGGCCCACGCGAACCGACCACCTGCCGAGATGTTTGATGGTCCCAACGTCTTGGAGATTCACGAGATCATACAAGACACCAACGCGGCTGCCACCTGAAGCTGTCGCGCTGTCGGGGGCGGTCTTTGGGGAGAACGTGTGAGGTTGGACCATGGCTGGAACCCCGGCCGGCAGGGTGGAGCACGCTGTGTCTCTTGCGCGGAGCGCCCCCGCCTGGGGGCTGGAGCGCGTTAACCCTGAAGGGGAATCCCGGTAGCTTCTCCAGTGGCCCGATGGGCTGTTAGGGCCGTTCTTCGACCGAAACACCCCCCCAGCGAAGGTATCTGCCTGCGAGTCTCTTTACGAAGCCTGCCTCGGGCTGTCTAAATTTAAACTGGGGTCATCAAATATCGTGCGACGGGCTCTGTCACTTCTAGCCTGCTGCGTTGTGTCTTGCCTTGCGGCGGTCTCCGCAGGGGCGGCCATCGTAGCGACGACCGCGGACGACCTCTGTCCGCCGGCGGCCGATCCCTGCTTGGTAACCGACACCGTTACCGTGGTAGGTGGATCGATACTCGATTTCGGTGCGCGCACTCTTCAGGTCGACGCGGGCGGACTGCTGGATTTTGGTGGTGGCGCAACCGTTGTGCGCTGTGGTGGGTTCGCGATCAAGACCGGATCAGTCACGGGGCTACGCGCCAAGAGCGCCGACGGGGTCCTCGGCGGCGTTGTGACTATCGAGGCGCGACGTCGCTGTTCTCAAAATACATCGACTCTGTGTCTGACCGATCACGACTGCCTGATCGCCGGGGCAGGCTCCTGCTCGGTCGGTAGCGCCGACATCGTGGTCGACGGGAGGGTGGTTGGAAACGCTGAGACGGCTGCGTCCCTGAAGCTGATCGCTGCGGGCGTCCTAACGGTGAGCCAGGCCATTAAGCTGCAGGGGACCACTGCCGATTCCGACGGGGGTAATCTCGAGTTGGTTGCCAACGGGGGAGCGGTGTCCATTGATGCTCAGATCGACGCGTCCTCCGGCATAGCGGCTACTGGTGGGGACGTGATCGTCGACGCAGCGAGCGATCTAACGATCAACGCTACCGTGGATTTCAGTGGAGGGGAACTCGACGGCGGTCTGTTGGAAGCAAGCGCTGGTAACGACGTGGTTATTCTTGCCGACCTCAGGGGCCTCGGACGCAACTCCGATGGCTTCGGTGGCGAGGTGTTTGTCACCGCAGGACGAAATATATCGATTATCGGAGGTACGGCGAACACTCCGCAGCTGGTGACGACGAACGGGAACGCCACGATCGGCAGTGGAGGTGATGGAGGCGCACAGGACTATGTAGCGGGCGGTGATATCGTCGTCGGGCAGTTTGCCCGACTCAGGGCCAATGGCGCGGCACCAGACGGATTCGGTGACTCCATTTCCCTCGACGCCGGGGGCAGCGTTCGAATCCACGGGAAGGTGGAGGCTCAGGGACGAGGAGGACAGGGGGGGGGCGGACTGGTGGAGGTGCTCGCGGGCGTTGACGCCGAGTTCGGCCCGTCCTCTAGCATCGACGTTGGTGGTGGTGCAGCGGGGGCCGGTGACCTTGCGGTCCTCGTCCTGCGCGACCTCGTCAGCTCAGGGACGATCGATGTCTCGGGCTCATCGGGGGGAGCCGTGGGCACGATTACGGCCATGGTGACACGAACCACGGTTCTGGACGGCGTAATCCTGGGTGGGGGCACGGCCGGTATTACGCCCGACAACATCAGTGTTCGCTCATGCTCTTTGCGATTGGGTCCGAGTGCGGTCATCGACAACAGGGCCGCATCGAACCGTTTAGTGGCTCTCTCCGCTCTGGCCATCTCGGCGGGAGCAGAGGTGAGCGCCGACCCTCTCGCGGGGAGCAATACCTTTATTTTCGGCCGCATCGATGTTCCTCCGCTGATCGACGGGTTCGTTGATCCACCGCCGATCGAGCTCTTCGATGTGACTCTTCCCGACTGTAGCAGCTGCGGCGACGGATACGTTGACGCGGGTGAGGCCTGCGACGACGGAAATCTGGAGGAGGGCGACGGTTGTTTGTCGTCTTGCGTGTTGGCGTCCTGTGGTGACGGCATACTGTACGTCGGGGTAGAATCCTGTGACGCCGGTGCGGATAATAGCGATGTGGTCGCGGACGCGTGTCGGACGAACTGCCGCCTGGCTGCCTGTGGTGACGGAGTTGTTGACAGCGGCGAGATCTGTGACGATGGCAACCTCAACGACGGCGACGGTTGTCCTTCTTCTTGTACGCCGGCTTTCTGCGGCGACGGTTTTGTGAATGTTGGTATAGAGGCATGTGACGATGGGCCGGGGAACAGCGATACGGTCGCCGATGCGTGCAGAAGCGATTGTACCCTCGCGGGCTGTGGGGACGGGGTAGTCGATAGCGGCGAAGCATGTGACGATGGTAACCCGAGTAACCTGGACGCCTGTCTGAACGACTGCAGCCTGGCGCGTTGCGGGGATGGCTTTGTGTTACTTGGGGTCGAATCTTGCGACGATGGGCAGGCAAACAACGACGTGACCCCCGATGCCTGCCGCAGCGACTGTCGTTTGTCCCGTTGTGGCGACAGCGTAACTGATACTGGTGAGGCATGTGACGATGGAAACGGGGACAACACCGATGGTTGTCTGGTCGACTGCAGCCGCGCCTCGTGCGGCGACGGATTCGTTCAAGCTGGCGTGGAGGCCTGTGATGACGGGAACCTCGACGATACGGACGACTGCCTGAGCGATTGCCAACTCGCCTTTTGCGGCGACGGCTTCGTCCACCTCGGCTCAGAAATCTGTGACGATGGTAACGTCGACAACGGGGACGCCTGCTTGACTAGCTGCGAACAAGCAACCTGTGGCGACGGGTTTGTTCACGTGGGCGTGGAGTCATGCGACGACGGCAACCAGGTCGCTACGGACGGTTGTCGTAATGACTGCACTATCCCTTTCTGTGGCGACGGAATCCGGGATGCAGGCGAGGATTGTGACGACGCGAACCGGGACAACGGCGATGGTTGTTTGAATGACTGTAGCAGCGCTTTCTGTGGTGATGGATTCGTTCACGTGGCCGTAGAAGCCTGTGACGATGGAAACGCTGACGATACGGACGACTG
Organism: Binatia bacterium; assembly: GCA_046754245.1. Taxonomy (GTDB): domain Bacteria; phylum Desulfobacterota; class Binatia; order UBA1149; family UBA1149; genus JBHHVL01. The sequence goes on along the minus strand of JBHHVL010000033.1, from coordinate 15,443 downwards.
TCTGAGCGACTGCCGAAAGGCCTCGTGTGGAGACGGTTTCGTCCACGTGGGAATTGAAGGCTGCGACGATGGTAACTCCAACGACCTTGATGGGTGTCGAAACGACTGCAGCTTGGCGACCTGTGGGGATGGGAAGGTCGATCTGGGTGAGGCTTGTGACGACGGCAACTCGGACAATACCGATTCATGCCTCGATACCTGCGTGGCCGCTGCCTGCGGTGATGGTTTTGTGCGGCTAGGCATAGAAGCCTGTGATGACGGAAACACTGAGGATACGGACGACTGTCTGAGCGATTGCCGACAGGCGTCGTGTGGAGACGGTTTCGTCCACGCGGGAATTGAAGGCTGCGACGATGGTAACTCCAACGACCTTGATGGGTGTCGAAACGACTGCAGCTTGGCGACCTGTGGGGATGGGAAGGTCGATCTGGGTGAGGCTTGTGACGACGGCAACTCGGACAATACCGATTCATGCCTCGATACCTGCGTGGCCGCTGCCTGCGGTGATGGTTTTGTGCGGCTAGGCATAGAAGCCTGTGATGACGGAAACACTGAGGATACGGACGACTGTCTGAGCGATTGCCGACAGGCGTCGTGTGGAGACGGTTTCGTCCACGCGGGAATTGAAGGCTGCGACGATGGCAACTCCGAGGACTTCGACGGCTGCCGGAACGACTGTAGTCTACCGACCTGTGGAGATGGGAAGGTCGATTTTGGCGAGGAATGTGATGACGGCAACTCTGACAATAGCGACGGTTGTCTTGACAGCTGTCAGTTAGCTCGATGCGGTGATGGGATTGTTCACGCTGGAATCGAACAGTGTGACGACGGTGGGTCAAACAGCGACGTTGAGCCTGATGCGTGTCGTCTCGACTGCACGCTTGCACAATGCGGCGACGGTATTCGGGACAGCGGAGAGCAATGTGACGACGCCAACGTGGGCAACTCCGACGCCTGTCTGGATACCTGCACGGCGGCGTCATGCGGTGACGGATTCGTACAAGAGGGCGTTGAGGCTTGTGACGCCGGGCTGAGCAACAGTGACAGCGAACCAGACCGGTGTCGCAGTGACTGCACGCTTCCAGGTTGTGGTGATACTGTCGTGGATGGCAACGAGCAATGTGACGACGGTAACGTCGACAACGGTGACGGGTGCTCCGCTTCGTGCTCGTTCCAGCAACTCTGTGGCGACAGCAACGACGATGGTCTTCGCACTGCGGCAGACGCTCTGGTCATCTTGCGAACCGCCGTGGGGCAAGACCTCGTGTGTCCGGAGTGGATATGCGACGTCGACGACGGCGGTAGCGTGAGCGCAGCGGACGCGCTTGTAGTATTGAAGGCGGCCGTGGGTATCTCAGTGGTGATGGACTGTGGGCCGATCAGCGCCGTCGTGGTACGGTTGGATGGCGGAGATCCCATCGTCAGCATGGTGATTACGCTGGAGTATTCATCTGACAAGGGGGACGTGGGAGAGGTCGGCGGCGTTCCCGATTGCCGCGCTCTCAAGCCCGAGCTGAGCTTTGTCGCACGCAAGTTGCCCCAGCAACGTCTGGAAATCTTGATCGAGGCGAACGCTACGACCCTCCGGGGGCCAATGAACCTGGTACGCTGTCGATTCGACGCATCCGGCGATCTCGTGGTGAACGACTTTACGGTAACGGTTACCGACGCCGTTGACGAGAACTTGATTGGCGTGAACCCACCTCCGTCTGTACGGGCGATTCCTTACTAATGGTTGTGGGAAACCGTTCCGGGCGGGGCCGGGACCCAGCTCAGACGCCGTTTTCCTCGATCACGCGGCGGTACCAACGAGCGCTCTTCTTGGGAATCCGCTCCAAGGTAGTGTAGTCGCAGCGTACGATGCCGAAGCGTTTCGAGTAACCGAATGACCACTCGAAATTGTCCAACAGGCTCCAGACCATGTACCCCCTGAGGTCGACGCCTTCGCTGATAGCACGGTGCGCCATCTCGAAATGGCTCTGCAGATAGCGGAGACGCAGGTCGTCGGTTACGAAGCCCCGCTCGTCTGGCTGTTCATTCTCCAATCCGGCTCCATTTTCGGTGACGTAGAGAGGAAGCGAATAACGCCGACTGAATTCGCGCAGAACATGATACAGGCCGGCGGGGTAGGTTTCCCAGTCCATGGCGGTGCGGTGTCCTGTGGGGCGCATAACGCGACTCCGAAAAAACCCCGTGGGATCGTCTTCGACGACGCAGCGCGTGTAATAGTTCAAGCCTATGAAATCTGGGGGATTGCGCAGGAGCTCTCGGTCGGTCCCCGTTATTTCCGGCAGCAACCCACCGAACTGTTCCCGCATTGCCTGGGGATAGTCACCTCGCGTCAGGGGTTCGATGAACCACTCGTTGACGAATGCTCCGTAGCGCTCGGCGGCCGCGAGATCGGCAGAGTTCCGCGAAAGGGGCAACACCGCTTGTACGCTCAAGGTGATGCCCAGGTCGCTTCGAGGGCAGACCGTTGCGAGCCGTTGCGAGGCCATGGCGTGCGCGCGCAGTACCGTGTGGCCCGCCTGGAGAGCGGCGCCGGTATCTGCGCGGCCCGGGGCGTGAATCCCCAGAGCGTAGCCCAGGTAGGTGAACACCCAGGGTTCGTTGAAACTGATCCAGAGGCTCACTCGATCGCCCAGGGCTCTGAAGGTCTGTTCCGCGTAGTCTGCGTAGCACGCCGCGGTCTCTGACGATGGCCAGCCACCTTGGTCCTCGAGGGCCTGAGGCAGGTCCCAGTGGTACAGCGTCACCACGGGGACTATATCGACGTCCAGGAGCGAGTCACAAAGCTTCCTGTAGAAGTCCATGCCCTTCTGGTTGATCGCGCCGCTTCCTGCGGGCAACACCCGAGGCCAGGAGATGCTGAAACGGTAAGCCTTGAGGCCGAGTTCCTTCATGAGAACGACGTCCTCCCGGTAGCGCCGATAGTGGTCGCAGGCAAGATCGGCGTTCTCGCCGTTACTGATGTTGCCAGCGCGGTGCGCGAACTGGTGCCATATGCTCGCGCCGGCACCATCGGCAAGTGGCGAACCTTCGATCTGGTACGCCGATGTCGCCGCGCCCCAAAGGAATCCGTCCGGAAAAGCGAGTACGCTCACGCGGGCTATTTAGTTCGCGGTCGGACCTCACACCAGCGATCGTGCTATCAGGCGCGTGATCGTGTAGCCAAGGGCTGTTGTCTCATTTCGCTTTGTGACCTAGGCTTGTCTATCGGACTACGTGGAGGAATTCGGATGAAACTGGAAGGCAAGGGCGCGTTTGTCACTGGTGGGGCGTCGGGGCTGGGTGCGGCGATAGCGCGCGCGTTCGCCCGCGAGGGGGCGAGGGTCTGTGTAGGCGACATCGACGAACGCGGGGCCCGCGCCGTCGCCGAGGAGTGTGACGCTATAACCCGCGGATCGGTGGCGGTCGCTTGCGACGTGACAGATTCGGCGTCGGTTGCCGAAGCGTTCGTCTTCTTCCGCCGCGGTCTCGGGCAGCTTGACGTGCTCGTCAACAACGCGGGGATCATTCATACCGATCCGGTGTACGTCGAGGCGATCGCGGATACATCAAAGGCGCAGATCAACGAGGTGCTGTCCGGCCAGCCAGTCAGCAGTCACTTTCGTGCGATAGAAATGACGAGCGATTCGATGCTCGAACGCATGTTTCGTGTGCACGTGTTCGGCACGTTCTACTGTACCCGTGAAGCGTTGCCGATCATGCGAGAGCAGGGGAAGGGCGGGCGAATAATCAACATGGGATCCATAATGGGCTCGGCGTCGCTCGCCGGTGCTCCGGACTACTGTGCCGCCAAGGGAGCAATACTCGCCTTCACGCGAAGCACCGCACGAGAAGCCGTGAGTTACGGCGTGCAGGTCAACGCGATCGCGCCGGGGTTCATCGATACCCCACTCCTCGATCCCCTAGACGAGGAACAGAAGAAAATCATTGCCATGCAAACGCCGATGCTCCGCCTGGGGACGGCAGAAGAAGTGGCATCGGTGGCGGTGTTTCTGGCTGGCGACGACTCGAGTTATTTCACCGGCCAGGTACTCTCTCCCAACGGGGGGATTTACATGTCCCAGTAGCGGTCGAAACCGCGGGGTGACTACAAGCGTCGTCTTTCAATGAAGCCGACTATATCCGCCACGATTCCAGAAAGCTCGAAGTTTTTTGGTGTGTAGACCCCGCAGACGCCCATCGCGACGAGTTCCTCTGCGTCGGCTTCGGGAATGATTCCACCTATGACCACAGGAACGTCCTCGAGCCCCGCCGATGCAAGCTGCGCGAGAATCTCGGGCACCAGCGTGAGATGGGATCCGGAAAGAATACTCAGACCGATCACGTCGACGTCTTCCTGCTGCGCCGTGGACACGATTTCTTCTGAGGTGAGGCGTATTCCGTTGTAGATGACGTCCATTCCGCAATCTCGAGCGCGGACGGCGATCTGCTCGGCTCCGTTGCTGTGGCCGTCGAGGCCGGGTTTGCCGACCAGCAGGCGCGGTGTACGACCGAGTCGTCTCGCGAGATCTTTCACACGATCGCGCAGGGAAACGACATCGTCGGAGCTCGCGAGCGCCTGACCGCCGACGCCCGTAGGGGCCCGGTATTCGCCGAAGACCTCGCGCAGAACGTCGGCCCATTCCCCCGTTGTCACGCCGACGTGGGCTGCTCGTATCGAGCTGGGCATCACGTTCGCGCCAGCCATAGCGGCGTCACGAAGCGCGCGCATCGCCGCGCGGACTTCCTCTTCGTTACGGCTCGAACGAAAGGCGACCAATCGTTCGACTTGCTCGCGTTCCGCAGTCGGATCCACCTTGAAAACGGCTTCCGAGAGATCCGCCGTGAGAGGTGAGGGTTCACTCTCAACGTAACGGTTCACACCGATTACACAGCGCTCGCCGGATTCGATGCGCCGCAAGCGGTCGGCGTTGGACTCGACCAGACGCCGCTTCATGTAGCCGGACTCCACCGCTTCAACGGTGCCCCCCTGTTCTTCAATGCGGTCGAGTTCCGCCCGCGCGTCCGCGACGAGCGCGCGCACCTTGGCTTCTATTACCGGGGAGCCGTCGAAAAGATCCGCGTATTCGAGAAGGTCGGTTTCGTAAGCCATAATTTGCTGTGTGCGCAGCGCCCACTGCTGATCCCAGGGCCGCGGCAGTCCCAGGGCTTCGTTCCAGGCTGGGAGCTGTACGGCCCTGGCACGCGCCTCCTTGGAGAGCACTACCCCGAGCATTTCGAACGCGATCCTGATCGCGTTGTTTTCCGGTTGCTGTTCGGTGAGGCCCAGGGAATTGACCTGAACCCCATAGCGAAAACGCCTCAGTTTGGGGTCTTCTACACCGTATCTCTTGCTGCCAATCTCGTCCCAGCATCTCACGAACGCTCGCATCTTGCAGGTCTCTTCGACGAAACGAATACTTGCGTTGACAAAGAACGAGACGCGACCGAAGACGCGCGCCATCGTCTCTTGTGAAATATCCTTGCGTCGGCGAACTTCGTCGAGTACGGAGGTCGCGTTGGCGAGGGTAAAAGCGAGTTCTTCGGCCGGCGTCGCTCCGGCTTCTTGCAGATGGTAGCTGCAGATGTTGATAGGGTTCCACCTGGGGATGTTGCCCACCGTGTACTCGATAACGTCCCCGGTGAGTCGCAGGGAGGGCGCCGGAGGAAAAACGTAGGTGCCGCGGGAGAGGTACTCCTTGATGATGTCGTTCTGTATCGTTCCTTGCAGTGCCGCAGGATCGACCCCCTGCTTTTCCGCGACCGCGATGTACATGGCGAGCATCCAAGCTCCCGTGGCGTTGATGGTCATCGAGGTGTTCATGCGGTCGAGGGGTATACCCTCGAACAGAGTCACCATGTCGGCTATGGAATCGACCGGAACACCAACCTTGCCCACCTCTCCGCGGGCCAACGCGTGGTCCGAGTCGTAGCCGGTCTGCGTCGGGAGATCGAAGGCCACGCTAAGGCCGGTCTGACCCTTCGCCAGATTGCTGCGGTAAAGCTCGTTGGAGGCTCGCGCCGAGCTGTGGCCCGAATAGGTACGAAAGATCCACGGACGATCCCGTTGGGCGCCCCCTGCAGCAGAGTCCTTGCCGTTGGCCATCGTGCATGATTTAGCAGGCTGACGGGGATGCCTCAAGGCACCCGGCCGACGCGCGCGCAAACTGTGGCTGAACTGCTGCCTTTGCTCTGATAACATGGGTTACATCGGCGTTGCCGACTGAACCGAGGGGGACCGTTTGTGAGCCGCGATATGCGCGGTTCATACCCGGGATGACTTCCCGGAGGTGGTTGATGATGAAGGAATGGTTATCTGTGAAGGATCTGTTGCACGCTGCCGCCCTGGCCGTGGCATTGACCGCCGTCGGTCCCGGTTCCGGGGCTGCGTTTGAGGAAGGCGGGCAGGGGAATATAGTTACGGCCGGCCTGATAGATCTTGACCTCGAGGAGCTCATGGCCATCGAGGTCTATTCGGTCGCCAAACGGGTGAGATCATTAGGGGATTCGGCGGCCGCGGCTTACGTGCTCACCAATGAGGATATACGGCGTTCGGGCGCTACCTCCATCGCCGAAGCCCTACGCCTCGTACCCGGGGTTCAGGTCGCCCGTATCGATTCCAACAAGTGGGCGATTACCGTTCGCGGCTTCAACGAACGCTTCGCCAACAAGCTTCTTGTCCTTATCGACGGGCGCAGCGTCTACACGCCGCTGTTCGCGGGAGTGTACTGGGATCAACAGGACACCTTGCTTGAGGACGTCGATCGCATTGAGGTCATCCGTGGGCCGGGAGGCACGCTGTGGGGCGCCAACGCCGTCAACGGAGTAATCAACATCATAACCAAGGACGCCGGCGACACCCAGGGGGGCCTGGTTGCGGGGGGCATGGGCACGGAAGAAAACAGCTTCGCCGGCTTTCGCCATGGGGGCAGACTCGGCGAGCGGGCGCATTATCGCGTCTACGCGAAGCATTTTGACCGGGACAATTTCACGAGTGCAGACCGGGGCAATACCGACGACGAATGGAACGTCGGCCGAGGAGGCTTCAGGATTGATTGGCGCGCCACCGATGTAGACGACGTCACCGTTCATGGAGACATGTACGAGGGCAGTTCGGGATCGAAGACGACCTTTGCCTCGTTGGGCGCTCCCGGTTTCACAGAGACCGAGGTTACGGATTCGAACATCGCGGGTGGCAATGTTCTGGCCGCGTGGAAACGTAAGCAGTCCGAGGAGTCAGAGCTGCGCCTGCAGTTCTTCTACGACCGTACCGAACGCCGGGACCGCGTATCGCTCACGGAGTACAGAGACACGATCGATCTGGAATTCCAGAACAGCCTGGCAGTCGGATCTGCGCACGAGTTCATCTGGGGGCTTGGCTACCGTTTCGGCAGCGACGAAATCGATAATTCAACGACCCTGACCTTTGCCCCTAGCAGTCGGGAGATCCACCTCTTCAGTGCTTTTATCCAAGACGACATGAGTTTCGTGGGCGACAGGCTGCGTCTCACGTTGGGCTCCAAGTTCGAGCACAACGACTTCACCGGCTTCGAGGTGCAGCCGAACGCACGTTTCCTGTGGAAGCCGGCCGACCACCAGACGCTGTGGGGGGCGGTATCGAGGGCGGTACGTACGCCGTCGCGCGCGGAGGTTGATCTTCGCATCGACAGCACGATACTTCCCCCAGGCAGCCTTGGTCCTGGAACTCCAGCGACCATTGTCGCGCTGTTCGGAGAAAGGGACTACGATTCGGAGAAGCTCCTCGCCTGGGAACTCGGCTACCGGATGCAGGCATCCAGCGAGTTTTTTGTCGATATAGCGGCGTTCTACAACGACTACGACGACCTTCGCAGTCTTGCGCAACGCCCTTCAGACCCGCCTTTTCCCGAGGATACCCATCTCGTGCTGCCTTTCTTCGCTGGAAACTTCATCCACGGCGAGACCTATGGGGTGGAGGTGAGCACCGACCTTCGACTTTCCGACAACTGGCGTCTCAACGCCGGCTACTCCTACATCGACATCAACCTCACGCGAGAAGCCGAGGCGGCCACCGACACGATATCCGAAGGCGCTGAGGGCGCCAGTCCTCACCACCAGTTCGTCGCCCGGTCGTTTTTTGATCTGGGACGCAACCTGGAGGTCGATGGGACCCTGCGGTATGTAGACAATCTGCCCAGCGAAGGCGTGAGCAGCTACCTGGCCCTCGACGCCCGGCTCGGCTGGAGGCCCAGCGAAAGCCTAGAACTATCTCTCGTAGGTCAGAACCTCTTCGACGGTTCCCACACCGAATTTGCACCGTCTGCGTTCGTGAGCAGTGAAGCTACCGAAACGCAGAGGAGCGTTTATGGGAAGATCACCTGGAGGTACTAGTGTTCTCGCGGTCTCACTTAGTCGCCAGACTCCTGTTGGTCCTGTTTCTGGCGTCGGCTTTCGGGTCATGGCCCCGCGCTGCGATGGCCGAGACCGCCACCAGCAAAGAGTACGCTCTCAAGGCGGCTTTTCTTTACAATTTTGCCAAGTTCGTTTCGTGGCCCGAACAGCGTTCGGCCTCGGATTCGCCGGTGTTGTTCTGTGTCGTGGGCGACGATCCCTTTGAAGGCCGACTCGCCGCGGTATTGAGGGGCCGTAGCCTTGACGGCAGCCCGCTCGAGGTCCTCCATCTTACCGACGCTACGGATGCCCGGCGATGCCACGTTGCGTTTGTGGCGTCGAGCGAGACCTGCATGGCTAGTTCCGCGCTGTCAGCGCTCGAGGGGACGCCCGTGCTCACGGTGGGTGAGACTCAGGCCTTTAGCGATGCAGGGGGCATGATACGTTTTCGTATTGAAGACAATCGCGTTCGTTTCGACGTCAACACGGCCGCGGCGCGCGCAGAGGGTATAGAGATAAGTTCAAAGCTGCTTTCCCTCGCGAGAAAGGTTAACGACTAGGGATCCTGAAATGACCGTACTGCGTAACGTCTCCGTCCGACACAAGATCACCTTCATCGTGGTGTTGACCAGTACGGTGGCACTGCTGCTTTCGTCGGCGGTGTTGATCGCTTTCGATCGCTCGACGTACAAGCGTGCGATGTTGTCCGAACTCACCGCACTTGGGGACATAGTGGGTTCGAACAGTAGCGCGGCTTTGAGCTTCGGCGACGTCGCTGCCGCCAAGGAAATCCTCTCGGCTCTGGGCGTCAAGAAGCAGATCCAGGCAGCGCGTCTGGTTACCGCAGACGGCACGGTGCTCGCTAGTTACGAACGCGACATGGATGGGGCTTCCGCCGAACCCCCGACCCTGGACAGGCCAGGGGTGATGTTCCTGCGAGATCGATTTGTCGTGCGTCGAGACGTCGTATTGCACGGCGAGCGTCTCGGTTCGGTTTACTTGGAATCGGATCTTCGAGAGCTCGACGCGCGCGTCCAACGCTACCTGAGTACGGCGGTGCTGGTGCTGATGATGGCGCTGCTCGTAGCGTTACTCATCTCGGTTCGGCTGCAGCGCATGATTTCAGTGCCCATCTTGCGCCTCGTCGATACGGCCAAGATGATCTCGCGGCGCAAGGACTACTCTATCCGAGCCACCAAGTACGGTGGCGACGAAATCGGTACACTGATCGATGGCTTTAACGACATGGTCGAGCAGATCCAGCGACGCGACGCCGAACTCGAAGATCACCGCCTCAACCTCGAACAGGAAGTAGAGCAGCGGACCAACGAAATTACCGAGGTGAACCGCCGCCTTCACGACAGCGAGGCTCGTCTGCGTGCGATCGTCGAAGGTACTGCGTCGACGGTTGGAGCGGAGTTCTTCGATGCCCTCGTGACCTCGATGTCGCGGGTTCTCGGCATGCGCTGGGTACTGGTGTCGAGCCTTCGGGACGACTCCGAAGCGGTTGTGCTGGCGATGTGGGACGGGGAATCTGTCCAGAGCGGGTTTACCTACGAGCTCGAAGGGACGCCTTGCAAGGTGGCCCATGACGTGAATTTCTGCGTGGTCGCCGATGGAGCCGCCGCTCAGTACCCCGATGACGAAATGTTTCAGGAATACAACGTTCGCAGCTATATCGGCGTGGTGCTCAGGGACCGCCGGGGTGTTCCTCTGGGAATACTGTCGGCCTTTGACGAGTCCCCGCTCCGTAATCGGAGGAGTGCGGAGAACCTGCTACGGATATTTGGCGCGAGGGCTGCGGTCGAACTCGAGCGTATGTACGTCGAAGCTGAGCTCTTCAACTCGGAGGAAAAGACTCGAGCCATTCTCGAGAGCGCCGCCGACGCGATAGTCACGGTGAACGCTGACGGGTCCATCGGAACCTTCAACGAGGCCGCAGAGAACATATTCGGCTTCTCGGCCGACGAAATCGCGGGGGGCAAGATCGACATGCTCGTTGCCGCACCTCACGCTGCGGAACTCGCGGCTGAACTCTGCGGTCAAACGGCAGAGGAGGATCGACACTTCGTAGGGCGACGAAGAGAAGTATTAGGGGTGCGCAAGAACGGTTCGATCTTCCCCATGAGCATGGCGATGAGTGAGGTCCAGCTGAGTGGACAGAAGGTGTTTACGGCGGTGATCCGGGACATAACCCGTGAGAAAGAACTCGAAGAGATGAAATCCAATATCATCAGCAGCGTCTCTCATGAAATCCGTACTCCGCTTACGGCCATCCTCTCTTCTGCAAAAATTCTCACGCGAAGCGGAGGGGAGAGGCCAGAGATCACCGGGAAGTTCGCCGGAATTATCGTGGACGAAGGCGAAAGGCTCACACGTCTTATCAACGACTTGCTGGACTTTTCGAAACTTGATGCGGGAGCCATAGAACTGTCATTGGAAGAGATCGATCCGCTGGAGATCGTCGGCAGGGCCGTAGCGCTGAGCAAGGCCGACGCTCTTGAACAGGGAGTGCTGCTCGGCGTCGAATCGACGGAAGACATTCCTCTCATTCTTACGGACAGCGACAAGATCATGCAGGTTCTTACCAACCTCGTGAACAACGCGATCAAGTTCACCCCCCAGGGGGGCAGGGTCAGCGTCGCCGTCGAAAGGGCGGACGGCGACTTTATACGTATCAGCGTGACAGATACGGGCGTGGGCATAGCCCAGGTGGACCAGCGGCACATCTTTGAGCGTTTCAAGCAGTTGGGGAGCGTGCTCACGGATAGCCCGAAGGGTACTGGTCTTGGTCTAGCGATCTGTAAAGAAATCGTCGATGCTCTCGGAGGGAAGATATGGGTAGAGAGCAAACCCGGTGAGGGAAGCGCGTTTCGTTTCACGGTACCGATGGCGTCTACTCCGACCGCTAGCCGGGAGCTCCGACGCCAACGATCGGCGTCAGAAGAGACCGAGCAGCCAGTGACGTCCGGACTTTTCCCTGTGGAGCAAGGCTGAAAGGTCGGCGTGGTCTCCAGCCGCGGCGAGGTCAGCGGCGGTTTCTCTCTTGTTGTTCCTGAGGCCGACCTTCGCGCCCGCTGCGAGAAGTACGCGAACGGTCTCCACGTCGCCCGTAGCCGCGGCCAGCATTAGTGCGGTGTTTCCGTTCTCGTTCTTGACATCGATCATAGCGCCGTTGTCGACGAGACGCTGCACTATCCTGGCGTGGGCGCGATCCGCAGCCAGCATCAGAGGGGTATTGCCGATAGCGCTAGTCAGGTTTACCCGGGATCCCGCTTCGATGAGTACACTCGCCGCGGCGTCGTGACCACCCACCGCGGCTCTCGCCAGTGCCGTGTGGCCGTGTGGGCCGGCGATATCAAGCGAGGCTCCCGCACGGATGAGGGCTCGTAACAGGCCGGCGTAGCCGCGGTCGGCCGCTTGCCACAGGGGGGTGCAACCGTCGATATCCGCGGCGTTCACCGAGGCGCCGTGGTCGAGCAGTTCGTCCAAGGCCGCGCTCTCACCGCGACGTGCTGCCCAGATCAGCGCCGTGGAACCGTCTCGATGGGCCAGATTTGGATCGGCACCGGCATTGAGAAGGGCCGTTGCCGTATTTCTGTGGCCCTTACTCAGGGCCAGGACCAGCGCTGTGCTGCCGTCGTCGAGACGACCGTCCGCGTCCGCGCCGGCGTCGAGTAGTAGCCGCACAACGCCGGTGTGACCACTTTCCGCTGCCCACATGAGAGGCGTCTTTCCGTCGGGTTGAGCCGAGGCGGGGTCCGCGCCGGCCTCGAGGAGTTCCGCGACGATTTCTTCGTGTCCTTGCCAGGCGGCACGGCTCAGGGCCGTATGTCCGATTTCATCACGCCCGTTGGGATCCGCGGCTCGGGCGAGCAGGTCGCGCACCAGCTCGGACTGGCCTCTCCAGGCCGCTAGCATCAAGGTGGACCAGCCCTGGTATGGTGCAGAGCCCCGCTCCGATCCGGCTATAGGGGGCCGGGAAGGCTTGAGGTCTCCGGCGGTGATCGGGGGAGGCCTGGTTTCATAAGGCTCCTCCTCGTCGAATTCCGCGCCGTGCGCCAGCAAGGTCTCGACGACTGTGCGATGACCTCGGCTACGGGCGACACCGATAGGGGAAAGGTTCTTGCTGTTGCGGGTCGCCAGGTCTGCCCCGTGATTCAAGAGCAGGGTGACCAGGGCCGAATGGCCCTTGCTGGCCGCCACCATCAAGGGCGTGCTACCGAGGGCGTCACGGACGTTGACATCGGCGGACCCGAGCAGAAGGGTTTCGGCGACTTCGAGCCGGCCTCGAGAGCAGGCCAGTAGAAGGGCGTCGTCGCCGTAGACGTCGATCTTGGAAACGTCGGCACCGGCGCTAAGCAGCGCAGAGACCACCGAGAGGTGTCCTCGCGAGGCGGCCTCCATTAACGCGGTGCGTCCGTACCCGTCGGCCGAGTTGATCGCGGCACCACGAGCTATCAGGGCAAGGACCCTGTCGAGCCGCCCACGGCTGGCCTCGTAGCGGAGTTGCTGCTCGATGCCATCGGCGGCAGAGACGGAACCCGCGCCGGCTACTTCGGACAGGTTCTTCCTGATGCTCCCGATCTTGGCTGCTGCCATGGCGTGGTCTTGTTCGGCCGCAGCCGAGAACCAGCGCAAGGCGGTCCGCTCGTCCGGGCTTACTCCCCAGCCCTTTTCGTAGAGAATTCCCAGGTTGTACTGCGCTTTGGCGTGTCCCTGCGCGGCAGCTGCTTCCAGCCACACGGCCGCCGCACGGTAGTCCTTGGTCACCCCGCGACCCGAGCGGTACATGCCGCCGAGTTGATACTGTGCTTCGGCGTTTCCCGCCTTCGCGAGGGGTTCGAGCAAGCCCAGCGCCGTCTCAAAGTCCCTAAGTCTTATCGCGGCCTGCGCGTCGTCGATCGTGACTGCCGCGCAGGGTGGCGTGAGTGGAAAACCGAGTGCGGTGACGAGCAAGGCAGACCAAGCAAGAGCGCCACCGCCGTGCGGGCGGAGTGATCGTCTAGACCGAACCAAATTTCGTCTCTACCTCGATACCAACTGCACTCAAGAAAGCCGTTGGAAGTATCCCCCCCGCGCACACGACAACCGCGTCGTTCTGTAGTTCGATGGTCTCCTCTCCCGTCGAAAGACGAACGCTATGGGGATCTATACGACTGACGTTGGATTTCATGACGAGTTTGAGGAGCCCGGCCATCTCAGCCTCTTTGACCTTCAGTTGGTTTTTCTCCTTGGCTCTGCTGAAGGCCTCGCCTCGGTAGCAAAGGGTGACCGTCGTATCGGTCTCATCGGCAATGCTTGTAGCGGCTTCCAGCGCACTGTCGCCCCCGCCGCAAACGAGCACGTGCTTGCCGCGGTACTCGGCCGGGTCGATCACGCGATAAGCGACCTTGGACAGATCCTCGCCGGGTACGCCGAGCTTGCGGGGGCTACCCCGTCGACCGATCGCTAGCAACACGGCACGGGCATTGTATATCCGTACGTTCGATTTGATTTCGAAACAATTGCCCTTGGCGAGAATATTCTCGACCCGTTCCCCATAGTTGATGTGCAAGTCGCTGAGTCGCTCGACCTCTCGCCAAAACTCCAGCAGCTTCTCCTTGGTAGTCTCGGTGAACCTTACCTTGCCCACGAGAGGTAGGTCCGCCGGTGAGGTCATTACCACCTTTCCTCGCGGGTAATGCGCGACGGTGCCACCGAGCGATTCCTGCTCGATGGTCGCGAAACGGAGCTTACGTTGCTTTGCCGCCAGCGAAGCGGCGAAGCCCGCTGGGCCGGCTCCGATTATTACGACATCGAGCGTGCTACCACTAGCGATCCCATCGAGACCAGCGATAGACTCCATGGCCTGCTTGCCTTGTTCGATCGCGTTCTTGATCAACCCCATGCCGCCGAGTTCACCGGCGATGAAGATTCCGGGAACGTTGGATTCAAAGTTGGGGCCTACCGCGGGAATGTCGACCCCTCGGGTAGCCGTGCCGAATACCAGCGTCAACGCGCCCACGGGACAGGCTTCCTTGCAGGCCCCGTGGCCGATGCAGTGACTCGGGGCAATGAGTTCGGCCTTGCCAGCGATGATGCCCAAGACGTTCTGTTCGGGACAGGCCGCGGCACAGCTTCCACAGCCTATACACAGGTTCTTATCGATAAGCGGATGAAGGGAAGGGGGCTCGGTCAGGCGGGCCCTGACCGATTCCTCTCGCACCCTGACGCTGTGTCGCTCCTGCCTCAAGCGACTGCCCAGGTAGAAAGCACAAATCAACGACGCTAGGGCAAGGTATATCCAGAGGTCGGCGGAACTAGGCGCGAGCATCAGGTACGGTTCAGAGTACTGTGATCAGTATCATAACATGACGGGGTTCGCGGCGCATTCTTCTGCGCGTACCTGCGGGAGCCGGCGCAGGGGCGGATCGTGGACGCAGCTTGACCTCGCCAGGGTTTCCCGGTTTCTCTTTCATAACGGCGGACAAATTTGTGCACAACCGGCAGGTAGCGGACGAGGTGGTGGGTGGAAAGGCCCGCGCGAGACCTCCGTCGCAGGCAGGGCCGTGGCTCTTCGCTTCGGTGGTATTCTGCGTGCTCGGGTGGGGCTGGAGCGCGAGTCGAGAGCAGTACATCGTCGCGGAGAGCGGTCTGGGCTACGCTCTCGGCGTCGTCGGTGGCCTCACCATGCTCCTACTGGGGGCGTACCCGCTGCGCAAGCGAGCGCGGTTCATGCGCCACTGGGCTGCGCTTCGCCACTGGTTTCGCGTGCACATGATTCTGGGGATCATCGGGCCCGTATGCATACTGTTCCACGCCAATTTCGGTCTCGGCTCAACCAACAGCAATGTTGCGTTGATTTGCATGCTCGTGGTTGCCGGTAGTGGCGTTGCTGGGCGCTACGCCTATGGAAAAATTCACCATGGTCTGTACGGGAGGCGTGCAAGTCTGGCGGAGCTGAGGCTGGATTCGGAGGCGAGCCGAGAAAAACTCGCCGTCGTATTTCGAATGGAACCTCGTCTCCGGCGTCTACTCAAACGGGTCGAAGAACACGCCATGACCACGACCCCCGGCCTGGTGCTCGGTGCGGTGAGTGCTTT
>JBHHVL010000032.1:0-31328 GCA_046754245.1 Binatia bacterium | reverse complement strand
TTACCCGGGAGAGACTCCGCCTACCGCACGACGCGCTTTTTCTGGTCGATGATATAGGACAGAACCTCAAATCGGCGCGTTCCCTCGGTTGGCAGACTCTCCTCTACCAGGACACGAACGAAGTCCTCTCTATCATAGAAACGATTATCAGCGCAGCGTGAAACGGTTCCAGAGCCAGGTCAGGCCGTCTAGCCCCGAGTTCCGGGAGAACGCCTCGCGTATGAGGCAGCTCGCCGAAGAACTGCGCGGTCGTCTCTCCACAGCGTCTGGCGGTGGGTCGGATCAAGCGCGCGAGCTCCACCGCGGCCGAGGCAAGCTCCTGCCTCGAGAAAGGGTCGAACGGCTTCTCGATCCGGGTACGCCCTTCCTCGAACTCTCGCCACTCGCCGCCTACGGATTGTACGACGACCAGGCCCCCGGCGCCGGTATCATCACCGGCATCGGCACGGTGAGCGGCAGGAAGACCGTCGTCATAGCCAACGACGCGACCGTCAAGGGCGGAACTTATTTCCCCATGACGGTGAAGAAGCATCTGAGGGCCCAGGAAATCGCGACGCAAAGCCGCCTGCCATGCGTGTACCTGGTAGACTCGGGCGGTGCCTTTCTCCCCCTACAGGACGAGGTCTTCCCCGACCGCGATCACTTCGGTCGTATCTTTTTCAACCAGGCAAAGATGTCGGCCCTGGACATCCCCCAGGTCGCCGTGGTCATGGGCTCGTGTACAGCCGGCGGGGCGTACGTCCCGGCCATGTGCGACGAGACGGTCATCGTCCGCGGCCAAGGCACGATTTTTCTCGCGGGGCCGCCCTTGGTCAAGGCCGCAACGGGCGAAGACGTGAGCGCCGAAGATCTCGGAGGCGGTGAGCTCCACACGGCGGTTTCTGGCGTTTCCGATCACCTGGCCGAAGACGACGCGGGCGCCATAGCCGTCGCCAGACGCATCTTCGAGAACCTCCCCAAGCCTCAAGGCTCCCGCCTGAAGCTCAGCAGCCCGGAGAATCCGGCTTATGATCCCGAAGAACTCTACGGTATAGTCCCCCCCGACAACCGGCGACCCTACGACGTGCGCGAGGTAATCGCTCGAATCGTCGACGGCAGCCGGTTCGGGGAGTTCAAGGCCCGCTACGGAACCACCCTCGTGACCGCCTTCGCGCACATCCACGGTATGCCGGTCGGCGTCGTGGCAAACAACGGAGTGCTGTTCTCTGAGTCCGCGCTCAAAGCGAGTCACTTCATCGTCCTGTGTTCCCAGAGAAGAATACCTCTGCTCTTTCTCCAGAACATCACCGGCTTCATGGTCGGCCGTGAATACGAGGGTGGCGGCATAGCCAAGCACGGAGCAAAGATGGTCAGTGCCGTCGCCAACGCCAACGTGCCCAAGTTCACGGTCATAATAGGCGCGTCCAACGGTGCGGGTAACTACGGAATGTGCGGCCGGGCCTACAGTCCGAACCTCCTCTTCATGTGGCCCAACGGCAGCATCTCGGTGATGGGGGGTGAACAGGCGGCGTCGGTGCTGTTGACGGTAAAGAAGGAAGCGCTGGCCAAGCAAGGACAGGAGATGAGTCCGGATCAGGAAGAGGCACTGTCCATCCCGATCCTGGAAAAATACGCGCGCGAGGGGAACGCCTACTACAGCACGGCCAGACTGTGGGACGACGGCATCATAGACCCCACCGACACCAGAAGGGTGCTTACGCTGGGGCTGGCGGCTTCGCTCATTCGCACGCCGGAAAGGAGTCGTTTCGGCGTGTTTCGGATGTGATGATCGACCCGGCCGGCGTGGTCGGACGGACTGAGGAACGGTGGATCGGAAGACGATAAGAAAACTGTTGATCGCCAACCGCGGCGAAATAGCCTGTCGCATCATTCGTAGCGCTCGGCAAATGGGTTTGCAGACCGTCGCGGTGTACGCCGGTCCGGACAGCCACGCGCTGCACACGACCATGGCTGACCACGCGAGGCGGCTTGAGGGCGACGACGCGGCAGCCACCTACCTCGACGGCGAAGCGCTGGTAGCCGCGGCGCTCGCCAGCGGCGCCGAGGCGGTCCACCCGGGCTACGGCTTTCTGGCTGAGAACGCTGATTTCGCGCGCAGGGTCAGCGACGCCGGTCTGATTTTCGTCGGCCCCTCGCCCGAGGCAATAGAAACCATGGGCGACAAGATCCGCGCCCGCGAGATCGCCGCTGAATGCGGCCTCCCGCTCATACCTTCGGCGCAACTCGGCGACAGCAAGGTCTCCGCGCGTAGGGCCGCGAAGAGGCTCGGCTACCCTGTCCTGGTCAAAGCCGCCGCGGGAGGAGGAGGCCGAGGCATGCGCGTCGTCCAGGGAGAGAAGGCACTGCAAGATGCGATCGACTCCGCTAGACGAGAAGCCGAGTCCTCGTTCGGCGACGGCCGGGTGTACCTCGAGAAATACCTCGACCGGCCGCGACACATCGAAATACAGATATTCGCCGACGATCATGGTAGGGTTCTGCAGCTTGGAGAACGCGAGTGCTCGGTGCAGCGTCGCCACCAAAAGATCATTGAAGAATCGCCGGCGCCTCTGCTGAGCGACGAGACCCGTACCGCGATGTCCGAAGCCGCCGCGGCGCTCGCCTCGACTATTGGCTACCGCGGGGCGGGAACCGTCGAGTTCATCGTCGACGAGGAAGAATGTTACTACTTCCTCGAGATGAACACCCGTCTCCAGGTCGAGCACGCGGTCACGGAAATGACGACCTCGACGGACCTCGTGCGCTGGCAGCTGGACATCGCTCGTGGCAGCGCCTTGCCGGAAACGGCACCCGAAACCCGTGGGCACGCGATCGAGTGCCGTGTATACGCCGAGGATCCATCGAACTCCTTCCTGCCAACGGGCGGAAGGGTACTGGGGCTGCAGCTGCCCACGGGACCCGGCGTTCGCGTCGACTCCTGCCTCTTTGAAGGCTTCGAGGTGCCGCTTCAGTACGACCCCATGCTCGCAAAGGTCATAGTCTGGGCTCCCGATCGAACTCAGGCTCTGACCCGCGCGGGGTCTGCGCTGGCGGAGTTTGGTCTGCTCGGGGTGCGAACCAACCTGGCCTTTCTTATCGACATCCTCGCCAGCGAGCTCTTCAGAGACGCCCGCTTTTTCACCACGACAATAGAGGAACGGTACGGCGACTGGCGAGCGACGCCTCCCCCTGTAGAGGTTTCCGCTGCCGCAGCCCTGGCAGCCGCGTTCGGGCCTGCCTCACTCTCGGTGGCCCATGAAAGACAGACGGAAGAACCCGGACCATGGGCCACGCTGGGCCCCTGGCGGCCGGGACAGGGCAAGGCCAGGCCCTAAGATGAAACTACGCTACCAGGTCGCCTTGAGCGACTACGAAATACACCTAGAAGAGAGCGCGGTCGCGACAACCGTGACCGTCAACGGGCAAGACCTCGTCATCGAGGATTTCCTCGTTGGTCAGCGCTACGTAGAGATCGCGTTCGATGGCAGGAGACGCCGCTTCCTCTACCATCACGAGCGGGGCCGGATCTGGATCGCGGGCGGGGGGCAGCAGTTCGAGTTCGTGCCTACCTCTGAGACCGCGGAAAGGGAGTCACTAGAAGAACAGGGATTCAATCGGGAGCTCGTCTCGCCCATGCCTGGTAAGATTCTCGAGATGCTCGCAGACGAGGGAGACGAGGTCGAACCCGACCAAGCGCTCGTGTTACTCGAGGCCATGAAGATGGAAACCACCCTGCGCGCGAGCGCGGCGTCCCGGGTCGTCGAGGTGAAGGTCAAGAAAGGCGATATGGTCGGCCCCGGGGACCTCTTGCTCGTGCTCGAGAAGCGGGCGTAGACGGCGCTATTCGCGGGTGGCGTCGGCGATGACGCCGTTCTCGAGCCTGCCCCCAATCGATATTCCGATCTCGGCGGCGAGTTCCAACGCGACGCCTTTGCCGAGTTCTCCGTATGAGATCTTAGCAAAACGCAGGGAGCCGTCGGCCACTGCCACCTCCATGCCATCGTCGTCGAGGCCGAGCACGGTCCCCGGCGCCTCGGCGCCGCCGCCGGCAGATCTCCGCGATCCGTAGAGCCTGATCCGCGTGCCCTTCCAGACGCAGTGCGCGCCGGGCGAAGGGTCGCAACCCCTTACGAGGTTGTGCAACGCCTCGGCCCCTCTGTTCCAGTCGATCGCCGCGTGCTCGGCGCGGCACAGCGGATCGTGGGTGGCTCGCGCCTCATCCTGCGCTACGCAACTGGCCCGTCCGCACAGCAGATCCTCGACGGCTTCTAGTGTGGCTTCGACTCCTGGCTCGAAAACCCTCTGATAGTAGTAGGAGGCCGCCGTATCGTCGGCTCCTATAGGCAAGCTGCGCTGCAGGTAGATCGGCCCCGAATCGATTCCGTCGTTCGGTCTGAAGAGCGTCAACCCGCCCAGGGTCTCGCCGTTAATCAACTGCCAGTTGATCGCCGATCCCCCCCTGTACGCCGGCAACAAAGACGGGTGGAAACAAACCGAGGCCAGCCGCGGAGAGTCCAGTATTGCTACAGGGATGATCTGGGTGACGAAGGCCAGCACCCCGAGGTCAGCGGACTCCGCCGATAGGGCCCGCGCGGCCTCTTCGTTTCGGTATGAGCGGCATTGCACCACCGGGATGCCGGCGTCCACGGCTGCCTCCTTGATAGGGTCCAGAGGCCGCCCCGCACGATCCGGCGGGCATGAAACAGCGATTATTTCGTGCCCAGCGGCGAGCAGTCCCTCAAGGACGCTCGCCCCAAATCGCGCCTGGCCAAAAAGTAGTATGCGGCCCATCCCGCTGATTTTTCTCCCGTCGGCAACCGCCGCCAAGCGCCGAATTTGTCGTTTTGGCGCGGTCTTCGCAAACCGCGGCCGCAGTAGGGGATTTGAATCACAACGCGCTGCATGATAGCCGTACCGCGTCAGCCGCCCGGTGCGCCAGCTGCTGGGCGTTCCAAGCACCAAAGGCAGGAGGAATCGTAGTGTGAAAATCCTGGTAACCGCCAAGAGGGTTCCGGATCCGGAAACCACCATCAAGGTGAACCCAGAGGGCGACGGCATCGTCGAGGCCGGCATCAAGTGGGTGGTCAATCCCTTTGACGAGATCGCCATCGAAGAAGCCCTGCGGGTGAAAGAGGCCCAAGGCGAGGTCGAAGTTGTACTGGTTTCGGTGGGCGGCAGCGATAATCAGGAGCAGCTGCGCACGGGCTTGGCCATGGGTGCAGACCGGGCGATTCTCGTCAAGGCCGATAATCCCGACCCCAACGGTGTGGCGACGTTACTGGTAAGAATTGTCGAGAAAGAGAACCCCGATCTCGTGCTGCTGGGAAAGCAGGCCATAGACGACGATTCCAACGAAGTCGGTCAGATGCTCGCCCAGCTCCTGGGCTGGCCTCAGGCCACGTTCATTTCCGAGCTGACGCTCAATGACGGCAAGGTCACCTGTAAACGGGAAATCGATGGAGGTCTGGAAACCCTGAGCCTGTCGCTGCCGGCGGTGATCACGGCCGACCTGCGACTCAACGAACCGCGCTACGCATCGCTTCCCGGCATCATGAAAGCCCGCAAGAAACCACTCGAGGAAATCGACGCTGAAGCCTTGGGCGTGGATCTCAGCCCCAAGATAACCATAGTCGGGATGGCCCCGCCTCCTGAGCGAGCGGCCGGCAAGATCGTGGAGTCCGTCGATGATCTGCTCGCCGCTCTGCAAAACGAAGCCAAGGTTCTATAGGGAGACAAGGAGACTGAAGTGGGTAACGTACTGATCTACGCTGAACACACCCAGGGTAAGTTCCCCAAGGCGACGTCGATCGCGGTGAGTGCCGGGAAGCAGGCGGCCTCTTACCAGGGGAGCGAAACCATACTCGTACTGCTGGGTTCCGGTCTGGATGGGCTGAAACAGGCCGCCGCGACGCTCGGCGCCTCGAAGGTCGTGTGTGTCGACGACCCGGCCCTCGAACACCCGACCGCCGACGTGACGGCGCAGGCCCTCAAGGCGGTCGCCGATGTGACCGAAGCCAGCCTGGTAGTCTTTGCGGCCACCAGCGAGGGCAAGGACATCGCCCCGAGACTCGCGGCGGCGGCCGGGGCCGCGATAGCCAGCGATATCACCGCGATCAACGAAGACGGGACCTTCGTCAGACCCATGTGGGCCGGCAACGTCATCGCGACCGTGGAGCTGCACAGCGACCTCAAGATCATCTCGGTGCGGGGAACGGCTTTCGACGCGGCGGCGGCCGACGGCAACGCCGCGGTAGAAGACCTGTCCATCGAGATATCGGTACCAGCCAACGCCGCCGCCTTCGAGAACCTGGAGGCCACCGTCTCGGACCGGCCTGTTCTCACCGAGGCCGAACGCGTCGTCGCCGGCGGCAGAGGCCTGAAGTCTGGCGAAAACTTCACGACCGTGCTCGAACCCCTGGTCGACGTCCTCGGGGCCGCCATGGGAGCCACGCGCGCCGCGGTCGATGCTGGCTACGTCCCCAATGACCTGCAGGTCGGCCAGACGGGTAAGGTCGTGGCCCCTTCCCTATACGTAGCCGTCGGTATTTCGGGTGCCATTCAGCACCTCGCCGGCATGAAAGACTCCAAGGTGATCGTCGCGATCAACAAGGACGCCGAAGCGCCGATTTTCGGTGTCGCGGACTTTGGATTGGTCGCGGATCTCTTCGAGACGGTTCCCGAACTCACCGAAAAGATCAAGAACCTGGGCTGAACGGAGTCGGTCGATCCACACGGTATGGCGCTGAGGACGACGCAAGGCGCGGTGCGTGTATCGCGCCCGGACCTGATCAGGCTGGCCGGAGCTTGCGAGATCCGAGGAGGTTGAGCTTGTAGCGGCGTATGGTCGAGGGCGGGATGCTCGCGCCGTTCCGGTCGCTGAAAAACAGTGCGTCCTCGGGACACTGGACCACGCAAGCACCGCACTTCACGCAACGCTCGTCGTGCGCGAGTTCCACCCTGCGCTCTCCTTCTACTTTCTCAAAGCAGGCTTCCGGGCAAACGGCCCAGCAGGTATAGATTCCTTCACAGCGCTCGCTGTCCAGGGTTATTGTCCAGTTTTTCTCCGCAAAGTGAGAACCACCCTCGACGGGCGTGGACCCTGAGTAGTCGAAGGTGAGCAACGCGAGCGCCACGCTGTGAACGACGAGCGCGGCCATGAGCGCGACGCCACCGCCACCGCAAAGCGCCACCGCGGCAACCGAAAACGGCGTCGTGATCAGCCACGCCAGCGCCCTCCGGGGTTCGGGCAAACGGTCGATTCCCAGGAATACCGCGAGCGAGAGCGTCACTATCATCGTGTCAATCGGGATGACCCAGGAGGGCTGCAACCACGCGGCCAGCGCGCTCGCAGCCAGAGACATGGGGACGGCCCAAGCCACAGCCATCTCCAGCCGCTCACGGAAGCCGAAACGTACCCGCCTCATGCCGTCGCTCTTTTGGCCGCCGCTTGCCAGATAACGCGGGATGTCTTGTGCGTAGACCGGTCCAAAGCGGGCCTTCCATCCCGACCGTCTCGAGAGTTCACGCGATTCTACGCCGGTTGCGGCTAGCTGCGGAAGGACGACGCGCTTGTGGTTGACCTTGTCGGCGACACCACAGGTCTTTAGCGCGGTTACAGCCTGCGCGGTGGTCAGTATTCCACCCGACGACGCGCACCAGACGTTGATTCCACGGCTGGGAGCCACCACCAACCAAAGGTCCAAGCCCCTCAACGCACGTTCCAAGCGGCGCACGGTAAGGTCGAAGTTGCAGGTCAACAACACGGGGCTCTCGCGGTTGGGCTGACCTATCGGCCTCAGCCCAGGCTCGGTCGGCCAGGGAAACAAACGAAACCCGGTCTGCAGCGCGTCGAGCAGGAAGTTCCAGAGCCCGCTCATGGTCGACGAGCGCACACCACGGCGTGGCTACCTATAAGGGAGGTCTCGACGCTGACGACGCCGAGACCCACCGCGCTCATCTCCGCTTCCAACCCGTCGATGGGGCGGGTCTGAGAGCCCGTCAACAGCCAGGTGAACAGCGCCAGTGGCAGGCGCAGCGCACGATGCAGGAACCGCGCAGCCCTGCCTCGCGGAAGAACCTCGTCGGCCACGACCAAAACCCCGCCTGGTCTGAGCACGCGACCTACTTGGCGAAAGACGTAGGACCTCTCCCGCGACGACATTTCCGAAAAAAGCAGGCCGGCGACCACCGCGTCGTACGCGTCCTCAGACCAGCCGTCGATTTCGGCCGCAGCACACTCATGAAAACGCAGCCTCGACGCCGGGATCCCGCCGAGTTCGCGCCTCGCCACGTCAAGCATGTCCGGGTTCTGATCGAGCGCGTCGACGTTGGCGCCCGCCTCAAGTAGACGCTTGGTCACGGCCCCCGTACCGCACCCGAGCTCGAGCACCCTCGGTCCCCCTTCCCCCAGGGCCAGGTCCACCAGCCGCCGGCCGGCTCTGTCGACCCAGCCCAGCGTGATCACCCGCATCGCGGCCTCGTAGCGTCGCGGCGCGGACTCGAGCAGTTTCATCAATACGAGCGTACTCACGTCTGGGGGCCCTATTCCAGCGGCGGCACTACGCGCCCACCTCTTCGTTCTCCCGCGTTGCGCCCGTGGCATCCTGCCCCCGATCGATGGCGTCGGCGACAAGTTCCATCACGTCGCGCGTGCGCACCTTGTCCTCGAGTTCCTTGGCCTTCACCCCATCGTCGAGCATGGTCATGCAGTAGGGACAGGCGGAAGCAATGACGTCGGTCTTGGAGGCGAGCAGCTGCTCGACCCGCAGCGTGTTCACCCTCTGGGTCGGCTCTTCTTCAATCCACATGCGTCCGCCACCCGCGCCACAGCACATCGCGGTGTTCCGGGTTCTCTCGACCTCTTCGAGGACCACCCCCGGTATGGCCGCCAGTATGTCCCGCGGGGCCTGGTAGATCTCGTTGTAACGCCCCAGGTAGCACGAATCGTGGAAAACGATGGACTTCGCGACACCCCCGTCCAGACTGAGTTTGCCGTCCCTGATGAGTTCCGCGACCAGCTCGGCCGCGTGCACCACCTCGTACTCGCCGCCGAACTGCGGGAATTCGTTCTTGATGGTATTGAAACAGTGGGGACAGTTGGTGATCACCTTCTTGACCTTGAAGCCGTCGAAGGTCTCGACAGCCACCTGAGCCATGCTCTGGTAGAGGTACTCGTTTCCCAAACGGCGAGCGGTATCCCCGTTGCAGGGTTCGTCGCGCCCGAGTATGGCGTAGCTGACTCCGGCCGCGTCGAGAATGCGGGCCACAGCGACGGTTATCTTCTTCGCCCTGTCGTCGAAGGACCCCGCGCAGCCTACGTAGAAGAGATACTCGGCTCCTGGGTTCTCACTGAGAAGCGGAATATCCAACCCCTCGGTCCAGTCCGATTTCTTGTCCGCGCCTATACCCCAGGGGTTGCCCTGGGTTTCGAGCCCCTTGAAAGTTCGCGTCAGCTCGGTCGGGAACCTTGCCTCTTCCTGAACCAGGTGTCGCCTCATGTCCACGATCTTGTCGACGTACTCGATGTGAACCGGACAGGCATCCTCGCAAGCCCGGCAGGTAGTACAGGACCACAGTACTTCGTCGCGAATGCAGTTGTCCCCGACCACCAACTCGCTGTAGTCCTCGTCGGTCATGGATTCTGGGTGCTCGTAAAGCGTGTCGCGAAGATTCAGGAGCAGCTGGCGAGGAGCAAGGGGTTTGTCGGTTGATGTAGCCGGACACATCGCCGAACATCGCCCGCATTCCGTACATGTGTACATGTCCAGGATCTGCTTCCAGTCAAAGTGCACCATCCGCGAAGTGCCGTAGATTTCGGCGGTCTCTAGGTCCTGTTTCGACAGACGCCCCACCGGCTCGAGCTTGCTGAGAAAGACGTTGGGGATAGCGGTGATAACGTGAAAGTGCTTGGAAAGCGGTAGGAGGTTGAGGAAGGTAAGGACCACGAGGTTGTGAATCCACCACGCGACGTTACTCGCGGTCTCCGCCGCGGACGGCGCGGCCGCCGAAGCCATGAAGCTCGAGACGATCGACGCCATCGGCTGCCACGCGCTCTCCGCCTCGATATCCGCGGCGCCGGCCATGAAGACCAACCGCCCGGCGTCGTAGACCAGGCCGGTCGCCGTGATCGTCGCGATGAAGATCAGTATCAAGACGGCCTCCCAGTGAGACCGGCCGGCGAGCTTCTCCTCGGCCGGTCTGAAGCCGTAGAGACGCACCGGGTGGGTAAAAAGCCACCGCACGAGCAGCCCGAAAGCACAGACGAATACGACCGCCTCGACGATGTCGCGAAGCAACATGTAGGGGCCACCGAGCTGGTGGACGCCGAGCAAGGGCAAGGTGGCCTCGGGCACCCAGCCCCGGAGGAACATCGTCAGCACCTGAGCGGTGAGTACGAGAAAGCCCCAGAACACCAAGGCGTGCAACAGGCCCGCCGGTTGCTCCCCACGGAAAAACTTGAGTTGGCCGAACGCGTAGACCAACGTGTGCTTGATGCGGTCGGGCACGCGATCGATTCGCGACCCCGGCGTCGGCCTGGCCTTGAGCAGTGGTTGCAGACGCCGGAAGATTTGGAGCGCAAAAAGAGCGACACCGGCCAACAGTACGAGCGTCCAGATTACAGAGCTGAGCATGATTCCTCCTGGTGCGGCCCGCTAGGACTCGTGGTCAAGATATGGGATGACCCGCAGAAAGTTAAATCTTGTGGCACCTGACGGCGGATCCACGCGTTCGGCCCCTGGATCCGCGTATCGCTTTCGAGTGGCTGCGCTGACCGGGGTCCTCTGCGCGATGGCGCTACTGTCTAGCTGCAGAGACCCCGGTCCCCAGTTGCGGATCCACACCACCGCTGGCGACGTCGCCGTGAGCGTCGAGCTCGCGCTGACCGAAGAACAGAGGCGCAGGGGTCTGATGTGGCGCGATTCCCTCGGTGACAGTGAAGGTATGCTCTTTGTCTTCCCGGACGAGGGCCCCCTGAGCTTCTGGATGAAAAACACCCCCTCACCCCTGGACATTGTCTTCATCAATTCCGATAAACGCGTGGTTTCGGTGGCCGCCAACACGGTACCTTACTCCGAAAAACGCATTCCTTCGCGCGGGCCCAGCCGCTTCGTCCTCGAGGTGAAGGCCGGCTTTTGCAAGCGCCACGGCGTCCGCGCAGGCGATCGGATCAGTCTCCCGCCTGACCTTGTATTTTAGATGCTTACCTAGTATTCGTTCTCGATTCCGGAGTCCCACTGATTTCGCGTCGGTCAAGAATGGCGAGTCGGGATTGTTGACGTCGAAGTTCGGTAGAACAAGCGCAGGGTAAGCGATGGCTCTTCAGGAGGTCCTAGACGAACTAGAACGCCGTAACGCGCAGGCGGAAGCCGGCGGAGGGCCGGAGCGAGCGGCCAAGCGGCACGAGAGAGGCCAACTCACGGCACGCGAGCGGGTCGAACTGCTGTTTGATGATGGTAGTTTTGTGGAACTCGACCGCTTGAAGGTCCACCGCTGCGAAGAATTCGGAATGAGCGACAAGAAGGTGCCGGGCGACGGGGTAGTCATCGGCTACGGTACCGTCGATGGCCGCACCATCTTTTGTTACTCTCAGGATTTCACCGTCCTCGGGGGAAGCCTCAGTCACGCTGTCTCCGAAAAGATCTGCAAGGTAATGAACCTCGCGATGAAAGCCGGCGCGCCGATCGTGGGTATCAACGATTCCGGTGGCGCGCGGATTCAAGAAGGCGTGGAGAGTCTCGGCGGCTACTCGGACATCTTTTGCATCAACACCCTGGCGTCCGGGGTGGTTCCCCAGATATCACTGATCATGGGGCCCTGCGCCGGTGGTGCGTCGTACTCCCCGGCGCTTACAGATTTCATCATGATGGTCGACAAGACCAGTTACATGTTCATCACCGGACCTGACGTGATCAAATCGGTTACGCGCGAAGAGGTGACGCAAGACGACCTCGGCGGAGCCATGGCCCACAACAGCCGAAGCGGAGTGGCGCACTTCGTATCGCCGGATGACCGCTCCTGCATCGAGACCCTTCGGCAACTCTTGTCCTATCTTCCATCCAATAACATCGACGACCCGCCAATCATAGACAGCGGAGATCCTCCGGAAAGACTCACGCCAGAGCTCAACGACGTGGTCCCCGACAATCCCAATCAGCCGTACGATATGTCGGTCATCATTAACGCGGTCGCCGACGTCGGTTCTTTTCTTGAAGTACACGAACACTTCGCGAAGAACGCTATAGTGGGTTTCGCGCGCATCGGGGGCCGACCGGTTGGAGTAGTGGCGAATCAGCCGACCCACCTCGCTGGATGCCTCGACATCAACGCATCCAACAAGATCTCGCGTTTCGTTCGCTTCTGCGACTGTTTCAACGTTCCAGTGATCACCTTTGAAGATGTCCCAGGCTACCTGCCGGGGACGCAGCAGGAATGGGGGGGAATCATCCGCCACGGCGCCAAGATCGTCTACGCTTACGCCGAAGCCACCGTTCCGAAGATCACGGTTATCACGCGCAAAGCCTACGGAGGCGCCTACGCGGTTCTGGGAGCAAAACACATCAGGGCCGATCTGAATCTGGCGTTTCCCAGCGCCGAGATCGCAGTGATGGGCGCCGAAGGCGCGGTAAACATCATCTATCGCGGTGAGTTGAAGAACGCAGACCATCCCGAGGAGAAGCGCAGGGAACTCGTCGCCGACTACGAGGAACGCTTTGCGACTCCGTTCAGAGCTGCCGAGTTGGGTTACATAGACGAAGTCATCATGCCCGAACAGACCCGGGTGCGGTTGGCGCAGGCGCTCGCGATGCTCGAGAACAAGAAGGACAGCAACCCGCCGAAAAAACACGGGAACATCCCTCTCTGAGGCGAACCCCGAGGGTCGAATGTTCACTGCGCAGTTGAAAGCCGGTGTCGAGATGGCCTTGCTGGGGATGGGCGCGGTCTTCGTAGCCCTTTCGGGGTTGGTGCTCGCACTCACGATCCTGCGTCTCGCGGTCGACGGGCCGGCCAAGGAAGAGCCTGGATCGGAGAGCGGTGGTACCGGAGGGCTTCGTAGATCGCGCCGCAAGAACGGCTCCGTCTCCAGCACCGACGATCTGATCGAGGTCGCGCTGGCGGCTTGGGCCTTCCACAGGAGCAGGAGCGTGAGGGTAAGAAAAGCCGTTCAGCCTTCTCGCTGGGCGGTGGTAGGTCGTTCGAGGCAAGTCGCAAGAACCTGGGACGGACGCTAGGAGGGATAATGCCGACCTACAGGGTCAAGACGGGAGGCCGAGAATACGAAGTCTCAGTTACCGACAGCGGGCGTGGTGCGAGCGTAACCGTCGAGGGCAAGACCTTTGACGTGGAGGCGGTAGCCGCACCACCACCGCCACGATCCCCCGACGGCTCGGCTCAGTCTTCCACTCCGGCGCAACCTGCGCCGCCGCCGGCGTCGCTGAAGCCGGCGGCGGTTGGCAGCGGCACCATCGTCGCCCCGATTCCGGGGGTCATCACCACCGTGGAAGTGAGTCGTGGGGACAAGGTGACCGTCGGGCAGACCGTGGTCAAGCTCGAAGCGATGAAGATGGAAAACGCTATCAATTCGACCATCGACGGAGAGGTTCAGGAAGTCTGCGTGTCCGAAGGCGACCAGGTCAGCGATGGCCAGACCTTGGTCATTATAGCTTGAATGGATCAACTCCTTCACTTTCTCGGAACCACGGGGTTCGCCAACCTCAGCTGGGGCAACGCTGCCATGATGCTGGTAGGTCTCGTCTTCATCGCGCTCGCCATAGTCAAGGACTGGGAGCCTCTGCTCCTCCTCCCCATTGGCTTCGGAGCTATCGTCGGCAACATTCCCGCCATCGAAGGAATGGCGCTGGGGGTGTACGACGAAGGCAGCGTGCTCTACTACGTATACTTCGGGGTAGTCCGTGGGATCTTTCCGCCGCTGATCTTCCTGGGCATCGGCGCGATGACCGACTTCTCGGCGATGCTGTCCAACCCCAAGCTCGTCTTGCTGGGTGCCGCGGCACAGATAGGTATTTTTCTCACCATGCTCGGTGCCATCAACCTCGGCTTCGACCTGAGGCAGGCCGGTGCGATCGGGATCATAGGCGGCGCCGACGGACCCACGGCGATCTTTCTTGCGGCGAAGCTCGCGCCGGAACTTCTGGGCGCCATCGCGATCGCCGCCTATTCATACATGGCCCTGGTCCCTGTCATCCAGCCACCGATCATGAAGCTCCTCACCACCCGGGAAGAACGGTTGATCCGTATGCCGACGCCAAGGAAGGTCTCGAAACCCGAAAAAATCATCTTTCCCATCGTCGCGTTCCTCATCGCGGCTCTGATCGCTCCAGGATCACTGGCTCTGGTGGGAATGTTGTTCTTCGGCAATCTCCTCAAGGAGAGCGGAGTAACGGAACGCCTCGCTCAGACCGCACGCACCTCTCTGGTCGATACTGTCACCATCTTGCTGGGCTTCTCCGTGGGCGCGAGCGCTCAGGCTCAGACCTTTCTCAGGGCAGAGTCTCTCATGATTTTCGGCCTGGGGGCCTTGTCGTTTTGTATAGCCACCGCGGGCGGGGTGCTGTTCGCAAAATTCATGAACATTTTCCTAAAACACAAGATCAACCCGCTGGTCGGCGCGGCCGGGGTATCGGCGGTTCCGGATTCCGCCCGTGTTGTCCAGATGGTCGGCCAACGCGAGGACAGTCACAATTTCTTGCTCATGCACGCGATGGCGCCCAACGTCGCGGGGGTCATAGGATCGGCTGTGGCCGCTGGGGTCATGCTTTCCATATTGGGCTGAATCAGGGAATAAGTTAGCTGGAAAACGAGATGGCGACCTTTGACGAAGAACGCGAGAAGTGGGAGGCGGGCACACTGGCCAAGGCCCTGGAACGCGGCGGCGAGAGGAGGAAGGGTTTTGACACCAGCTCCGGTATCCCCGTAGAGCGCCTCTACGGTCCCGGCGAAGGAAGCTATCCGGAAAGCCTGGGCTTTCCAGGCGAATACCCATTCACGCGGGGCACCCAACCGACGATGTACCGCGGACGCTTGTGGACCATGCGCCAGTACGCGGGATTCGCGACCGCGGAAGAATCGAACAAACGCTACCGCTACCTGCTCGACAAGGGCACGACCGGCTTGAGCGTGGCCTTCGATCTCCCCACGCAGATGGGTCGCGACTCCGATCATCAGCTCGCCCACGGTGAGGTGGGCAAGGTCGGTGTCGCGATCGACTCCCTTGAGGACATGGAGACTCTCTTCGACGGTATCCCCCTGGACAAGGTGACGACGTCGATGACGATAAACGCCACCGCGTCGATACTGCTCGCGCTCTACCTGGCGGTCGCCGAAAAACAGGGCGTCGCCTGGGAAAGTGTGGGCGGCACAATCCAGAACGACGTACTGAAGGAATACATCGCGCGGGGGACCTATATCTATCCGCCGGCGGCGTCGATGCGGATTGTTACCGACGTCTTCGCTTTCTGTACCGAACACGTCCCTCGCTGGAACACCATCTCGATCAGCGGCTACCACATTCGCGAGGCCGGCTCGACCGCCGTGCAGGAGGTCGCGTTTACCCTCGCCGATGGCATCGCGTACGTAGACGCGGCCTTGAAGGCCGGCCTCAACGTCGATGATTTCGCGGGCCGCTTGTCGTTCTTCTTCAACGTTCACAACAATTTCTTTGAGGAAATAGCCAAGTATCGTGCCGCGAGGCGTCTGTGGGCAAAGATCATGAAGCGTCGCTTTGGTGCGACCAAACCGCGGTCGATGATGCTTCGCTTCCACTCGCAGACCGCCGGATCGTCACTGACAGCGCAGCAACCGATCAACAACATCGTGCGTACGGCCCTGCAGGCTTTGGCGGCGGTGTGCGGTGGCACCCAGTCGCTTCACACCAATTCCTACGATGAAGCCCTCGGACTGCCAACAGAGGCGGCCGTGACGGCCGCGTTGCGGACCCAGCAGGTGATAGCCCACGAGTCGGGCGTCGCCGACACCGTCGACCCGTTGGCCGGTTCTTACTTCGTCGAGGAACTGACCGATGAAATAGAGCGCAGGGCGACCGATTACATCGACGCCATCGACAAGCTCGGCGGCGCCGTGGCCGCCATCGAACACGGCTTCCAGCAACGCGAGATTCAAGAAGCAGCCTACCGGTACCAGAAGGCGCTGGAAAAGGAAGATCAGGTACTCGTAGGGGTGAACCGCTTTACCAGCAACGAAGAAGCGTCGGCAGAGCTGCTGCGCATAGACGAAACCGTGGAAACCCGGCAGAAACAGAAACTCGCCGAACTGAAGGCGCGCAGAAATTCCGACGCGGTGTCGGGCGCGCTCGCCCGGGTTTGTGCTGCGGCATCCGGAACGGACAACCTGATGCCCGCCATCATCGAAGCGGTGAAAGCCTACGCGACGCTGGGTGAGATCTCCGATGCGATGAGAGAAGCGTTCGGGGAATTCGACGCCCCAGTGTTCATATGACGGCGGACCGGTGGTTGCGTCCAAGGCATTTCTGACACGAGGGGTCGGCAGGCACCGGGAGAAGCTCGCCGCCTTCGAACTCGCGCTCAGATCGGCCGGCATCGCTCAGTTCAACTTGGTATCGGTATCGAGCATTCTCCCTCCGCACTGCAGGGTCGTGTCCAAACGCGAGGGCTTGGAGCGTCTGTCACCGGGAGAGATAGTGCACGTGGTCATGAGCCGTGTGGAGAGCAACGAACCCCACCGGCATCTCGCGGCTTCTGTCGGCGTGGCGATTCCAAAAGATCGATCCATGTACGGCTACCTCAGCGAACACCACGGCTTCGGGGAGACCGACGAGCAGGCTGGAGAATACGCCGAAGACCTCGCCGCGCAAATGCTTGCAACGATCCTCAACGTCGAGTTCGACCCAGACACGAGTTACGACGAGCGTCGCCAGTACTGGCGGCTGAGCGACCAGATCGTTCGTACGCGTAACATCTCCCAGTCGGCCCGTGGCACCAAGGACAAGCGGTGGACGTCGGTCGTCGCTGCCTGCGTACTCGTACCGTGACGGATCGACCCCCACGTCTGGCCGTCCACCGCCGAGCAGGGCAGCGAACGGCGAGGACAGTCCTGGGACTGCTCGTCATGGTCCTACTCGCCGCCCCCATCCCCTCTGTCCACGCCAAGAAAGACATCCGCCGCAGCCCGGTAGTGATAGCGGTGGAGCGAACCAGTCCCGCGGTCGTCAACGTGTACACGGAAACCGTGGTCGAGACCCCCTTCGTTCAGCGCCGCCCCTACACCGGCGATCCTTTCTTCGACGATCTGTTCTCCGAGTTCTTTGGTGGCTTTTCTACCCAGCCAAGACGGCAGAAGAGGACATCGCTGGGGTCTGGATTCCTGGTCGACAAAACCGGTACGGTTCTCACCAACGAGCACGTGATACTGCGGGCGAGTTCGATCAGGGTGCTGATGTCGGGCAACCAAGAATTCACGGCTCGTCTCATCGGTGCGGATTCCGATTCTGATCTCGCCGTGCTCAAGATCGACGCGGAAGAACCCTTCCCCTACATACCGATACCCGAGGACGACTCTATCATGATCGGAGAGACCGTCATCGCCATAGGCAACCCCTACGGGCTCTCGCACACGGTCACGACGGGGGTGGTCAGCGCCCGAGACCGTACCATCCGAGCCGGCGATCTCGTATACCACGACCTCCTGCAGACAGACGCCTCTATCAATCCCGGCAACTCGGGTGGCCCGCTCGTAGACGTCGAGGGACGTCTCGTGGGAATAAACACCGCGATACACCGGGAAGCCGAAGGTATCGGGTTTGCCATACCGACCCACAAGATTCGCAGCGTGGTAGGCCAGATTCTGCACTACGGGGCGGTGCAGCCTTCGTGGCTGGGGCTTATGGTCCAGAACCTTACGCCGGAGATAGCGTTTCATTTCGGCGTTGAGGCGGGCTCCGGCGTGCTCGTACGCGGCCTCGAGAACGGAAGCCCCGCGGCCACCTCTGGCCTCCGCACGGGCGCGATCATCGTCCGCATAGACGGTCACGTGGTGAGCAACCTGGCTGACTACAGGAGCCGGGTGGACGGTCTCACGGCCGGCGAGCAGCTCCACCTGGTGGCCCTGCAGGACGGCAAGACGATCGAGGTCACGCTGGAGGTGGCCGTCTACCCGGCCGAGAAGATCGATCGACTCGCGTGGATGGGCATGGGCGTGAAGGTGAGTTCGAAGGGGGCCAAGCGCGCGATAGTGGTGACCGACGTCCGGCCCCGAGGTCCGGCCGCTTCGATCGGGATCCGCCCGGGCGACATAATAGCGGGTCTCGGAGGCCACGAACTCGAGGACCTCGACTCTTTCCGACGTCGGCTGGCTTCGCTGCGCAACAGCAACAGCATCATGGTTTCGGTCATCCGCGGTCGGGTGTTGTACCGGGTGACCCTTCCCCTGGAAAAACACCTGTGATCCCCGACGGCGGGTCTTGACAGCTCGGTCATCGTTCTTACTTTTGGACTGTATTCACAGGACAGGAGGTTTTGTTAAGGACGATGAACGTAACGGCATGGCAATCACGAAGACCCCAGGACGGTGTCGACCGTTTCCTGAACAGTTTCTTCGGGCTAGTGCCGCGCGACCACGACGACGCCGCGGCACTTGGAGACGGGTGGCTACCTTCTGCAGATATTGCATCCGACGACGAAGGGTACACCTTTCGCTTCGACCTGCCCGGAGTGTCGAAAGATGACATCGAAGTCAACCTTGCCGAGGGAGTATTGAGCGTCAGTGGCTCACGCAGGGACGTCTTTGAAGACGATGACGGCAAGGTCTGCAGGCGTGAGGTGACAACGGGACGGTTCACCCGCTCATTCAGACTCCCCACCGATATCGACGACTCGGCGGTGAGTGCAAACTGCAGCGACGGTGTCCTCGAAGTGAAGGTCCCCCGCGACAAGGTCAAATCCTCTCGAAGCATACCGATTGAGTAGACACCAACGGCCAGACAGGAAAACGACGGGGGGAACGGCCCGGAGCCGTTTCCCCCGCTCTCGTGGTCAGCCTGCGAGTTCGGCCATGATGACTCCCGCCGACTCGGCTACCATCTCTCGGGCAACGTCCTTGAGGCTCTTGTCGTCGTCGTCAAGTTTGGCGAGCAGGTTACTCAGCAGCGCAAAGTATCGCTCGAGATGCTCCACTCCGACGTCCTGCAACCGCCTGTCCATCGCGTCTACAAAAATCTCGTGGGACGTCTGTATCTGATCCAGCAGGTCTCGCCTGACTTCGTCACTCATTGATCCTTCTCCGTTTTTCGTCTCCGTCAGACGGCTCTTCGCGACTCACCCTTCGCCGAACAACGATGCACACCTTCTTCTGTCGACTTCCTGGAGGCTGTCCACCACGAGATCAGCCCTGAGTTCCGACGCCGGATAACTGTTGGTAACGGCGATGGTTCGCATTCCAGCGGCGCTAGCCGCCTGCAGTCCAGCAATGGTATCCTCGATGGCGAGGCAATCCCGTGGCTCGAGGCCCTCGTTGCTACAAGTCAGTCTGGTGCAAGCGAGGCGATAGACTTCCGGATCCGGCTTGCCCACCGACACGTCTTCAGCCGAAACGATCACGTCGAAGTGCTCACCAAGACCCGCACCACCGAGAATCAATTCGATCTCCGACCTGAGGGCGCCGGACGCGATCGCGAGCGGAAGCGGATTGCTCCCGGCGCGGAGGTCCTCCAACAGACGAGCCACGCCGGGAAACAAGTCGACCGGTTCGCTGGCGAGGCGCTCGAATTCAAGCGCCTTGTCCGCCATTAACTCGTGAAGCGCCACCGCGCCCTCGGCCACGCCTCTGTCCTTGAGAATCGCGTTGAACCCATCGTGATCGTCGAATCCCACGTACTTGGAGAAGTATTCCGATTCCGACAGCGTTATCCCGTAGTCCGCAAGAGCGTGGCGAAAGGCGGCGAGATGGAGCCCCTCATCGTCTACGATAACGCCGTCAAAATCGAAGACAACAGCGCGCAACATGCGCTAGCCGGGTGGCCAGGACAGGGCGCGCCCAGCGAGAAGATGGAAATGTACGTGGAAGACCGTCTGACCGCCATCACGATTGCAGTTGGCTACGACCCTGTAACCGTCGCCCGCAAAACCAGCGGCCCGCGCTTGTTTGCCGATGACGCCGTAAACCCGTCCGAGCAACGCCGCATCCTGCTCGCCCATATCGAGTATCGTCTCCACGTGCCGGTGTGGAATGACTAGCCAATGGACGGGCGCCGCAGGGTTGATGTCCTTGATGATGAATATCTCGCCGTCGTCGTGCACCCTCTCGGCGGGGAGCTCGCCGCTCGCGATCCTGCAAAACAGACAGTCTGCCATCAGCAGCTTGATGCCACGGCCGGCAGACCAGTGCAATACCCTGGCGCCAGGTCCGCGCGAGTCCCCGAACCAACCGCACTAGCAAGCTAGCCGGCTAATCAGCCCCGCGAGGTCGGGCGCCCCGAGTACGAAATTGCCCGGGCGGGCCAAGACCTCGGCGACCTCCGCGCGCAAGGCAGCCTCACATAGCTCATGTCCTTCAAGACGGTCGCAAAGCTCGTCGATGGTATGGAAGGGCGCGATGATGTCGCCGTTGATCCTGAGGCCACGGAGACGACAGTCCTCGACCCGTGCCGAGCAATCAACCACACCGAGCTGGCCGAAGGCCGACGCCACGGCGTGGCCACCGGGCACTGGCCCGCTTTCCGTCTGAAAGGCGGTGAACGCAGCCGCGTTCGCCACCAGTCCGGCCTTCGGCCAGCGCGCCCCCCCAGCGTCGACGACGCAGGCAAAGACCCTCTCACACGCTTCGGCCAAAAGCACCGGCCAAAGATCGCCGGCCGGCAGAGTCAAGAGCTCGCCCAGAGCCACCGCCCCGGCAAGGGGGTCCGCAGAGGTGGAGACGACCCCGGACCCGTCAACCTCGGCGAGCAGCTGGGCAAAATCGGAGATCCGGTGCTGCAGGCCGAGGTGGGCTTCCATGATGAAGACCCCGTCGGGGGCGACGCTGAAAGAAGCATGGGCCAGCGCTCGACCCCCGACGGTGATCAGATCACGGCCCGGATAGAACGCGTCGACGCCAAGATCACGCAGGGTCGACAGCAGAGGCCGCAGCGCACGATTGAGGAACTGTTCGGGTCTGAGCTGCCCAGATCCTCCCAGCCACGCCGTCGACGCCAGCACCGAAGTCATGCCGAGCACGCCAGGGCCGACCGATATGCAGCGCCCTCCGGTGAGTCGCCTCTCGATTCGCGATGCCCGCTCGGGCACACGATGAAACCTTCCGACCCCGACCGCCGGCTCCTCCCGCCGCCACAGCAACACCAAGGCGTCGCCCGTCATGGAGGCCGCCGCCTGCATGCAGAGCTGCTCGGAGAAAAGTCCGTCCGCGCTCATCACACCGCCGTCGTGGATCTTGATCACCCTCGACACCCGGTGAAGCTAGCCCGCTTTCGAAGCATTATCCACGCCCGAACCATCGGCTCGAACCTGACGCCGTATCTGTGATAATAGTGCCTGCGGAGGCGAGGCGATGCGGCTCAAGAAGAGATGGATTCTGCTGTTGGTCGTTGCGGCTGTCACGTTGCTGATTACCGTGCTTTCCCGAGGTCCGAGCGTCGATGACGGCACTTACTTGGTCGTCGACATCAAGGGGGAGTACTCCGAGGGTCCTCCTCGCCGTGGGCTGATCGCGCGTATTCTGGAAGACAGACGGGTGTTGCTCGAACTGCTCGATAATTTGCGCAAGGCTCGCTACGACAAGCGCATCGAGGGGGTGGTCGCCCACGTCCACGATCTCGACGCGGGTTGGGCCCAGGTGCAGGACCTGCGCGACTCCTTGCTGAAGCTCAAGAAGGCCGGAAAGCACGTCGTCGCCTTCCTCGACGCGAACTCTTTCGGAGCCAACCGTGAGTACTATCTCGCGTCCGCCGCCGATGAAGTATACGTCCCACCAGGCGGCGCGCCAATGTTGAAGGGCCTGTCGTCCCACTACGTCTTTCTGGGTGGGGTCTGGGAAAAAATCGACATCGACATGGAGGTCGAGCAGATCCGTGAATACAAGACCGCCGGTGACATGATCGCCAGACGCGGCATGTCCAACGCGCACCGTGAAGTAGCGAACTCGGTGCTCGATGACATCAACGAGCAGTTCATAGGCGGTATCGCTGAAGCAAGGGGACTCGAAGCCGCCGAGGTACAGGCCATCGTCGACGCCTGTCCGGCCTCTCCTAACGCCTTTGTTGAAGAAGGCCTCGCCGACGGGGTGAAGTACTTTGACGAGCTGCATTCTTCGCTCGCACCAGAAGACGCCCCTCCCCTGTTGTTCGAGGAGGATTATACCGAGGTAGACGCGTCTTCTGTGGGTATCGAAACGGGGCCACGCATCGCCGTCATTCACGCTTCGGGCAACATCATCCAGGGCAAGGGATCCACGCCGAGTATAATGGGCATGACGATCGGGTCCCAAACCCTGACCGAGGCCTTCGCGGACGCGGTAGCAGACGAGACCATACGCGCCATAGTCTTTCGTGTCGACAGCCCGGGAGGTTCACCCTTTGCTTCTGACGAGGTCTGGAGGCAGGTGAGGCTCGCGCGTGAGGTCAAACCCGTGGTCGCGTCGCTGGCGAACGTGGCGGCGTCGGGCGGCTACTATATGGCCGTCGCTGCAGATCGTATCGTGGCGCAGGGCATCTCGACAACGGGATCCATAGGCGTGGTGATGTTCAAACCTAACATCGCTGGGTTGCTGGGCCGCTTGGGCATAGGCTCGGAATCTCTGGTGAGAGGCCGCTACGCTGGTCTCATGGACATCAGCAAGGGGCTCGACCGCGCCGAGCTTTCGCTGATTCGCACCCAGATGGACCGCACCTACGAGCTCTTCCTCGAACGGGTCGCGGAAGGCCGTGGGATGTCCGTAGAAGAGGTTGACGAACTCGCCGGCGGCCGGGTGTGGACCGGCATGCAGGCGCTTCACAACGGCCTCGTAGATGAACTCGGTGGGCTGGAAGACGCGGTCACGGCCGCAGCGAGAGCGGCCGCCATTGACGATCCGCAGAGCGTGCGGCTCGTCTACTTTCCCAAACGGGGGCTGCTGTCCTACGAACTCGCCAAGTTGAAGGGTCGGGTGGGCCTGCGTGCGGCGCTTCCAGACCCCTTGGCCAGACACCTCGCCACCGCGCTCGGCGCCCTGGCCCTGCGCCCCGGCGTGCAGGCTCTCGCGACCACGCTCCCCGCCGTGCAGTGAGCAAGCGGGAAGGCTAGACCCGACCGAGCAAGCGCCTCACCCTTTCTTCGACCGGCGGGTGGGTACTGAACAACCGAGCCATCCCTTTACCCGAGAAGGGGGATACGATGAACAGGTGGGCGGTCGCCGGATTGGCGGCCTGCATCGGAACGCGAGAGGTGCCAACCTCGAGCTTGCCGAGCGCCCGGGCGAGCCCCTCCGAAGTCCCCGCGATCTCGGCGCCGCCTTGATCGGCGGCGAACTCTCTCGATCGCGAGATCGCCGCCTGGACCAGGAGCGCGGCGACGGGAGCCAGCATCGCGGTAACCAGGAGCACCAAGGGACTCGAATCTTCGTCGTCACCGCGGCCGCCCACACCAAAAAACGCCGCCCAACGCGCCATGTTGGCAAGCAACATGATCGCCGCTCCGACGGTAGCAGCCACCGACTGGATAAGTATATCGCGATTGGCGACGTGAGCGAGTTCGTGAGCCATCACGCCTTCCAGCTCCTGGTCGTCCAGTAGCTCGACTATACCCCTGGTAGCCGCCACGGAAGCGTGCTGGGGGTTACGTCCCGTCGCGAAGGCGTTGGGCGACGAATCCGGAATCAAGTAGACCCCGGGCATCGGAAGGCCCGTCTTGAGAGCCAAGGACCGAACGATTCGGTGGAGCCTGTGCTCCGCGTCCACCCGCTCAGCGCGGTAGAGCCGCAACACCACGCGATCCGAATACCAGTATGAGCTAAAATTCATGACGGCAGCCAACACGAAGGCGAGGACCATACCCGCCTGGCCACCGAAGAGCT
Organism: Binatia bacterium; assembly: GCA_046754245.1. Taxonomy (GTDB): domain Bacteria; phylum Desulfobacterota; class Binatia; order UBA1149; family UBA1149; genus JBHHVL01. The sequence continues at coordinate 7,316 of JBHHVL010000032.1, read as the reverse complement.
GACCGAGGACCAGCAGGATCGCGCTCAAGCCGGCAAGCAGAAAGGTGGTTTTGAGGCCGCTCCCCATTTGCATGGCATTCTAACCGCGGGGGGCCGGGGCGTAAACCCCAGGCCACTCTCGCAGAGTCTGGGCGAGAGCGGTGCTGGTCAAGGCCTTCGCAGATAAACGGGGGTTCCTCGGGGGCTCTCCAGGCCGAGTCGCTCCGCGGCGGAACCGTCCCGCACGGCGATTTCTATACGCCCGAGGCTGCCTTCGAGCACGACCAGGGCACCCCGCTCGACTTCACAGTAGGCTTTGCGCAGCGTTTCGATACGTTTGCCGGCGATTTCGACCGTCGTCCTGGAAGGGTCCTTAATACCGATGGCCTCCGCTTCAATATTGGTCGTGAGGTTGCCGAAACGGTCTTCGTGGATGACTTCCCCCTCGACTAACGTGCCCCGTAGCTCCACCCTAGGTAGCTCCAGTCGCTCGAAGACCTCAACTTCAGGACCGAACTCCTCAGCCGCTACCCCGCTGGCCAGGTGTCCGACTACGGGCGCAAAGACGTCGCGACCGTGGAAGGTGCTCGAGACCTTCTCTCCCATCAGATCAGCCTCTTCTATGCGGTAGCACTTGCAGAACCTTTTCGCCGCCAACGACAGCAGACCGTTGTCGGGACCCACGAGAACTCCGCGTTCATCGACAAGGACGATGCCGCTGCGATTCGAACCCACGCCGGGATCGACAACCGCGCAGTGCACGGTGCCGGGAGGAAAACAGGGTACAGCCGCCTCAAGCGCGAGGGCGGCCTGGAGCAAGTCTCCGGGAGCTATCTCGTGGCCGAGGTCGACCAGACGCGCCCGCCGGCACAAGGACAGGATGACGCCTTTCATCGCACCGACGTAGCCATCGGCGTTACCGAAGTCTGTCAGCAGGGTAACAAGGGGATCCCTCACCGACTCAGTCATCCCTCTTCTTCCGCAAACCAGCCCTCGCTTCGATACGGCCGAGATTCAGCTCGACGATCTCACGGTCGCCCGCGTCCAGACCCGAAAGCAACGCCGTCGAAAGTCTCCGCATGAGGTCTCCCTCGCTTCCTCCGAGGCCGTCTCCCAGCCTGGCCAGTTCGTCCATAGCCCGGGCGATGGAACCCAACGAGGCCTCCCGGTCCCCCCTGTCCCTGGCGGCCATCGCCCCGAGGAGTTCCCCTTTGACGCGCTCGACGGCCGGTCCCGCCCCCTCTCCGAGTACCGTCTCGAGCTCGTCAACGCCGTTGATGAACCGCTCTAGGGCCCAGCGTCTCTCTGTCGCGGAGTCCGTCATGACCAATCCGGCATCAGCACGAGGAGATTATCGGCGATGGTGGCGACCATGCAACCGATTGTGCTAGCCTCGACGAGTTATGACCCGTAATGGCCCAAACGCAGAAGTTTTTGCCCAGCGCCGCCAGGCGGTCATCGCCGAACTGGAGGACGCGGTTCTTTTCATCCCCGCCGTGGAGGAAGCCGTCTATTCCAACGACGTTCACTACCGCTACAGGCCGGATTCCAACATCCGCTACCTCTGCGGTTTCGAAGAACCGGCCGCGCTGATGGTTTCGAGCTGTGAGGGCGGACACAGCGGGTTTTCTCTTTTCGTCCGGGAGACAGATGAAAAAAGCGAGACGTGGACGGGAAAGCGGCAGGGAATCCAGGGAGCCTGCGATAGCTACGGGGCGGACCGGGCCTTTCCGCTTGGTGAGGTGGCCAAGGAACTTGAACGCGCGCTGGCCGGAGCGCACACGCTCTACTTCGCGTTTAGCCGCGACGCGGTAAGCAACCAGTGCGTACTCGACGTCGTGCGACGGGTCAACGCCCAACGTCCCCGCAACGGTTTGGCGGCGATCGTAATACGCGAAGCGGCCCAGATCCTTCACGAAATGCGGGTGTTCAAGTCGAAACACGAGGTAGAAATCATGCGTCGGGCGTGTCGCATAACGGTAGAAGGGCACCACCGCGTGATGGAAACCCTGCGACCCGGAATGTTCGAGTACCAGATCGAAGCCACCGTCGATCACGCGTTCCGCGACGCCGGCTGTGCTGGTCCCGCCTACGGTACCATCGCGGCTTCCGGTGAGAACGCCACGGTGCTGCACTACACAGATAACTGCGGCGTTCTGCGCGACGGGGAACTGTTGCTGCTCGACGCCGGTGGCGAATACGGTGGCTACTGCGCCGATGTCACGAGCACGATTCCGGTCGCGGCGTCTTTCGGCGAAGGCCAGGCGCAGCTCTACGACCTCGTTCTGGCGGCTCAAGACGCGGCGAGGTCGGCCGTAAAACCCGGAAGCCGTTTCGACGACGTACACGCCGCTGCGCTGGCGGTATTGGTAGGAGGGTTGGTCGATCTAGAAATCCTCTCCGGAGAACTAGATGACCTTCTTGAGAACAAGGCCTACTCCCCCTACTACATGCATCGCACCAGTCATTGGTTGGGCATGGACGTACACGACGTGGGTAGTTACTGCGACGGCCGGGCTTCTCGAACGCTCGAACCGGGCATGGTGCTTACGGTTGAACCCGGACTGTATGTGCGCTCCGACGCCGAGGTGCCCGCGCGTTTCAAGGGGATCGGCGTACGAATCGAAGACGACCTGCTCGTGAGCACGTCGGGACACGAAAACCTGTCGGCCGGACTTCCCAGACAACGTCGGGAAATAGAAAAGATTCGTCGCAAAGCGCTGGCGGGCTGAAGGTCAGTTCTGGCCCGCGTTCCTCGCGAGGTACTTCAGCAGCCGGTCCCTCTCCTCCGCGGTAATCCGGGGAAAGCCCTGCGTCTCGATCTCGATTTCCATGCGTGCGTACATTATTTTCCACATGGCTTCGGTCATGAGTCCGGGATGATAGGGGTCGTGACACGTTCCACAACGCTCACGGTACAGGGTGTTGTCGGCGCTGCCTTGCTCCGGGAGAGTCGCTCGGCAGGCAGCGGACGATAGCGCCGCTACCAGAAGTCCCGCCGCCAGGGCATGGATCTTCGATCGCGTCATTAACTCCGGAGATCCCTGTGGTAACGCGCCTCCTGCTTAGGAGATTCCGCGACCGTGACCTCTACGGCAGTGAGCCGGCGTTTTCCCGACGCGTGGAGCATCTCTATGAGGCGCTCCGAGAACCAGGCTGCGAGTTCTTCGGCCGACGAGTGAACGATAGGCAGCATGACGCAGTCCGCCTCCGGTAGGCTGAAGCGCGAGCCGTCGTCGGTACACTCTATCTCTAACTGACCTCCTTCCCGACTCAGCCGTAGGCAGTCGCTCTTGGCAGGCACGATCAGGCGTTCATTGAGTTCGCTACAGATAGCACGAGCGGCTCTCTTGACGTCCCCAAAGTCGACGACGTAGCCCTCCTCACCCAGCTCTCCCTCTACCCGTACCCCGACGCGGTAGTTGTGGCCGTGAAGCCGTTCTCGAAAGCCTGGATAGGCCATGAAGTGGGCGGCGTTGAACCTGAAGTCGTCCTTACTGACAAACACCTCGTACCGCTCGCCCCGGATGCCTCGGCGTCGCGTGCCATTGTCCTCTGGTATCAAGCTGCCTTCCCCCTATCACAGGTCGTCCCACTGCCGAGCAGAAGAAAATCGCTGAAGACGGCGTCGACTTCAACGACGTCCCGGCAAAGTCCTAGCGTCCTGCGCACGCTGGACGCGCCTCGCATCCCCTTGACTAGTCTACAAGCCATCCCACGGTAGCGACCCAAAAAGGAAATATCTGGCAGCGTCTCGCGAAGCAGATCACGGAAACGTCGGAGAGCGGCAACGCGATCCTCCGGGCTGGGCTCTGTCGCGGGCCGCCCAGCCGCCAGATCTGCTATCTGACGGATTATCCAGGGGTTGTCGAGCGTCGATCTTCCTATCATTACGCCGGCGGCGCCAGAAGACGAGAGTCGTTCGAGCGCCTGCTGGGGTTCCACGACGTCACCGCTGCCGACAACCGGAACGACGAGGCTGTCGGCGACGCGACCGACCAGTTCCCAGTCAGCCCGGCCACTGTAGAGCTGCATTCTCGTGCGCCCGTGAACCGCTACCAAGTCGGCCCCCTCCTGTTCGGCCAATCGCGCAACCTCCACGGCGTTTATCGAGGATCCGTCCCACCCCGAACGGATCTTCACCGTCATGGGAATGGACACCGCTTTCTTGACCGCGGCCAGGATCCTTCCAAGACGTCCGGGCTCACGCATCAGTTCCGCCCCACCTCCTCGCCTCACCACCTTGGGCGCCGGACAGCCGCAGTTGACGTCGACGATATCCGCCCCGGCCTGTTCCACCACGCGCGCCGCGTCCGCCATGCGGTCTGGTTCCGCACCGAAGATCTGTATGGCTATGGGCCGCTCGCCGGGTGTGAAACGGAGCATCGAGAGCGTACGCGGGTTCCTGCGAGTGAGCCCTTCGGCGGCAACGAACTCGCTCACCACCAGTCCGACCGATTCTCCGCTGCAATCACGCACCAGTGTTCTGAACGCGCAGTCGGTCACTCCAGACATGGGAGACAGAATCAGATTGGTGCGACACCGCACCCCGGCGATATCCAGTGCCTTTATCACAGGACTGATTATTTGTGTTACCCGCTCGAGCTTGCAACTGTTCGGTTAATCGACACGGATCGTACTTCAAACAACTATGCGCGCTTTCACAGACCTACGACCCCCACCGGTGGTCGCCGCCAGTTACTCCCCCAGGACCGGCAACTCGGTCGACCTCCTTGTCGACGGCCAAGAAAGCTTCGGGCGAATATTTGGAGCCATCGAGAACGCCCGCAATAGTGTATGGATTACCGTGTCCTTCGTCGACCTCGGCATGGAGATCAGGCGCCGGAGCTGTACGCTCCTTGACCTGCTCGACGCGGTCGCCGGCCGCGGAATCGATGTCAGGCTGCTGTTCTGGTGGAGCGAATACCGAGGGGTGGGGAGCTTTCGTGGCGACGACCATGAACTGGAGATGCTGACCGCTAGAGCTTGCCAGGTGAAAATGCGTTGGGACAGGGTACCCGGTGGCTGCCACCATCAAAAAAGCTACGTGATCGACGAAGAGGCGGCCTTCGTTGGCGGTATCAACCTCACCCCTGACGGTATGTCTTCGCCGGCTCACGGTGGAGACGGGTTCCATGACCTGTTCGCCGAGCTGCGCGGCCCGTCGGTCGCAGACGTAGCTCACAACTTTCTCCAGCGCTGGAACGGCGCCACCGAAACCCTCTCCCGTGGACACGCCTGGCCTTCGCGAAGCGAGGCCGGTGAACTCGATGCCGCTGTCCCCGCCTCACCCGAAGCAGGTTCGAGCACGGTGCAGGTGGTGCGGACCATCAGACGAGGCCTCTACTCGGGCGGTCAGGGCTGGCACGACGGCCACCGTTTCGATCTCGAGGAAGGGGAGTACTCCGTGCGCGACGCGGTCCTCGCCGCCATCGATAGCGCCGAATCGAGTATCTATATCGAGAACCAGTACCTGATTGACACGCGCACCATCACCTTTCTCGGCTTGGCAGCAAGACGGGGAGTAGAGGTGATAGTGGTGGTTCCGGTAGACCCCGACCCCAACCTGCTGCTCTACCCTGAAAAAAAGATGGCCGTGACGAAACGGGCTCTTGCCGAGCTCGCGGTGGAAAAGAACCTCGGCCTGTTCGGCCTGAGAAGGAGCAGGAACGATGGTTCGAGCGTGCCCGAAGCCAATATATACGTGCATTCGAAACTTCTGATCGTCGACGAGAGTTTCATGAGCATAGGTTCCGCCAACTTATGGCCGCCCAGCTACCACCGGGACTCTGAGATGAATCTGTTGATCTGGGACGCGACTCTGGCTCGTTCGACCCGGGATCGCCTGTGGCGGGAACACCTGGGAGGCTCTGGATCACGCTCCCTCGGCGACTGGTTGGAACTCGCCACGCCAACCGCGGACGGCCCCAACAAGCGGGGCGGCGGCCGGGTGCGGGCGGTCCGCCTCGACCCACGCCACTACTATGACTTTGGCGCCGTGGTGGTCGCCCCGTGGGCCGGCGCCAGGCGCGCCGATCCCTGAGTTTTCGCCTGACGATCGTGACATGGGAAATACGGCCGCCTGGACACGCTGTAGGATCCTTCCTCATAGATGAACGCCTCTTCCACGCGCACATTCAACGCCGTGCATATGCGCAGCGCGGTCTTCACCGTGGGCACTATACGAGAGTTCTTAACCCTGTTGATGTAGCTCTGCGCCAGTCCTGTACGCCTGGACAGTTCCATCTCTGTCCAGCCTTTGTCGTACAGGATTTTCGACAACCTTGTCTTGAGCATGTTACCCCCCGACGGATCCCGCTGAGTCTCTGGGCAACACTTAACGACCGTCTCTCGGGGCGGTCAATTACAGCCGCGCATCTAGAACACAGCGAAGACGATTACTGTTCCAGGCGGGATATTACGGGGCGAAATAGTCGCTCAGCGAGCTGACAAATCCTGGAGTCTCTCGACCGTGAAGGCCTCTTGGGTCAGGCCCACATCGTAGGCCACGTCTCGCAACCTCAGCCGAGACTTTCCACCGGAACGCTGACTGCGCATGGTAATCAGCGTGGGAGTCGCGAAGCCGCCCACTGTCGCGGTCTCGTCTACGGTCAGCACCTTGCTCAGCGCTCCTCCCCTGTCGTAGTACTCCACCCGGCGCGGGAGATAATCGTCGGGATCGATGAAATTCACCACCCTCCCGTAGGGGTAGGAGCGCGACTGGCCCGTTGTCTCGACTACGACACAGTCCCCGGCCGCACCGCAGGCCCGACCTTTGTCGAGTCGGTGGCGTCCGTCTTCTATGCGGACCCGGCCGAGGTCGCCGTAGCTGAAGTCGCTGCCGACGAACGCGTCACCCGTCCCGTGAAGCGCCACCCGGCGGGCCTTGCCGTAGGCGGGCAGATAGAGCCACTGATCCGAGGGGCCACCCTCCACGTCACGGCTCAGCAAGGCGAGGCCGCGTATGGCCTCCGGAGCGTCGAATACGTAGAGCCGGTCGGCGAGATCGCCGCCCTTGCTACGCCGGAGAATCCTCCCCTCGCGCCGGAGAACCTTGCCCGTAGCGCCCTCTACGGTGAGGACGAAGGTCGCCCGCATGTCCGAAGCCGGAAAACGGGCACGCTGGGACCTCAACAGCCAGACGACGGCGCCATCGGCGCTAGGGGCCGGCTGCGCGAGGCCGAGCACAAGCCACAGAGACACTAGCGCGCCGGCCCAGGAAGCGGGCCCCGGCGGGGGCGCCGGTCCCCGACCGGAGGCCGGCGCCCCCGCCGTTAGACCTGCTCGATCAGGGGCAACCCCCGATTCCCGGTTGGTACTCGACATTAGGATCGCTC